>CAZMCK010000001.1:0-213372 GCA_964565075.1 uncultured Dehalococcoidaceae bacterium
TGTAGCCGATGAAGAAGTAGGCCAGCCCGGCGATCGAGTAGAGGCCGATGTTCTTGAGGCAGATCATCGACGCGTTCTTGGTGCGCACCGAGCCCGACTCGAGCATCGTGAAGCCGGCGCACATCCACATCACGAGCGCGCCCCAGATGAGGAACGAGAACGTGTTGAGGATGAAGGCGACCTCGGCCTCCACTTCCTGGGCGTGCGCCCGGCCCGTCATGAGCAGGAAGAACACCAGCGCGAGGACGCCCGAGGCGGCCAGGATGGCCGCGGGCCGTCGCCGGGATAGCACGTTCGTGAACATCGGAGCCTCCTCAGCCGTCACGGGGAGGCACGCCGACCGGGTCACGCCCGACCGGGCGTGGCAATGGGCCGATTGTAGGGGCTGCGACGGGGTATCGGGGGCGTAGCGCCCGAAGATATTACTTATGTAGAACCGGGCTCGGCGAGGCGTCGCATCACCTCATCGTGCAGCCGCCCGTTCGACGCGACTCGCGGCCCCGCGCCCGGCGCTGATCCTCCCTCGCCGTCGGTGAGGCGGCCGCCCGCCTCCTCGACGATGGGGATGAGCGCTGCGATGTCCCACGGGGCGAGGTCCACGCCCTCCAGCATCACGTCGGCGGCGCCCTCGGCGACGAGGCAGAAGCCCCAGAAGTCTCCCGGCGCGCGCACCCGCCACGCGTCGCCGAGGAGCGCCCGCGCCCCCGGCCAGCGGTCGAGCGTCGAGACGAGGTCGCCGACGAAGATCTGCGAGTCCTCGATGGTCGCGAGATCGGAGACATGGATGCGCTCGCCCGCGCCGGTGCGCCCCCCGGTCTCGCCGCGGTACGCGCCGAGCCCTCGGCCCGCCCACCACCGCGTCCCGAGCGCGGGCGCCGACACCACGCCCACCTCGATGGTTCCATCGCGCTCGACGGCGATGAGCGTGGCCCAGACCGGGACGCCGCGCATGAAGTTATGCGTCCCGTCGATCGGGTCGACGATCCAGCGCGCCTCGGCGTCCGCGCCCCCGGCGTCGCCCTCCTCCTCGCCGAGCACGGCGTGGTCCGGGTACGCCTCGGCGATGCGTGCGCGCAGCAGCGCCTCGATCTCGAGGTCGCCGGGCGTGACGAATGAGCCGTCCGCCTTCCGCTCGGCGGCGTGGTCGGTGCGGTAGTACCGCATCGACACAGCGTCGGCGGCGTCGGCGAGGGAGAGGGCGAAGGCGAGCAGGTCGGCGGCAGGGGAGGAAGCGGTCACTCGTAGATCTTCCGATCGAAGTGGTCGTTTGTGCCCCATGGCGACTCAAGCAGCGCGGCCGCCCGCGATCTCAGGATGTCTTTGTGACGCCGTGCGGGCAGCACGAAGTACGCGCGCGCAGTACCGCGCCGGAACCGCAAAGCGAAGGCCCCGGTCAACTCTGGCAGACGCTCCCGTAGCTGGCTCAGACGTGTCTTTATCTGCGCCTCGTGCTCCTGGCGACCCAAGTGGTGATAGACGATGAGCGTCCGATTCCCGTCGGCGAGTCGGCGGAGGTCGTCGAAGTAGACGTACTTCGGCCCCTTAGCCGTCAGCTGGCCCACACTCGCTGTCTCGATGCCGTTGTCCGGGTCGACAAAGACAACGGATGCGCCGTTTACAGCGCGCTCAGCGGATTCCATCCAGGCTTGGCGCTTGACGGCACGCGGCTCACCAGGTCGCACCCCACGGAAGGTCAGCGGATCCGGGAAGTAGAGGGTGCCCTTCGGGAGTGCTCCGCTCTGCTCGATTGCGGAGATCTGCCGCCTACCGTCACAGACGATCGATCGCATGATCGCAAACAACTCAGGGTCGCACTCCTGAAACTTGCCTCCGATCTCCGAGTGGACGTAGGAGGTGTGCCTACCGTCACCTGGCGACTCCTCGTCGTCACCCTCGAATGCGTACCAGAGGACGCCGAGGCGGAGGTCGTCGCCGCACAGGGCGCGGAGCAGGCCGTACTTGCCGAAGTCGCCGATGTCGCCCGCGTAGCGGTCCTGCATCAGGCCTCGACCCCTTCGCGGAAGGCGACGCCTTCACACTCCGCGAACCGGCGGCGCATCACCTCGAACGCCTCGGCGGAGCAGTCCGCCAGCACGAAGCGGCGGCCGTGGCGCAGGGCCGCCTCGCCCGTCGTGCCGGAGCCCGCGACGAAGTCCGCGACGAGCCCGCCCGGCGGCGACGAGGCGCGCACGATGCGTTCGAGGACGCCGAGCGGCTTCTGCGTGGGGTAGCCCAGCTTTTCGCGGCCCGTCGGGCTGACGATGGTGTGCCACCACGTGTCGGTCGGGAGCTTGCCGCGCGCGGCCTTCTCGGGGCCGACGAGGCCGGGCGCCATGTATGGAATGCGCTCGATGTCGTCGGTGTTGAAGACGTTGCGCGCGGCGTCCTTGGCGTAGAAGAGGATGTTGTCGTGTTTCGCGGGCCAGCGGCGCTTCGGCCGGGCGCCGTAGTCGTACGCCCAGATGATCTCGTTCACGAAGTTGTCGCGCCCGAAGACCTCGTCCGCCAGCACCTTCGCGTAGTGCACCTCGCGGTAGTCGAGGTGCAGGTACAGGCTCCCCGTCGGCGCGAGCACGCGTCGGGCCTCGACGAGGAACGGCTTGAGGAACGCCAGGTAGTCGTCGTAGGCGTCGTCGAAGGAGCGGCTGCCGAGCCGCTCAGTCGCGTAGCGCCGCCCGCCGAAGCCCGTGCGGTCGCCCTCGCCGCCCGCGCCGTCGGCCGGAACGCGGCGCGTGCGGAGCTGCTCGCGCGTCTGCCGCCGGCCCGTGTTGAACGGGGGGTCGAGGTAGACGAGGTCCACCGACTCGTCGGCGAGGGTGCGCGCGACCTCGACGCCGTCGGCGAGGTGGACGCGCCCGCGCGGTCCGTCGTGGTCGCGGCCTCCGCTCACGTCGTCAGCGTGCCCTTCGTGCTCGGCACCTCGCCCGCGATGCGCGGGTCGAGTTGCGTCGCGGCGTCGAGGGCGCGGCCGAGTGCCTTGAAGGCGGCCTCGGCGATGTGGTGGTCGTTGGCGCCGGCGAGCTGCCTGATGTGCAGGGTGACGCGGGCGCCCTGCGCGAAGCTGTGCAGCGCGTGCGTGAGCATCTGCGTCGTCGCCTCGCCGACGCGGTCGCCGACCCACGTCAGGCCGATCGCCGCGTACGGCCGGCCCGAGAGGTCGACCACGGCCTGTACGAGCGCTTCGTCGAGCGGCACGGTCGCGTCGCCCATGCGCACGAGGCCGGCCCGGTCGCCGAGCGCCTCGTCGAACGCGGCGCCGAGGGCGAGGCCGCAGTCTTCCATCGTGTGGTGGTCGTCGACGTGCAAGTCGCCCTCGCACGTGAGGTGCAGGTCGAAGCGGCCGTGCTTCGCGAACGCCTCCAGCATGTGGTCGTAGAAGCCCACGCCGGTGCCTACGCGCGCCTCGCCGGTCCCGTCGACGTCGAGCTCGACGTGGATGCGCGTCTCCGCCGTGTCGCGGTGCACGCTCGCGCGGCGCTCGGTCATGGAGTTGATCCTTCCAGTTCGCCACCCGCCTCGTCGAGTGCTGCGAGCACGCGATCGGTGTCCGCGGGCGTGCCGACGGAGATGCGCACGTGGCGGCGGAGCCGCGGGTCGCTGAAGAAGCGCACGAACACCCCTCGTCGCGCCAGTGCTTCGCGCAGCGCCGCCCCATCGCCGCCGAGGCGGTCCGACATGCGGCACAGCAGGAAGTTCGCCTCGGACGGCGCGGGCTCGAGCCAGTCGCCGTCGCGGAGTCCCGCCTCCATCCGCTCGCGCTCGCCGGCGATCTCGCACGCGCGCTCGTCGAGCAGCGTGGCGTCGTCGATGGACGCGATGGCGGCGGCCTCGGCCGCGAGGTTCACGCCGTAGGGCTGCTTCCACTGCATGAACGCGTCGGCGACGGGCCGCGGCATCACACCGTAGCCGACGCGCAGCCCGGCGAGCCCCGCCCACTTGCTGAACGTGCGCAGCACGATCAGCGGCGCATCGCCCGAGGCGGCAAGCGGGACGACCGACTCGCCGTGCGCGAACTCGATGTACGCCTCGTCGACGACGAGCAGTGCGCCGCTCGCGAGCAGCCGCTCGCACACGTCGGCCGGGAGCAGCCCACCCGTCGGGTTGTTGGGCGAGGGGATGAACACCGCCTTCGCCCCCTCGGCGGCGTCGAGCAGTGCGCCGGCGTCGATGCTCCAGTCGGCCTCGTCGCGTGGCGCGTCGACCAGTGTCGCGCCGTAGAGCCGCGCCTCGAAGCCGTACATGCCGAACGTCGGCGAGGCGATCACGACACGGTCGCCGGGGTCGATGAAGACGCGGAAGACCAGGTCGATGAGCTCGTCCGCGCCCGCCCCCGCGACGATGCTCGACTCGGGGACGTGGTGTCGCGCGGCGAGCGCGGCCCGCAGGCGGCGCTGGTCCGGGTCCGGGTAGCGGTGCACCTCGTAGCCGCCCGCGAGGGCCTTGCGGGCGCTGGGTGATGGGCCGTAGGGGTTCTCGTTGCCGTCGAGCTTCACGACGTCCTCGGGCGCGACGCCGTAGCGCGCCGCAGCCTCCTCGGGCGGCTCGATCGGCTCGTAGCCGTCCATCCCGCGCAGCGCGGGACGGAGTGCGGTGTCGAGGTCGAAGCGGCCGGGCATCACAGCCCCTCCAGCCGGCGCTCGATCGAGCGGGCGTGGCCCGTGAGCCCCTCGGCGCGCGCGAGCCGCGCGGCGTGTGGCCCCAGGAACTCGAGGGCCTCGTCGGGGAGCGCGATCACCGAGGTGACCTTCAGGAAGTCGAGCACCGAGAGCGGCGAGGCGTAACGCGCCGAGCCGCCCGTGGGCATGACGTGGCTCGGCCCGGCGACGTAGTCGCCGAGCACCTCGGGTGAGTGCTCGCCGACGAAGACGCCTCCTGCGCTCGTGATGCGCTCGGCGACCGCTCCGGCGTCGGCGGTGAGGATGCAGAGGTGCTCGGGCGCGAAGTCGTTCGCCAGCGCGACCGCCTCGTCGAGGTCGTCGACGACCGCCGCCCCGCCGCGCTCGACGGCCGCGCGCGCGATCGCGCCGCGCTCGAGCGTCGCGAGTTGCTCCTCGACGGCGATCTGCACGTGCTCCGCCAGCTCCAGGCTCGTGGTGATGAGCACGGGAGTGGCGAGGGTGTCGTGCTCGGCCTGCGCCAGCAGGTCGGCGGCGCAGAGGTCGGGGGCCGCGTCGGCGTCGGCGAGCACGAGCGTCTCGGTGGGGCCGTAGAGCGCGTCGATGCCCACTTCGCCGAAGAGCTGCCGCTTGGCGAGGGTGACGAAGAGGTTGCCGGGCCCGAAGAGCTTGTCGACGCGCGGGATCGACTCGGTGCCCAGCGCCAGCGCAGCGATCGCCTGCGCGCCCGAGGCGCGAAACACGCGCTGCACCCCGGCTATCGAGGCGGCGATGAGCTTGAGCGGGTGCACGCTGCCGTCGGGCCGAGCGGCCGTCACGCCGACGAGCTCCGGCACGCCCGCCACCACTCCGGGGATCGCGGTGTGCAGCACCGAGGACGGCAACACGGCCACGCTGCCGGTCATGTAGATGCCCGCGCGCCGGATGGGGCTCACTTCCTGGCCCAGCCCCTCGTAGAGGAAGGAGCGCGGCCCGTGCTCGAGCTGCAACTCGTGGAAGACACGTACGCGTTCGGCGGCGTACCTCAGCGACTCGACGAGGTCGTGCTCGGCCTCGTCGAAGGCGGCCTCGAACTCCTCGGGGCCCACCTCCATCGGCGCGTCGGCGGAGCCGTCGAAGCGCTGCGAGTAGCGTCGCACCGCGGCGTCGCCCTCGCGGCGCACGTCGTCGACGATGCGCGCGACCACCTCCTCGGCGCCCAGGTCGGCGCCAAACGTCTCGCGGATCGAGGCGCGGACGGGCTCGGGAAGCTCTGAGCTACCCGCGGGGTCGCGACGCAGCACGCTGGCGCGCGCCGCCTCCGCGCCCTCGACGATCCGCAGCGCGAGGCCGTCCCCGGCAGTCATGGGGACGGCAGGAACTCACGCAGGCGGTCGAAGGCGAGGTCAGTCGCCTCCTCGAGGTACTGCGCGAGGCGCTCGTCGCTGACCGCCTTGAAGGCCTCATCGATGACCTGCGGCGGGTCGTTGCCGATCTCCTCGATGCGCTCCTCGGAGAAGCCGACGCGGCGGAGGTGGTTCTGCATGACGCGCCCGAAGCGCTCGAAGTCCGGGCGCTGGTGCGTGATACCACGCGTGAAGTCACGCCACTCCGGCCACAGCTCTTCCTCGATGAACGGCAAGCCGACCATGGACTGCGAGGCATCGATCGCCTTGCGCACGTCGGCGAGCGCCGCGTCGTCCTCGAGGTCGCGGCGGTTCATCTCGTACTGCAGCGAGCGGTCGAGGATGTTCGCCCACACGTCGCCGCCGAGCGGCGAGTCCTCGCCGAAGAAGACGCGGTAGACGGTCTGGATGTAGTGCTCGTCCATGAGCAGATGCGTCATGTACCCGGCGATGAACGCGCGCATCGCGGGGTCGAGGCTGACGGCGTCGCCGAGCTCCGGGTGCGCCTCGAACATGCGGGCAATCGAGTCCTGCGGCTTCAGCTCGTTGAGCTCGAAGAAGTGCGTCAGCTTGCGGTCAGCGCGCATGAGGATGCGCATGTCGGGCGCGGTCGAGCCGAGGTAGTAGGCGCCGCGGTCCGCGTCGATGTGCCGGCTGCCCAGGCGCGTGGCAAGCCCGTATGCACTGGCGAGGTGCGATCCGAGCGAGGGCATACAGCTCCTCCTCGTCCCCTTCAGCTACGCCGGTCCGCCTTCGTCGGGCGGGGCGGCGGCGGCGAGCCGCTCCACCAGCCGGTCGCGCAGCTCGCCGCGCGCCCCCGGCGGGCGGATCGTCGAACCGATGGCGCAGTTCGTCGACTCCATGATCACATCGATCATACGGAGCCGGTTGGCGCGCAGGGTGGTTCCCGTCTCGGAACCTTCGATGAGTATCTCCGCGTCGTCCGGCACGAAGCCCTCGGAGGCCCCGCCGATCGGGATCACACGGTAGCGCCCCAGCTGGCGGTCGCGCGCGTAGTGGTCGGCCAGTTCGACGTACTCCGAGGCCACGCGGATCGAGCGGCCCGGGTCGTCGCGCCGCCAGTACGCCACCGCCTCGGCGATCGTCTCTGCCGGGACGTCCTCGGAGACCACTGCCCCCATGCGGTAGCGGCTGCGGTGCAGGTCGCACAGCTCGGCAACGGGCGACGCCGGGAACGCAGCAAGGTGCGCCGCCAGCCAGTCGCGGCCGGTCAGCGCGACGTCGAAGCGTCCGAGGGCGACCGCCTGCGGCATGTCCTGCGGGCGGATCACCTTCACCGTGACCCCCTCGATCGCCGAGCCCGGCCGGCGCACGGCCTGCTGCTCGTCGTAGCCGTCGAACGCGATGCCGGCCGCGGCGAGCGCCTCGACCGTGTGTCGCTGCGCGTGCCCGTCGGGGACGGCGAGCCGCAGCGGGCCGTCGTGCCGTGCGTACCCGTTGACGGGCTGCACGGCCGCTCGGTCGAGCACCAGCGGCGTCGGACGGAGCGGGCCGTACTGCACGCCCGCTCCGGCAGGCGGCCGCACGGGCAGATCGAGCAGCGCGTCGAGGGCCTCGCGCAGGTCCTGCTCCGCGAGCGCCTGGCGGTTCGCGACAAGCCACGCCGAGCCACGGTGCACCTCGGCGATGGCCTCCAGGCCCTCGCGCTCGAGGACCGCGGGCGGGCCGTCCCCGGTCGGGACGGCAAGCACGGCCGCGTCGGCGTCCTCGGGCGGCCACGCCTGGGGCTGGCCCCAGACCTCGATCAGCCGGTAGTCGGGGACGCGCAGCCAGTTCAGGTACTGCGCGGTGAGGTGCGGGAACGTCGTGGCGACGCGCAGCGGGCGGCGCGCGCCCAGCTCGGCGAGCGTCGTCCCCGCCGGCGCAGCAAACACCACGCGCGCCTCGCCGATGTCGAGCGCGCGCAACGAGACGATCGAGTCGTGGCCGTAGCGCGTGATCAACTCGTCCATCGAGGAGCGGCTGGTGACGCCGAGGTCGTACTGGCCCTGGGCGATCTGGATCGGGATGTCCTCGTCGGAGAACACCCGCACAGCCACGCGCGGCCGGCCTTCGACCGGGAAGCGGTAGTTGCGCGAGCCCTCGCCGTAGCCGGGCGGCGCAAACCCGACCGCGGACAGCCGCTCGGCCAGCGGCGCGCGCAGGTCGCCCCGGGGCAGCGCGACGCGGATGGAGCCGTCCATCATGCGCCACCCTCCGCGAGGTCCATGAGCACCTCGATGTCCGCGCCGAAGCCCGACGCGGCCACAGCCTGCCCGCCGATCGTCTCTGCGAGCCCGTCGTAGCGCCCACCCCGCAGGCACTCGACGTCGCCCGCGAGCGCCCGGAACGTGAGCCCGGTGTAGTACTCGAAGTTGCGCACCGACGACGCCGAGACGCGGAACGCGCAGCCCGCCGCGTCGAGCGCTCGCGTGGCGGCGTCGAGCTCCGCGAGCGCGGCGTCGGCGCCCGGCACGGGAGCCAGCGCGGCGCGCAGGTTGGCGAGGTAGCCCGCCTCGCGACCGTCGATCTCGAATAGCACGCGCAGCGCGCCGGCCTGCTCGGGCCGGCCCCAGATGACCTCGCGGATCGCCCCGTCGTCGCCGTCGAGCAGGCGGTCGAGCGTGGCGTGCTGGCTCGCGGCGTCCAGCCCGGTCGCCTCGAGCGCGGCGCGCACGAGGCCGGTGTGGGACAGGTCGAGCCGCACACCCTCGATGCCGAGCGCGCCCAGCAGATCAAGCGCCAGGCGCAACAGCTCGGCGTCGCCCTCCGGGGCGTCGAGGCCGAACAGTTCGGCCCCGCACTGCCACTGCTCGCGCTGCCCCCCGCCGGGCACGAAGCGGTAGACGGGCTGCACGTAGCACAACCGCGACGTCTGACCGCTCGCCTGCTCCTCGTGCCACCGCACGGCGGGCAGCGTGCTGTCCGGGCGCAGCACGACGCGCTCTCCGCTCCACCCGTCCCAGTCGAGGAACGAGTAGACGCGGTCGAGCATCTGCGGCGAGAGCGTGCCGGCGCCGGTGAAGAGGTGGAGCGGCTCCACCGTCGGGGTGCGGATCTCGGCGTAGCCCGCACGCGCGGTCACGTCGAGGAATCGCGCCTCGACGGAGCGGAAGCGGCGCATCGCCCCGGGGTCGAGGTCGTGCATGCCGGGGCTGCGGAGCCCGGTCGCGGGGGCAGCGTGCGTGGGGTGGAGCGCGGTGTCGGTGCGTTCGCTGGTCATCTCACGTCCTGTGTCCGTGTCGTCCGTGGTAGGTGCGGCGCAAGAAAAGGCCGCGACGGGATCCCGTCGCGGCGAGCGCACTGGCATCGGCCGAACAACTAGCGATGCGCGCAGCTCCGCGACGGGTTCCGATGGACCCGATGCATATGGACATGGCTGCCGTGAACCTCGATCGTTCGCATCGCAATCGAGCGTAGGTGGGCATCCGCCCGAGGGTCAAGCGCTCAAGTGCCCGGCGTGCTGACCCGATGTCGCGAGAGGTGCCGGGATTGTGAGCCCGTCCTCCAGCAGGACGATAGCCATCTCACGGAGTGCGTCGCGGGCCATCTCGACGGCCTCGGCCGGGCTATCGCCCTCGGAGACGACCCCGGGGAGTTCGAGCACGCCTGACGTCCAGACCCCGTCCTCGTTCGACACGAGCGTGAATGTGTACTGACGTATCGCGATGAGATCCGCGAGCGCCAGGATCGCTCCGTCAGTCAACGGATGCTCCTTCGCTTACGGCAGTTGCAGCGCCAAGAAAGGCCCGCCGTGGCGCCGGAGCACGACGACGGGCGGATAATCGTTGCTCGCGCCACGTTCAGATCGTCGGAATTCACGGCTGCGCTGTCAAACGGCGGCTCACAGCACCGTCACGTCGCCCGCGGCGAAGCTGTGCGTGCCGCCCGCATCGAGGCGCAGCACCAGCTGCCCCTCGGCCGTCACGTCCGTCGCGACGCCCTCGATGTCGCCGTCTGTCGTCGACAGCCGCACGCGCGAGCCGAGCATGTCCAGGCGGGCGCGCCAGTCGGCCAGCAACCGCTCCGGGTCCGCGTCGACCTGTGCGAGGCGGCCCTCCAGCGCCTCCGACAGCGCCGCGAGCAACTGCTCGACGCTCGGTGGCGATCCGCCGGCGCCCTCGATCGTCGTCGCGACGGCGCGCTCCTCGTCCGTCAGCCCGGCGATCGCGGCCTCCCCGATGTTGATGCCGATGCCGAGGAACACGTCCGCCTCGACGCCGCCAGGCTGTGCCTCGGCGAGGATGCCGGCCAGCTTGCGGCCGCCCGCCAGCACGTCGTTCGGCCACTTCAAACCGGTCTCGACGCCGCTCGCCTCCGTCACCGCCTCGGCCGCCGCGAGCGCCCCGGCCAGGCCTACCAGCGGGGCGTACACGATGTCGAGTACGCAGAGGTGGAACGTGACCAGCAAGGACGAGCCGGGCGCGTCCACCCAGGGGCGCCGGAAGCGGCCACGGCCCGCCGTCTGCTCGTCGGCGAGGTAGGCGTCGCCGCAGCCCTCGCCGCGTCGCGCCATCGCGCCCGCGCGCGCGTCGTCCATGGTGGAAGCGGTGCGGTCGCGATAGTGCACGAGCGAGCCGATCATGCCGCCGTGGTGCAGCTCCTCGTAGCGTGATTCGTCGAAGGGCACGTGGCGCTCCTCGCCGTGTGGGGAATCGGGTGTGTGGAACCAGTGTATGGGGAGCGGGGGTGGCAGAAAGAGAGCGCCCCGGCGATGCCGGGGCGCTCGTGAAGTCACACGGGCCCGGAATTAGCCCGCCGACACCTCCTTGGAGATGTCCTGCGACTGGCCCTCCGGGCCGTGACTACGATCATCATCCATGCAGGCATCACCTCCTTCCTTGCCCGCGACGATATGGCGGGACCCCGGCTAGCGTCAATCGGCCGGCGGCGCGACCTGGTTCGAGGGCGGCCTACGTCGTCACCGCGTCGACGGCGTCGGCCAGTGCGGCGACGATCTGGTCGACCTCGTCCTCCGACACCACCAGCGGCGGGGCCATCACCAGCTCGTCGACGACGAAGCGCGTCACCACGCCGCCCTCCTCGCGCAGGTGCCGCGCCACGCTCCCGCCGACCCCCTCGGACGGCTCGTAGCGCTCGCCCGTCGAGGCGTCACGGACCAGCGACATGCCGGCGATGAGCCCGAGGCTGCGGATGTTTGCGACGTGCGGGTGCTCGCCCAGCGCGTCGCGCAGCCCGCGACCAAGCCGCTCGCCCATCGCGGCGGCGTTCGAGATCAGGTCTTCGTCCTCGATGATCTGGAGGTTGCGTAGCGCCACGGCCGCGGCCGTCGGGTGGGCGCTGTTCGTGTAGGCGTGCATGAACCGCGCGTCGGGCGGCGTATCGCGCAGCGCCTCCATGATCGCGCCGCTCACCAGGAAGCCGCCGAGCGGGATGTAGCCCGACGTGATCGCCTTCGCCATCGTCATGATGTCCGGCTGCACGCCCCACCGTTCGAGGGCGAACCAGTGGCCGGTCCGGCCGTAGCCTGTGATCACCTCGTCGGCGATGAACAGGATCTCGTTGTCGTCGCAGATCTCGCGCACCTTCGGGAAGTACTCGTCGGCCGGCGTCCACACGCCTCCGGCCCCCTTGACCGGCTCGGCGATGAACGCCGCGACAGTGTCCGCGCCCTCGCGCTCGATTGCCTCTTCCAGCCAGCACGCGCACTCGCCGTCGGCGTTCCCGATGCAGTCGCAGCCCGCGGCGGGCTCCTCGGTGTGGACCACCTCGGCGGGGAGCGGGCCGAAGTACTTCCAGAACGGCGGCAGCCCGGTCATCGCCGTCGTGAGCAGCGTGCCACCGTGGTAGGCGCGCGGCCGGGCGATGACCTTCACCTTCTCCGGCCGCCCGACGAGGTTCCAGTAGAACCGCGCCGTCTTCACGGCGCCCTCGTTGGCCTCGGACCCCGAGTTGGTGAAGAACACGCCCTCGAGGTTGTCGTACGCGAGCCCCGAGGTGAGCTTCGTCGCGAGCTCGATCGCCGGGACGTTCGAGAAGCCGGTGTAGTTGTTGACGAACGCTGCCTTGCGGATCTGCTCCGCTGCCGCGTCCGCGAGCTCCTCGCGGCCATGGCCGACCGCCACGTTCCACAGCGAGGAGAGCCCGTCGATGTAGCGGTTGCCGCGCACGTCGGTGAGCCAGACGCCCTCGCCACGGTCGTAGATGACGGGATGCTGGTGGTCGGGTGCGTAGTACTGCGGGTGGATGAGGTGTGCGAGGTCGTCGCGGACGAGGCCCGCGATCGCCGCCTCGTCGAGCATCGCCTGTTCGTCGGTGGTCATCGCCCGCTCCTTCCGCTCGCGCCGCGAGCTACTCCCACTCGTCGGGGTCGCTGAAGCGCTCCAGCAGCACCTCGCGCGCCACCCGGCGGTCATCCCACGGGTGCGGGCCGTCCGCCCGCTCGATCGTCGGCTCGTGGCCCTTGCCCGCGATGAGCACGACGTCCCCGAACTCCGCCATCCCGATCGCCCGCGCGATCGCCTCCCGGCGGTCCGGCACGCGCTCGAAGCGTCGGCCCTCCTCGGCGCCCGCGGTGATCATCGCACGCGCGATCTCGTCGATGATCGCCTCGGGCGGCTCGGACCGGGGATCCTCTTCCGTCAGGACGGCGTAGTCGGCCTGCCGTGCGGCGACTGCGCCCATGCCGCGTCTGCGCTCCGAGGGCCGCTCGCCGGCGGAGCCGAAGACCACGATCAGCCGCCCGTCGGTGAGCCCTCGCAGCAGGCTGAGCGCGCCCGCGAGCGCGTCGCCGGTGTGCGCATAGTCGACCACCACGCCGATCGGCGCGGTCATGATGCGCTCGAAGCGCCCCGGCACGCCCGCGCACTGCGAGATGCCGACGCTCGCCATCCACGGGTCGATGCCGAGTGCGATCGACGCGCCGAAGGCCGCAGCGGCGTTGGCGACGTTGAAGCGGCCGGGCAGCCGCACCTGGGCGGTCAGCGTCTCCTGGGGCGTCTCCAGCTCGAACGTCGAGCCGTCACCCACGTCGTCGATGCGGCCTGCCACCACGTCCGCGTCGCGCGTCTCGACGCCGTACGTGATCGCCGGCGCCTGCGTCGCCGCCGCGAAGCGCCGCCAGGCCGGGTCATCCGCGTTGAGTACCGCGCGGCGCTCGACGGTCTTCGACGTCGGCGCGTCGAGTTGCCGGAACAGCCGCAGCTTCGCCTCCTCGTATGCCTCGACGGTGCCGTGGAAGTCGAGATGGTCCTCGCCCAGGTTCGTCAGCACCGCGACGTCGAAGGCGATGTCGGCCAGCCGGTCCAGCGCGAGGCCGTGCGAGGTGGCCTCGACCACCGCGAAGTCGTTCCCGGCGTCGACCATGTCGCCGAGCAGGTGCTGCACCTCGGGCGCCTCGGGCGTGCTCATGCGCGTGGCGTTGGGTGTCACGGTGTCGCCGACTCGCGTCTCGACGGTGCTGATCAGGCCAGCCGACTCGCCGTACGCCTCCAGCGCCGCCTGGATGAGGAGTGTCGTCGTCGTCTTGCCGTTCGTACCCGTCACGCCGACGACCGTCAGCCCCTCCGAGGGGTAGCCCTCGTGAGCGGCGGCGATCGCCGACAGCGCGCGCCGCGCCGAGGGTACCTCGACCACGGGGACGCCGAGCGTCCGCAGCGCCTCGCCTCGCCCGGTCTCGGCGACAAGCGCGGCGGCCCCCGCCGCGACGGCCGCCGCGGCGAAGTCGTGCCCGTCAACACGCAGCCCCGGGACGCAGACGAACAGGTCGCCGCGCCCGACGCGGCGCGAGTCGTGCTGCACGCCCCCGATCGCGGGCAGCGCGGCGCGGTCTGCGTCGTCGGGCAGGCCGTCGCGCCAGTCGCCGCGTGCGCTCATCGGGATCCCCTCGCAGGTGCGTGTGCCGCGTCTGCGGTAGACTACCGCGCCGTCCGCCTACCGCCCCGCCGAGCCGCAGTGAGGTGCCCGCGATGATCAAGATCACTGACGAGATGCGCACCGCCGTCAACAACGCGCTCGACGACGGCCACCCCGTCATCTCCACCAGCGTCGGGGCCGACGGCCAGCCGAGCCTCGCGTTCTTCGGCAGCACGCAGGTCTACAGCGACGACCAGCTCGCCGTGTGGGTGCGCAACCGCGAGGGTGGCTTCCTGCAGCGTATCGCCGCCAACCCGCACGTCGCCTTCCTCTACCGCAACGCCGACTTCGGCCGGATGTGGCAGTTCCACGGCCGCGCCCGCGTCGTCGACGACCAGCAGGCGCGCGACACGATCTACGACAACTCGGACAAGCGGGAGCGCGACCGCGACCCCGACCGGCTCGGTGTGGCCGTGGTGATCGACCTCGACCGCGTGATCGAGCGCGGTCAGGTCACGATGGAGCGCTGAGCCCTACGCGGTGGGGTACTCGCTGATCGAGCGCACGTACGGGGCCGTTCGCGCCGACGCGCGCACGAGCCTCTCATCGCCCGTCCAGCACTCGAGACCGAGGTCGCCGGAGAGCAGGACGTAGCGGGCGTCGTACCCGCTCACCGCCATCCGCAGCGCGATGCCGAGCGTCGTGAGCGTGTCGGTCTCGTGCAGCTCGATCGGCACTTCGAGCAGGCTCGCGAGGGCCTCTTCGGCGAGGCCGGCGGGAAGGCGACTGCGGACGGCGGCGTTGCGGATGGCGTGGGTGAGTTCGTACGGCAGGAGCGCGGGCGCATGGAACTCGACGCCGCCCTCGATGAGGCAGGCGTCCCGCAGGGCCCGCGCCTGCGGCACATGATCCTCGTCGGCCAGGACCCATTTCAGCATGACGGACGAGTCGATCACGTAGCGGCGGACGGGGCCGCGAGCAGTCAAGCGCGGACCGCCGGCGCCGCCCGCGAGGCATCAACCGGCCTCACCGGTCACGCCCCTCCTCGACCAGTTCCTTAGCCGTGGCCCCGAGGGGGCCGTAGGCAGCGATGCGTTCACTCAGTGCGTCCATGCGGCGCGCGAGGTCCGCACCACCGCCGGGAGCAGCGCCTCCCAGGCTGTCCAGGTAGTCACGAATGGTCACGATCGTCCCGTCCTGTTCCTCGTGCGGGTAGACGTCCACGGGGCGCCCGTCCTCCAGCACCACCAGCGCCGGCACCGCCCCGCCGAAGTTCTGCCCCGGGTACTTGTGCGTCCCGAAGACCCGCCGCACCCGGTAGCGCTTGCTCACCGAGGGCCGCACGGCCCGGCTGCGGTATGCCTCTTCGCGGTCTTGCTCTGTCAACTCCCCGGTGTCCACCACGCTGTACGTGGCCGCAGCCTCCGCGAGCCGGTGGGTCACCCGGCGCAGATCCTCGAGCCCGGCGTTCGCCGGATCATCGTCCCGGAGTTGACCAGCGTCGTAGAAGACCTCGACGTCAGACATGGCTCACCATCACAACCGTGGTACCCCTGCCAGCTACTGGGGGGAGTATATCACGTCCTGCGGGGTCAGGGGGCCTGTAAGCCGAATTCTGTACCGCCCCTCAAGGCGGCGACGACCATCCATCTAGGGCGGCGGTTGCCCGCAGCCTCCAGCGGCCTACCCGGGAGCGGAGCCGGACGCCCCGAACGCTCCCCTATTTGGCCTTGCTCCGGGTGGGGTTTGCCCGGCCGCCCCGTCTCCGGGACGCCGGTGCGCTCTTACCGCACCATTTCACCCTTACCGCCGCGCCCCGAGGAGCACGGCGGCGGTTTGTTTCTGTGGCACTTTCCGTCGGCTCGCGCCGCCCGGCAGTTAGCCGGCACCCTGTCCGGTGGAGTTCGGACTTTCCTCCCGCGGGCGGCCCGAGGGCTCACCCACCGGCGGCCGTCCGGCCCCCTGACCCGCCCCGATCGTACTACCCGGCCCGGCGTATCGCCGCGCGGTCCGTCGCTATCGGGGCATCACGTGCAGGTCCGCCGCCGGCAGTTCCACCACCCAGCGCCGCTCGTGCGCGATGCCCAGCACCTCGAACGGCCGCGACGCCACCTCGACCTCGACCGGCGGGCCCGCGCCCTCCGGCTCCAGGTGCAGCGTGTGCGTGTTGCCGAACGCGAGGTCCGCGGTGACGCGCGCGACGAAGCAGTTCTCCGGCAGCGCGCCGTCCGGGTCGACCCGACGCAGGATGCAGCGCTCCGCACGGATCGCGAGGTCGACCGTCGCGCCCTCGCTGTCCCGCCCGTCGTCGGCGCGCAGCGGCAGGCCCGCCACCTCGACGAGCCCGCCGTGGACCTCGCCCGAGAAGATGTTCGCGATGCCGGTCAGCTCCGCCACCCGCCGCGACGAGGGACGGCGGAACACCTCGTCGCGCGGCGCGAACTGCAGGACGCGCCCGCCGTCGATGACCACGATGCGGTCCGCCAGCAGGTGCGCCTCGCGCAGGTCGTGCGTGACGAAGACGATCGGCAGCTCCAGCTCGCGCCGCAGCCGCAGCAACTCGGCGCGCAGGTCCGACCGCAACGCCTCGTCGAGCGCCGAGAACGGCTCGTCGAGCAGCAACACCTCGGAGCGGCGCACGAGCGCCCGCGCCAGCGCGACGCGCTGCTGCTGCCCGCCCGAGAGCTGGTGCGGCTGCCGCTCGTCGAGGCCCTCGATGGAGAGCAGCGCGCGCAACGCCTCGTAGCGGGCGGGCGCCTCCGCGTCGCGTTCGAGGCCGATCAGGACGTTGTCGCGGGCGCTGAGGTGCGGGAAGAGTCCGAGTTCCTGGATCACGTAGCCGACGCGCCGCTGCTGCGGCGGCAGCTCGACACCCGCAGCGGCGTCGAACACCGTGCGGTCGCCGATCTCGATCCGCCCGGCGTCGGGCGGCACGAGGCCGGCGATGGCCCGCAGCGTGAGGCTCTTGCCCGAGCCCGACCGCCCGTAGAGCACGACCAGCTCGTTGCGCGCCTCGAAGTCCACTTCGAGGCGGAAGTCGCCCACGCGGGCGCTGAAGGCGGCGCTGAGCGTCATCGGTACGGCCCCGCCGTCGCGGTCAGACGGTGCAGCGCCACCAGCAGCAGGAACGCGAACCCCAGCAGCACGACCGAGAGCGAGACGGCGCCTGCCAGCCCGGCCTCGGACTCGAACGCCGCGAGGATCGCGAGCGGCATGGTCTGCGTTTCGCCCGGCAGCGACCCGGCGAACAGCAGCGTCGCGCCCAGCTCACCGAGCGCGCGCGCCCAGCACAACACCGCGCCGCCCGCCAGCGCGGGCCACACCAGCGGCAGCGTCACGCTGCGGAACGTCCGCCAGCGCGAGAGGCCGAGGGTGTACGCGACACCCTCGAGGTGCGGGTCCATGCTCGCGAACCCCGCGTAGGCGGCCCGCACGAAGAACGGCGCCGAGACGAAGAGCTGCGCGAGCACCACGGCGGCCGTCGTGAACGACACCGTCAGCCCGATCCCGTCGAGCGCCTCGCCGAGGTAGCCGGCGCGCCCGAACGCCGTCAGCAGCGCGATGCCTGCCACCGTCGGCGGCAACACCAGCGGCAGGTCGAGGAGCGAGGTCACGACCCGCGCGCCCGCCGAGCGGCTGCGCGCCAGCAGGTACGCCAGCGGCGTGCCGAGGGCGACCGCGAGCGCGAGCGTGAGCGTCGAGGTCACCACCGACAGCCGCAGCGCCTCCCACGTCGCGCCCGACGACAGCTCGGTCGCGACGTCGCCGTCGGTGAGGGCGCGCCAGACGATGCCGGCGAGCGGCAGGGCGAGGAACAGCAGCAGCACCGCCGCGGCCACCGCCAGCGCCGCGCCGCCGAGGGAGGCCCGGATGCTCATCGCGCGTGCACCCCGGCGACGGCCGTGAGGAAGCCCGCGGCGCGGAAGAGCGCCTGCGCCTCGGGCGTGAGCAGGAACGCGAGGAACTCCTCGGCGCCGGGCTTCGCGCCGTCCATGAGCACCGCCACGTACTCGTTCGGCGGGACCGTCGGCGGCAGCGCCAGCGCGCGCAGGCCGCGCGTCAACGCCACGTCCGAGTGGTAGACGAACGCGGCATCCGCCTCGCCCAGTTCGAGCCGCGACAGGACGACGCGCACGCTCGGATCCTGCGTCACCACGCCCGCGAGCAGGGCTCGCGCGACCGGCGGGTCCAGCTGCGACAGCGCGATCACGGTGAGCCGCCCCACCGGCACCGAGGGCGCCCCGACGGCGATGCGGGCCTCGCCCGCGGCGAGGTCGGTCACGCCGTACCAGGTCGAGTCCTCGGCAACCGCGACCACGAGTCGATTCGCCGTCACGACGGTGGGCAGGCGGCCGAGACCTTCGTCGACGAGGCGCTCGGCCTGGACCGCATTGGCCGAGATGAACAGGTCTGCGTCCGCACCCTCCGTGAGCTGCGTCGCCAGGACCTGCGAGCCGTTGAAGCGCAGGCGGAACCGCGCCTCCAGGTCCGGGTTCGCGCGCAGGAACTCCTCGACGAGCCGCGGCAGCACGTGCCGCATCGAGGACGCGGCGGCGATCTCGATGGCGTCGTCGTCACCGCACCCGGCCGCCGTCGCGAGCAGCACCGCGCCGAGCGCGAGGCCGCACACGGCGCGCAGCACGCCGCGCGGCAGGTCGAGGAGCATACGACGCGGTCCCCCGGCGGCCTCGTGTCCTGCTACGCGTCCTGGACGATCTGGATGAGCATGCCGCCGGCGCTGCGCGGGTGGATCCACGCGAACTCGTCGTTGGCGGGCGCCACCAGCTCCATCCCGCGGTCCTGCACGAAGTCGGCCGCCGCCTTCACGTCGGGCGTCGCGATGCCGAAGTGGTGCATCGTGCCGTGGGCGCTGCCGCCGTAGCGTTCGAGGAAGCGCGCCGTGCCGCTGCCGCCCGACTGCGGCATCACCGCGACGATGTCGTGCCGCTCCGTGTCGCCGACGGGCATCGCCAGCACGCGCACGTCCTCACCCTCGACGAGCCGGCCGCCCTTCATGATCGAGGTGCGCAGCGTGTCGACCTGCAGGCCCATCACGTTCGTCCAGAACTTGCGCGAGCGGTCGAGGTCGTCCGTGACCACGCCGATGTGGCTGAGGCGCGTGAAGATGCCGTCGCCCTGGTAGCGGTCGCCAACGCGGTGGTTGTCGGTCGGCCAGATCTCCAGCAGGACGCCCTCGGTGTCGCGAGGGTGGAAGAACGCCACCTGCGTCCACGGCTCGTCGGAGGCCAGCTCCTCCTCGGTCGCGCCGATGAGCCGCAGGCCGGCGGCGCGCAGGTGGGCGACGTCGTTCGGGGTGTCGGAGGCGTGCATGCAGATGTGGTGCAGCGCGCCCACGCCGCCGCGCCGCTCGATGAACCCGTGCGTCCCGCCCGGCGGCGTGCCGTCGGCCGGTGGCGCGTTCAGCTCCAGCTCCGAGTTGCCGATGGGGATGTCGAGGATGTCCGTCGGATCCGCGCCGCGCTGCTTGTTGCCGTCGGGCAGCGGCGAACGTGTGGTGTCGACGACGAGGCCGAGGCCGTCGGCGAAGACCTGCTTCGCGGCGGCCAGGTCGGCGACGGCGAGACCGGCGTGGTGGATGCGGTCGAACATGTGGGGCTCCTCGCGAGTGTGTTGGTTCGTTGAGACCCCATGATCGCACCGCACGCGCCAAACCGCCCGTAGGTGCGTCGAACAGAAGGGCCGAGGCTAGGGCGCGAGTTGTGAAGACTCGGCGATCCGGAGCAGTTCTTCGAGGAGCACCGCATCGGCCTCGAGCAGCGCGACAACCTCGCCGTTGCGCCAGACGAGCCTCACGACCCCGTCGGCCGACTGCTGGTATACCTCGCCGAGTTCGGAGTCGACGGGCTCCCATGCGCGCACCGCATCGGGGATCCCACCGGCGCGGAGTCGCTGTTCAAGGAGGATGTACGCGCCGTCCGGGGACTCGAGGAGCACCAGGGTGGCCGTGCGGCGGCAGTCACCTGACGCGCTCTCCTCCGAGGTGGTAGCGGCGGTGCGGTAACCAGCGGGCACGTACGACGGCACGAGGAAGCCATCGTCGGCAGGGAACGACGCACCGATCACCTTGCTACCGCTGTACCGGCACCCCTGACTGCCTTCGACCTCGCGCGACCCGGACGGGGGATCGAACACGAACAGGCCAGCATCGATCGCCGCGTCGTAGTCGAGCACCGTCACCTCGGCGCTGAAGGACTGCGCGCCCGGGCCGCCCTCGCTGGCCCAGCGCATGATGAACATGCGGTCGGCGTCTATGAACACGCGGGTGGCGCCGCCTGAGGCAGAGCGGAGTTCCACAATCTCCGTCTCGCGGCCAAGGATCGTCGTGGTCCCCGCACGGGCGACCTCGGCAATGCCGCCCGACATACGCCATCGCTCGATGAACCCATCGATGGTGTCGACGTTCGCTGGACCGACCGGGGCGCTGAAGAAGGGAGAGGGCACGGCCCCCGGCGGGTCCGGCGCGGCGCGGCGCACGTACGTGTTCCGTCGATCGTCGTACCACCACGAGTCCGTGCCGTCGAAGACCGTGACCATGAGGCCGTCGTCGATGATGCCGCCGACGCCCTCGATCTCCCATCGCCAGCGCGCGGGATCCGTCGCGTACCACCAGCGCACCACGGTCTGACCCTCCGTGCGGCGGTAGCGGGCGAGGTAGTCGTCGGGTGACAGCTCAACCTCGACGGCGATCTCAACGTAGAAGCCGGTGGCGCGTGGCGGCTCGTCCTCGCGCGTGCAGGCGACGGCAACGACCGCGAGCAGCGCCGCGAGCAGCAGGGCGCACCGAGGTTCGGCGACCGGGCCGGGTATCGAGCGCAGACGACCCTCCGTGACACCTTCACCGACCACACGCCGGGATCACGATACCGGGCTGGCCAGTGGTACGATCAGGGCCCGCCCGGAGGACCTCGTGAGCTTCAACGTCGCGACGCTGTTACAGGAGCCCGTCGGCAGCCGCAGGCGCGCGCGCCTGGACGCCGAGCCGATGGCGTCGCCCCCCGACCGCTGGAGCGCCGAGGTCAGCGGCAACGTCGAGATGCTGCGCACCATGCGCGGGGTCCTCGTCCTCGCGACGGTGAGCTCCACGCCCGTGCTGGAGTGCGCGCGCTGCCTCGACCACTTCCCGCAGGACCTCGAGTTCCGCATCGAGGAGGAGTTCGTGCCCGTCGTCGACCTCGTGACAGGCGACCGCGTCGAGGCGGGGGAGGACGAGCTGCGCATCGACGCGTGGCACTTGCTCGATCTCAGCGAGGCCGTGCGGCAGTATGAACAGGCCGCGATCCCGCTCCAGCCGATCTGCCGGCCGGACTGCGCCGGGCTCTGCCCGGAGTGCGGGGCGAATCGCAACGAGACGCGCTGCGATTGCCCGGGCGGAGCGGCAACCGGGCCGTTTGCAGCCCTCGCCGCGCTCGGCGAGCAGCTGTCCGCCCGGGAACTGGGGACGGAGGAGAGCGATGGCCGTACCCAAGCGTAGGACTCCCAAGGCGAAGCAGCGCTCGCGCCGCGGTCACCACCGCGTCGCGGTACCGCAGCTCATCCGCTGCAAGACCTGTCGCGCCGCCCACGTCAACCACGTCGCCTGCCCCGTGTGCGGCATCTACAACGGCCGCCAGGTCTTCGAACGCGACGAGGAGCCCATCGAGCAGTAGGGCCTGCACCGTGCCCATCCGAACGCCTCGACGCACCACCTTGCCCGGCATCGCCGGGGTCGCCGTCGCCGTGCTCGTCCTTGCCGCCGCGTGTACGAGCGAAGATCCGGAGCCGCCCGCCTCGACCCCGTCGCCGCCGGCGCCTTCGACCTCGACTCCGACCGCCGAGCCCACCCAGACCGCGACGCCGGAGACCGGCTTCAGCGGAACCGACGGGCGCTCGCTGTACGGCCAGGCATGCTCGGTCTGCCACGGGCAGAACCTCGAGGGCACCAACGCCGGCCCGACGTTTCTCAACCGCATCTACGCGCCCGGCCACCACGCCGACATCAGCTTCATCTTCGCCGTCGAGCGAGGCGTGCGGGCGCACCACTGGAACTTCGGCAACATGGCGCCCGTCGAGGGGCTCACCCACGAGCAGGTGCTCGCGATCATCGCCTTCATCCGCGAGCAACAGCGCGCCGTCGGCATCCAGTAGCCCTCGAGGTCAATCGATCGCGCCGGGCGTCAGCGCTCCATCATCCCCGCCGCGAGATCCTCGACGTCCCGCTCGGTCAGCCACGGGCGGAGTGTCGCGGCGAGTTCGAACGTGACGCCGCCGCGACGCCAGCGCAGGTAGGCGATGTCGACGCCCGCGCCCGACGGTCCCGCGAAGCCTTCGGCGGCCAGCCCGCCGGCGCGCACCGTCAGCCGGTGGCTGCCGAGCGGGATGGCGAGGAACGGGACGGTCGCCTGCGTCTGGCTGAGCAGGAAGGCGTGCTCGCCCTCGCGGTGGACCGAGAAGTTGACGCGCGGGTACTGCACGCCACCCTCGGGCAGCGCGTCCTCGAACACTGCGCCGACCCGGAGCCTCGGCTCGTAGCCGCACGGTCGCGCGAGCGGGAACGCCGAGGCGTCCTCCAGCTCAGCGAGGGAGCGCGCCGCCTCCGGCGAGAGCTCGATGTCCTCGCACGGCCCGCCCGAGCCGCAGCCCACCGCCGCAGCCGCGAGGACGCATGCGGCGATGAGCGCTAGCCACGTCGCGGACCGCATCGGGGCTCCGCGCCCGGGCTCGCGCCGCTAGGCGATCGCTCCCGACTCGCGCAGGGCGGCGATCTCCGGGTCGGTCACGCCGTGCTCGTGCAGCACCTCGTCGGTGTGCTTGCCGAGCGGCGGCGAGGTCAGCGGTGAGCCGGTGGGCGTCTTCGACATCTTCACGATCGGGCCGACGAGGCGCTCGGGGCCGGTCAGCTCGTGCTCCATGTCCATCATGTAGCCCATCGCCTCGACCTGCGGGTCGTCGGCCATCTCCTCGGGGAAGTTGACCTTGGAGCACGGCGCGCCCTCGGCCTCGAAAAGCTCGATCCACTCGTCCATGGTCTTGGTCAGCATGATGCCGCGCACCTTCTCGAGCATCATGTCGACGAGCTTGCGGCTCTCCGGGTCGTTCGAGTCGAAGTCGGGCACGTTCGTGGGGTCGTCCTCGATGCCGATCACGCGGCGCATCTGGTCGCGGTTCCGGGGTGTGAGCGCGCCGAGGATGATGCCGCCGTCCTTCACGGCGTAGCCGCCGTAGAAGAGCCTCGCGGCCGCGCGCCCCATCTGGTCGTGGATGCCGCCGCGCGCCTTGATCTGATCCCCGTATGAGCCGCCGGCCTCGCGCACCTCGTACATCTTGCGCAGCGCGATGTCCTGGGTGAACGCGTCGAGCGCGGGCGCCTGGCTGACGCGGAAGCCCTGCATCGCGAGGCCGGCCATGAGCAGCGAGGTCTCGATGGCCTGGCCCTCGCCGGTCATCGCGCGGTGGAACAGCGCCGCGCAGATCGCCATGGTGCCGGCGAGCCCCGCCTGGAAGTCGGCCGGGGCGGTCGCCGAGATGATCTCGGGCGCGCCGAACTCGTCGACCTTGCCGTCACCGGCGAGGAGCCCCGAGTACGCCTGCGCGACGGCATCGGAACCCGATCGCGTCTTGCTGGGGCCGTCGTTCCCGAACCCGCTGTTCTCGAGGTGGATGATGTCCGGCCGGAACTGCCGGAGCGTGTCGTAGTCGACGCGCAGCCGCTCGGGCACGCCGGGGCGTGCGTTGATCGTGAACACGTCGAAGCCCGGAATGATGCGGTGGACCAGCGCCTGGCCGTCCGGGTGACTGAGGTCGACCACCAGCGAGCGCTTGCCGCGGTTGAGGGCGTGGAAGCCCTTGCTCTCGCCGGGGACGACCGCGCCCTGCGCGCGCGACCCTTCGCCGCCCGGCGGCTCGACCTTGATCACGTCGGCGCCGAGGTCGGCCAGGTTCAGGCCGCAGTACGGCCCGGCGACGATCTGTGACACCTCGAAGACTCTCACCCCGGCGAGCGGTCCGGGCATGGTCTCTCCTCCTTCGATGTGGCTGGGTGTGGTCGTTGTGGTTATGGCCGCTGAATATACGCCGACCGCGCGGGCGTTTCGCGCGGCTGCGTGTCCGCGGGGCCGCTACTCGCCGTGGAGGTCGCGCCGGATCGCCGCGTAGGTCGCGAGGGCGTGCATGGCGCGGGCGCTCTCCTCGGGCGTCTCGTAGCTGGGCACCGCGTGCTCGCGGAAGACGCGCGACGAGACCTCGTCATCCATGCGCCGCATCCCGACGCCGACGACGGGCTTGCCCGTGCGCGCGGGGATCGTCGCCATGCGCTCGGCCGTCGCCTGCGTCCGCTCGTCGCCGCCCGCGCCGCCGGGCCCCGAGACGATGAGCCCGTCGATGTACGGCAGGTCGGCGAGGATGTCCGCGACCTGCGAGAAGAGCCGCACGTCGCGGAAGTCGCCGGCGAGGTCCACCGGATTGCGCGGCGTGGGTGCGTGCGGCGCGAGCATCGGGATGAGCCGCTGCTGCGTCTCCTCGTCGAGCACGGGCACGTCGAGTCCCATGTAGGCGCAGCTGTCGGACGTCACGACGCACTGCCCGCCCGTCATCGACATCACCGCCACGCGATGCCCGTCCGGGAGCGGCGCCTCCGAGAGCGCCGAGGCGAGCGTGAAGAGGTGCATCGCCTCGTGCACGCGGATCAGCCCGAACTGCCTGCATGCGGCGTCGAACACCTCGTCCGGCACCATCAGCGAGGCGGTGTGCGAGTGCACCGCCCGTGCGCCGACGGGGTTGCGGCCGGCCTTGTAGACCAGCACCGGCTTGGTGGCGACGACGCGACGCGCGGTCTCGAGGAAGCGCCGCGGGTCCTTGAGCCCCTCGATGTAGAGCGCGATCACGTCGGTCTCGGGGTCGTCGCGGAGGTATTCGAGGTAGTCGGCGTCGTTGAGGTCGGCCTGGTTGCCGGTGCTGACGAAGCGGCTGACGCCGTAGCCCTGCCGCGAGGCGGCCTCGATGAGCGAGCCGCCGAACGCGCCGCTCTGCGAGATGAAGGCGATGCGGCCCTTCGCGGGCGCCTTCGGCGAGTGCAGGCTGAGCCCCGACGACGCGCTCCACATCCCGTTGCAGTTCGGCCCCACGAAGCGGATGCCCGCCTCGCGCGCCGCACTCACGATCTCGGCCTGGCGCTGCTCGCCCTCGGGGCCGCTCTCGGAGAAGCCGGCGCTGATCACGACGGCGGCGCGGATGCCCTTCGCGCCGCACTCACGGAGCACCTGCGCCGTGACAGGGGCCGGCACGGTCAGCACGGCCAGGTCGATGTGCTCGGGGATGTCGAGCACGGAGCGGTAGGCGCGCTGGCCCATGACCTCGTTGGCGCTCGGGTGGACGGGGTAGACCGGGCCGGGGAAGCCGCCCTTGAGGGGCCGCTCCATCATCATGTTGCCCCACTTGCCAGCCGTGTTCGTCGCGCCGACGACCGCCACGGATCGAGGGTCGAAGAGCGGGCGGAGCTGCTCCTGCAGGTCGGGCACGGTCATGGCGTCTCCGGCGGTCGGCTGGCGCGGACACTATCACGCCGGGTCGCGTGCGTGTCGCGGCTATATACGTTTGTGGTAGCGGCTCCGCAGAGGTGCTATAAGGCCTATAACGCACGGATATAGGGAGGACACGATGGACTGGGCCGACAACGAAGAGCAGGCGGCGTTCCGCACGCAGGTCCACTCGTTCATCGAAGGCAACCTGCCGCAGTACTACCGCGACCGCATCGCCGACCGGCGCCCACGCGGCCTCGAGGGCGACTGGCAGGGCGACATGGTGGTGGGCACTGCCGAGGCGCAGGCTGCCGCGAGCGAGTGGGCCGACGCCCTCTCGACCCGGGGCTGGGTCGCCCCGCACTGGCCGACCGAGTACGGCGGCGGCGGCATGACGCCCATGGAGCAGTTCATCTACAACCAGGAGATGGCCGAGGCCGAGGCCCCGCTGGTCGGCGGCTCGGGCGTCTCGCTGCTGGGATCGACGCTGCTCGTCCACGGCAACGAGGAGCAGAAGCAGAAGTTCCTGCCCCCCACGCTGCGCGGCGAGTTCCGCTGGGCGCAGGGCTTCTCCGAGCCGGGCGCGGGCTCCGACCTCGCCTCGCTGCAGACGCGCGCCACGCGCGACGGCGACGAGTACGTGATCAACGGCCAGAAGCTCTGGACCTCGGCGGCGCACAAGTCGAACTGGCTCTTCGGGATGTTCCGCACGAACCCGGACGCGCCCAAGCACCGCGGCATCTCGTTCCTCGTCATGGACATCACGAGCCCCGGCATCAGCGTCCGCCCGATCATCACGATGGGCTGGGAGCACGGCACCAACGAGACGTTCTACGAGAACGTTCGCGTCCCCGCCGACCAGCTCGTCGGCGAGGAGGACCGCGGCTGGTACGTCGGCGTGACGCTGCTCGACTTCGAGCGCTCGAACATCGCCGGCGCGATCCAGATCCGCAAGAGCATCGACCGGCTGATCGAGAACGTCGGGACCGACGAGGGCCGGCGCATGGTCGAGGCCGGCGGGCTGCAGCGCCAGCGCGGGGCCGTCGCCGAGCATTACGTCGAGTCCGAGGTGATGTTCAACTACTCGTTCCGGATCATCTCGATGCAGGCGCGGGGCATCATCCCGAACTACGAGGCGTCGACGTCGAAGATGTTCGCCTCGGAGCTGGTGCAGCGCGTCTCGCGCACATGCATCAAGGTCTACGGGCTCTATTCGAACGTCTGGGACCCGGACTCGGAGCACTCGCCGCAGAAGTCGGTGTTCACGCAGTCGAACGTGCACTCCGTGATCGGCACCATCGGCGGTGGCTCTTCGGAGATCCAGCGCAACATCATCGCGACGCGCGGGCTCGGGCTACCGCGCGGGTAGGAGCAAGCCTCCACCATGCGATCGAGGGTGCTGGGCTGACCAGCGCCCGAGGTGCCTGTGCAACTCGGAGGCGGTACACGAGCCCGCCCCGTGCCTGATGACGCCGTCTGTCTGCCCGCGCCCCGGGTGCACCGCCCGCGGTCGCGGTGTGACGCCTGTGTGGTGAGGCTGGTCCCGAGGTGCTATAAGGCCCGCAACACATTCGGCAACCGCGGAGGGCTCCCATGGACTGGGCAGACAACGACGAGCAGGCTGCGTTCCGCACCGAGGTGCGCTCGTTCATCCAGGAGAGCCTGCCGCAGTACTACAGGGACATCATCGAGCGCCGCCAGCCCGGCGGCCTCGAGGGCGACTGGCAGGCCGACATGTCGATCGGCACGCCCGAGGCGCGCGCCGCCGCGGGCGAGTGGGCCGAGGCGCTCTCGACCAAGGGCTGGGTCGCCCCGCACTGGCCGACCGAGTACGGCGGCGGCGGCATGACGCCCATGGAGCAGTTCATCTACCGCCAGGAGATGGCCGAGGCCGAGGCGCCCGCCGTCGGCGGATCTGGCGTGACCCTGCTCGGCTCGACGCTGCTGGTCCACGGCAACGAGGAGCAGAAGCAGAAGTTCCTGGCCCCGACGCTGCGCGGCGAGTTCCGCTGGGCGCAGGGCTTCTCCGAGCCGGGCGCCGGCTCCGACCTCGCCTCGCTCCAGACGCGCGCCATGCGTGACGGCGACGAGTACGTCATCAACGGCCAGAAGCTCTGGACCTCGGCGGCGCACAAGTCGAACTGGCTGTTCGGCATGTTCCGCACCGACCCCGACGCGCCGAAGCACCGTGGCATCAGCTTCATGGTCATGGACATGACGACGCCGGGCATCAGCGTCCGCCCGATCATCACCATGGGCTGGGAGCACGGCACCAACGAGACGTTCTACGAGAACGTCCGCGTCCCCGCCGACCAGCTCATCGGCGAGGAGAACCGCGGCTGGTACGTCGGCGTCACCCTGCTCGACTTCGAGCGCTCGAACATCGCCGGCGCTATCGAGATCCGCAAGAGCATCGACTGGCTGATCGAGAACGTCGGGACCGACGAGGGCAGGCGCATGACGGAGCACGGCGGCCTTCAGCGCCAGCGCGCCGACATCGCCGAGCACTACGTCGCGTCCGAGGTGATGTTCAACTACTCGTTCCGCATCATCTCGATGCAGGCGCGGGGCATCATCCCGAACTACGAGGCGTCGACGTCGAAGATGTTCGCGACGGAGCTGCTGCAGCGGCTCTCGCGCACGGGCATCAAGCTCTACGGGCTCTACTCGAACGTGTGGGACCCGGAGTCGGACCACTCCCCGCAGAACTCCGTGTTCACGCAGACCAACGTGCACTCGGTGGTGCGGACCATCGCCGGCGGGTCGTCGGAGATCCAGCGCAACATCATCGCCACGCGCGGGCTCGGCCTGCCGCGCGGCTAGACACCGCTTCACGGCGGCAACCGCGGGGGCCTCGCATCGAGGTCCCCGCGTCGTGTGCGAGCGCGGCCGACGCACGTGCGCGCGGAGTAGCGCACGTGCGCGTCATGCCGCACACTGCGCGCGTGGGTCGGCCCGGCCGGCCCGCGCACGCGTGAATCACGGCCACGCAGGGGACAGCAATCGAAAGGATGCCCATGCCTACGGAGAACGCACCCGCCGACTTCTATCGCACGCAGGAGAACCCGGGCCTCTGGGAGCACCGCGGCAAGGTTGCCGCGTTCGGCATCGGCCACTCGCCGACCGCCCGCCGCTGGGACGGCCAGGCCGAGACCAGCATCGGCGCCTGGATGCGCATCGCGATCCGCAACGCCATCGAGGACGCCGGCATCACCGCCGACCAGGTCGACGGCCTCGTCCTCGACCCCTCGACGACGACCGGCGCGTGGTGGCCGGAAGGCGACCCGCTGCCGGAGGACGTCCTCTCGCAGTTCGAGCCCGGTGAGAACCCCATGGACGGGGTCGCCTCGCTGAGCGCGGACTGGATCGTCAACAACATGCCGGAGCTGACCAACGTCACGTTCCGCATGAACGGCCCGGTCTGCATGTCGAACTCGATCTGCGTCGCCTCCGAGGCGATCGGGCGCGGGCTCACCGACGTCTGCCTCGTCGTCAAGGCCTGGCACAACTTCCCCGGCCGCTACTACCAGGGCGGGGCGAACGCCAAGGGCACGGTCGAGGGCTCGTCGGTGTGGACGAACCCGTGGGGCGTCAGCGCCGCCACGCCGGACGGCTGGACGTTCCGCGAGTACATGGCGAAGTACAACCAGAGCCACGACAAGATGGCGCAGTTCATCGTCAACTCGAAGCGCAACGGGCTGCTGTTCCCGGAGGGGTTCTTCGCGCAGCACCGCCCCGACGAGGTCACCGTCGAGGACTACCTCAACGCGCGCTGGATCGTCGAGCCGATGAACCTCTTCGACCACGACATGCCGATCCACGTCGCCGTCGCCTACGTGTTCGCCAACACGGACCGCGCCGCCGACATGAAGCAGAAGCCGGTCTACGTGCTCAACCACGCCTCGACGTACCCGAAGTTCGGGCTGACGCAGGGGCTGGAGAACGCCGAGGCATCCACGGACTCGACGGCCCGGAAGCTCTACCACGGCTCCGGCCTGAGCGCCGAGGACCTCGACTTCGAGAACATGTACGACGGGTTCACGACCTTCCACAACTACTTCATCGAGGGTCTGGGCTTCGCGGGCATCAAGCGTGGTGAGGCGCTGGACCTCTACCAGGAGGACATCAGCATCGAGGGCCCGCACCCGGTTTCGCCGAGCGGCGGGAACGTGGGCGCGGGCCGCACCCGCATCTGGATGCACACGGACACCATCATGCAGCTCCAGGGCCGCGCCGGTGACCGCCAGGTGCACCTCAAGAACGGCCAGCCCGAGGTGGGCGTCTCCGGCGGCCCCATGCCGCAGGTCGGCGACTTCACCATCTGGGGCGTCTCGCCCGACTAGCTCCCGGCTCGCAACCGGAACACACCCCGCCCCCTCCGGCGCAACCGGAGGGGGCGGGTCGTTAACGGACTGCCCGCCAACCGGCCCGGCACTCCCCGTGCGGCCTCGAGGTGCGTATGCTGCGCCCTGCAGCCGCGTCGGCGAGGCGTCGACGCCTGCACGGACATCGCAGCGGACGAGGGCTGAGCGACGCGTCGCCGTGCCCCGGAGCAGAAAGGACCGGTCATGGACTGGAGCGACAGCGCAGAGCAGGAAGAGTTCCGGACAAGCGTGCGGAGCTTCATCCAGGAGCGGCTGCCGGACTACTACCGCGGCGAGGAGTACGAACGTCGCCGCGTCGAGGACGCCGAGCAGGACTGGCAGTGGGAGATGATGCACGGCAGCGACGAGGCGAAGGCCGCCGCGCAGGAGTGGTCCGACGCGCTCGCCGAGCACGGCTGGAACGCCCCCAACTGGCCCACCGAGTACGGCGGCTCCGGTCTCTCCACCATGGAGCAGTTCATCCTCAAGCAGGAGCTGGGCGAGGCCCACGCACCCGAGGTCGGCGGCGGCAACGGCATCCCGCAGATCGGCCCCACGATCCTCGTGCACGGCACCGACGAGCAGAAGGCGAAGTTCCTGGGACCGACCCTGCGCGGTGAGATGCTGTGGGCGCAGGGCTACTCCGAGCCGGGCGCCGGCTCCGACCTCGCCTCGCTGCAGACGCGCGCCATCCGCGACGGCGACGAGTATGTGATCAACGGCCAGAAGATGTGGACCTCCACGGCCCACAAGTCCAACTGGCTGTTCGGCATGTTCCGGACCGACCCGGACGCGCCGAAGCACCGCGGCATCACCTTCATGGTGATGGAGATGCACGAGCCCGAGATCACCGTCCGCCCGATCATCGCGATGGACTGGCGGCACGCCACCAACGAGACCTTCTTCGAGGACATGCGCGTCCCCGTCGACCAGGTGCTCGGCGAGGTCAACCGCGGCTGGTACGTCGGCATGACGCTGCTCGACTTCGAGCGTTCCGGCATCGCCGGCGCGGCCGCGCAACGCGAGGACATCGCGGCGACGGTCGAGGCGATCCAGGATGGCAGGATCCCCAACCGCGGCAAGCAGCTGCGGAGCGAGCTTGCCGAGCGCGCCATCGAGGTCGAGGTCAACAACAACCTCGCCATGCGCATCGCCTCGATGCAGGCGAACGGCCTGATCCCCAACTACGAGGCGTCGATGGGCAAGGCCTACACGACCGAGCTCAGCCAGCGGCTCTCGCGCACGGGGATGAAGATCTTCGGCCTCTACGCGGGCCTCTGGGACGCCGACGACGAGCGCTCACCGCTGCGCTCGTCGCACACCCGCACGTACGTGAGCAGCGTGGTCTCGACGATCGCGGGCGGATCCTCGGAGATCCAGCGCAACATCATCGCGACGCGCGGGCTGGGGCTGCCTCGCGGCTAGCCCCGACCGCGACGAGGACTCCATGAGCAAGGGGCGGCGCCAAGGCCGCCCCTTGCCGTCCCCGCGGCCGGGCCCGCTACGTGCGTAACGCGGTCTTCGCGGCAATCTCGCTGGTCGTAGCCATCGTCGCGGCCGTGCTCGCGCTGCTCTACGAGAGCGAGCCCACCGTCACGACGGTGGTGCGAACGGTCGCTCCGACCGCCACACCCCCGGCGACCTCTTCGATTGCCACTGCGCAAGCCTCGCCGACGCCGCGGGCGACCCCACTGCCGAGGGCGCAGGCCACACCGACGCCGCCACCTGTCACACCCACGCCCCCCGACCCCGGCGTCCTCACGCTCACGCCGGCCGGCGCAGGACCGCCCGCCGAGCCGTTGCCCGGGCGCACGCCGGGGATCCGCTACACCACCCTCGACACGACCGGGGCCGCATCCGAACCCGGCAGCTACGCGCTCTTGCTGTCGGCGGACGGCGCAACCCGTGTCGTCGCGACGTACGAGGAGCTGCGTACGGAGTCGACGATCGCACGCTTCAACGTCGTCGACGCGGACGGCGCGTCGCGGGCACCGAGCCTCGACGCGGTCGCCGCCGGCGACCTGATCGAGTGGCGGCAGGCCGAAGACTGCTGGACGCGCTTCCAGGTCACATCGACGCCCGCGCCTGCGCCCGAGGCTCCAGTGCGGGAGTTCGGGGTGAAGTGGATGACATACGCCTTCACCGGGTGCAGCGGCGCGATCGCGGCGGACGTTCCCGCGACCGTGGACCCCGGGCCGCTGCCCCACCTCGGCAATCCGAGCCTCGCCTATCCCATCCGCCACGGGCCGTGGCAGCTCGTGCCGCCGGACTGGACCGGGGCCGTCGAGGAGCGCGAGGAGCGGCGGCCGCCGTGGCGCTACGACCGTTCCGAGCTGCCTTCCTCGACGCTGTTCCACGCCCGGCAGCTCACCTACTGGCGCGACCCGGCCCTGCCCGTGAACTGGATGCTCCAGCTCGCGGAGCGCGAGTCGGCCTCGCCATACCAGTACGGCTATCGCGCCACGTACGGGACTACTTCGGGACTCGCTGCGTTCACGTTGAGCGCGTCGGTCTGGTTCCTGACGGGGGAGCGCGCATCGATGGAGTGCTCAACCGTGTGCCACGAGGCCCGCGTGATCGCGGGACGCCCGGCGCGCGTCTCGTACAGCCCCTCGAGCCCGTTCAACCCCACGGTCTCCCCCGCAACGGTGCGGGTCTACGATCCGGAGTCCGATGCGCTCTACGTGCTCCGCGAGACCGAGCACCGCCTCTTCGGAGGCCGCATCGACGAAGCCGTCGCCATCGCGTTGAGCCTGTTCGAGCCGCAGCCCGACGCGCCGGGCGCCCTGCGTTACGGCTACCTCGACGCCTCCGGCACGGCCGGTGAGCCCGGCAGCTACGCTTTCACGACCGGCACGGAAGGCGCACCTGCGGCAGTCACCACGTTCGAGGGGCTGCGCGACGGCTCGGCGACCGGTCTGCTGCTCCACACCGCCGACGTGGACGGCGTCTCCCACGCCGCCCTCCTCGACTCACTGGAGGCCGGCGACCGCTTCGAGTGGCGTCGGGCTGACGCCTGCTGGGTGCGCTACCGGGTGACCGAGGAGCTGCCGGATCCCGCGGGCGCGGCGGCGCGCAAGCTGCTCGGCGTGCAGTGGGAGACGTACGCGTTCACGGGCTGCCGAGGCGAGATGCCGGCCAACGCCTACGCCACGTTCAACTTCAACCCCTTGCCGGACCTCGGCGGGACCGGCCTCGAGGTGCCCGTGGTCCATGGCCCGTGGCAGCTCGTGCCCGAGGACTGGGAGGGCGCGATCGGCGTCAGGAACCGTGAGGGGCTCGCCTCGCCGGGACCCTCGCGCGACTCGGCCTACGCCGACTCGCGTGACATGGCGGGGGCGCAGGCCCGGCCAGGCTGGGCGACGCCGGCCCTCCCCCCGGGCTGGGCGTTCGCCGGTGCGTACCGGGGTCCGCTCACGGACATCACCGCCGGCGTCTGCGCCTCGTGGACGAACGCGAGCGGGGACCTTGCGGTGGAGATATGCGAGACCCATCGCACCGCCGAGGACAACGCCCTGCAAGCCTCCTGGGGCGACGGGCTGGGCGTCCGCGAGATCCGCACCATCGGCGACCTCCTCGCGCTCACTGCGTACAGCCCTCCGGGCCCAGACCACGACCCCCTGCTCCACGTCGAGGTGTCCCTGCACGATCCCACCACGGGTACCACGTACACGGTGTTCGGGCTCGATCCGTCCCTCGCGGGCGACAACGTCGGAGCCGTCATCGAGATCGCCCGAAGCGTCATCGAGGGCGCCAGGTCGCGGTAACGTGAGCCGGGGGCTCAGCGGGTAGCGCCGCTGTGCGCCGCGCGCGATACTGCCTCGGGCGGTCCTCGCCCCGATGTAACCGCACCTATCCGATGGAGTACGCATGTCCCCCGTCACCATCCCCGACCTCCCCACCGCCGCCGACCAGGCCTGGCTGTTCCCCGGACAGGGCGCGCAGCACGTCGGCATGGGCAAGGACCTCCACGACGAGGTGCCCGCCGCCCGCGCCGTCTTCGAGGCCGCCGATGAAGCGCTCGGCTTCTCGCTCTCCACGCTCTGCTTCGAGGGCCCGGAGGACGAGCTGACGCGCACCGTGAACACGCAGCCCGCGCTCGTGGCGCACGGCATCGCCGCGCTCGTCGCGGCCATCGACGCGGGCACGGTCACGAGCCGCCCGGCCGTCGTCGCCGGGCACTCGCTCGGCGAGTACGCGGCGCTCATCGCCGCGGGCGCCGTGAGCTTCGAGGACGGCATCCGCCTCGTGCGGCGTCGCGGCGAGTTGATGCAGGAGGCCTGCGACGCCGTGCCGGGCACGATGGCCGCGGTGCTCGGCCTCGAGCGCGACCAGGTCGAGTCGATCTGCGCCGAGCACGGCGCCGCCGTCTGCAACGAGAACGCGCCGGGCAACGTCAGCATCGGCGGCGCCACGGAGGCGGTGCAGGCAGCGACCGCGGCGGCCGAGGAGGCCGGCGCGTCGCGCATCGTCCCGCTCGCCGTCGCCGGCGCGTTCCACACGCCGCTGATGCAGAGCGCGCAGGACGGCATGGCGACCGAGCTCGCCGGCGCCGCGTTCAGCGACCCCGCCATCCCCGTGGTCTCGAACGTCACGGGGCAGAACCTCACCTCGGCCGGCGAGCTGGCCGGCGAGCTGACCTCGCAGATCACGAGCCCGGTGCTGTGGGTCGACGGCGTGCGGGCGATGCTCGCCGCGGGCGTGACCACGTTCACCGAGTTCGGCCCGGGCCGCGTGCTCACCGGCGCGCTGCGCCGCACCGAGCGCTCCGCCGAGGGCCGCAACGTCGCGACCGCCGCGGACGCCCGCGGCGAAGAGGCCGAGTAGCCCCGATGAGCCCTCAGGAGAACCTCTCCGGCAAGACGGCCGTCGTCACCGGCGGCGCGCGCGGCATCGGCCGTGCCATCGCCATGGAGCTCGGGCGCCAGGGCGCGCGCGTGATCATCACCTACCGCAGCGAGGAGCTCCTCGCGAACGCGGTCGCCGGTGACCTCCGCAACGTCGGCGCCGACTCGTCGACCGTGCGCGTCGACGTGCGCAACACGGAGGACCTGGAGCAGCTCTTCCAGGAGATGCGGCAGGCACACGGCGGCGTCGACATCCTCGTCAACAACGCGGGCGTCACCGACGACGGCCTCGTCATGCGCATGACCGACGAGTCGTGGACCAAGGTGGTCGAGACGAACCTGACCGGCACCTTCCACGCCACGCGGCTGGCGCTGCGGCAGATGACGCGCGCGCGCTGGGGCCGCGTGATCAACATCACGTCGGTGGTGGCGGCCATGGGCAACGCGGGGCAGGCGAACTACTCCGCCGCCAAGGCCGGCATCATCGGCTTCACGCGCTCCGTCGCGCGCGAGGTCGCCTCGCGCAACGTGACGGTGAACTCGGTCGCGCCGGGGTTCGTCGAGACGGACATGACGGCGCACCTCACCGACGACCAGCGCAACGCCATCCTCAACATGGTGCCGATGGGCCGCCACGCGACACCGGAGGACATCGCGCCGATCGTGGCGTTCCTCGCCTCCGACGGCGCTGCGTACATCACCGGCCAGACGTTGCACGTCGACGGCGGACTCGTGATGCGTTGATGGACGCCTGCCCGCGCCTCCGCCCGGGCCGGTAGCGGCCGTGCCTGCGGGGTCGCGCCGCCGCTCGCGCATCATCGCCTTCCAGGCGCTGTACGAGGCTGACCAGGCCGGCCACGAGACGGCTGAGGTGCTGGACCGCCACCTGGACGAGACGGGACTCTCCGACGAGGCCTCGAGCTTCGTGCGGGAACTCGTCGACGGCGTCGGCACGCATCGTGGGGAGATCGACGCCATGATCGGGGAGCGCGCGCCCGCGTTCCCGCTGTCGGAGATGGCCCCCGTCGACCGCAACGTGCTCCGCCTTGCCATCTTCGAGATCTGCTTCGATAATCGGCGCGCTCCGCTGGCGGTCGTGATCAACGAGGCGGTGGAGCTTGCCAAGGGCTACGGCTCCGAGTCCTCTGGCCGGTTCGTGCACGGCGTGCTGGGATCAGTCGCCGGGGCACAGCGGGCCGAGCCTGAGGCCGCCCAGGGGCAGACCCCTGCGTGAGACTCGGATAACCTGCATCAGTCGCGGCCGAGGACAGCCGCACGCGAGAGGATGAGACAGTGGCAACCACCTACGAGCGCGTGCGCGCGATGATCGTCGAGCAGCTGGGTGTGGAAGAGTCCGACGTGACGCCGAACGCGTCGTTCGTCGATGACCTCAACGCCGACTCGCTGGACCTCGTCGAGCTCATTATGTCGCTCGAAGAGGAGTTCTCCGGCGAGGGGAACGACATCGAGATCTCCGACGAGGACGCGGAGAAGATCCAGACCGTGCAGGACGCGATCGACTTCCTGCACGACCTCGGCATCGAGGATTAGCTCCCTCGCGGAGACGCCGCCCCGGGCGGCCCTCGTCGTCCGGGCGCGCGTCCGGTGCGATCCGCTGCCGCGCGCCGGGCGTATCATCTACGCACCATGGAACTGCTAGGCGTCGGGGCTGCCGAAGCGCTCGTGGTCTTTGTGATCACGCTCATCGTCGTGGGTCCGCAGCGTTTCCCCGAGATCGCACGCCAGGGCGGGCGCTACTTCCGCATCGCCCGGCGCTACGCGACCGAGGTCACCAACGACGTCCGCGGCGCCATCCAGGAGCTCGAGGCCGAGGTCGAGGCGCAGAAGGACGAGCTCGAGGCCGTCGGCACCGAGCTGAGCGAGGGCATCCAGGAGACCGTGCGCGAGACGCGCAGCGAGCTGCGCGACATCGGCCGGGCCACCGGCGATGCCGTATCGAGCGCCCAGCCTGCGCCCGCGCAGGGAGCGTCGCCCACGCAGAACGGCCAGGCGCCCGCCCCGGCCGAGCCCTCGACGCCCGCTCCCCCGGCCGCTCCCGCCACCACGCTGCAGACGCCTCGCGAGTTGCCCGCGGGCGACGAGGACGAAGCAGCGACTGAGCGCCGCACCGGCGACGAGTAGCCACGGTGGCCACGACCGTCGATCAAGGCCCGCCCCCCGAGCTGCCGCCCGACGCGGACGAAGGCCAGATGACGCTCCTGGATCACCTCCTGGAGCTGCGCTCGCGCGTCACGTGGATGGCCGGGGCGATCATCCTCGGCATGGGCATCTTCTTCGCGCCGCCCATCAACTTCCTTGCCTGGGAGGTCCTGCTCGAGCCCGGGCGGGAGCGCGTCGACAACTTCAAGGTGATCGCGATCGAGCCGCTGGAGAACCTCGGCGTCTACTTCCGCATCGCGCTCGCCGGCGGCACGGCGGTCGCGATGCCGATGCTCGTCTACCAGGTGCTGCGCTTCGTCGCGCCCGCGCTGACGCCGCAGGAGAAGCGCTGGCTCTACCCCATCGCCTTCGGCGCGACCCTCGCGTTCCTCGCCGGTATGGCGTTCTGCTACTTCCTCGTGCTCCCGGCCGCGTTCGGGTTCCTGTTCGAGTTCGGGAGCGAGCTCGCACCCCCGGAGATCCGGATCAGCAGCTACATGAACCTCACGCTGCGCCTGATCGTGATCCTCGGGTTCGTGTTCGAGATGCCGATCCTGATCATGGGGCTCGCGAGGATGCGCGTCGTCCACTGGCGCAAGCTGCTCGGCTGGTGGCGCTGGGCGGTGATCGGCTCGTTCGTGGTCTCCGCTATCGCAACGCCGACGATCGACCCGGTGACACAGTCGCTGGTGGCGACGCCGATGGTCGTCCTCTACGTGGTCGGCATTGGCCTCGCGTGGATGGTGCGGCGGAAGGAATAGCACCATCCGAGGGCGCTCAACTGCGTATGCAATAGCGCCGTTCACACGCTCCGACGTGCTACGATGACGCCGCCATGACCGAGCCGACCGCCGACCCCGCCTACGCATCCCCGGCCATCGAGGGCGCCCGCAGCACGGGCTCCGCGGGGCTCGTGCAGCTCTACGAGGAGATCTCCGACTGCCCCGCGTGCGGCCTCGCCCGCACGCGCACGCAGACCGTGCCCGGCTCCGGCCCCGCGCCCGCCGAGGTGATGTGCATCGGCGAGGCGCCCGGCGCGCGCGAGGACGAGCAGGGCCTGCCGTTCGTCGGCGCGGCCGGGCGGTTCCTCGACGAGTTGCTCGGCGGCATCGGCATGTCGCGCGAGACGGTGCACATCGCCAACGTCGTGAAGTGCCGCCCGCCCGGCAACCGCGACCCGCAGCCCGAGGAGACCGCCGCCTGTCAGCCCTTCCTCGAACGCCAGATCGCGCTCGTCGACCCGCTGCTGATCGTGACGCTCGGGCGCTTCTCGATGGCGCGCTGGTTCCCGGGCACGACCATCAGCCGCATCCACGGCCAGCACAGGCGCGTCGGCAACCGCCTCGTGATGCCGATGTTCCACCCCGCGGCCGCGCTGCGGCGCGGCGACCTGCGCACCGTGATCGAGGCCGACTTCGCGCGCATCCCCGCCCTGCTCGAGGAGGCCCGGGCGATCCGCGCCGAGGCGCCCCCGGACGCCGCGGGCGGCGAGGGCAACCCCAGCCTGGGCGCGGCGGCTCCACCGTCCGAGCAGCGCGCACTGCTGTGATGCAAGCGAGCGCACGATGACCGACGACCTGCCCGTCCGCATGATCCCCCTCGGGGGCCTCGGCGAGATCGGGCGCAACATGATGCTCTACGAGTACGACGATCAGGCGATCGCCGTCGACGTGGGGCTGATGTTCCCCGAGGAGGAGATGCTCGGCGTCGACCTCGTGATCCCGGACTTCGAGTACCTCCTCGACGACCCCGATCGGTTGCAGGCGGTGTTCCTCACCCACGGCCACGAGGACCACATCGGCGCGCTGCCGTTCCTGCTGCGCGAGCTCAACGTGCCGGTGTTCTGCACACGGCTCACGCGCGGCCTCGTCGACGTGAAGCTGCGCGAGCACCGGCTGCAGGAGGACACGCACGTGCAGGTCGTGGAGCCGGGCCAGACCGTCAACGTCGGTCCCTTCTCGGTCGAGTTCTTCACGGTCTCGCACTCCATCCCCGACGCGGCCGGGCTGATCATCGGGACGCCCCTCGGCCCGATCGTCCACACGGGCGACTTCAAGCTCGACCACACGCCCCCGATGGGGCAGCACACGGACCTCATGCGCCTCGCCGAGGTCGGGCGCGAGGGCGCGCTGCTGCTCGCGGCCGACTCGACGTACGCGGAGATCGAGGGCCACACACCGTCGGAGCAGACGGTCGCCGAGGCGCTGGACCGGGTGATCGGGGAGGCCGATGGGCGTGTGATCGTGGCGACGTTCGCCTCGCTCATCTCGCGCGTGCAGATGGTCGTCGACGCCGCGAGGAAGCACGGCCGGCGCGTCTTCGTGACCGGCCGCTCGATGGTCAACAACGTGCGCATGGCGCGCGAGCTCGGCTACCTCGACGCCGGCGACAACGTGCTGATGAACCCGCGCGAGCTCGGCGACCACCCGGACAGCCGCACCATCGTGGTCAGCACCGGCGCGCAAGGTGAACCGACCGCGGCGCTGACGCGGATGGCGAACGGCACGCACCAGCACATCACGGTGCAGCAAGGCGACACCGTCGTGCTCTCGTCGAGCCCCATCCCGGGCAACGAGACGCTCGTCTACCGCAACATCGACAACCTCTACCGCGCGGGCGCGAACGTCATCTACAGCCTGATCGCCCCCGTCCACGTGCGCGGCCACGCCGCGCGCGAGGAGCTGAAGATCGTCCACAGCCTCGTGCAGGCCCGGTACTTCGTCGGCATGCACGGCGAACACCGCCACCTGGTGCATCACCGCGAACTGGCGATCGACCTCGGCATGCACCCCGATGACGCCCTCGTGCTCAAGGACGGCGACGTGCTGGAGATCACCGAGGACGAGGCCTACGTCGCCGACACCGTCCCGGCGGACTACGTCTACGTCGACGGTCTCGGCGTCGGCGACATCGACCACATCGTGCTGCGCGACCGCCGGCACCTCGCGTCGGACGGCATCCTCGTCGTCGTCGCGACGATCGACCGCCAGCACGGCACGCTGGCCGGCGTGCCCGAGGTGATGTCGCACGGCTTCGTGGCCCCGGACGACGAGGCCGATATGAACCAGGGCGTGCGCCGCCTCGTCGTCGACCTGTTCGGCGGCGAGGGCCACCAACTCGACTGGACGAGCATGCGTGAGAGACTGAAGGACGAGGTGGCAAGCCACCTCTACCGGGAGACCCACCGCCGGCCGCTCGTGCTGCCGGTGACGGTGGAGGTCTAGCGCGGGCAGCACGCCCGCCGAGGGAGGCGAACGACGGAGGTGTAGTCCAGCCTCGAGGTACCGGCGTCGCCTGGCGGGGGCGGCCGGACCGGGAGCATCACCATGGCCCGAACGAAGACCCGCCCATCGACGCGCCCCGCGGCGACTCGAACCACGAGGAGCCGCACCCCCTGGAGCCGACGCCTCCGCAGACTGCTCCGCCCCGAGACGCTCGGCGGCGCGCTCGTCGTCGTCGCGCTCGCCGTCCTGGCCTACCTCCTGCCCCTCGACGCCGTACCCGTCGCCGGCGTGCTCGCGGGGGCTCGCGATGCGTTCGTGGAGTTCTTCGGCGCCCACGTCTTCACGCTCGTCGCGCTCCTCGCGGCCCTCGGGGCACTGATCGCCGCGCGACGCTTGCGCTGGCTCCGCCACCACGAGCGCCACATGCTCGGAGCCACCCTGCTGCTCGTCTTCAGCAGCGGCCTGCTCGGCCTCTGGCGGCCCGCCCTTGAGATCGGTGGCGTCGGCCTCGACACGGCCTCCGCGGGCGGCGAGGCGGGGCGCTGGCTGAGCGGGAGCTTTCTCGTCGGGCTGGGCTGGCTCCTGACCGCGGTCGCGGGCTTCGCACTGCTGTGGCCGCGCACGTCCGCCCGGATAGCGCGCGCCACGCCGTCTGCGAGTGCCCGCGCGAGCGCCTGGGTGTGGCGGCACGGGCCACGGCAGGCCCTCGCCGCAGCCGTCGCCAGCGTGAAGCGCCTCGGACAGTCCGACGTACCGAACGCCGCCGAACTCGAGGCCCTGCGCGCCCGCCGGGCCGCCGGGAACGCTAACGGTACCGCCGAGGCCACCCCTGTCGCTGCGACGACCGCCGAGGAGGCTCCGGCCGCGACGGACCTCGATGTCCCCGTCGGTGAGGAAGCCGAGGAGGACGAGGCCGAAGAACGTCCGGCGGTCCAGATACCGATGGACATGGAGCACGACGCGGCCGCCTGGCGGCACTCGAGCGACGGCTGGCAGCTCCCGCCGATGGACCTCCTGCAACGAGCGGAGCCGGCCGCGTCTGCCGTCCAGAGCAACGAGCACCGCGCGCAGCTGATCGTGGACACCCTCGCCTCGTTCGGGGTCGACGCCAACGTCACACAGATCAACGAGGGACCGGCCGTCACGCAGTTCGGCGTCGAGCCGGGCTGGAACGTGCGCACCAAGACCGTCGAGGAGCGCGATGCCGACGGCAAACCGATCCTCGACGACGACGGACGGCCGCGCACGAAGGAGATCGAGGTCTCACGGACGCGCGTGCGCGTCAGCCGCATCACCTCGCTCCAGCACGACCTCGCGCTGGCGCTCGCCGCGCCCGCGCTGCGCATCGAGGCGCCCGTGCCGGGCAAGTCCGTCGTCGGGATCGAGGTGCCGAACGGCCACACCTCGGTCGTCTCGCTGCGGGCGATGCTGGAGTCGGGTGGGTTCGAGAAGGCCGCTCAGAAGCACCACCTGCCGATCGCACTCGGATCGGGCGTCGCGGGCGCCGAGGCCGTGACGGACCTCGCCGAGATGCCGCACCTGCTCATCGCCGGCGCGACCGGCTCGGGCAAGTCGGTGTGCCTCAACTCGATCATCGCCTGCCTGCTCATGAACTACTCGCCGGAGCAGCTTCGGCTCGTCCTCGTCGACCCGAAGCGCGTCGAACTGACCGCGTTCGCCGACATCCCGCACCTCGCGTTCAGCGACATCGTGGTCGACATGGACAAGGTCGTCGGCGTGCTGCAGGCGGTCATCCAGGAGATGGAGACGCGCTACCGCGCCTTCGCGAAGGTCGGCGTGCGCAACCTGGAGTCCTACAACGAGCGCAACGGGGAGCACCCGCTCCCCTACTGGGTCGTCGTCATCGACGAGCTTGCGGACCTGATGCTCGCCGCGCCGTACCAGGTGGAACACCAGCTCGTGCGCCTCGCGCAGCTCGCGCGGGCGACGGGCATCCACCTCGTCGTCGCGACGCAGCGGCCGTCGGTCGACGTGGTGACGGGGCTGATCAAGGCCAACTTCCCGACGCGCATCGCGTTCGCCGTCTCCTCGCAGGTCGACTCGCGCACGATCCTCGACAGCGGGGGCGCGGAGAAGCTGCTCGGCAAGGGCGACATGCTCTACCAGCCAAAGGACCAGGGAAAGCCGACGCGCCTGCAGGGCGTCTACGTCTCTGACGAGGAGATCGAGTCCCTCGTCGAGTTCTGGACCGCGGGCCGCTTCGAGTCGCTGCGCCCCGCGCACTTCGATGACCTGCTGGCCGAGGCCGAGGAGGCAGCCGCCGACCTCGTACCCGGCGGGCCACCGCCGGACGTCGACCCCATGGTGACCGAGGCGCTGGAACTGGCGCGCGAGCACTCGCAGCTCTCGACCTCGATGCTCCAGCGCCGGCTGCGCATCGGCTACCCGCGCGCGGCGCGGGTGATGGACGAGCTCGAGGATCGGGGCATCGTCGGCGCACCGGAAGGCGGCAGCGGCTCCCGCCCCGTCCTCCTCGACGGCGACGAAGAGCCCTCGGGCGATGGAGACGCGCCGCCGGGCGAGGCGGTTGCGCCGGTTGCGGGGTTGGGGCGAGAGGGCGAGTAGGCCGCAGAATGAACGAAGATGCGCCCCATTACTTCGTCGCGCCTTCGCAGATGCAGTCGATCGCCACGTGCCGCACATGGAACCTCGGCGAAGTCCCACCAGATGGGCGGGCGGTCGTCGTAGACCTGACGAAGTGGCGCTATGTCTCTCCTACTCCCGTAGTTGGGTTGATTGCAGTGCTCGGCCGACTGATGCGCGGGGGCCGCGACATCACGGTCCATAGAGCCACGTGCCGGATACCCGCTTCGGATGCTGGAGACCGTCGGTTTCGTGGACGCGTGCGAGACCTTCACCGAAGTCACCAGGATCTCCGAACCAGCAGAACGGGTCAGGCGGTACCACCCCATCATCCGGGCGATGAACTTCAAGACTCACAACGAAGTAGAAGAGATCGCGAATCAACTGATAGTCGAGTTCGGGACCAGCAAGCAGGTAAGTCCTCCACTCAATCGCGAAGCTCATGACGCGCTCGCTGAAGCCGCGAACAATGCCGTCGAGCATGCAGACTGCCCCGAGGGTGGTTTTGCGCTCGCTCAACTCCGCGAACGCCGACCGGCCTCTGGCCGTTCGTGGTTCATTGAGATCGCGATCGCGGACGCGGGTCAGGGGATCGCAGCCTCTCTGGGGATGGACTCCGATCAGCAGGCGATCATGCGTGCTCTCGACGAAGGGGTCTCCGGAACGGGTGACCCGCACAGGGGTGTGGGGCTCGCAGAGATCGAGCGGCTTGTGCAGGAACCCCGGCGCGAACTGGCGATTCACTCCGGGCACGGTCTCGTGACCGTTACGCCTGAAGGGGGGCGTGTCGCGACTGAGACTGCCAGCGTGTTCCCAGGCACGCTCCTGACCGTATCGATCCCCGCTGGCCTCTCGTAGCCGCGTCGAACAACGGGTGAGGTAGGGTGTATGGTGCAGCACCACCATCAGGGAGGGCCGGCGATGCACCTGAGGTTGGCTGAAGATGGCTCTACGTTCGCAACACGCCCGCGAGCCCAGTCGATTGTCCGGCGGCTGGGGCCGCTGCGCGGGACAGAGCCACTCGTCCTCGACTTCGACCGCGTAGAGGCTGCCAGCCCGGCGTTTCTGGACGAGTTCTTCGGCCTACTCGCTGAAGCAGACTCTACGGTCAGCGTCGTCGGTGCCAGATCGGACTTGCATCCACTCATGGACCGCGTGATCGCGCGTCGAGGGCTACAGTCGCGCTTCAAGGTGGCCGCCGAGGCCTGACGAATGGGTAGCGCCCTACCGCCGCCGCGTCCGTCCGCGCCCGCGCCCCCCACCACCATTCGCCCGTTGCGGGCGGCGAGGTGCGTCGAAGGCGCGGAGGCCCTCGGGGGTGTCGCCGACAAGCTCGCGGCGCAGCTCGGTGACCTGGTCGCGGAGCTGGGCGGCCTGCTCGAACTCGAGCTCGCGCGCCGCCGCCTTCATCTTCCCCTCGAGCTCCTTCACCATCCGCAGCACCTCGTCGCGAGGCATCTCCGAGGCGTCGACGGCGTAGGTGCCGGGCTCCTCCGCGACGCGCAGCGCGTCGGTGATGTCGCGGATGTCCTTGCGGATACCCACGGGCTCGATGCCGCGTGACTCGTTGTACGCGATCTGGATGCTGCGACGGCGCTCCGTCTCGTCGAGCGCCGTCTGCATCGAGTCGGTGATGTAGTCGGCGTACATGATCACGCGGCCGTCGGGATGGCGCGCCGCGCGGCCCATGGTCTGGATGAGCGACCCTCCCGACCGCAGGTAGCCCTCCTTGTCGGCGTCGAGGATGCAGACCAGCGACACCTCGGGCAGGTCCAGGCCCTCGCGCAGCAGGTTGATGCCGACGACCACGTCGTACACGCCCTGCCGGAGGTCGCGCAGGATGTCGATGCGTTCGAGGGTGTCGACCTCCGAGTGCAGGTAGTGGGCCTTCACGCCCATCTCCAGCAGGTAGTCGGTGAGGTCCTCGGACATCTTCTTGGTGAGCGTCGTGACCAGCACGCGCTCGCTGCGCTCCGCGCGAGCGTTGATCTCGGCCAGCAGGTCGTCGATCTGGCCCTGCGTCTCCCGCACCTCGACGACCGGGTCGACGATGCCCGTCGGGCGGATCACCTGCTCGACGACCTGGAACGAGTGCTCCATCTCGTACGGCCCTGGCGTGGCCGAGACGAAGACGACCTGGTTCAGGTGCGACTCGAACTCATCGAAGCTCAGCGGCCGGTTGTCGAGCGCCGAGGGCAGCCGGAAGCCGAAGTCCACGAGCGTCTGCTTGCGCGAGATGTCGCCGAAGTACATCCCTCGCACCTGCGGGACGGCGATGTGTGACTCGTCGATGAAGACGAGCCAGTCGTCGGGGAAGTAGTCGAGCAGCGTCCACGGCGTCGAGCCCTTGGCGCGCGCCTGGAGGTGCGCCGAGTAGTTCTCGATGCCCGAGCAGTAGCCACTCTCGCGCAGCATCTCGAGGTCGTAGCGTGTGCGCTCCTCGAGCCGTGTGGCTTCGAGGATGCGGCCCTCGGAGCGCATCCGCCCCGTCTGCTCGCGCAGCTCCTCCTCGATGGTGCCGATGGCAGTCTCGAGGCGGTTCTCGGAGGTCACGAAGTGCTTCGCCGGGTAGATGCCGAAGCGCTCCTGCTCCGACAGCAACTCGCCGGAGAGCGGGTCGACGGTGACGATGCGCTCGATCTCGTCGCCCCAGAAGTCGACGCGCAGCGCGAGGTCCTCGTAGGCCGGGAACACGGTGAGCGTGTCTCCTCGGACGCGGAACGTGCCGCGCACGAGATTCATGTCGTTGCGCTCGTACTGCATCGCGACGAGCTGGCGGACCAGCGAGTTGCGGTTGACGTGCCGCCCGACGCGCAGGTCGGCCACGAACGACTGGTACTCGCCCGGCTCGCCGAGGCCGTAGATGCACGAGACCGACGCCACGATGACCACGTCGCGACGCTCGAAGAGCGCGCGCGTGGCCGAGTGCCGCATCTTGTCGATCTCGTCGTTGATGTCGGCGTCCTTGGCGATGTAGGTGTCGGTGCGAGGCAGGTACGCCTCGGGCTGGTAGTAGTCGTAGTACGAGACGAAGTACTCGACGGAGTTGTCGGGGAAGACGTCGCGGAACTCGGCGGTGAGCTGCGCGGCGAGGGTGCGGTTCGGGGCGAGCACGAGCGTCGGGCGCTGGTAGCGCTCGATGATGTTCGCCATGGTGAAGGTCTTGCCGGAGCCGGTCGCGCCGAGCATCGTCTGCATGCGGTAGCCGGCCTCGAGGCCCTCGACGAGCTGGTCAATGGCCTGCGGCTGGTCGCCGGTGGGCTGGAAGTCGCTGACGATGCGGAAGGGCTGTCCGACCTCGGTCGTGGTCATGCGGACATTGTACCGGGGACGAGCCGACGGCTTCATCCTTCTGTGTTATTGTGCACAAACCCCAGAACGTCCGCTCCCACCTCGGACACAGGGAGAACAGCACTGTGACGTCTGACGGCGGCCTAACTGATGTCTTGCGGGCAGTGGTCCGCGAGGAGATCGCACCACTCAGGGAGCAAATCGGCACGCTCGACGGGAAGGTCGATACCCTCGACGCGAAGGTCGATACCCTCACCACGCGGGTCGATACCCTCGACGCGAAGGTCGACACCCTCACCACGCGGGTCGATACCCTCGACGCGAAGGTCGATACCCTCGACGCGAAGGTCGACACTCTCAGCGCACGCGTCGACATCCTCACCGTGCGCGTCGACACTCTCACCGACCGAGTGGACACACTCGATCGGCGTGTCGACTCGCTCGCTGCGGACGTCGCTGTTCTTCGACGTCTTCCGGCCCGAGTAGAGGAACTCTCTGGTCAGGTATCCACCCTCGCGAGCATGATCGCGACGGGTTTCACCGTGATGCGAGAAGATATCGGTGAGCTGCGCCAACGCGTCTCTGCGCTGGAGCAGTCGTAACGCTCCAAGTTGGGTCGGCAGGCATTCAGCCAGCGGCGCCTCGCCGCTCCAGCACGTAGCGCAGCACCTCCTCCAGCGTCCGTAACTCCGGCTCCTCGGCCATGGCCGACGCCACCACGCGCTGCGCCTCGCGGCGCGGGTACTGGAGCGCGACGAGGGCGTCGACGGCGTCGTCGCGGACGTCGGCGGTGGGGCCGGCGCCGTCGGCGTCGATGCCGTCGCGGAGCAGCGCCTCCTGGACGAGCTTGCCGTGGAGGTGGGCGATGATCGTCTGTGAGAGCCGCTCACCGATGCCCGGGAGCTGGCGCAGCGAGCGCTGGTCCTCGGCCTCGATCCACCCGGCGATCTCCGAGATCGGGTACGTGAGGGCGCGCACGGCCTTGGCAGGGCCCATGTCGGGGACCTCGATGAACTTGCGGAAGAACTCGCGCTCGGCGAGATGGGTGAAGCCGTACAGCGTCGGGACCGGCTGACGCTCGGTGGCGTGGTGGTACGTGAAGATGCGCACCTCCTCGCCCTCGGGCTGCGAGGCGGCCCAGTCGGCCGAGAAGGCAGGCATGTACACCTCGTAGGTGACGCCGCCGGCGTCGATCCAGAGCGTGGACGCCTCCGCGTCCCAGCGCACGAGTTCGCCGCGGAGCGCGGCGATCACGACCGGCCCGCCATCCGCGACTCGAGCGCCGCCTCCGCGAGCCGTGTCAGCGCGAGGGCGAGCGCGTCGGCGGCGTCGAGGGGTTCCGGGGGAGCGTCGAGGCCGAGCTGGATCGTGACCATCGCCTGCACCTGCTCCTTCGGCGCGCCGCCGTGCCCGGCGACGGCGGCCTTCACTTCCGAAGCCTGGTACTCGAACACGCCGATGCCGTGCTCGGCGGCTGCGATCATCGCCGCGGCCCGCGCCTCGCCGATGGCGAACGCGGAGCGCACGTTGGCCGCGACGTACGGCTCCTCGATGGCCAGCTCGTGCGGCCGGTGCTCGGCGATGAGCTCGCTGAGCTGCTCGTGGATGGCCTGGAGCCGCTGCGCGCGGGGTCGAGGGCTCCGCGTGCGGATCACCCCGAACGTCACGACCTCGGCGTTGCGTGCGTCGCCGGCCACCACGCCGTAGCCGGTCGCGGCGAGGCCGGGGTCGATGCCGATCACGCGGTGCGCGGCGTCGCTCATCGGGGGCCGGGCTACCCGGCCAGCCCGCCCGCCGCCAGCACCTCGTCGCTGAAGTCGACGTTCGAGAAGACCCGCGACACGTCGTCCAGTTCGTCGAGGGCGTCGAGGAGGCGCAGCGCCTGCCCGGCCACCTGGTCGGTCGGGGTGATCAGGTTCTTCGCGACCTGCGCGATCTCCGAGCTGGTCACGCTGTAGCCCGCCTCGGTGAGGGCAGCGCGCACGGCCTCGAGGTCGCCGGGGTCCGTGATCGCCTCGACCGTGTCGTCGTCGGCGGAGACGTCCTCGGCGCCGGCCTCGATGGCCATCAACTGGATCTCGTCCGGGTCGTGGTCGCCGATCTCGATCGCGACCAGGCCGCGCAGGTCGAACTGCCACGCGACGGCGCCGCTCTCCGCCATGGCGCCGCCGCCGCGGGTCAGCGTGGTGCGGATCTCCGCGACGGTGCGGTTGCGGTTGTCGGTGACGGCCTGGATGAGGACCGCTGCGCCACCGGGCGCGTAGCCCTCGTACGTGATCTCCTCAAGCAGCGCGCCGTCGCCGCCGCCGACCGCGCGCTGGATGGCGCGGTCGATGTTGGCGTTCGGCATGTTGCTGTCGCGCGCCTTCTGGATCGCGAGGCGCAGCGACGGATTCATGTCGGGATCGTCGCCGGAGCGGGCCGCCATCGTGACGTCACGGGCGAGCTTGGTGAAGAGCTTGCCGCGCTTCGCGTCGGTGGCCGCCTTCTTGTGCTTGATCGACGACCACTTGGAGTGACCGGACATGTGCCGCCTCCCCGTGGGCTATGCAGGACGCCTGGAGGCCATGGTAGCGCCCCGCCCCGCTCCCGGCAGCCGAGGGGTCCCCGTAGTGGTCCGGATCGCGCCGCTACGGTTCCAGCACGACATTGTCGATCAGCGTCGCCCCGGAGAACGCTACGGCGACCGACAGCATCGCGGTGCGCCCGACCGCGCCTTCGAGCTCCTCGAGGGTTTCCGAGTCCGCGAGCGAGACGTAGCTGATCTCGGCCAGCGGCTGCGCCTCGATGCGATCACGGACCATCCCGCGCAGCCGACCCGCGTCGCGCTCGCCGGCGTCGAACGCCTCCGACGCCGCACGCAGGCCCGCCGAGAGCGAGAGCGCCTGCGCACGCTCCTCGGGGCTCAGGTAGACGTTGCGCGAGGAGAGCGCGAGTCCATCGGGCTCGCGCACCGTCGGGCACGCGACGATCTCGATCGGCAGCAACAGGTCGCGAGTCATCCGCCTGATGACCCGCAGCTGCTGGCCGTCCTTCTCGCCGAAGTACGCGCGGTCCGGCTGGACCATCCCGAATAGCTTCGCGACCACCGTCGTCACGCCCTCGAAGTGGCCGGGACGCCGGGCGCCCTCCTGCCCCTCGGTGATCCCATCTACCCGCACGCGCGTGGCGTCGCCCGGCGGGTACATCTCCTGGACCGGGGGCAGCAGCACGAGGTCGGTGCCGGCGGCTTCGAGCAGCGCGAGGTCGCGCTCCTCGTCGCGTGGGTAGCGCTCGAAGTCCTCGTTGGGGCCGAACTGGGTCGGGTTTACGAAGATCGACGCGGCCACCGTCGCGCACTCGGCCCGCGCCGCGTGGACGAGCGCGAGGTGCCCCTCGTGCAGGTAGCCCATCGTCGGGACAAAGCCCAGCGGGGCCGCCACGCCCTCGCGGGCCGCGCGAAACTCGGCGACCGTTCGCGCGACGATCATGGAACGACCCGTCTCGTGGCGAGAGCTACCGCGTCTCGGGCTTGCCCTCGGCGCTGAGCATCGCGACTCCGGCGTCTACGCGCTCGTGGGCCGCATCGACGGTGTGCTGCGCGATCCTCGCCTCGACGCGGGCACGGCGGGCAGCGTCGAGGAAGAACGACTCGTCCTCCGTCGGGAACGTGCGCGCCTCGACCGCCTCGCGGTACGCGACGAGCGCGTCGCGGATGACCGTTGCGCCTTCGAGGAAGCGCCGCGCGTGCTTCGGCGTGAAGTCGTCGTCCATCGCGAGCATGTCGTGCACGACCTGCACCTGACCGCTGCAGAATGGCCCCGCGCCGATACCGATGGTGGGGACCGAGAGCTTCTCCGTGATCCCCGCGGCGACGCCCGCCGGGACGACCTCGAGCACGACCGCGTACGCGCCCGCCTCTTCGAGGGCCTTCGCGTCGTTGAGCACGCGCACGGCGTCGCGTGGCGTGCGCCCCTGGATCTTGTAGCCGCCGAGGGCGTTGACCGACTGCGGCGTAAGGCCAACGTGGCCCATCACGGGGATCCCCGCGCTCGCGAGGAACTCGACGGTGGCCGCCGAACGAACGCCGCCCTCGAGCTTCACGGAGCCGCATCCCGTCTCCTGCATGATGCGCACCGCGTTGCGCAGCGCGTCCTCCTTCGTCGTCTGGTACGAGCCGAAGGGCATGTCCACGACGACGTGCGCGCGCCGGGCGCCACGGACCACCGCTGCGCCGTGGTGCACCATGTCGTCGACGGTGACGGGGAGGGTCGACTCGTAGCCGAGCACCACCATGCCGAGGGAGTCGCCGACAAGGATGATGGGGATCCCGGCCTGGTCCACGAGTCGCGCCGTGGGGTAGTCGTAGGCGGTGATCATCGTGATCGGTTCGCGCCGCCTATACATGCGCTGCAGGTCGCCGATCGTGATCCGACGGGCTACACCGGTCATCGCCCAGCTCCTCCCCTAGCCCGCGAACGCAGGCTCCACCACGCGATTGTGCTCGTCGACGAGCACGATGCGCGGCTCGTGCGCGTCTACCTGCTCCTCAGGCACGCCGACGTACGACATGATGATGATGAGGTCTCCGGGGTGCACGAGGTGCGCCGCCGCGCCGTTGATCTGAATCTCGCCCGACCCGCGGGGCGCCTCGATCACGTAGGTCTCGAGGCGCGCGCCGTTGGTGATGTCCACGACATGCACCTGCTCGTGCTCCACGAGGTCGACGGCATCCATGAGGTCGCGGTCGATGCTGATCGAGCCCTCGTAGTGGAGGTCGGCCTCGGTCACGGTGGCGCGGTGGATCTTGGCGTTGAGGAGGTTGCGGATCATCGCCCGGCCCCCGTCACCACGTGCCCGGCGGTAGCCGCACCGGGGCGATCGAGGCGCCCGTTGGAGGCGGCGGCGGTGGAGAGAGGGTGCATGTGTGCTCCGTCCGAGTGCCGTCGGACCGAGTGCCTTCACAACCCGGTCGCGCGACTGTCGCCGCGCGTCGTGGCCCGTGCGATTGGCGGACAGTATATGCGCGGATGCAAGCCCTGCGGTTGGATTCCGCGAAGGCTCCGCAAACTCGGGCGTTACGAACCCGTTCGCGACCCCCACTCGGCCGCCGACGGCACGCCCGCGAGGCCCGTCGCGCGGCGCACGCCGCGCAGCACCGCACGCTCCACGGCCCGCGTCGCCATCGCCTCCAGGGCGCTGTAGGCGTAGGCGTCGACCTCCACTTCGCCGGTCGCGAGGGTGAAGATCGTGTCCCCGTCACCGCGGCAGTGTGCCGGCCAGATCGTGCGCGCGAACCCGTCGTGGCAGACCGTCGCGAGGCGGTTCGCCTGCTCGCGTGAGAGCTTCGCGTTCGTGGCCACGACGGCGAGGGTGGTGTTGGTCGGCGTCTCCGGCCCGGGCTGGTCCTCACCGCCCTCACCCTCATCGTCCTCCACGAGTTCGGGCCAGGCGCGGCCCGTGCGGAGGTGAGCGTCGATGTCCACGAAGCCGCCGTCGTCGGCGCGGGGCGCCGCGACCACCTCGCCGGTGCGCGGGTTCCGGATGGCGCCCACGCTGTTCACCGCCACGACAGCGCCGACCACGACCCCGACGTCGAGGTGCTCGCTCGCCGTGCCGAGGCCGCCCTTCAGCAGCCGCTCCGGCCCCGCGAGCTTGGCGACCGTCGCGCCTGTCCCTGCGCCGACCGTGCCCTCCTCGACCCGACCACCCGTCGCCCGGCTCGCGGCGCGATATCCGGCGTCCGGGTCCGGGGCGCGCTTCGTGCCGATGCCGAGGTCGAACAGGATCGCCGCCGGGACGATGGGGATGACGTTGCCTCCGAAGGCGAGGCCGTGCCCGTGGTCGGCGAGGTAGCGCATGACGCCATCCGCGGCAGCCAGCCCGAACGCCGAGCCGCCCGACAGCAGCACGCCGTGTACCTGGTCGACGAGGTTCCCCGGGCGCAGCAGGTCGGTCTCGCGCGTGCCCGGCGCTGCGCCGCGCACGTCGACGCCACCGACGGCGCCCGCCGGCGAGAGCACGGCCGTGCAGCCGGTCGCGCCTCGACGGTAGGTCCAGTGGCCGACACGGATGCCGGGTACGTCGGTGATGGCGTCGCGCAGGTTGGGCACCGGGTCCGCCGACGTGCTCGGCGGGTCGTCAGACCGCCCGCACGGCCGGCACGCGGGCCGGGATCGCGCGGTTGATGAACTGCAGGCAGCGGTGCATGTAGTCGGCCGGGTCCGTGCGGTAGGCGCCGCGGTGCGTGCCCTCGTACGGCATCCAGATCTCGTCGGCATCGTTCAGGGAAGCCGCCGCGAGGTTGAGCGTGTGCTCCAGCGGCGTCTCCCTGTTGTTCTCGCTGTGCACGTACAGGACCGACGTCTCCTCCAGCTCATGCATCGAGCGCGCCGGCATGACAGCATCGAGCTCGGCCCCGAAGCGCCAGTGCGCGAGCGCCGTGGCGAGGGCGAAGATGTGAGCGGGCACGTGCTCGTAGCGGACACGCACGCGGTCTCTCATCGACACCCACGGCGAGTCGGCGACGACCGCGGCGACGCCGTCCTGGCTCGCGGCCGCGGAGAGCGCCAGGGTCGCGCCCGTGCCGAACCCGTGCAGGACGACCGGCACGTCGCTGCGATGCCGCGCGTACCTGACCGCCCCGATCACGTCGGCGATCTCGCCGGCGCCGAGTTGATTGCGCTGCCCGCTCGACTCGCCTCGGCCGCGGAGGTCGAAGCTCACGACGTTGAGCCCGCTCCGCACGTAGTCGCGCTGCAACTCCAGCAGGCCGATACCGGGATCCGACCGATTACCCACGTCGTCGTGGACGATCACCACGGAGGCGTGCGCGCCCGGGTTGGCGAGGTACCACCCGCGCAGAGCCAGCCCGTCGGCGGCCGGGAATGTCAGGTCCTCGTGGTCCAGGTAGAGGTCGGCCGGGCTACCGGACACGCGCACGCGCTTGATGCGCGTCATGCGGCGCGCCAGCGCATACGCGGCGAGCAGGTGCGCGGCGATCACCAGGACGCCGACGCCTGCCGCGATGCCCGCGATTACCATCATCACGATGGGCCCCCGCCCGCCGATACCGGCGGGCATGTTAGCAGCGTCCCCGGCAGATCGTCAGCCGTGCCCCGGCCGGACGGCGGATTGGCGCGCGCCCCCAAACGCCTACCCGTCCTCGCGGTCCCGCAGGCGCTGGAAGTTCTCGCGGATGCGCTGGATCGTGTTGACGAACCCCTCGAGTTCATCCGGGCCCGCGCCAACAATCAGATCGCCGTAGGCATCCTCGACGCACTCGTTGATCTCTCGTGCGAGGGCAGCGCCGCGCTCGGTCAGGCTCAGGATCACGACGCGACGGTCGCTGCTGGATCGCTCGCTCTCCAGCAGCCCCTCCTCGGTGAGCCGGTAGGCGTACCGGCTCACGCTCGGAGGGTCGTAATTGAGCGCGCGCGCCACCTGGGATATGGAGTGGGGCCCGCGAGCGCGGAGCGCGTTGAGTACCGCGAATTCCTCGACGGAGAGGCCGTGCGGACCGGAGCAGGAGCGGATGGCGGTCTGCACCGCCCGCCGGAGCGTGACCTGCAGTCCACCAAGGTCCGGCGGCATGAGAGCGGCGGGTCGTGTCTCGCCCAAGAACGCCTCCAGCACCTCGATCCAGATGATCCAGCGCTGACCTGAGATCCGTCAACGCACGTTCGTGATATGGCGCACTAATCTCACCTACGCCCGCTGGCAGCTCCCGCAGTAGTGGGTCGCACGGCCGCCGATGCGCGTGCGCGTGATGCGGCGGCCCCGGCAGCGCTCCCGCTCGCACGGCTCACCGTCGCGACGGAACACGTGGACGCGCAGGTGGTGGCCCCCGCTCTTCCCGAACGCGTCGCGGTAGCGGTCGAACGAACTGCCGCGGTCGTCGAGCCCGTCGAGGAGCGCCTGCTGCACCGTCCCGTGGAGCCGTCGCACGCGCCGCGGCCCGAGGCTGTTCGCCGCGGCCCGCGGGTCGATGCCCGCCAGCCACAGCGCCTCGTCGGCGTAGATGTTGCCGACGCCCGCAGCGACGCGCTGGTCGAGCAGCGCCGTCTTCACCGGGACGCTGCGACGCCCCAGCGCCTCGCGCAGCCAGCCCACAGTGAACTCGTCCGACAGGGCATCAGGCCCCGCGCGCGGGAACGCCTCGCGCGGATCCTCGACCAGGTGCCATGTCCCGAACTTGCGCGAGTCCTCGAACCGCAGGCCCGTGCCGTCGTCGAAGTCGATGCGTGCGCGCTCGAAGCGGCCCGAGGGCTCCTCGAGCGGCCGCAGGAGCAGCAGCCCGGTCATGCGGAGGTGCACCACCCACGTGCGGTCGTCGTCGAGGTCGATGAGCAGGTACTTGCCGTGCCGCCCCAGCCGCTCGATGCGCAGGCCGGCCAGTTGGAGCTCAAGCTCGCGCGGCGCGTGCGTGATCGCCACGCGCTCGCCGCCCGCGTGGATCGCCACGTGCTCGATGCGCCGCCCGACCACGAGCGGCTCGAGGTCGCGGCGGATGGTCTCGACCTCGGGGAGTTCAGGCATGCGTAAGGCGCCCGCGCCGGACGGCCGGGCTCACTCCATCTCGCCCCACGAGCGCCCCGACTTCTCGTCGAGGTCGAGCGGGACGGCAAGCTCGATCGACGGCATGAGTCGCTGCGCGATCTCACGCACCGGATCCAGCTCGGCGCGCGGCAGCTCGAACAGCAGCTCGTCGTGGACCTGCAGCACCATGTGGGCGAGGCCGCCGCGCCTGCGGTGCTCGATGAGCTCCGCGTCGATGTCGTTCATCGCGATCTTGATGATGTCGGCGGCCGTGCCCTGGATCGGCATGTTGATCGCGATGCGCTCGGCGGCCATGCGCCGGTTGCGGTTCCTCGAACGCAGCTCCGGGATGTAGCGGCGACGGCCCGTCAGCGTCTCGGCGTAGCCCCGGTCGCGGGCCTCGGTCACCACGTCGTCGCGCCAGCTGGCGACGGCCGGGTAGGCCTCGAAGTAGGCGCGGATGAACTCCTCCGCCTCGTCGCGCGGGATGCCCTCACGCTGCGAGAGCCCGAACGCAGTCAGGCCGTAGAGCACGCCGAAGTTGAACACCTTCGCGCGACGCCGCATCTCGGCGTCGACATCGCCGGGCTCGACGCCGAAGACGCGCGACGCCGTCGCGCGGTGGATGTCCGCGCCGTTGCGGAACGCCGTCCGCAGCTCCTCGTCGCCCGAGACGTGCGCGAGGATGCGGAGCTCGATCTGCGAGTAGTCGAACGACAGCAGCAGCGGGTCGTCGCCGCAGTCGCGCGCGACGAAGGCGCTGCGCACCGCGTTGCCCACCTCGGTGCGCACGGGGATGTTCTGCAGGTTCGGGTCGTTCGAGGAGAGCCGGCCGGTGGCCGCGACCGTCTGCGAGAAGACGGTGTGCACGCGGCCCGTGTGCGGGTTGACCTGCAACGGCAGCGTGTCGACGTAGGTCGACTTGATCTTGGTCAGCTCGCGCCACTTCAGGACCGCCTCGACGGCCGGGTGCGCGGCGCGCAGCGGCTCGAGGGCGTTCGCGTCCGTGGTCCAGCCCCTCGCGGTCTTGCGCGTCTTCGGTAGCTCAAGCTCCTCGAACAGGACGTGCGAGAGCTGCTGTGGGGAGCCGATCTGGAACTCGTGGCCGACGGCCTCGTAGACGTCGTGTTCGGCCGCGGCGACCTCGTCGGCAAGCTCGGCGCCGAGGATGCCGAGCGCCTCGCGGTCCACGGCGAGTCCGCGCTGCTCCATGCGCGCGAGCACGGGGATGTGCGGGAGGTCGAGCTCGGTGAAGACGCGGTCGAGCTCGGTCGCCTCGAGTTCCGGGCGCAGGTCGTCGGCGAGTCGCAGCGCGGCGTCGGCGTTGCCCGCCGCGTAGTCGCGCGCGTCCTCGGGCGCGGTGCGCGAGAACGGGATCGCCTTGCGCCCGGTGCCGAGCAGCGTCTTCTCCTCGATCAACTCGTGCCCGAGCCGCTCGAAGGCCAGCCCGCGCACCTCGACGCTGCGCTCGCCGAGCACGTACCCGGCGATCGAGGTGTCGAAGTCGATGCCCGCCGTCCAGAAGCCGCCCGGCGCGGAGCCGAGCGCGAGCATGTGGTTCTTGCCGTGGTGCGCGATGCGCTCGATGTCCGGGTCGGTGAACAGCGGCGCGAGGGCCGTGAGCGCCGTGTCGCGCGGGAGCTGGTCCAGCGGCGGCAGCGGCTCGGCGCCGTTCGTGGCGTCGAGGTTGAACTCCTGCTGTCCCTCGCTCGGCGGAGGCGGCTCGTGGGTATGCCCGAACGGCACGTACCAGCCCTTGCCTGCCTCGACGCTGAGCGCGACGCCGACAAGGCCGAACGCGGCGCGCATCGGGTGCTCGTCGTCGGCAACGACGTCGAAGCCGAAGCGGCCTGCTGCGCGCACCGCCTCGACCACCTCCGCGAGGCGCTCGGGCGTTTTGACGAGCTCGTAGTCGCCGCCGCGCGTGATGGCGCCCTCGGCCTGCTCGGCGCCGTCGGGCGCGTCGGCCATGTCGGCGTGCTGCGGCAAACGGCTCACGAGCGAGCGGAACTCGAGCTCCTGGAAGAGCTTCAGCACCCCCGCCCGGTCGTAGTCGTGCACCTGCGAGGCGTCGAGGTCGAGCGTGACGCCGGGCGCATCGGTCACGATCGTGGCCATGTGCTTGTAGTGGCGCGCCTCGTCCTGCTGCGCGGCGAGCGCCTTCTGCGCGCGCGGCGGCTTGAGCTCGTCGAGGTGCTCGATCATCCCCTCGAGGGTGCCCCACTGCTCGATGAGCGCCTTCGCGCCCTTCTCGCCGATGCCCTTCACGCCCGCGATGTTGTCGGTGTTGTCGCCGACGAGGGCCTTGTAGTCGGTCATCTGCGCGGGCGCGAAGCCCCAGCGGTCGCGGACGCGCTCCTCGTCGTAGAGCACGTAGTCGCGCTGGTACGGGCGGTACATCAGCACCTTCACGCCCGGCTGCACGAGCTGGACCATGTCGTTGTCGAGCGTCACGAGGACGGTCTCGATGCCCGCCGCCACCGCCTGCCGCGCGAGCGTGCCAAGCACGTCGTCGGCCTCGAAGCCCGGGGCCTCGATGACCGGAATGCGGAACGCGTCCAGGACGTCGCGCACCCGGCCGACCTGCGGTTTGAGGTCATCGGGCATGGGCTGGCGGGTCGCCTTGTAGTCGGCGTCGGCCTCGTGGCGGAAGGTCGGCTCCGGGCCATCCCACGCGGCGATGATGTGCGTCGGGTGCAGCTCGTCCAGCACGTAGAGCAGCGAGTTGGCGTAGCCGTAGACGGCCCACACCGGCTCGCCCGTGCGCCGCACCGTGCTCGCGAACGTATCGCGCAGCGCGAAGTACGAGCGGTAGATGATCCCGTGCGAGTCCAGGATGACGAGCAGGTCGGGGCGGCCGGATACGTCGAGAGGCACGAGGGCAGTATAGCGCCGGGTCAGACCTCGGCGGGCGTCCGTTCGGCCTGTTCGAGGGCTTCCCGCACGTCGGCCAGCAGGCCCGGCGGGATGCCGTCGGCGTTGCAGCGCGGGCAGGTCGGCGTGTCGGGCGCGCCCATGTCGAACAGCCGCACGCGCCGGGGCCGGTCCGAGATCAGGATCCCGCACACGGTGTCGACGCGCCCCGTGAGGTAGAGCCGCGGCTCCAGCTCCTCGGCGCCGCGCAGCACGACCCAGTGCCAGTCGTCGGCGAGGTCGTCCATCGCCTTGCCGACGAAGCGCACATCCGCCATCGCACCGCCCGATCCCGCGCGAGCCGTCCGAGGCGGCTCGACGGGCATTCTATGGCGTCGAGGCGGCAGGCGATGCGGCGCCCGACCGTGCGGGGTTCATCACCTACACTGACGCCGTGCCCCGACCACGCATATCCGAAGGCCCGGGCCGCGGCGTGAGCGGCGGCCCTTCGTGACCACCTCGCCGATCCCGGTGGCCCGGACCACGCACGCGGGCATCGCCGACGCGGCTCGCCCCGAGCCCGCGCCGGTGGTGGAGGCAGTACGTCGCCCGCCTGGCGCGCCCACGGCAGCAGCAGCGCCCTCCGGCGACCGGGGCGGCGGGTTCCAGCTGCGGACGTTCGAGTCGCTGGGCGACCGCGACTTCCGGTGGTTCTACCTCGCGCTGCTCGGCCAGATGGCCGCGATGAACATGCAGATGCTCGCGCGCGGCTACCTCGCGTTCGACCTCACCGGCAGCTTCGCCGCCCTCGGCGCGATCGGTCTGGCGAACGCCATCCCGATGCTCGCGCTCTCACTCTACGGCGGCGTGATCGCCGACCGGCTCCCGAAGAAGATCGTGTTGCAGGTCGGCCAGGCCGTGAGCGCGCTCATCGCGTTGTGCGTCGCCATGCTGCTCGTCGCCGACCTGTTGACGTTCACGTACCTCCTCGCGGCCGGCGCGGCGCAGGGGGTCGTGATGGCGCTCATGATGCCGTCGAGGCAGTCGATCCTGCCCGAGGTGGTCGGGATGGAGCGGCTCATGAACGCCGTCTCGCTCCAGGCGGCGGGCATGAACCTGATGCGGCTCTCCGGCCCCGCCGCCGGCGGCTTCCTCATCGCGTGGGTGGGCGCCGAGGCGCTCTACTTCATCATGACCGCGATGTACCTCGTCGCCGTCGCGGCGCTCGCCCCCGTGCGGCTGCGGCACGAGGGCGGCGGACGGCCCGCGAGACAGCGAGGCGGCGGCGGCGCGCTCACCGACGGCCTGCGCTACATCCGCGGCGACGCGACGATCCTGCTGCTGCTCTCGATGACCTTCGTGATCTCGATCCTCGCGATGCCCTACCTGCTCATGCTCCCCGGATTCGTCGAGGAGATCTTCGGCGGCGGCCCCGAGGAGCTCGGGATCCTCATCTCGGTGGGCGGTGTCGGCTCACTTGTCGGGGCGCTCACGCTCGCCTCGCTGCCCGCGAAGCGCCGAGGGCTGCTGTTGCTGACGAGCGGCCTGCTGATGGGGTTCGCGCTGATCGGCTTCTCAGCCTCGCCGTCGATCTGGATCGGCGGGGTGTTCATGTTCTTCGTCGGCGTCGGCAGCGCGGGGCGGCAGGCGCTCGGCAACGTGCTGCTGCAGACGTACACGGAGAACGCCTACCGGGGGCGCGTGATGTCGATCTACATGACGCAGATCAGCCTGATGTCGCTCGGCGCGTTCGTCATCGGGCTCGTCGCCGAGGCCGTGGGGGCGCAGTGGGCGCTGGGCGGCATGGCCGCGCTGCTCGTCGTCTTCAGCCTCGGCTTCCTCGCCTCCTCGCCCCTGCTGCGCCGGCTGGAGTGACGCCAGGCCGCCTCGCCGCGCGCTACTGCGCCGTGTACCCGCCGTCGACCGGCAGCGCGACGCCCGTGATGAACGAGGCCTCCTCGCTCACCAGGAACAGGATCGCGTTGGCGATCTCCTCCGGCTGGCCGAGCCGCCCGATGGGGTGGCGCGCTGTGGTGTTCTCGAGGCGGTCCGGGTCGTCCCACAGCGGGGCCGTGAGCGGCGTCTCGACGAAGCCGGGGTTCACGCAGTTCACGCGCACCCCTCGCGGCGCGTACTGCAGCGCGTAGGCGCGGGTCAGCCCCACCACGCCGTGCTTCGACGCCGTGTACCCCGTGCCGTCGTCGTTCGCGCCCGGGATGCCGATCAGCCCGAGGATCGAGGAGAGGCTGACGATGGAGCCGCCGCCGAAGGCCTCGATCAGCGGCGCGCCGTGCTTGAGGCCGTAGTAGACGCCGTTCAGGTTCACCTCGATGAGGTCGTCCCACGTGTGGTCGCGGCCGCCGATGCCGGCGTTGTTGACCAGGATGTGCAGCGCGCCAAGCTCGCCGGCGGTCGCCTCCAGCGCGTCGCGCACGCTGCCCTCGGCTCGCACGTTGATCTCGCGCGCGACGGCCTGTCCCCCCGCCGCCTCGATAGCCTCGACGGTCTCGCGCGCGCCGCCGAGGTTGAGGTCGGCGCACATCACAGCCGCGCCCTCGCGGGCGAGTGTCACAGCGGTGGCGCGTCCGATGCCCGAGCCCGCGCCCGTCACCATCGCCACCTTGCCTTCGAGCCGCATCGCCGCCACCTTTCGCAGACAGGAGTTGCGCGCCGAGGATAGCCTGAGCCCATGCCCGCGAGCACCGACACCCCGCCCCTCGAGCTCCTGCGCGACGGTCCGCCCGACGCGGCGTGGACGCTCGTGCTCGCGCACGGCGCGGGCCTGGCGATGGACGCGCCGTTCATGACGGGCATCGCGGAGCGCGTCGCCGCGGCGGGCATCGAGGTGGTCCGCTTCGACTTCCCGTACATGCGCGTGCAGCGCGCGACGGGCCGCAAGCGCGCTCCGAACGCCCCTCGCATCCTGCTCGAATCGTGGTGGGAGGTAATCGCGGCGCTCGGCGACCCCTCGCGCCTGGTCATCGGCGGCAAGTCGATGGGTGGGCGCGTCGCGACCGCCGTGGCCGACGAGGCGAACGTGGCGGGGCTCGTGGTGCTCGGCTACCCGTTCGAGCCGCCGGGGAGTTCGTCCGGCCCGCGCACGGACCACCTCCGCGACCTGCGCACGCCGATGCTGATCTGCCAGGGCGAGCGCGACCGCTTCGGCGGCCGCGAGGAGGTCGCAGGCTACGACCTTGCGCCGACCATCGACTTCCACTGGGTGCCGGACGGCGACCACTCGTTCGTGCCGCGCAAGCGCTCCGGCCACACGCTCGACGAGAACCTCGACGGCGCCGCCGACGCCGTCGTGCGGTTCATCGAGGGGTTACCGCCCCGCTGAGCCACGCCGCTATGCCTGGACCAGCTCGCGAGCGCGTGCGAACACCGCGTCGAACATCGGCTCGGTGAGGCGGCGCGTGAACGTGTTCTGCTGGCTCGGGTGGTAGGAGCACAGCACCACTCGCCCGTCGGGCAGCTCGAACTCCGCGCCGTGCCCGAACTTCGGCCGCGGCCGCAGCCCCTCGACGCTCGCGAGGACGCCGAGCGCCCATCCTCCGAGGGCGAGCAGCACGCGCTGGTGCGGGAGCAGCGCCAGCTCGCGTTCGAGGAACGGGCGGCAGCGGTCACGCTCCTCGGTGGTCGGGCGATTCTGCGGCGGCGAGCAGCGGACGGCGGCGAGCACGTAGGCGTCGAGGAGCGCGAGGCCGTCGTCGCGGTGCTCGGCGGTGGGCTGGTTGGCGAAGCCCGCGCGGTGCATCGCGCCGAAGAGCCAGTCGCCGGAGCGGTCGCCGGTGAAGACGCGGCCGGTGCGGTTCGCTCCGTGCGCCGCCGGCGCGAGGCCCACGATGACAAGCCGCGCCTCGGGGTCGCCGAAGCCCGGTACGGGACGGCCCCAGTACTCCTGGTCGCGGTACGCCGCGCGCTTCTCGCGCGCGACCTCCTCGCGCCACTCGACGAGCCGCGGGCACGCCCGGCACGCGACGATCTCGTCGTGCAGCACGGCAAGCGAGTCGGTCATGGGCCGTCCGTCCTCTCCCGCGCGTTCTACCACGGCTGGCCGCGCTATCCTCGCTGCGAGGGCTCACCGTGGAGGGTCGTCGTGCGGTTCCGCTTTCCCAACTCGGTCGCGGGCATCGTGCTCGCCGGGGGCGGGTCGCGCCGCATGGGCGCGGAGAAGTGCATGCTCGACCTCGGCGGGCGCACGCTCCTGCAGCGCGTGATCGACGCCCTCGACGCCGTCGCGGACGAGGTGGCGGTGGTGACGGCCCCGCACGTCCCGCCGCCGCTCGTCCAGTCCTCACGCTCGCTCTACCGGGCGGTCGACGCCATCCCCGACGGTGGGCCCCTCGTCGCGATCCTCGCGGGCCTCGGTCAGACCTCGGCCCCAGTGGCGATCTCTGTCGCGTGCGACCTGCCGTTCGTGCGGCCGGCGCTGCTGCGCCTCCTCGCCGAGCGCGTCGAGGCAGGAGCGAGCTTCGTCGTGCCGGTGCACGAGGGGCGGCCCCAGTTGCTGTGTTCGGCGTGGGACGGCGACGCGGCGGCGCTGGCGATCCGCACGCGCATCGACGCGGGCGACCGCGCCGTGGGCGACATGCTCGACACCCTCGACGCCGAACTCGTGCCGCCCGAGGTGTGGCGGGACGCGGACCCGGAGGGCGCGTCGTTCGTGAACCTCAACACGCCCGAGGACCTGGCAGCGGCGCGCGAGCGTCTCGACGCGGCGGGCGGCGCCTAAGCGCGTTCGCCGTCGCGCAGCGGGAACAGCTCGCACACCGCGTTGTAGTCCGGCTCGCCGGACTCGGGGTCGAGGACGCCGTGGGGGAGCAGCACGTTGCCCTCTGGCCAGTGGACCTGGAGCGTGCCCGTGCGCAGGCGCGCGATGCGCGCGCGGCCGCGCAGCTCGCCGGTCGCCGATCGCAGCAGCACGGGGTCGCCGGGCTCGATGCCGTGGGCGGCGGCATCGGACTCGGAGATGAAGACCTGGTCGCGACGCGCGCCGGTCAGCGCGTCGTGGTCGTCCCACACCATGCTGTTGAACTGCTTGCCGCGACGCGTCGAGACGAGGAAGCAGCCCTCGGGCGCCTCGCCGTCGGGCAGCCGCGGCGGGACGAAGCGCGCGCGACCGTCCGGCGTGTTGAACACGCCGTCGACGCAGAGTCGCTCGCCGCCCCACTGGAACTCGTCGCCCTTCGCGGCGAGGCCCGCGATCGGCTCGTAGTCCGGGATCGTGCGGGCGATCTCGCGGCGGATCGCCTCGGTGTCATCGAAGTGGATGAGGTCGCGGCGCGTGGGGTCGGCACGCATCGCGATCTCGGTCGCGATCTCCCACTCGGCACGCGCCTCCCCGACGCGGCGGCCGGGGATCTCCGGGCTGAAGATCACGCGTCGCTCCATGCTCGTCTCGGTCACGCCGCCCGGGGTCTCGTAGCGCGTGGCGGCGGGGAGGATGATCGAGACGTCGGTCGGTTCGAGCAGCATCATCGGGTTCGCGACGATGTCCTGGAAGATCCGCACCGGCACCCGTGACAGCGCGGTGCGCACGAACTCCGGGTCCGGCATCGTCTCGAGGAAGTCGCCGCCGAGCGCATAGAGCACGTCGATGAGCCCGTCGTGCATCGCGTCGAGCGAGGCGGAGACGCTGAGGCCGGGGCCGCGGGGGACCTCGAAGCCCCATGCGGCGGAGACGCCGCCGGCATCGTCGTCGTCGTACACCTTCATGCCGAGGCCGAGCGACTGCGGGACGGCGCCCATCTCGGCGCCGCCCTGCACGCCCGAGTGGCCGCGGATCGGGTTGAGCCCGTTGCCCGGCCGCCCGACGCGCCCCATCGCCAGCGCGAGGTTGGAGATGGCGTAGACGTTCTGCGTGCCGTGTGCGTGCTGCGTCACGCCCATGCTCCACGCCGTGATCGACGTCTCCGCGTCGGCGTAACGGTCGGCGAAGCGCCGCAGCTCTTCCTCGGGCAGCCCCGAGCCCGCCTCGAGCTCCGCCCAGTCGAGCGAGCGGATGTAGGCGCGGAGCTCGTCGAAGCCCTCGGTGTGGGCGTCGATGAAGGCGTGGTCGACGCGGTCTGTCTCGATGAGGTGCTTGAGCGCGGCGGTGAAGAACGCGGCGTCGCCGCCGACCTGCACCGCGAAGTGGTCGTCGAGGATCTTCGTGCCGAAGAGCGCGCTCTCGGGCGACGACGGCACCCAGTACCGCTCGAGGCCCTCCTCGAGGTACGGGTTCACGCTCACCACCTGCGTGCCGGCCTTCTTGGCGAGGTAGAGGTACTTCATCGCCACGGGCTGATTGTTGGCGAGGTTCGTGCCGGCGAGGACGATCAGGTCGCTGCCAATCCAGTCGGAGTAGCTGTTCGTCGTCGCGCCGTAGCCAATGGTCTGTTCCAGCGCCATCGTGCTTGGCGCGTGGCAGATGCGCGCCGAGTTGTCGATGTTGTTGGTGCCGAGGAAGCGCGCGACCTTCTGCACGGCGTAGTAGGTCTCGTTCGTGATGCCGCGCGACGTCATGAACACATCGAAGCGGTTCGGGTCGTGCGCGACGGTCTCACGGATGCGGTCCGCGGCGAGGTCGAGCGCCTCGTCCCACGAGACGCGCCGGTACCCGGGCTCTCCGGCGCGCCACACCATCGGGTACGGCAGCCGGCCGAGCGCGCGCAGCTCGCGCGAGGTCTTCCGGGCCAGGGCCGCGGGATCCTCGAACAGCCGGTGGTCGAGCGCGCCCATCGTGTTCATGTGGAGCAGGTTGAGCCGCACCATGCAGAGGTGCGGGCCGTCCATGGTCCAGTCGCCCATCCCGCTGGTGCCGAGCGCGCAGCCGTCGCAGCAGCCGTCCTTGAGGATGCGCCACGCGAACGGGAGCTGACGGCGGTTGGCCCACGCGGCCTTCGCCATCTCGACGTAGTGGTTCGGTTTCGTCGAGCCGATCCCATTCGGGATCACGCTGGCCCAGCTGCGCGGGCCGAGCAGCCGCTTGCCGCGGCGCACGCCGCGCTTAGGCATCGAGGCGCTCCGCGCCGGCGTAGACGTTGAAGCGGTCCCCGCGCGCGAAGCCGGCGAGCAGCAGCCCGAGCTGCTGCGCCAGGTCGACGGCCAGCGAGGACGGCGCCGAGACCCCGACCACCCCGCCGAGGCGCGCCATCGCTGCCTTCTGCACGATCTCGAAGCTCTGCCGGCCCGAGACCACGAGGAGCGCCGGGGGCAACGGCCAGGCCTCCGCGCTGAGCGAGCCGATCGCCTTGTCGACAGCGTTATGTCGGCCAATGTCCTCGCGTACCACGAGCGCGCGGCCGTCGAGGTCGAAGATGCCCGCGGCGTGCAGGCCGCCGGTCTCGTCGAACGTCGGCTGGAGCTCGCCGAGGCGCCCGGTCAGGCCCGCGACGACCTCGCCGCGCACCGCGAACCGCGGCGCACGCGGCGCCAGCAGCTCGACCGCCTCGATCGAGGCCTTCCCGCACACGCCGCACGAGCTGGAGACGAAGAGGTTGCGGCTGAACTGCTCGATGTCCACATGGACGCCCTCGGCGAGTCGCGCGTCCGCGACGGCGTCCTCGCCGAACTCGACGGCGCGCACCTCGGATGGGCGCAACACGACGCCCTCAGTCAGCAGGAAGCCGCGCACGAGATCGGCGTCGTCGCCCGGCGTGCGCATGACGACGGCGAGGGGATGGCCGTCGAGGCGGATCTCGAGGGGCTCCTCGACCGCGACGGCATCGAGCGTGCCGGGCTCCGCCTCGGCGGCCGGCGCGCCGGCCGTGATGCGGTGGACGTGGACTGCTGCGGAGCGCTGCTGTGTCGTCACGGCTCGATGCGGGGTGTGTTTCCGCCTGCCCGCCGGCGGCCGGCCACGGCGATGGTGACGCAGGGTACCATCCTGCGCTGCTCCCACACGCCCGACCGCCGGAGACCCCGCTCCTTACGCGAGCGCCTGGCTCGCGCTCATCGGCTGGATACGACCCGCACGACGCCGCCACGCTGCAACCCCAGCGCCTGGGCGGCGCTCCCCGCGCGCACGGCCACCTCGAGGTAGCCGCTGCTTCCGATGAGCGCGAGGGCCTCGCCCGGCTTCGCGTCGGCGTACGTGCGCAGCAGGGGCAGGTCGAGTCCCCCGCCCTGCACGCGCAGCCCCCCGAGCGGACCGAGCGCCGACGCGGGGATGTTGGTCGTCGCGTTGCCGAAGCGGTCGACGTGCATGATCGCGCCCCGCACCCCGTCCGTGATGCGTTCCGGGCTCGGGAGATCCAGCTCCACGATCGCGGACAGCGGCGCGCCGACTTCGGCGAGCGCGCCGCCGCACGCGAGGTGCGCGGCCGCGGGCGCGAACACGTCGCGCCCCTGGAACGTCGGGCTCACCGGCCCGCGACGCAGCTGCGGGTTGGTCAGCTCATGCGCCGCCTCGATGGTGTGCGCGCGGCCGAGCAGCGTGAGGAGGCCGTTGTCCGGGCACACCACGTGCTGGCCCGCCACTTCGACGGCGATGGCGCGGCGGGCGCTGCCGACCCCGGGGTCGACGACAGCCAGGTGGACGGTCCCCGGCGGGAACGTCGGTACGGCGGACGCGAGGAAGAGCGCGCCTTCGAGCACGTCGTGGGCTGCGATCTCGTGGGTGAGGTCCTGGACGCGCAGGTCATCGCAGCGCGACAGCAGCACGCCCTTGAGCTGCGCGACGTACGAGTCGCGCGTCCCGAAGTCGGTGGTGAGCGTGACGATGCCCGGCATGCTGCTCCTAGCTCGCCTCGGGCCAGCCTACCGGGATGTCGCCGTTGGCGAGCGCGGTGCGGATCGCCTCGGCGGCCTCGGGCGTGACCCAGGTGCTCCAGATGGCCTCGTTGCCCTGGAGCCACCACAGCGCGCCGTCGTTGAGGTTGGCGTGCTCGTTGTCTACGAGCCACTTTGCCACGGCCTCGTACTCGGGGATTGAGAACGTCCACGACTCCAGCATCGCGACGATGTCAGGAGCGTCCTCGATCACGCTGGGATGCACGGCGATGAACACATCCGCGTCCTCGTACGCGCACGCCTTGGTCGTCGCCCAGCACTCCTCGGTGAAGGGTGGCTCCTCCAGGCGGACGAGGTCGAGGACAGCGGCGGGCTCGTTCGTTCCCCACTGGTAGCCGAGCCACGGTTCACGCTTCGCGTAGGCGCCGTAGAGGTCCGCGTTCGCCGTAGCGCCGTCGCCGGGATTGACGATGTGGACGTGGTCGGTCAGGCCGTACGCCTCGATCTGCGTGGCGTTCACAATCTCACATCCCCAGCCGATGACGCACGACACGAGACGGGCCTTTCCGCCGGTCTCGGCCGTGGCGAAGATCTCCTTGAAGCGTTCGTCCTTGAGGTCCTCGATGCTATCGAGGTCGGGGTAGTCTTCCTGCATGTATGCGGGTATGACGAACGCCGACTGCCAGTCGCTGCCCAGGCTGGGGCCGAGGCGGACCACCTCGCCGTTCGCCTCGGCCTCGGGCCAGGCGTCCTCCTGGTTGGGCAGCCAGATCTCCATCGTGATGTGGGTGTCACCGCGCCGAAGCCCCTGGAACAGCGGCAGCGTCGACCCGAACACCGTGTCGGTCTCGTAGCCGTAGCCCATCTCGGTGATGTACTGGGCGATGCGCGTCTGCACCTGAGCGCTGGTCCAGTTCAGGTCGCTGAACACGAGCCTGGAGTCGCCACCGCACGAGCCCGCCGCGAAGAGGGGCACGCAGAGCGCCGCAAGGATCACCAATCGACGGAGGGTCGACATCGTTACGTCCTCCCGTGCCTCCCGGCGCGCAGGCGAGGGGAGGCCGTGGCCCGAGTCACCCGGCGGAGCGGCGATCGGCCTGTTCGGCTGCAATAGACTGCGTGAGTCTATCAATGATGATCGCAAGGAATACGATCGCCAGCCCGGCGATCAGCCCGTTGCCCGGCTGGTTCTTCTGCAGCGCCCGCAGCACGTCGTCGCCGAGGCCGCCCGCGGCCACCATGCTGGCGATCGTGACCATCGCCAGCGCCATCAGCGTGGTCTGGTTGATGCCGGCCATGATCGTGGGCATCGCCATGGGGATCTGGACCTTCGTCAGCACCTGCCACGGCGAGGAGCCGAACGCGAGGGCCGCCTCGACGGCCTCGGGCGAGACCTGCCGGATGCCGAGGTTCGTGAGGCGGATCACCGGCGGGACCGCGTAGATCACCGTGGCGAAGATGCCGGCCGGCTTGCCCAGCCCGAAGAACAGGATCCCCGGCAGCAGGTAGACGAAGCTCGGCATCGTCTGCATCCCATCGAGGATCGGACGCATCACGCCGTCGGCGATGCGGCTGCGGGCGCCGAGCACGCCCAGCGGCAAGCCGATGGCGAGCGCGATCGCAACCGCCATCACCATCAGCGCGATGGTGTCGATGGCGTTCTCCCACAACCCCATGAAGCCTATGTAGAGCAGCGCCAGCGCCGTGAACGCCGAGAGCCGCCACCTCCCGACGGTGAACGACAGCAACGCCAGGGCTGCAATCGCGGCCGGCCACGGCACCCACTTCAGCACGTCCTCGATGGTCACAAGCGAGCGCGCCACGGCGCTGCTCAGGCCGTCGAAGAGCCAGTCGCCGCTCTCGGTCATCCAGTCCACCGCGTCGTCGATGGCCTCTCCGGTGCGCTCGCGCACCGTCTCGGTGAGCACCACGGAGCCGCCGCCCTGCGTTGATGCGCGTGACTCGGAGAGTGTCGTGGGGAACTCCATACCCGGCCCCCACACCAGGAGGCTCACGACGAGCACGACGAGCACCCCGGCCAGGCCCGGGAGCCATGCGTATCGGACCCACGGGGGCGGTGGCGCGGCATCTCGCGCCTCGGGCGCTCCTTCGACGTCGTCGGGGCGGTTCATGGTGTCGCCTCGGTAGCCGGCGCGGCCTCGCCGCGCAGGTCGGCGACACTGGCGACGTCCTGCACGAAGTCGGCCACGTAGTCGTCCGCCGGGCGCGTCACGATCTCCTCGGGGGTGCCCTGCTGCACGATGACGCCGTCACGCATGATCGCGATCCGGTCGCCGAGCTTGATGGCTTCGTTGAGGTCGTGCGTGATGAATACGATGGTCTTGTGGAGCTGCGTCTCCAGCGACAACAGCTCGTCCTGCATGCGCCGGCGGATGAGCGGGTCGAGCCCGCTGAAGGGCTCGTCCATGACGAGCACATCGGGGTCCACTGCCAGCGCCCGCGCGATGCCGACGCGCTGCTGCATGCCGCCGCTCATCTCGCTGGGGTAGTACTCCTCCCAGCCGTCGAGCCCGACCGTCTCGATCGCCTCGTGCGAAGCACGGTACCGCGTGTCCTCGTCGACGCCCTGGATCTCGAGGCCGTACGCGACGTTGTCGAGCACGCGACGGTGCGGGAGCAGGCCGTAGTGCTGGAAGACCATCGCCGTCTTGCGGCGGCGGAACTCGGTGAGCTCCTTCGCGTCGTAGCCGAGGATGTCCTCGCCGTCGAAGCTGATCGCGCCTCGCGTGGCGTCGATGAGCCGGATCAGGCAGCGCGCGAGCGTGGACTTTCCGCTCCCCGAGAGCCCCATCACCACGAAGATCTCGCCCGACTCCACGTCGAACGAGACGTCTCGCAGCGCGACCACGGCGCCGAGCTCGTCCTGGAGGTCGGCGCGGCTCTTCTCGATGTGTTCGGGTTCGAAGACGCGGTCGGCGCGATCGCCGAAGACCTTCCACAGACCCTCGACCTGAATCTGTGGCCGGTCGGGGCTCATGCTGCTCCCAATGTGTGTGTCCGGCATCGGTCTGAGAGCCTGCGACCAGGGCCGAAGAATCGATACGCGGCATTCGTTCGGGAGCAGGACTATATCACCATCGGGATGATGTCGCGGGACAACGAGCGCCCATGGTGCGCCCCGTGGCGCCCCGGTTCGCTATCCTCCGCCCGCGCCCCGCACGACGAGCCGGGGCGGGATGGAGGACCACACATGCGCCACTCGACCGCCCTGCGAAACCGGCTCGACGGGCCGGAGATCATCGTCCTGCCCGGGGCGTACGACGCGCTCTCGGCGCGGCTCGCGCAACGCGCGGGCTTCGACGCCCTGTTCACCACCGGCTTCGGCTTCTCGGCGGCTGCGCTCGGGGCGCCCGACTACGGCCTGCTCACGGCCTCGGAGGTGCTGGACCGCGTGCGACCCATCGTCGCCGCGGTCGACGTGCCGCTGGTCGCCGACATGGACACGGGCTACGGGAACCCGCTCAACGTGACGCGTACCGTCCGCGAGTGCGTGCAGGCCGACGTGGCCGGGATCATCCTGGAGGACCAGGAGTGGCCCAAGAAGTGCGGCCACTTCGAGGGGAAGCGGGTCATCCCGGCCGAAGAGCACGCCCAGAAGATCCGCGCGGCCGCCGACGCCCGCGGCGACGACGACCTCGTGATCATCGGGCGCACGGACGCCCGCGCCCCGCTCGGCCTTGACGAGGCGATCCGCCGGGGCCGGCTCTACCACGAGTCGGGCGCGGACGTGGTGTTCGTGGAGGCTCCGCAGTCGATAGCGGAGCTTGAGGCGGTACGGGAGGCCATCCCGGACGCGCCCCTGTTCGCGAACATGATCGAGGGCGGCAAGACGCCGCTGCTCTCCTCGACCGAGTTGCAGGACCTCGGCTACTCGATGGTGGTCTTCCCGCTCGCCGCGCTGTTCACCGCCGCGCGCGCGATCGCGGAGACGTACCGCGCGCTGTTCGAGGCGAAGACCACGGCCGGCCGGACCGACGCGATGGTCGACTTCCACGAGTTCGAGGAGATCGTCGGCGTACCGGACTGGCAGGAGCTTGAGGGGCGTTACGGTGTCAGCGAGGACGCTGCGTGAGTCTCACCGCACGGCGCGGCGCTGCGAGCCCGAGAGCTCGTCAAGTAGGTGCGTGGTCAGAGGTCGAGGTGAAGTCGAATCGCCTCGTCGATCTGCTCAAGCAGATCGCGTGGTGTCCGGCCGAGTCGCCCGCCCACCCTCTCGACATCGACCGCTCGGATCTGCTCGGCTTGGGCCTTGGAGGGACCCGACAGCCCGGTTCGGCCAGGCGGTAGAAGGACCTGAAACGGATACACAGAGATGGTCTCGCTTGTGAGCGGAACGACCGTCACGACGCCTCGCCCAAGCTCATCCGCTCTGCGGTTGGCGCCGTCGTTGCTTACAAGTACGGCAGGTCGCGTCTGGTTCGCTTCGCTCCCCACCGTCGGCTCAAAGTCGACCCAGAAAATGTCGCCACGGCGCATTAGCCGGTCGGCTCCGGGTCGCTTCCCCGTTCAGCTGACCAGTCTTCCGCACGGAGCCCATCGCCAATCGTGGACTTCCAGAGTTTGCCGTCACCCTCGGCCCACTCGTCCCACGCTGCTTCGTACGCGTCACCGAGCTCTCGTTCGCGCAGCAGCCTCAGTGCCTCGCGGAGCACCGCAGAACGGGAGCCCCCACCGTGCTCGGCCAGATAGTGGTCGACGAACTCGACATCGGAAGCCGGAAGGCTGACGCTCAGCTTCATACCGTTGATACTACCATCGCGGGGACATCGAATGCTACTGCGAGCCCGTGCCGCTGCCCTCCTCCAGGTCCGGCGGCACCAGCAGCATCGCCACCGCCACGCCGTCCACGGTGCGCACGACGACGATGTCGCCCACTTCGACGCCCGCTGCCGGCGCGATCTCGAACAGCCGTGACGGCGAGCGGTACTCGATCGCCGTCGTCGCTCCGTCCGAGGTGATCACGAGCCTGCCAGGCTCGGACTCGACCACGCGCGCCGCACGCCACACCTCGCCCGGGAGCGCCGGGAGACCACCGAAGCCGCTGAACCCGCCACGTGTCGTCCACCCCTCGTCGGCTCCGGCGGCTGCCAGCGCGGGATCGTCGATTATCACCTCGACGACGGTCGGCTCGCTCAAGCGCTCCCCGGCCCAGCGCCCCAGCACGAGGCCGCCGAGGGCCGACGCCACGAGCGCCGCTGTCGTGACAGCGGCGACAAGCGCCCAGGGCGCGCGCTGCGTCGCCCCGCCTCCCCGCGCGCTCACGGCGACGCCTCCGCCTCAGGCCCCGGCTCCAGCGCGACCACGCCCGTCAGGACGATGCCGAAGTCGCCCTGCTCGCCTCCGAGGTTGACCGCGTCGCCGGGTGCGAAGCGTGACTCGGGGACGCGGCGGAGCTCCTCGGCGGTGGCGTCCGGGTGCAGCTCGAGCTCGACAGGTCCACCCAGGGTCCGCAGCTCGATCACCTCGCTGCCGACGCCCGTCACCTCACCCGCGAGGAATGCCTGGCCGGGCGGCGGTGGCAGAGTGCGGCCTACCGAGATGTGACGGTCGTCCGGTGCGGGCTCGTGCTCGAGCAGGAAGCCGGCGACGAGGCCTCCCGCGAATACGGCGGCAAGCACGACGGCGGTCGTCACGATGGAGCGCCAGCGCGGTCGGGGCATCGTGTCTCTCGTCCTCCTCGATCCTGCTGCCGCCCGCTACTGCGTTACGCGCAGCGAGTCGGCGACGCTGCGACGCAGCGCCGCGCGCCATGCCGTCCAGAGCGTGGCCGCCGCGGCAACGCCGAGCACCACGATGCCCGTCGACAGCAGCCGCCACTCCGTCTCGATCGCGAATGCCGGCACCACCGGGTCACCCGTCTCGGTGACCTCGAGGAACCGGAGCATGAGCTGCGATATCCAGCGGCCAAGCAGCACCCCGACGACCGTCCCGAACAGCAGGATGACGCCCCACTCGAAGACCAGCGCGCGGAGCAGGCCGCCGCTGGACGCGCCCAGGGAGCGCAGCACCGCGAGCTCCAGCGTCCGGCCCCGGAGCGTGATCGCGAGCGAGACCACGAAGCCGAGCACGGCCGCTCCCATCGCGCCCGCGAACGCGAGCAGCAGGATGCCGCTCCCGGACGCCTGGACCGTGGGGTCCGAGGCGATCTCGTCGAGGCGCGCGTTGAGCAGCAGCGGTGCACCGACGACGAACGGCATCCAGCCGGTGTCGCGCGCCTGCTCCGCGATGGCCTCTTGCGTCGCGAGCGCGAGGCCGTCGGCGAAGCTGACCCACAGCTCGGTGGGGTCCTGCTGGGCGCGCGAACCGATGGCCCCTGCCACCGCGCGGAACTGCTCGTAGTCGACGATCACGAACCCGCCCGCCGGGTCGAGCGTCGGGAACAGCTCGGCGGTCGACCGCACGATGAGCGGCACCGCGATGCGGTCTCCGAGGAGTCCGAAGGTGCGCTGGCCGGGCTGCACGCCGAAGAGCGCCAGCGCGCGGTCGCTGAAGATGGCGTTGAGGGGCACGCCCGGGCCCTCCGGGGCCAGCACGCGCGCGCGGTCGGTGACCTCGCGCGTCCACGTCCAGCGCGCCGACCGGGAGCCCGACCTCGAGCGGTCGTCCGACGGTCCGAACGTCTCGGCCGCCCCGGGCTGCGAGTACATCGTCCAGCCGAACTGGCTGTCGAAGTCCTCGACGACTTCGAGTGCGCCGTCCGCGCGGACTGCCGCGAGGTCGTCGAAGTAGATGGCGCCATCGCCGTGGACCAGCACGCGCCGGTCCATGAACCGGAGGCTCGCGAGCGTCAGCGGAGCCGACAGGTTGGGCGGCAGGTCGGTCCGGAGCTCCGTCCACCTCCCGCTCTCGATCCCGCTGAACGTCGCGTCGTGGTACGCGCCGTGTCCATCACGGATCGATGCGCGGAGCCGCCCGATCCGCGGGGTCTCGTTGCTGTACGCGTGGATCGAGAGCGCAACGGTGTCCGGCGGCAGGGCGATGCCGCCGTCGAGCGGCACGCCAAGGTCGAGGTGGTCGAGGAGCTGCGCCGGCGACTCCTGGGCGAAGTCCTCGCGGAACGAAACGATCGAGGCCGCGCCCGCGTCGCCCTGGATCGCGAGGAGCTCCACCGCGCCGCCGCGCGGCACGCCGATCGAGCTGCGGTGGACGACGAGCGCGTGCTCCACGCCGTCGGTCGCCCGCAGCCGGTCGAGGCCTTCGTGCCCGGAGGGCAGGTCGAACTCCGCGACCGCGGCCCGCATGTCCACGCCGTACTCGTAGTGGGCGCGGTCCTCGAACGACTGGGCCACCGTCGGGGCGTACGAGGCGGCGAACGCCCCGACCGCGATCGCCGTGAGCACGAGCAGGAGCAGGCGTGCGCCCGTGGCAGGATCGCGGCCGGCGCGGCCGATGCCGAGCGCAACGGCGATCCCCCGGAGCGGGCGCAGGAGCCACGCGACCAGTCGCAGCAGTGGCGAGTAGAGCCGCAGCACCATCGCGGCGGCTGCAGCGGTCATCACGAGGGGCGAGAGCAGGAGCAGCGGATCGGCCTGCCAGCCGCCGACCGACTCCGGGTCGAAGACCGCGCCGCGGCGGTCGAGCTGCCAGAAGAGCAGCGCCGCCAGCGCCACCAGGGCGAGGTCGAGGTGGTAGCGGCGGAACCAGCCGCGCTCCGCCGGCCGCGCCTCCTCGCGCCGGGCATCGGCGACCGCGCGACGCACCGCGCCGACCGTTGGCAGCAGCATCGCCGCGAGCGCCAGCATCGCCCCGCCAGCGGCGAGCAGGAACGCGTCCTCGCTGACCGAGGCGGCGAGCGGCTCCCCGCCGGTGATGCTGGAGAACGCCGGCGTGTAGCCGAGCGCTCCGACCGCGAACCTCGCGAGCACGGGACCGAGCAGCGCAGCCGGGACGGCGATCAGCAGCCCCTCGGCCAGGTTCAGCCCGAGCAACTGCGAGGTGCTGGCGCCACGGCTGCGATAGACCGCGACCTCGTCGGCCTGTCGGCGCCGCGCCAGTGACGTGACCACCACGATGTAGAACGCCACGACGCCCGCCACCTGTAGCAACAGCAGCAGGAGCGGCACCTGCGAGAAGGTGCTCGCGTTCCGGAACCGCGCCAGCGCCGTCGCGAACTCGACGCGTCCACCCGCCTCGAGCTCCAGGGTGTCACGCACGTCGCGCGGCCACGCGGCGAGGTCGTCGAGGGCGCGCGGCACGTCACGCACCGCGAGGCCGTCGAGGTCCGCGACCAGGCCGACCGTGTAGCGCGACAGGAGCTCGGGCATCTGCGCCGTCAGAGCACCGTTGAAGTACTCACCCGACGTGAGCAGCGGGATCGACTGCGGGCCATCGTCGGGCTGACCGGGCCCGCCGGGTGCGAGGGCGCGATCCTCGAAGACCTGCCAGCGCAGGTCGTCAGGGTCAGTGGGACGCACGAAGCCGACGATCTCCGCCTCGATGCTCGTGCGCACGAAGGTGGTCGGCTGGCACCGCACCTCCTCGGCGGCGACGTTCTCGTCCTCCGAGCCCGGCACGCGGCGGCAGTCGTTGAACGGCCGGGCCGTCAGCCGCACGACATCGCCGAGCTGTGCGACACCCGCGAACGCCTCGGGCGCGAGGACTTCGGCGGCCATCGCCGCGGGCGAGGGGAGGCGGCCCGTGACCACGGTCATGTGCTCCTCGTATCCGCCGATGTGGATGAGACGGGCGCGCCACGGGTCGCGGCCGGGATCGTCGGTGAAGCCGAGCGTGAGCGGATCGCTGCGCTGCTCGACGAGCACTTCGTCGCCGAGCCACCCGACGCGGGCCTCGGTCACGGCCTCGAACGCGCGCGCCTGTGCGAGCTGCACCGGGTCGGCCAGCCGCAGGCCGTCGACGTAGAGGTACGGGACGCGCCTGTCGGGCTCGTCCAGCTCGCGGTCGAGGCGGAAACGGAGGCCGACATCGGACATGGCGTCGGCGTAGATCGGCGCGGTGGCGAGCAGCGTCGTCGCCAGCAGCGCGCCGGCGGCGAGCAGGAGCATCAGCGGCCAGTTCGACCCGAACCGCCGCAGCGCGAACCGCCAGACGGAGAAGAGTTCGCCCACGCCGCCAGTCTAGGCGCGACGAGGCTTCACGGGCACGGCGCGGAGTCCTCCCCGCGTGCAGCGTCCGAGCGGATCCGCCGGTAGAATCGCCTCCGTGCGGCACTTCCGTTCGCTTCCGGTGATCGTCGTACGCCGCATGCTCGGCAACTGGCGGCTGCTCGCCAGCGTCGTCATCGGCACGCTGATCGCGGGCGCGATCCTCGCTGCCACCGTCATCTACGCCGACGCGATCCGCGACCTCGGCCTGGAGCACGCGCTCGAGGCCGAGTCCGTCCACGACCTGGACGTGCGGGTCTCGCAGAGCAACATCGCGATCCGCGCGCCCCTCTACGAGCAGTCGAGGGGGCGCATCGACCGCGCCCTCGACTCCTCGCTCGGCGAGGCGCGCGGCGGCGTGGTGCGGCAGGGCACGACGGCGACCTTCTACCCGACTCCGCCCGGAGGTGTGCCGGAGCTCCAGAACGACGCACGTCCGCGCGCGAACCTGCGCTTCCGCACGGAACTCCTCGACCACGTCTCGCTGGTGGCCGGGGACCTGCCCTCGGCGCGTGGCCTGGCGGCCGATGGCGCCGTGGAGGTGTTGCTCGGCGCGGAGACGGCGCGGCTGAACGGCTTCGCGGTCGGGGAGCGCCTCGACCTGCACCCGTCGTGGGTCACCGACACGCCCGCCCTCACGGCCGTGGTCGTCGGGCTCATCGAGGCGAACGACCTCGACGCGCGCTACTGGAGCGGCCTGCCCGACCTGCTCGACTCCCAGACGGCGTCGTGGCCGACCTACCTGCTCTTCGTCTCGCAGGACGTCTTCTTCGGCGCGCCCGCACTGGCGCTGCCGTCGATGACGGCACGCTACCTCGACGTCTACCACGTGGACCGCGCGCAGCTGGACTCGCGGAGCGCAGCCGGCGTGGCAGTCGCCGTGGAGGTGCTCGAACGCCGCCTCGGCGCGACCGAGAACCTCCTGCGGGTCGACACCGATCTGGTGAGCGTGCTGGAGGAGTTCGACGACAAGCTCTTCTTCGTCCGCATCCCCCTGTTCGTGCTGCTGCTACAGGTCGGCGGCGTGGTCGCCTACTACCTGCTCGTCGTCTCCACGATGCTGCTGGAGCGGCAGGCCGAGGAGATAGCGACGCTCCGCAGCCGCGGCGCGACGACCGCGCAACTCCTCGCGCAGTACGGAATCGAGGGCGCGCTGCTCGCGCTGCTGGCCGTGGCGGCCGGGCCGCCCATTGCGGCGACGGCCATCGCCGCGCTCGGGCCGACGCCGGCGTTCTCCGACCTGTCGGGCGGCGCGCCGCTCGACGTGCACCTGTCGGGCCTCTCGTTCGCCCTCGCGGGCGGGGGCGCGCTGCTCGCATTCGCCTCGTTCATGGTGCCCGCGTGGCAGGCGACGCGGCAGACGGTGGTGGGATTCAAGCACAACGCGGCGCGGCCGCGGCGGTCGCCGCTGTTCCTGCGCTACTACCTCGATGTCGCGCTCGTCGCCGTCCTCGCGATCGTGTTCTGGCGGCTGCGGCGCGAGAACGACCTGTTCGACGAGCCGCTCTTCGGCGACCCGCACGCCGATCCGTTCCTCCTCGCCACCCCTGCCGTGGCGATGCTCACCGCGGGCATCGTGTTCCTGCGCCTCTTCCCGCTCGTGCTGCGGCTCGTGGCGTGGCTCGTCGCGCAGGGCGCCGGCGTCTGGCTGCTCGTGGCGACGCGGGCCCTCGCACGGAACCCGACCCACTACGCGCGGCTGATCCTGATGCTCATGCTCGCCACGGGCGTCGGGATGTTCGGCGCGACCTTCTCCGCCACCCTCGACCGCTCCTACGACGACCGCACCCACTACGCCGTGGGCGCCGACGCGCGGGCCACGGACCTGCGGGCGCTGTCCCGCCAGGGCGACGACACGTTCGTCGCCGCCCTCGGTACGGTCCCGGCACGGGTCGCGAGTCCCGTCATCCGCGAGGACGGCTCGGTGAGCGCGAACGGCGAGAACGTCCGCCTCGAGGTGCTCGGGGTCGATCCCGAGACCTTCGGGGAGGTCGCGTGGTTCCGCTCCGACTTCGCCGACAGCTCCCTGCAGGCGATGCTCGATGACATCGAGGGCAACGCCACGGCGGTGGAGTACGTCTCACTCCCTGCCGACGCGCGGCAGTTCGGGATGTGGGCCACGCTCCCCGACGTCCGGGCGCGCATGGACCTGCTCGCCGTCTTCCGCGACGCGCGCGGGCAGCTCGCCTCGGGGTGGCTCGGCTCCGTGCGACCGGGCGACGTGGCGACCCAGGAGTGGCGCTTCTTCTCCATCGACCTCGAGCAGCTTCGAGGGCGCACCGGCAACCGGCTCGCGGCGGACATCGAGCCGCCGATCGCGCTGCAGTCGGTCATCGTCTACACGCGCAGCACCATCGGCGCGCAGCGCGGGGTGATGCTGCTCGGCCCGGCGATGACCTCGCCGCTCGCGCCATCGACGCCGTTCGAACGGGGGCGGCCGCAGGACTCCGACGCGCCGTTCGACGGCGCGATACTGGCCCACGTGTTCACGGACCCCGGCTTCGAGGTGCTCCAGGGCACCATCCAGCGTCGCGTCGACGACCAGATGCGCGCCGACTCGGACGCCCCGCCCGGCTGGGACGTCTCGCTCCGCTACGAGTGGCTGGACGAGGAGCAGCCGGCCTCGCGGCGCGGCATCCGCCAGGCCATCCCCGGCGGCCGCACGCTGGTGTACCTCTCGAGCGACGCAGCGCAGCGGCTCGGCGTCGAGCCGGGAGACGACGCCGTGCTCAACGTTGGCGGCGCACACGTCGAAGCCACCTACGGCGGATCGTTCGACCTGTTCCCGACCTTCGACGCGAACAGCCGCCTCGGCTTCGCGATCGTCCACGCGAGCCGCCTGCAGGTGGACGCGAACGCTTCGCTGCCGAACTCGGCCGTGGGGTACAACAGCGCGTGGGTGGCTTCGGACGACCCGCCGGCGAGCAGTGCGGCCCTGGCGGCGTACGATCCGCGAGTGCTCCTCGACGTCGAGGGGGAGCGTGCGCGCCAGGAAGAGGACCCGCTGATCGCGGCCGGGTGGGAGGGCATCCTCGCGATCTCGTTCGCGGCGGTGTTGCTGCTATCGGCGATCGGGTTCCTGATCTACTCGTACCTGACGGCACAGCAGCGGCGTCTGGAGTTCGCGGTGTTGCGTACGCTGGGGTTCTCGCGCGTGCAGGTCTTCGGGGTGGTGCTGCTGGAGCACCTCTTCGTGGTGCTGGCCGGGATGGGCCTCGGCACCATCGTGGGGCTGCAGGTGGGGCGGTTGATGATGGACTTCTTCGGCGTCGACGAGAGCGGCGCCGAGGTGCTCCCGCCGTTCGCGCTCGCGGTGTCGCGGTGGGAGATCGTGCTGGTGTGGGGCATCCTCGGGACGGTCTTCGTGCTTACGGTCCTCGCGGTCGTGCTGTTGTACGCACGCCTCGCGCTGCACCGCGCGCTACGGGTGGGTGACGCATGACCATGGAGCTGGCCGACCCGCGCACCGGCGACGACGAGCAGCCCTACATCCGCTGCGAGGACGTCTTCAAGATCTACAAGTCCGAGGACCTCGAGGTCGTCGCGCTGCGCGGGCTCGACCTGGAGGTGTACCGCGGCGAGATGATGGCCCTCGTCGGCGCATCGGGCTCCGGCAAGAGCACGCTGCTCAACATCTTCGCCGGCCTCGATCAGGCCTCCGCCGGCCGCGTCGAGGTCGGCGGCCGCGACCTGCTGACGACGCCCACCGAGGAGCTCGTCGACTACCGCCGCACCGAGGTGGGGTTCGTCTGGCAGCAGACCGGCCGCAACCTCATCCCCTACCTCGGCGCGCGAGAGAACGTCGAGCTGCCCATGCTCATCGAGGGCGCATCGCGCGGCACCGCGCGCGAGCGTGCCCGCGAGCTGCTGGGGCGAGTGGGGCTGGCGGACAAGGAGCGCAACCGTCCCGACCAGCTCTCCGGGGGCGAGCAGCAGCGCGTCGCCATCGCGGTCGCGCTCGCCAACGACCCCCCGCTGCTCCTCGCCGACGAGCCGACAGGCGAGCTCGATAACGCCACGGCCGCCGAGGTCTTCGACGTCTTCGCGGACCTCAACGAGCAGACCGGCGTGACGATCGTGATCGTCACCCACGACGCATCGATCATCGACCGCGTGCACCGCATCGTCGCGTTCCGCGACGGCAAGACGAGCGTCGAGGTCGTCCGCCGCGCCCGCTTCGCCCGCGACTCGGCCGACGAGGTCGACGAGTACGCGGTCGTGGACCGCAGCGGGCGGCTCCAGATACCGCGCGAGATCGCGGACTACCTCAGCCTCGGCACACGCGCCCGCGTCGCCCTCGTCGGCGACCACATCGAGGTGCGCGCCGATGAAGGCGCCCCGGCCGGGCCGCCTCGCGAGTTCGCGAACGAGCCGCCGCCGGAGCCGCCGCGCGCACCCCTCCGAGGCGCTCCGTGACGCCCGCACTCGTCGAGGTGCGCGACGTGAGCCGCACGTTCACGCTCAGCGACACCGCGGTGCACGCGGTCCGCGACGTCACGCTTGAGGTCGCGGACGGGGAGTTCGTGGCGCTGCGCGGGCGCTCCGGCTCGGGCAAGACCACGCTGCTCAACCTCATCGCCGGCCTCGACCGCCCCGACAACGGCACGGTGCATCTCGCCGGCGAGGAGATCTCGGCGGCGAGCGAGGCGCGGCTCACGGACCTGCGCCGCCACAGCATCGGCTTCGTGTTCCAGTCGTTCGCCCTGCTCCCGCTGTTCTCGGCGCGCGAGAACGTCGCGCTGGCGCTACGCATCGCGGGGGTACACGGGCGCGCCGCGATGCAGCGCGCGGGCGACGTCCTCGACCTCGTCGGGCTCGGGCCGCGCATGGACCACCGGCCGTACGAGCTTTCGGGCGGCGAGCAGCAGCGCGTCGCGATCGCGCGCGCGATCGCGAACCGCCCGCCCCTGCTCATCGCCGACGAGCCGACGGGCGAGCTGGACTCGGCGACGGGCGCGCAGATCTTCGAGCTGCTCCAGTCGATCAGCGCGGAGGGCACCACGGTCATCGCGGCGACGCACGACCCGCTCATGATCGAGCACGTCGGGCGGATCCTCGAGATGGCGGACGGGGAACTGGTGAGCGAATCGGCAGCCGAGTCCGCCGAGGACTGGAGCGCACCGGGTTCGCGTCCGAGCTAACGTTTACGCGCCGTCCCCGTCCTCGCCATGCACCACCGGCAGCACCTCCTCGATGAGGCGGCGCGTCTGTGCCATCAGCTCGTCATCGCTCTCGGCGATGGGGCGCACCACGAACTTGGTGACGCCCACCGCCACGTACTCCTCGACACGCCGCACGATGTCCGAGGCGTCCCCGACGGCGAAGTGGTCGCGTGGGTCCGGGCGGTCCTGCACGGCGAGGCGGCCGAAGGCCGCCGTCGCGCGCTCGACCTCGGGCTCGTCCCATGAGCCGAAGCGGTAGGTGATGTTCGCACCGTAGTGGTCGTTGGGGATGCGCTTGCCCTCCCTCGCCGCCTCCTCGCGGATCGACGCGACTACGGGCGCGACCTGCGCCGGGGTCTGCAGCCCGCCGAGCCAGCCGTTCCCGTATCGCACCGTGCGACGGATCGCCGCCGGGCTGGAGCCGCCGATCCACAGCGGCATCGGCTGCTGGACCGGCGCCGGGGCGATCGAGGCGCCGGCGACGCGGTAGTGCTCGCCCTCGAACGTCACGCGCTCGCCGCGCCAGAGCGCGGTCATGATCTCGAGGGCCTCGTTCGAGCGCGCCCCACGGCCGGCAGGCTCCCGGCCGGTCGCGGCCCACGCCGCCGAGGCGTTGCCGCCGACTCCGAACGCGGGCAGCAGCCGCCCGTCGCTGAGGAAGTCGATCGTGGCGCACTGGGCCGCCAGCACGACGGGGTCACGCAGCGGCAGCACCACGACGTTCATGCCGAACTTGAGCCGCTCCGTGCCCCCGGCGAGCGCGGCCATCAGGCTCATCGTCTCCAGCTGCGGGCGCGGCGAGGCGTCGCTGGCGAGCAGGCGGTCGGACTGCCACAGCGAGTCCACGCCGCCGTCCTCGCACAGCTCGACCCAGCGCCAGAACGCGCGCGTCGAGGAGAACGGGAACGCGGCCATACCGAGCCCGATGCGCACGCTCACGGTGTCCCCCTCGTTGGCTGGTGGTCCGTCGGAGGGCAGCGTACCCGGTGCGCGGGGTGGGCGCTCAGCGCCACGGATGAGAGTTGTCAGGATTCGAGGTCGAGCGCGGCGACGCGGGGCGCGAAGGCGGCGCGAAAGCGCGGGAGCGTCTCGGCTGCCCAGTCCACGAGGCCGGGGGTGTCCTCGTCGCGATAGGCGGCGATGCGCGACTGCGTACGCCCGGTACGTCGCTCCCACTGCAACGGCATATCGAGACCGTCCTCGATCTCCTCACGCTGGGCATGGAGTGCGTCGAAGGCGGCGTTGTTGCGGGCCTCGTTGCCAGGCGCCTGGATGACGAGCGCGACTGCCAGTCGTCCACCCCCGAAGACCGCCGACAAGTTGAAGCCGGAGCGGCCAGCGCCGAATCCCATCCAATTGCGGTAGCCGATCCGTTCGGGGTCGGTGTGCGTGAACCCGGGATGGCGATCACGGAGTCGTTCGATGAGGGAGACGAAGAACGATTGGTGGGCGAGGCCGCGCTCTGACGGCGGCGCCGCCAGGCGGCTGAAGTTGGGCGGGCGGGCACGAACGGTGAAACGTGGCGCGGGCGGGGAGCCGGCGATGCGCAGCAGCTCGACCTCGACGGCGAAAAAGGCGATCTCGTCACCCATGTACTCATTGAGCCAGTGGACGGCCTCGCGATGCTCGTCGCGGACACGCGCACTGACCCAGATCGCGACGCTGGCGCGCATCGCGGCCGCGTAGGTGATGACCTGGCCGAGGTGGGTGTGGTCGGTGCGCTCGATCTGGTTCTCGATGATCACAACGCGGTCGGAGTCGGGTACCGCTCCGAGGATGTCCACGGCGAAGGGGCCGATAGCGGCCTCGGTGCGCGTCACTTCGATGTCCACACCGATCGCCTGCCCCAGCTCGCCGATGTTGGCGGCAAGCCATGGCGTGAAGTCGGACGCCTCGGCGGGCCAGACCTCGCGCAGCGGGATGGACTCGATCGTGGCGAGGTCGGTGATGTCCATGATGCTCTCGACCTATTGCTGCGGGCAGCGCCCGGAGGTCACGCAGGCGGCTGGCTACGGGCGGCGCCGATGAGGCTAGCACGGCGCTCGCGGCGTGATGCGAGGCGCCACGATGAGTAGATGGGAGCGCATTCGGTTCTACGCCACCGGCGCCTCGCGGAGTGGGACCACGATGTGACGCGGGCTGCGCTGGCGTGGTGCATGGCGGGGCGTCGACGAGTCCAATCACGGCGAGGCGCCGCGCGTGCCGTTGATGGGGGACTACGCGGAACAGGGCCGCTGGCTCGCGCTGCCGGGCGCGGATCCCGAGCGCGCTGCGGAGCGCGCCGGAGGCGCAGGGCGCGTCGCCTACTCGCCCGCGAGAGGCCGCCAGCGCAGGACCGGGCGGCGCGCGGCCTCGGCCTCGTCGAGGCGGCCGATGGGCGCGGTCCACGGCGCGCCGTGCAGCATCTCGGGGTCCTCGGCGGCCTCTGCCGCGATCGCGATCATCGCCTCGGCCAGGGCCTCGATGGCCTCGGGTGGCTCCGTCTCGGTCGGCTCCATCATGAGAGCTTCCTCGACGATGAGCGGGAAGTAGACCGTGGGCGGGTGGAAGCCGTGGTCGATGAGCCGCTTGGCGATGTCGTAGGTGCGCACGTCGTGCTCGCGGCGCTGGCGCGTGCCGGAGAAGACCACCTCGTGCAGTACGGGCCGGTCGTAGGGCAGGTCGTAGTGGCCGTGCATGAGCACGCGCAGGTAGTTCGCGTTGAGCACGGCCTGCCCGGACACGGCCCGCAGCCCCTCGCGACCGAGCGCGCGCATGTACGCGTAGGCGCGGATCAGCACGCCGACGTTCCCGTGGAACTGCTGGAGCCGCCCAATCGTGCGCTCCGGCGTCTCGAGGCGCACCACGCCTTCCTCGTCCTCGACCACGATCGGCGCGGGGAGGTACGGCGCCAGCTCCTCGCTGCACGCGACGGGGCCGGCGCCCGGGCCGCCGCCGCCGTGCGGCGTGCTGAAGCTCTTGTGCAGGTTGAGGTGGACCACGTCGAAGCCGAGGTCGCCGTAGCGCACGCGGCCCATGATCGCATTGAGGTTGGCGCCGTCGCCGTAGAGGTACGCGCCGGCGTCGTGGATCAGGTCCGCGAACTCCTCGATGCCCTGCACCCAGAGTCCGAGCGTGTTCGGCACGGTCGCCATGACGGCGGCGACGGTCTCGTCGAGTTCGCGCGCGAGCGCCGCGCGGTCCAACGAGCCGTTGGCGGCGGTCGGGATCTCGGTGACGCTGTAGCCCGCCATCGCGGCAGTCGCCGGGTTCGTGCCGTGCGCCGAGTCGGGTACGAGGATGCGCCGACGGGTCTCAAGCTCGCCGCGGTCCTCGAGCGCGCGCGTGATCATGAGCACGCCCGCCAGCTCCCCCTGCGCGCCTGCGGCGGGGGCGAGGCTCACGGCGGGCAGCCCCGTCACCTCGGCGAGTCCGCGGCGCAACTCCAGCAGGATGCGGAGCGTCCCCTGCGCCTCCTCGGCGGCGGCCTGCGGGTGCGCGGTCGCGAAGCCGGGGAGCGAGGCCAGGAGGTCGTCGACCTTCGGGTTGTACTTCATCGTGCATGAGCCGAGCGGGTAGGTCCCGGAGTCGATGCCGTAGTTCCGCGCCGACAGCGCGGTGTAGTAGCGCACGAGGCCGCCCTGGCTGAGCTCCGGCAACGTGACGGAGTCGCGCAGCAGGTGCGCCTCCGGCAGCGGGGTCTCCTCGCCATCCCACGCTGGCACGTCGACGGCCCGCCTGCCCGGCGAGCTGCGGTCGAAGCTCAGCTGCGCGCCGAAGTCCTCGGTGGCCGGTCGCACGACGCTCACGAGGCTGCCCCGATCTCGGCGAGCGCATCGACAAGGGCGTCGACGTGTGCGTCCGGCGTGGCCTCGGTCACGGCGAGGAGCAGCGCCTCGCGCGCCTCCGGCTCAGGCCGGTCCGAGACGCCGAGCCCGGCCGTAATGCCTCGCGCGGTGAGTTCGCGGGCGAGGTCGGCCGCGGGCAGCGGCCCGCGCACGAGGAACTCCTGGAACCATGGGCCGCGCTCGGGAACCTCGAAGCCCGGCAGCGCCGCGACGCGAGCGGCGGCGGCATGGGCGCGCTGGTAGCACAGCTCGGCGGCCTCGCGGAGGCCGCGCGGGCCCAGCGCCTGCACGGTGATGGTGAACGCCAGCGCGATCAGCGCCTGCGCCGTCGAGACGTTCGAGGTGGCGCGCTCGCGGCGGATGAACTGCTCGCGCGCCTGCAGGGTGAGCACGTAGCCGGTGCGCGGCTCGCCGCCGCCCGGGGGCGTCTCGAGCTCCCTCGTGCGGCCGACGATGCGCCCCGGCATCTGCCGCAGGTACTGTTGCCGCGCCGCGAAGAGCCCGACCGACGGCCCGCCGAACGCGGGCGCGCCCGCAAGGTCGCGGCCCTCCCCGGTGACGATGTCGGCCCCCGCGTCGCCGGGCGAGCGGAGCAGGCCGAGCGCGAAGGGGTCGGCGACCGTGACGAACAGCGCGCCCGCGGCGTGCGCCGCCTCGGCGAGCGGTTCGAGGTCGGCGATGGTGCCGAGGAAGTCGGGCTGCTGCGCGACGAGGCAGGCGTGCTCCTCGCTCGTCTCGCTCTCCGACGTCACCACGTCGACGCGGATACCCGCGCCGCGCGCGTAGGCGCGGACCACGTCGATGGTGCCGGGGTGGATCGGCTCGAGGAGCGCGACGGCGCCGCGGCGCGTCGCGCGGGCGGCCAGCAGGCACGCCTCGGCGGTCGCGCTCGCGACGTCGTAGAGCCCGGTGTTGGAGACGTCCATGCCCGTCAGCTCGCAGACGACCGACTGGTACTCGAAGGCGGACTGCAGCGTGCCCTGGCTGATCTCGGGCTGGTACGGCGTGTACGCGGTGACGAACTCCGAGCGGCTGGTCAGGTACCCGGCGATCGAGGGGATCGAGCGCCGGTACGCACCGGCGCCGAGGAAGTTCGGGCGGCCGGGGTCGCCGTTCAGCGCGGCACGCTCCTCGAGCAGCGCGATCAGCTCGGGCTCGGTGAGTTGCGGCGGCAGCTCGAACGCCGGGTCGCGGTAGGCGGCCGGGAGGTCGTTGAAGAGTGCGTCGACGCTCTCGACGCCCACGCGCGCGAGCATGCGTGCGCGGTCGGCGGCGGTGGCGGGGATGTATGGGTGGGGCGATCCGTCAGGCACGGCCTCGAGCGGAGGGGACGCCAACGTCAGCTCGCCGGAAGCTGCGCGCGGTACGCGTCGGCGTCGAGCAGGCCGTCGAGCTGGGACTCGTCCGCGATGCGGACGCGGATCAGCCAGCCCTCGCCGTACGGTGAGTCGTTGACCAGCTCCGGCTGCTCCTCGAGGTCGCCGTTGGTGGCGACGACCTCGCCGTTGATCGGCGCGTAGAGGTCGGAGACGGTCTTCACCGACTCGACCTCGCCGAAGCGTTCGCCGCTGGTGACCTCGTCGCCCTCGCCGGGAAGGTCGAGGTAGACGACATCGCCGAGCTGGTCCTGGGCGAAGTCGGTGATGCCGATCACGGCCTCGTCGCCATCGCCGTCGCGGCGCAGCCATTCGTGGTCGCTGGTGTAGAGAAGGTCGTCGGGTACCTGGTCGCCGCTCACCGTCACCCCTGCTTCCGGTAGAACGGGCGCCGCACGACCTCGACGGGGAGTGCGCGCCCTCGCACGTCCACCGCGAGCCTGACGCCGGGCCGGGCTAGCTGCGCGGGAAGGTAGGCCATGCCGATGCCGACACGCAAGCTGGGGCTGAACGCCCCGCTCGTGAGGGTCGCGATCGGGTCGCCGAGCATCTCGCCGTCCTCGTCCGTCACGTGCACGCCGTACCCCGCGCGCAGCACGCCGCGCTCCTGCGCCACGACGTGGGCGAGGCGTCGAGTGCGCGGTGTCGCCTTCGCCTCCGCGAGCGCGTCGCGGCCCGTGAACGGCACCTCGTCGTCGAGCGTCACGGCGAAGCCGAGGCCGGACTCGAACGGGTGCGTGGTGGCGTCGATGTCGTTGCCGTGCAGCGGCAGCGCGGCCTCCAGCCGCAGCGTGTCGCGGGCGCCGAGCCCGGTCGGTGTCGCGCCGCCCTCGGTCAGCGCGTCCCACAGCGCCGCCGCGTCGTCCGCGCCGACGATGCACTCGCCGCCGTCCTCGCCGGTGTAGCCCGTGCGGGCGACCAGCACGGGCACGCCGCCCCAGTCCAGCTCGGCACAGTCCCGCGCCTCGAGGGCCCCGAAGCCCGCGCCGAGCACGCTCGTCAGCAGGGCGACCGCATCGGGGCCCTGCACGGCGAGCATGACGGTCTGCGGGGTCTCCTCGGACGCCTGGTCGCCGGCGACGCGCTGGAGGCGCAGGAAGTCCATGTCGGCGTTGGCGGCGTTGTGGATGACGAGCCACTGGTCGTCGGGGAGGTGGTAGATGAAGACGTCGTCCTCGATGCCCCCGGCGTCGTTGCAGTACAGCGAGTAGTGCGCCTTGCCGACCGGCACCGTGGTCACGTCGAACGTGGTGACCGAGCGCAGCAGCCCGGCCGCGCCCGGACCCCGCACCCACGCACGCGCGAGGTGCGAGACGTCGAAGACGCCGACGCTGGTCCGCACGGCCTCGTGCTCGGCGACGATGCCCTGGTACTGGAGGGGCATCTCCCAGCCGGCGAAGGGAGCAAAGCGTGCGCCGAGCGCCTCATGGCGCTCGCGCAGCGCAAGCTGCCTCAGCCCCCCACGCCCCGCGTCCGGCGCCCCGTTCACCACCATGTATCGACTGTATGCCGAGGCAACGTTCTGAGGCCAGCCCGCGCCCTACTGCGCCTCCACCAACACTCGTAGATCGTGCTTATGTCGCATGATGTCCGCCCACGGGTCCCCCACCTCGGCGAGGCGGGCGAGGGCGGTGTGGACCGTGAAGTCCGAGGGGTAGACGTCGTCGAGCTCATCCCAGTGGAGGGGCATCGAGACGGGGGCGCCGGGCTTCGGGCGGGGGGAGAAGGCCGTCGCCATGTTCCGGGTGCGGGCGTTCTGGTTGATGTCGACGAAGATCTTGCCGGTGCGCCGCTGCGTCTCCCACTCCAGTGTGATCTCGGCGGGGTGGGCGCGCTGCAGGAACTCGGCGAAGGTGGTGGCCACCGCCCGCACCGCCGGGTAGTCGAAGTGGCGCAGCACCGGCACGTGGATGTGCAGGCCCGTCGCGCCCGAGGTCTTCACGAACGACGAGAGTGACGCCGCGTCGAGCAACTCCTTGAGCCAGCGGGCCACCTCGACGGTCTGCTCGAAGGCGCGGCGGTTGAGCTGCGGCTCCTCCCCACTCGCCTCGTCGCCCGCGTAGATGTACGGGTCGAGGTCGAACAGCACGAAGTCCGGATACCCGAGCGCCGAGCGCTCGATTTGCTGCTTCGAGCCCGAGAACACCATCGGCAGGTGGTGGCCGTCGGGCTCCGGGCTGACGCGCGCCAGCGCGACGTGCAGCTCGAGGTCGGCGAGCTGGCCGAGCCAGAGCAGCGTCGGGAGGTTATTGCAGAGCAGCGCGGTCTCGTCGCCGCGCGAGGAGTCCACGTAGACCTCGGCGGTCTCGACGAAGGCGGGCGGGCGGTCGTAGTGCTTCTGGTAGAACGAGTTGCCGCCGATGCCGTCGGGGTAGCGGGTGAGCGTGACGGGACGGTCGCGCATGTGGGGGAGCAGCCACGGCGAGACCTGCGCGAGGTAGCGCAGCAGGTCGCGCTTGGTGACGGCCCGTGACTCCCCGCCTCCGGGCAACGGGTGCTCCGGCCACATCACCTTGTCGAGGTTCGTGACGCGCACCTCGTGGGCCCCGACGGCGAGCACCAACTCGCCCCTGTCACCGTCGAGTTGCTCGACCACAGCGGCGATCACGTCGGCGTGGCTGAGCGCTGTCGCGGTGCGCGACGAGGCGGGGGCTGCGACGGATGCCACCCGGCGCACCTCGGACGCGGGCTTGTCGGGGCGCAGCCGCACGAACGACGGCGCGCGCAAGATGCCTTCGCGCGTCTCGTTCGCGTACGCCACCTCGGCGACCAGCTCGGGGCGCACGAACGTGACGCGCCCGGCGTCGGGCGGCTCCTCGGCGAAGGGGTTGGCGTCCGTCTCGATGGCGTCGAGGCGCGCGCGGAGCTCACGCAGCATCGCGTCGTCGAAGCCCGTCCCGACGCGCCCGACGTAGCGCAGCGCGTCGTGCTCGTCGCGCGTGCCGAGGAGCAGCGCGCCGAAGGTGCCAGAGCGCGCACCCTCGCCGCCGTGGTGGCCGCCGATGATGAAGTCGGCGGTGGGGCGGGCCTTCACCTTGAGCCAGCGCTGCGACCGCCGGCCCTCCTCGTAGACGCTGTCGCGGCGCTTCGCCACGACGCCCTCGAGGCCCAGCTCCCGTGCGGCGTCGAACGCCGCGATGCCGTCGGCGGCGAACGTCTCGACGCGCTGCACGAGCGGCCCCGGCAGCACGACGCGCGCGAGCACCTCGGCGCGGTGTTCGAGTGCGACGCGCCGCAGGTCGTAGCCGTCGAGGGCGAGCGCATCGAAGGCGAAGAACAGCACGGGCCGCTCGGCGTCAGCGACCGCGATCTCGTCGGCGTTCTGCAGGCCCATGCGCTGCTGCAGCACCTCGAATGACGGTGCGCCGCGCTCGTCGAGCGCCACGATCTCGCCGTCGAGCACCGCCGAGGCGACGGGCTGCTCGCCGAGCGCGCGCACGAGCGCGGGGTACTGGTCGGTGATGTCGCGCCCGCTGCGCGCGCGCAGCGTGACCGCGCCGCCCTCGATGGTGACGAGGGCGCGGATGCCGTCGAGCTTGGGCTCGAAGAACCAGCCGGGGTCGTCGAACGGCTCGTCGGAGAGGTGCGCCTGCATCGGCTTGAGGTCGCGCGGCGGCGCCCCCGCCTCGACGCCCGGGAGGTCGCCGATGTGTGGCGTGGTGCCGACGTGCGCCGGGTCGGGCAGCCGCCCCGCCTGGAGGTCGGCGATGGTGAGGCCGGAGACCACCGAGGCGGCCTCGTCGGTCAGCTCGTGGTCGGGGTCGGCGGCGACGTCGCGGTGCTTGATGAGCAGCCAGCTGTCCTCGGACGCCTGCGTCTTCACGAACGTCCACGAGCCCTTGAGCTTGCGGCCACGGAACGTGATCGAGAGCTTGCCGGCCTCGATGCCCGCGCGGACGCGCGCCTCCGCCTCCTCGCGGTCACCGAATGAGAGCCGGCCGTCCTCGTCGGGCGAGTAGGTGCCGTTGTCCCAGACGATGACCTCGCCCGCGCCGTACTGGCCCTTCGGGATCACGCCCTCGAACGACGCGTAGTCGAGCGGGTGGTCCTCGGTCTGGATCGCCAGCCGGCGCTCGCGCGGGTCCGTCGAGGGGCCCCTCGGCACCGGCCACGAGGGCATCACGCCGCCCACCTCGAGCCGCACGTCGTAGTGCATGCGAGTGGCTCGGTGCTGCTGCACGACGAACGTGAGCGGCCCCTCACCCGTCGGGGGCGCATGCGGCGCGGGTTCCGGGGTCTGCGCGAAGTCGCGCTTCGCCTCGTACTCGGCGAGGTGTCCGGCCGCCTCGGACGCCAGGGGCGGGGCTGCGCGCTCTGGAGAGGGCATCGAGGGCTGCTACCGGGTGCGCGCCGCGCGGAGCCTAGCTCGCCCGCGCCTCGGCCGCGGCAGGCTCGTCGACGGCCGCGTCGCCGATGTCCCCGGCGTCGCCGCGGCCGCTGCTGGCCGCCTCGACGCTGGCACGCAGCGCGGCCATGAGGTCGACGATCTTGGCGGTCTCGGGCTCGGCGGCCTCGGCAAGCTCGACGCCTTCGAGCTTGGCGTTGATCACCGCCATCAGCGCCTCGCGGTACTCGTCGCGGTACTCCTCCGGCTCGAACGGCTTCTCGAGCATGCCGATGAGCGTGAACGCCATCTGCAGCTCCTCCTCGGAGACGTCCTCGAGGTCCAGCGGGTCGAGCTGCGTGGTGCGGATCTCGTCGGGGTAGTAGAGCGTTTCGAGCAGGATGCGGCCGCCGCCGTGGCCGGCGCCCTCCTCGTCGGCCTCGGGCGCGCGCAGCGCGCAGAGCCGCTCCTTGTTGCGGATCGCAACCTGCGCGACGGCGACGAGGCCCTTCGCCTCCAGCGCCCGCACAAGCAGCGCGAACGGCTTCTCACCCGCCTCGTCGGGTTCGAGGTAGTACGCCTTCTCGTGGTAGACAGGGTCGATCTCGTCGAGCCGCACGAACGCCTTGATGCCGATGGTGCGCTTGCTGGGGAGCGGCAGCTTGTCGAAGTCCTCGGGTTCGAGGACGACGTAACGGTCCTTGGCGTACTCGTAGCCGCGCACGATCTGGTCGTACGGCACCTCGCGGTCGAGTTCCATGTTCCAGCGGAGCTGGCGGACGCGAGAGTGGTCCTCGCGGTCGAGCTGGCGGAAGGAGACGTCCTTGCTCTCGGTGGCGGTGAAGAGGCGCACGGGGATGGAGACCATCCCGAAGCTGATTGCCCCGCGCCAGATCGGCCTTGGCATCGCTCACCTCCTCGACCCTGCGAACGCCCTCGCGCCGCGCGCTCCGCGCCCATCAGTTTACCGGTTCTGGCGCGGGTGTCGCCGCCTACGTGTCACCGAGGGGTGGAGGCGGCCTCCGCGTCTCGAGGCGGCCCTCGGCCGCCGGGGAGCGCGTGAGCGGCTCGGCGAGCGCGCCGTCCTCCAGCTCGAAGCTGCGGTCGCGGACGGCGGGGATGCGAGGGCCGGGCAGGATCGTGCCCGTGAGGTTGAGCGGGTCCGACGCCGCGATGCGCACGCGCTCGCCCGTGCGCGGCGACTTGCGGACGCGCCGCAGCGCCTCGAGCGCCTCGGGCAGCGCGAACTGCTCGCCGACGAAGCCCGATACGAAGCGGCCGCCTCGCACGGTCCCGCGCGCCTCGAAGCGGCGCAGTGCGCGCAGCACCTCGCGCCACGGCAAGCGGAAGCTCTCCGCGGCAACCACGTCCCGGAACACGACGCCATAACGCTTCAGCAGCACCTCGGCGACCCGTTCCGCGAGCGGCTCCACCTCGGCGGGGTCGACCTCGGGGGCCTGGATCAGCGCCCAGCGACCGGCAGGACCTCCACCGCCGCGCAGTCCCCCACGCGGGCGGCGACGGCCGTTGCGGCGACGTGTGAGCTGCCGCAGGCCCTGGAAGCCGTCGGAGGCGACGAGGCCGGCGGCGATCAGCTCGCGCAGCCCGCCCTCGATGTCGCTCTGCAGCCGCCGTGTCGCAGTGGCGAGCTCGTCGAAGAAGAGCGCGCCGCGCGCGCGCAGCTCGGCGAGGATCTCGGCGGCCGCGCCGACCTCCGGGCCCGCCTCGTCCGCCCCGTCGAAGCGCGAGGCGGTGAGGAGCTGCGGGAGGTCCGAGCGCAGCGCGAGTGTCATCGGCGTGACGCGCGTGGCGCGCAGCGCCTTCGCCTGCGCCGGGCCGTTGCCGTTCGAGTCGCCGCCCGGGGCGTTCGCGCCGTTCGCCCGTGGCGGGGCGAGGCGCGCCCAGGCGACCTCGCCGGCGAGGCACAGCTCGTCGAGCCACGCGGGGCCGTAGTCCGTGACGCGCGCGGCGAGCAGCTCGTGCTCCCAGCTCGACGAGGGCGCCTCGAAGCCCTGGAGCTGCGAGACGGCTTCGCGCACGCCGCCGCGGCCTTCGAGCTGCGAGCCGGGGGCGACGTGCTGCCAGCGCAGCAGGAAGCGCATGAAGTCCTGCGCCGTGACCGGGTCGATCTCCCGCCGCAGGCGATCGAGGGTCAGTCGATGGATGCGCGCCAGCAGCCGCCGGTCACAGAACTCGTCCTCCTCGCCCTCGGCCTCCGAGGACGTACGGCCGGGCGTGAAGCGACCGCGCAGGATGAACCCGCTCGCCTCGAGCTGCCGGAACCCACGGTCGACGTCGACCGCGCGCAGCGCGAGCAGCGCACCAAGCGTCGAGGCGGCCATGGGGCCGCGCACCTCGCTGTGGCCGCGCAGCAGCAGCCGCCGCGCCTCTTCGCGCTCCTCGCAGGGCAGGGTCGCGCCCTCCGGCAGGTCGAGTTGTGGCTCGATGACTGCGTCGGGGTAGAGGAGCTCGACGGCGGGGAGGTGCTCGGCCGCGAACCACAGCCGTTGGCCGTCGCGCTCGCCGCCGACCTGCGTCAGCCGCGCCGCGCGCCCGGCGCCGGCAAGCTCCTCGAACCATGTGCTCCAGCCCGACGCCTCCTGCTCGTCGATGGCGACGAGGCCGAGCAGCGTGTCGTGGACCTCCTCGGCGTCGCGCGGGGCGGGCCACGCCTGCTCGCGGACGGCGTCGATGGCCTCGATGTCGAGCTCGCCGAGGTCGCGCGCCTCCTCGGGCAGTGAGCGGCGGAGCGAGACCGCGCGCGTGCGGCGCTCCTCCAGCGGCGCGTCGTCGAGGTAGGTGTAGGGCTTGCCGTTGACGATCTCGTGCGCCATCGGCGAGGGCTCGGTCGTGTCGCGGGCGTGCAGCCGGATCTCGCCCGCCTCGATGCGGTCGAGGACGCCGACGAGGCTGTCCACGTCCATCGCCTCGTGCAGGCAGTCGTCCATCGTCTGGCGCAGCAGCACGTGGTCGGGCATCTCGAGCGGCCCGGTGACGTTCTCCTGGCAGCCCACCTGCTCGGGGAAGACGGCCGCGAGGAGGTCGTCGGCGATCATGCGCTGGAGGTACGGCTGCACCCGCTTGCCGCCGCGCTGCCTCGGCACGGCGAGGGCGCGCGTGGTGTTCCAGCGCCAGCGCGTCGGGAAGAGCGGGATGTAGAAGCACGACTGCCGCACGGCCTCCTCGGCATTGCCGGGGGTGACGTACTCGTAGGTCTCCTCGAGTGGGAAGCTGTGCTGGGGACCGAGCGAGAGCAGGATGCCGTCGTCGTTCGCGGCGGCCTGCAGCTCGAAGTCGAAGCGCACGCAGAAGCGCTTGCGCAGCGCGAGTCCCCACGCGCGGTTGATGCGCGCCCCGAACGGCGCGTGCACCACGAGCTGCATCCCGCCCGACTCGTCGAAGAAGCGCTCGTACACCACGTCGCGGTCGCTCGGGACGATGCCGAGGCCGTCTCGCGTCGCGCGCACGTAGTCGATGACCTGCTGCGCGCCGCCGAGGTCGAGCCCGCACTCGCCGATCAGCTGCTCCTTGAGCTGCTCGCGGTCGGTCAGGCCCTCCTCGACGTCGCGGCGGAGGCGGCCGACCTCCTCGCTCAGCTCGATGCTGCGGCCGGGGGCCTCGCCGAGCCAGAACGGGATGGTCGGCGGCGCGCCGCGGGCGTCCTCGACGCGCACGACGCCGTCCTCGATGCGCCGGATGCGCCACGAGGTGGTGCCGAGGAGGAAGATGTTGCCGGCCATGCTTTCGATGGCCCAGTCCTCGTTGACCGCGCCGACGACGGTCTCGTCGGGCTCCGCGATGACGCGGTAGTCGCCCAGTTCAGGGATGGTGCCGCCGTTCTGGATCGCCACCGGCCGGGCGTTGCGCCGGGCGCGCAGCACCCCGTGCACGCGGTCGCGATGCACCAGCGGGCGAGCACGGCCCGCCCCCTCGCCGACGCCGAGCGCGAGCATCTCGACGACCTCGTCGAAGTCCTCGCGGCGCAGGTCGCGGTAGGGGGTGGCGCGCGTGCACAGCGCGTACAGGTCGTCCTCGCGCCACTCCTCGCACGCCGACTCGGCCACGATCTGCTGCGCCAGCACGTCGAGCGGCGCGACGAGCTGCACGATGCGGTCGAGGCGGCCGGCGTCGACGGCGCGCACGAGCGCCGCGCTCTCGATCAGCTCGTCGCGCGAGGCGGGGAAGATGCGCCCTTTGGGGCGGACGCCGAGCGCGTGGCCCGAGCGCCCGACGCGCTGCAGGAACGTCGCGATGCTGCGCGGCGACCCGACCTGGCAGACGAGGTCGATCGAGCCGATATCGATACCGAGTTCGAGCGATGCGGTGGCCACGAGCGCGCGCAGCTCGCCGTCCTTGAGCCGCTGCTCCAGCCGCAGACGGCGCTCCTTGGAGAGGCTGCCGTGGTGGCTCGAGACGTGCTCCTCGCCCAGCCGCTCCGCGAGCTGGTGCGCGACGCGCTCGGACATGCGTCGCGTGTTCACGAACACCAGGGTGGTGCGATGCCCGGTGATGAGCTCCGTGATGCGGTCGTAGATCTCGCCCCACTGCTCGGCCGGGGCGACCGCGCCGAGCTCGCTCCCCGGCACCTCGATCGCCAGGTCGATGTCGCGCTGATGGCCGAGGTCGACGATCGTGCAGTCCGGCTCCCCGTCGGCGTCGACGCGTTCGCTGCCGACGAGGAACGCCGCGATCTCCTCGATCGGCCGCTGCGTCGCCGAGAGCCCGATGCGGGCCGGGCGCTCCCCGCCGTTCGAGGTGATGACGTGGTCCAGCCGGGCGGCTGTGAGCGCGAAGTGGCTGCCGCGGCGGTCGCGCGCGAGCGCGTGGATCTCGTCGACGACGAGCGTGCGGACGTGGTGCAGCGTGGCGCGGCTGCGCTCCGCGGTGACCATCAGGTACAGCGACTCGGGCGTCGTGATGAGGATGTGCGGCGGGCGTCGCACGATCGCCTGGCGCTCGGACTGCGTCGTGTCGCCGCTGCGGACCGCGGTGCGGATCACGGGCAGGTCGTAGCCCATCTCGGTGGCGATCTGCCGGATCTCCTCGAGCGGCTGCTCCAGGTTGCGGTGGATGTCGTTGCCGAGCGCCTTGAGCGGCGAGACGTAGACGATCTCCGTCACGTCCTCGAGCGTCCCGGCCTCCGCCTTGCGCACGAGCTCGTCGATGCCGGCGAGGAAGGCGGCGAGCGTCTTGCCGGAGCCGGTGGGGGCGCTGATGAGCGTGTCGCGGCGGCTGCGGATGTGCCGCCAGCCGGCGCGCTGGGCGTCGGTGGGCGCGTCGAAGTGACGCCGGAACCACGCGTCGACGACGGGGTGGAACTCGATGCCCGGTGCGATCGGCGGCTGCGCCAGCGTCACCCTGTCACCTCGACGAACATGCGTGCGATGCGGGCCCTCGCAGCCTACGCTTCTGCGCGGCGCTACTCAAGCCGCCGGATCAGATCAGACCGTCGCTCCCGACCGGGTTGGACGTCAGGATGCGGCACACAGATCCTCACGATCAGGCAGGTACCCGAAGGGCCTGCGCCGTGTGATCGAGGACAGCCCGCGCCTGCCACTCCTCGACGCCGGGGAACCAGTCCAGGAACTCTTCGACCGTGGCCCCGCTCGCCAGGTTCTCGAATAGCGCCGAAACCGGCACCCTCGTCCCGCTGAAGAGAGGGGTGCCGCTGACCCTGCCAGACACCGTCTCGACCGCCGGGCAGCTCTCCCAATCCGTCATGCCGTCACCTCCTCCCGGACTGCCAACTCCTCCGTTGACTCCCCGGGAATGCCATCATCGTCACCGAGGAGATCCGTGACAGGCCGTCCGCGAGTCAATCGTGGGCGTCTTACTCGTCCGGCACCGCGCCGCCGCGTCCCGTACATCGAGCTTACCAGTCACCACGGACCTGACCCCCTGCCTGCGAAGCTGCAGGTGGGGACGGGACATGACGGTGACGGTGAAGAGACGCAGGCACACGCCGGAGCAGGTCGTGCGAGAGCTCAGGGAGGTCGAGCAGGTCGAGGTCTCTGAGCAGGCCTACTACTGGTAACAGGGGTGTTGCGCCGAACGGCCACGTGCCCATGATGCCCTATCGCACGGATGGAGGTGCAGCATGCCGATGAGCGAAGCCCGGCTCGATGAGTTCCTGACCGAGGGCGCGAAGATCGCCGTCGTCTCGACGGTCGACCGGCGCGGACACGCGCGCTCCGCGCCCGTCTGGTACGAGTGGCGCGACGGCGCGGTGCTGATCTTCACCGGCCGCTCCAGCCTCAAGTGGCGCAATCTCCAGCGCGTCCCCCACGCCTCGGTCTGCATCGACGAGCGCGAGTCGCCGTACGCCGGCGTGGTCATCGACGGCACCGTCGAGGAGGTCACCGAGGACGACGACCCGGTCTACCAGGTCGCGCTGCGAATGGCGACGCGCTACTACGGCGAGGAAGAGGGCCGCGCCTTCGCCGAGCCGTACCAGGACGGCTCCCCCGGCACCGTCGTGTTCCGCGTCCGGCCGGAGCACATCGTCTCCTGGGACTACGCCGCCGACGTGTAAGCGCCGTGCTACCGTGACGGCATGGACCGTCGGCCAATGACCCGGGGGGGCGCCCAGTGCGCGTAGCGCCGATCGTCATTGGCGCGATCGCTGTGACCGTCGCCACCGCCGCATGGGTGCTCATCACCACGCTCGCCGATGGCACGACATACCACCTCTTCCCGCTGCTCATCGGCGCGTCCGGGCCGGTGTTCGCCCGTTACGCAGCCGGCGACAAGCTCAGCCACGTCGAGGCGCTCGTCAGTGCGAGCGACGGCGCGATCGGCTGGATCGTCGGCTGGGCCGTGCTCGCCGGCATGGGTCAGTGGCCGACCGCGACCGTGTTCGCGGACCAGCCCGGCGGGGTCGGCGGCGAGACCATCGTGATGGGGCTCGCGGGCGGCGTCATCGGCGTGCTCTACGCACTCTTCCGGCCCGCGAGGCGGTAGCGGCACCCCCTCGCGACGCGCCCGGCGCGTGTCATCATGGATGCATGAGCGACACACCGGAGACCGTCACCATCGAGGACGTCCACGCGGCGCGTGAGCGCATCGCCGGTTCGGCGCGCGTCACGCCGATGTGGCCCAGCGTCTCGCTCTCGAACCTCGCGGGCGTGCCCGTGCTGCTGAAGTGCGAGCAGCTGCAGCGCGGGGGCTCGTTCAAGTTCCGTGGCGCGTCGAACATGCTCGGCTCGCTGGCGGCCGCGCCGCGAGGCGTGATCGCGGCCAGCGCCGGGAACCACGCCCAGGGCGTCGCGCTCGCGGCGGCGGAGCGCGGCATCACCGCCACGGTCGTCATGCCGGCCAATGCCCCGCTCGCCAAGCAGGCCGCCACGCGCGGCTACGGCGCCGAGGTCGTGCTCGTCGACGGCCCGCTCGAAGTCTGTATCGAGCAGGCACAGGAGCGGGCGGCAGAGCGCGACCTGCTGTTCGTCCCGCCGTTCGACGACCCCGCCATCGTCGCCGGCCAGGCGACGCTCGGCCTCGAGGTCATCGAGCAAGCGCCGGAGGCGACGACGGTGATCGTGCCGGCGGGTGGCGGGGGACTGCTGGCGGGCGCGGCGCTCGCCATCAAGTCGCTGCGGCCCGACATCCGTGTGGTCGGTGCGCAGTCGCAGGCGATGCCGGGCATCGTCGCGTCGCTGCTGGCGGGCGCGCCGCGCACGGTGCCGTTCGTGCAGACACTGGCCGACGGCGCGGCCGTGGCCGGCCCCTCGGCGCTCACGCTTGAGCTCATCGAGCGCTACGTGGACGACGTGGTCGCTGTGCACGAGGAGGACATCGCGCGGACGATGGTGCTGCTCATCGAGCGCACCAAGTTCGTGATCGAGGGCGCGGGAGCGCTCGGCATCGCCGCGCTGATGGCAGGCCTCGTCGAGGCCGACGGGCCGGTGGCGCCGGTGCTCTCCGGCGGCAACGTCGACATCAACCTCCTCGACCGCATCGTCGAGCGCGGCCTGACGGGCGAGGGGCGGCGGCGCTCGCTCACGTTCGCCACCGCCCACGCGCCCGGCGAGCTGGCGCGCATCAGCCGGATCATCGCCGCGCAGGGCGTGAACGTGATCGAGGTCGAGCACGAGCTCGTCGACACGCACCTCCCGGTCGGCGCGGCGCTGCTGAGCTTCCGCCTCGACATCGCCGGGGACGAGGCGTTCGAGGAGCTGTCCTCGGCGCTGATGGCCGAGGGCATGCAGCGGGGCACGCTGACGGACTTCGTCACGCCCGCGGCGCAGTCCATGCCCCCGTAGCTCATGAGCGCTGGGCGTATGATCGATGTCACTCCCGCCGGGGTGGCGGAATGGCAGACGCAGCGGGCTTAAAACCTGCCGCCGAAAGGCGTGAGGGTTCGACCCCCTCCCCCGGCACCACCCCCAGAACCAACGATCGCTCGACCAGGTTGACGCCGCTCGCGCCCTCTCGATCCGGTCGAGGCGTTTTACCCTTACGTGCGCGTCCGGTGTATAAAACTCGCAAAGGCCGCGTGCGGCACGGGGGTACGACGCCGCGCGCCACGCCGGGGGGCAACCATGGATATCCAGGCAGGGCTTCAACGCGCCTTCCACCCGAAGGTGGTGGCGGTCGTAGGTGCGAAGCGCGACAACGACTATATGTGGCTTCGGGCTCACGGCCCGTTCACGGAGTTCGGCAAGGTCTACCACGTCAACATCGACGAGCGTGAGTGGCCCGGCGCCGAGGAGCTCGGGTTCCAGAACGTCTCCAGCATCCTCGACATCCCCGAGCCGGTCGATTACGTCGCGATCTCTGTGCCGAACGTTGTCGTGCCGCGGGTCCTGCAGGACTGCGCGACGAAAGGCGTGGGCAGCGCCCACATCTTCGCGGCCGGCTTCGCCGAGACCGGCACCGAGCAGGGCCAGCAGCTCGAGGACGCGGTGTACCAGATCGCCACGGAGGGCGACTTCCTCGTCATCGGCCCCAACGGCATGGGCCTCTACAACCCCGCGCTCGGCATCCGGCCGGGCAAGGACGTCCCGTACGGCGTCGAGGACGGCTACTTCAGCTTCCTCTCGCAGAGCGGCACCACCGCGATGAGCATCGCCTCCGGTGCGCCCGCCAACGGCATCGCGGTCTCCAAGGGTGTGAGCTTCGGCAACGGCACCGTCGTCGACGCCACCGACTACCTGCGCTACTACGCGGCCGACGACGCGACCGAGGTCATCGGCATGTACCTGGAGGGCGTGAACGACGGCCCCGCATTCTTCAACGCGCTGCGCGACGCCGCGGCCCGCAAGCCCGTCCTGGTCTGGAAGGTGGGCAGCACGAGCGAGTCGGCTCGCGCGGGATTCGCGCACACGCGCAGCGAGGCCGTCCCGGCCGAGCTGTGGGACGCGATGCTGACCGTCTGCGGCGCGATCAAGGTCGGGAGCATCGAGGAGATGCTGGAGACGGCTATGGCCCTGCGCATGGTCGGCGATCCCGGCCTGAACGCCGCGCTGATCGCCGTCTCGGGCGGCCACTCCGGCAAGATCGCGGACGTGTTCGGCCAGCAGGGCTTCCACATCCCGCCCCCCAGCCAGGCGTCGATCGAGGAGATCGCCTCCTACGCCGAGATCGAGGGCGGCAGCTACACCAATCCCGTCGAGGGTCCGAGCGTGCGCGGCGCCGAGCGCATGGAGAAGACACTGGACGTCTTCGCCCGCGACGACAGCTTCGACACGATCGTCGTCGAGTTCGGAGCGGGCGCGGTGAAGCAGGACTCCAACGCGCTCGCCGAGCGCATCGAGGTGCTGAGCAACGTGCGGAAGCGGCAGCCGGGCAAGCCCATCGTGACGGTGTTGAGCACGGACATCCCCTACGTCGAAGGCGTCGACATCCAGGGCGTGGCCCGCGAGTTCTTCGACGCCGGGTTGCCGTGCTTCCTCAGCATGGAGCGCGGCGCGGTGGCGCTGCGCAAGGCCCGCGACTTCCAGCACCGGCCCACGTGGCTGCTGCCGGACGGCGCTTGAGCGCGATCCGCGGGAACAGGCGCGCGCGATGAGCGCGAACGAGCCGGACAGGACTCCCTCGGCCCCGACCGGGGCCGAGGCCGGCCCCGGCGACGGGGCGCGTCCGCCCGTCGATGGCGACGGCGTTGGCGCGGAGCCGCCGCGCCGGCGGTTCCTGTTGCGCCGGCGGCCGGTGATCTTCTACGGCTGGTGGGTCGTCCTTTCTGGCACCGCGATCATGGCCCTGATGGGCGCCTTCTCGTATTACGGGATGGGCGTCTTCTTCAACTCGATCAAGGACGACCTCGGATGGAGCGCCGCCGCGCTCGGCGCGGCGCTGTCGCTGGCGAGGATCCAGGGCGGGGTGCTCGCGCCGGGCGTCGGCTTCCTCATCGACAAGTACGGGGCGCAGAAGCTCGTGCTGATCGGCGTGGTGCTGAGCGGGCTGGGGTTCATCCTGCTCGGCCAGACGATGTCCGTCGTCTACTTCTACATCATCTTCATCTTCCTGGTGCAGGGCGGGGTCAGCGCCGGCATGGGCAACGCGCCGATGGCGGCCGTGACCAACTGGTTCTCGCGGCGTCGCGCCACTGCGCACGGCGTGATGAACCTGGGCCTGAGCTTCGGGGGCATCCTCGCGCTGCCGCTGGCCTGGATCATCGAGGCGTGGGGGTGGCGCCAGGCGCTCGTCTTCGCCGGCGCGACCATCTGGGTGGTCGGCATCCCGCTCTCGTTCGTGATCCGTCACCGCCCCGAGGACTACGGCTACCTCCCCGACGGCGACAAGCCCGAGGACCGCGCGGGCGACGGCGAGTTCCCCGGCGCGCAGGCGGCGCAAGAGGTCACCTACTCGCCGTGGGAGGCGATGAGGACGCAGGCGTTCTGGAGCATCGCGCTCATGTTCGCCGCGCGGCACTTCGTCACCGGCTCGGTCGCCCTCTTCCTGGTCCCGCTGCTCGAGGAGCGCGGGATGACGCTGGGCGAGGCGGCCGGGGTGCTCAGCCTCATGGCGCTGATCGGCACCCCCGGGCGCGTCGGCTTCGCGTGGCTGGGCGACCGCTACGACAAGCGGTTCGTGATCGGCTTCTGCTTCGCCTTCCAGTCGGCCGGGATCATCCTCTTCACGGCACTGGGCGGGAACCTCGGGATCGTGTTCTTCCTCGTGCTCTACTCGCCGACGTACTCGGGCGTCTTGCCACTCATCCCGGCACTCCAGGCCGACTACTTCGGCAGGGAGTGGTTCGCGACGATCCGGGGGCTGATGACACCGGTCGCGACCGCGAGCGTCGTGCTCGGCCCGATCATCGTCGCGTCCATCCGGGACTGGACCGGCAGCTACGAGCCCGCATTCGCCGCGCTCGCGGTCTCCAACATCCTCGCCCTGGTGTTCGTGGCGATCACCCGCCCGCCGCGCGGCGCGACCTTCCGGCAGGCCGCCTGAGCCCCACCCCGGGGTGCGAGGCTCAGAAGAAGCGCCGCATCAGCGCCAGCAGCACGGACAGCACAACCGACACGAGGAGCATCGACGCGAGCGGGATGTAGACGCGCACGCCGCCGTCGCCGCGCTCGTAGCGCAGGTCGCCGGGCAGGTTGCCGAACCACCCGAGCGCGCCCGAGAGCACGAGCAGCCCCACGGCCGCGACCGCCGCGACCGCCATGATGAGCACGACGCCGACCTCGCGCGTCACGTCACGCGCTCCGGCACGGTAGAAGGATGGTGTGTGGAGCGGGAGATGGGATTCGAACCCACGACCCTCTGCTTGGGAAGCAGATGCTCTACCCCTGAGCTACTCCCGCATGTCGGCGGAAGCCCATGCTAACAGGGGCAACGCGCGCCGTCCCGCCGCCAGGCGCGCGCAGGACCAGGGCTGCTACCGCTCGAGGAGCCGCTCCCGGAGCCGCTGGGTCAGCGACTCGTCGATGCAGCCGACGGCCAGCAGCTCCGCGGTGCAGCCGTAGTACTCGTCGATCCCGCGCAGGAGCGCTTCCATGGTCTCGGGCCGCGTCTCGAGCATGTCGCGCGTGACCTCGAAGCCCCGCTTCGCGCTCATCTCCGCAAGCTCCGCGTCGGTGATGTCACGCCAACCGGTGATGTACTCCCGGGTGAGCGCGTAGTCCTCGACGATCGTCTCGTCGGGCACGCCCAGGGTCCGGAGCAGCAGGCCCGCGGTCACGCCTGTACGGTCCCGGCCGCCCTCGCAGTTGAACGCGACGGCCTGACCCGGCTCGGCCCCGGCGATCGCGAGGAAGACCGAGCGGATCGCGGGCAGCGCGTCCTCGATGCCGCGGAGGTAGTCGAGACCTCGCCCGGCGTGGTCGCGGAGGAACGCCCCCGTCACGCCCTCGCCGTCGCGGCGGAGGTGCCGGCGGTACGGTGCGTGACGGTGCTCGACGCCGTGGTGGTGTAGCGAGGAGATGCCGTTGCTCGCGATCTCCTCCTCGGAGCGGAGGTCGAGCACGAGCCCGAGGTTCAGGTCCAGCAGGCGCTCCACGTCCCCGGGGGTCGCCTCCGCCAGCGTGCTCGTGCGGAACACGGTCCTCCAGCGAACACTCGCGCCGTCGCGGGTCTCGTAGCCGCCGAGGTCGCGGAAGTTCCGGATCGCGTCGAACGGGATGCGCCGCTCTATGGCCGTCGCCAGCTGGGTCATCGCCGTGGCCTCCTCGCCGTGGGGGCTGCCACAGGCGCTCGCGACGGGTCGTGCGCGAGCCGGGGCAGCTCCGGGCACGCCAACAGGATCGCGCGGCGCGGACCCCGCAGGCTCAAGGCGCGGTTAAAGGTGAACGTTGGTTCGGCGCCGGCGATGAGGCGGGCGTCAGGCCTCGCGTTCGCCCTCGTCGGAGAGGAAGCGCTCGACGTCCTCGAGGATGTCGCTCACGGACGGGAGATCCGAGTCGTCTGCGCCGGCCTCGGCGGCGATCGACTCGTACTGCTCCTCCATGTTCCGTACGGCGTCGCGGACCTCGTCCGAGACTTGCATCTGCTCGTCGGCCTGCGCACGCACGCTGGCCGCCGCCTCCTCGAAGTCCCCGGACGGGGTCTCCACGCCGAGCAGGCGGTCGAGCGTGCGCGTGACGCCGAGCACCGCCATGGGGTTGGGCACGACGCCCAGGTAGTTCGGCACGAGCGTCGTCATCCCGCCGATCGTCACGCCGGTGGCAGCGAGCTCGGTCGCAACCACCTCGCCGATGTCGATCGGCCCCTCGTAGGAGGGCTGGAGCTGGTTGAGCCCGAGCTCGCCCGCCAGCTCAGCGCTCGTCGTGGTCAGGCGCAGCAGCACCGGCCGGGTGTGCGGGACGCTGGCGGGGAACGACCGCAGGATCAGCACCGACTCCACGCCCACCGACTCAGCGAACGCCGAGAGCTGCCGGCTGAAGTGACGCCAGCGCAGGTGCGGCTCGATGCCCGAGACGATGAGCGCGTCGCGCCCACCGTCCGCGCCCCGCTCGAGGTGTACGCGGTTCCGCGGGAAGTCGATGACCCGCTCCGAGCCGTCGTTGCGCACCTGCGGGCGCGACTGCGTGAAGTCGAAGTACGGCTCGGGGTCGAACTGGGCGATGGGCTGGAGCTCGTGCGAGCGGATGCGGTGCATCAGCGACGCCGCCGCCGTGGTGTTCACGCCGTTCTTGCGCACGAACGACGCCACCAGCAGCGGCTTGCGCAGCGTCCCGACGTCCTCCAGTGGACGCAGTAGCCCGGATTCAGCCACGCCGTGCCTCCTGCCCTCTGCCTACTCGTCCGGCGGCGACCAACGGTACGTGGTCGGCTGCGCCCGCCACACCCGGTCCGCGGCGCGCTCCTCGATGAGCTCGACGGCGTCACCGCTGCGTACCACGCCCTCCTCCAGCACGCGCGCGTAGACGCGGCTGCAGCCGGGGTGCGTCTGGTGGTTCATACGGTTGAAGTCGCCGCCCGCGAACCACTGCGCGTTCTTGTTGCACGGGGCGGTGTAGGAGCTGACCTCGACCAGCACCTCGTCGCCGAGCCGCAACCGCGCGCCGGGCACGACGCGCGACCAGTCGAGGCCGGCGACCGTGACGTTCTCGCCCGCGCTGCCGGGCCCTATCGGGTGCCCCTCGGCCTGGAACTCCTCGATCCGTTCGAGGGCGAAGAGGCAGAGCGCGCGCTCCGGGCCGCCGTGATGGCGGCGGTCGGCCTGCGCGTCGCCGTCCATGCCTTCGAGGCGGACGCGGGCCTGCTCGACGGGCAGCTTGGGTACGCCGCCGCCGGAGGCGTTGAGCTGGTGCACCGTGCCGTGGCGTGCAGACGCGACCATCGCGGCCCCTCCCCGTTACATCGTACCAACAAGCCCGCGCAGTCGATGCCTGCCCGAGTGCGGTGCGCTCCTTGTCCGTCGTACCGCAGTATTCGCTCGCGGAGCCCCTGCCCTGGCCTTGAACTGCCGACCTCCATATTCAAGCTTCTGATGTATCCTTGAATACGGAGGTCGAGATGGCCCGGTTGGAGGTACGGCGCTGGGCGGGTGATACAGCCGGCCAGACACGCCGCGATCGCCGCCCCTGCAACTACGAAGTCTACATTCCCGACCTGCTCGTCGGTCGGCGGTTCGTGCTCGACGGGGATGTCGCGGCCGATGTCGCCGACGCCGAGGCGGCGCTCGTCCGGCTCGACGCGGCGGCCGGCGCGCTCGCCGACACCGAGGCGCTTGCCCGGCTGCTGCTCCGTGCCGAAGCGGTGGCCTCCTCGCGGATCGAAGGCCTCGAGGTGGGGGGACGACGGCTGCTCCGCGCCCAGGCCGCTCGCCTGTTGGGAGAGGAGCCCCGCGACGTCACCACCGTGGAGGTGCTGGGGAACATCGAGGCGATGGCCTGGGCCGTGGAGGCGGTGCCGCCCGGCGGAGCGGTCAGCGTGGAGATCGTGCTCGAGGCGCATCGCCGCCTGCTCGCGGGGACGCGCCTCGCGGAGCACGGCGGTCGCATCCGGACGGTCCAGAACTGGATCGGTGGGAGCGACTACAACCCGTGTGCGGCGGCCTTCGTGCCACCCCCGTACGAGATGGTCGGCGAGTTGCTGTCCGACCTCGCCGCGTTCTGCAACGACGACTCGCTGCCCGCAGTCGCGCAGGCCGCCATCGCACACGCGCAGTTCGAGACGATCCACCCGTTCGTCGACGGGAACGGGCGCACCGGGCGCGCGCTGATCCACCTGGTGCTGAGACGGCGCGGGCTCGCGCCGCGCATCCTGCCGCCGGTCTCGCTGATCCTCGCCACGTGGCCCCGCGACTACGTCGCCGGACTCACGGGGACGCGCCACGAGGGCGAGCCGGACTCCGAGGAGGCCCATGCGGGCGTCAACCGCTGGATCGCGCTCTTCGCGGGTGCGTGCCGGCGCGCCGCCGAGGACGCCGGGCGCTTCGAGGTGCAGGTGCGAGCGCTGCAGGACTCGTGGCGCGAGCGGCTCGGGTCAGTGCGTCGCGGATCGGCCGCCGACTTGCTCCTCCACGCCTTGCCGGGCGCGCCGCTGCTCACGGCCAACACGGGGTCAGACCTGATCGGGCGGTCGTTCCAGGCGACGAGCCAGGCGATCGAGCGGCTCGTGGAGGCGGGCGTCCTCAAGCAGGTGACGGTCGGACGGCGCAACCGTGCGTTCGAGGCGCCCGAGCTCATCGAGGCGTTCACGGCGCTGGAGCGGCAGCTCGCCAGCCCCGAGGGCGACACGCTCGTCTCGGAGCCTGCCAGGCGCGTTCCTCGGGGGCTCCGATAGGCCCCGCGTCGCGCTCTTCGGCCGCGCAGTCGATGCCGGTGGCGTACAGAGCGCCGCGCCGTACGCTGGACGGGGTGGTCGAGCGGCCGCCCGAGTGGTGGGGAGACATCATGCGACGATGGCTGGGCCATCTGACGACCGTTGCGTTGCTCATCGGGGCGGCCCTGGCCGCGGCCTGTGGCGGCTCGGACGACTCCGCGATGACACCGCGTCCGACGGCGACCCCAACGGCCGCGCCCACGCAGACCCCGGCCGCGCCCGCGGCGACCGCGACGCCGACGGATTCGGACGCCGCCCTGGGGCAGGAAGAAGCGAATGCGCGGGCAGCCGAACTCCAGGCATCCGCCGCGCCCGGCACGGTCATCGTCGTGGGCGTCGAGTGGGCCTTCGGCACCGGTGTCGACTCGATGCCGGCGGGCGCCGTGACGTTCGAGATGCTCAACGAAGGCGCCGTCGTCCACGACCTGTGGGTGGTCCGCACGGACCTCGCCTATGACGCGCTGCCCGTCGAGGGCGGCCTGGCCGTGACGGGTGGGGCCAACGAGGTGATCGACAAGGTCGTGGAGACCGATGCGGGCACGACCACCAGCCTCACGGTCGACCTCGCGCCGGGGAGCTACGCGCTGATCTGCAACATCCCCGCGCACTACCAGCTGGGGATGCGGGCTCCGTTCACGATCGAGTAAGGCCTGCTGGTCGCCACGGTGGGCGCGACCATACGCGTGACCCCTTCACAGGGCTCACGCGAGGGGTGTATCGTCGCGCTGAAGAGCGCACCGCTCTACGGAAGGAGTCACACCATGGCCGATTGCATCGTCTGCGGCGCCGAGGTCACCGACGACGACAGCGCCAACTTCCGCTGGTTCCACAGCGACGGGAAGTGGTACCGCTTCGAGGACATCGGCTGCAGGAACCGCTTCATCGGCGACCCCGAGCGGTACCTGAACCCCGAGGAAGCCGAAGCGTCGTAGCGGCCTGTCCGCTCGTACTACCCGCGCGAGTACGTCGGAGTTGCCGTGCGCCCCACGCCTGCACCATAGGTGCAGGACGAGGACACCGGGCGCACGGCAAGCCCGTACGTTAATCCGCTACCACCGATGCGTCCCGGAGGAGGTCTGGGACGCACGGACGAGTGGCGGATCCTGTGATGCGGACGCTCATCGGTCCGCTCGTCACCTCACGTTCCAGGGCGGCGTCTGTCTTGGCCGCCCTCCCAACTGATACTGAGTATCTTCTAACCGGCAGCGGATGATACTGCATCTCATGTAGGCTGTCCACCACACTCCCATCCCTCGAACGCACCAACCGCGAACGGAGCGCCCATGACTACCGCCGCACCCGATGCGACCGCCGTCGCCGGCTACGAGGTCGTCGTCGGCCTCGAGGTGCATGCACAGCTCCGCACCCGCTCGAAGATGTTCTGCCACTGCCCGAGCGACTACTTCGCCGCCGACCCGAACACGCGCGTCTGCGCGGTGTGCCTCGGCATGCCGGGCGTCCTGCCCGTCATCAACCGGGCGGCCGTCGACCGCACGATCCTCACCGGCCTCGCCTTCGGCTCCGAGATCCCGGAGCACTCCAAGTTCGACCGCAAGAACTACCCCTACCCCGACCTCATGAAGGGCTACCAGATCTCTCAGTACGACCAGCCCCTCTGCGTGGGCGGCATCGTGGGCATCGAGGTGGACGGCGAGGAGCACGAGATCCGGCTGGAGCGCATCCACCTGGAGGAGGACACGGCGCGCCTCCTGCACCGCGAAGACGATGGCGGCTACTCACTGCTCGACGTGAACCGCTCCGGCGTGCCGCTGATGGAGATGGTGTCGGCGCCCGACATCCGCTCGTCAGCGCAGGCCGTCGCGTATCTCCGCAAGCTGCGCCAGACGCTGCGCTACCTCGACGTCTCCGACGCCGACATGGAGAAGGGCTCGTTCCGCTGCGACGCGAACATCTCGCTGCGCAAGCCGGGCGACCCGCTCGGCTCGAAGGTCGAGATCAAGAACATGAACTCGTTCCGAGCCGTGCAGCGCGCCATCGAATTCGAGATCGGCCGCCAGGCCGCGATCCTCGACGGCGGCGGGACGATCGAGCAGGAGACGCGGGGCTACATCGACGCCACAGGCCAGACCGCGAGCCAGCGGTCGAAGGAGGAGGCGCACGACTACCGGTACTTCCCCGAGCCGGACCTGCCCCCGCTCTCGATCACGTCCGAGCGCACCGCGGCGCTTCGTGAGCGCCTGCCCGAGCTGCCGGATGCGCGGCGGGCGCGATTCGAGGCCGAGTACGGACTCTCCGCCGATGAGTCCCGCATCCTCGTCGAGACACGCGCACGCGCCGATGGCTACGAGGCCGCCGTCGCCCTCGCCGGTGACGACGACGCCGAGCGGGCCGCGCGGGCGCGCGGGGTGGCGCGCTGGTTCATCGGCGACGTGGCAGCGCTGCTGAACGAGCTCCCCGGCGACGCGGAGCTCGCCGACACGAAGCTGACGCCCGGCCACATCGCCGAGCTCGTGCGCCTCACCGAGGCGGGCACGATCACGGCGGCCACGGCCAAGGAGGTCCTCGCAGCGGCGTTCGAGTCGGGCGAGACGCCGGGCGCGATCGTCGAGGAGCGCGGACTGGGACAGGTGCGCGACGACGCCGAGATCGCGCGCATCGCCGCGGCGGTCGTCGAGGCGAACCCGAAGCCCGTCGCGGACTACCGCGGCGGCAAGGACAGCGCCATCAAGTTCCTCGTCGGCCAGGTCATGCGCGAGACGCGCGGCCGCGCCGACCCGAACGAGGCTCAGGCCGCGCTGCGGGCCGTCCTCGACGCCTGAGCGGGAGCGGCGTTATGCGGCGGTGGCTTGATCGCTGGCGCGGCTCCCGCGACGATGACGATGGCGGGGGAACGTTGCGGGGAGCACCGGTGAGCCGCAGCAGCTTCGCCAAGTGGTTGTACGTCGGCCTGCACATCAAGCGCTGGCTGCTCCTCATCCTCGTGGGCGTCGTGCTCATGGCGCTCGGCATCGCCTACCTGCTGCGCGAGGTCTACGTCTCCTACGCGTTCCCGGACTGGGTCGCCACCGCCACCCTGCAGTTCCTGCCACGATGGGTGCGAGGGCTGCTCTTCATCTCGTCCGCCACCGTCATCACGGTCCTCGCGACGTGGAAGCTCAACCGCTCGCTCGTGAGCGCCGTCGTGCCGCTCAACGAGGGCGAGGACCTGGTCAGCCGCATCTGGCAGCAGCGCACGCAGGACCGCGGCCCCAAGGTCGCCGTCATCGGCGGCGGCACGGGCCTCTCCACGCTGCTGCGAGGGCTCAAGAGCTACACCGGCAACATCAGCGCGATCGTCACCGTGGCCGACGACGGCGGGTCGAGCGGCGTGCTCCGCCGCGACCTCAACGTGATCCCGCCGGGCGACATCCGCAACTGCATCGCCGCGCTCGCCGACGCCGAGCCGCTCGTGACGCGCCTCTTCCAGTACCGCTTCGGCGGTGACGCCGGACACGGCATCGCCGGGCACTCCTTCGGCAACCTCTTCATCGTCGCGATGTCCGAGGTCACCGGGAACATGGAGGTCGCGATCCGCGAGACCTCGCGCGTGCTCGCCGTGCGCGGCCGCATCCTGCCCGCGACCCTCGCGAACATCACGCTCGGCGCGCAGCTTGCGGATGGCTCGACGGTGCATGGGGAGTCCGTGCTCCCGGACGCCGACTCGCTGATCGAGCGGGTGTTCATCGAACCGGCGGACGCACCGGTCAACGCCGAAGTGGTCGCGGCGCTTCTCGACGCCGACCTGATCGTGATCGGCCCCGGCTCGCTCTACACCTCGGTGCTGCCCAACCTGCTGGTGCCCGGCCTGGCCGAGGCCGTCGCGGCGTCGCGGGCGCACAAGGTCTACGTCTCCAACGTCGCCACCCAGCACGGAGAGACCGACGCGTTCGACGCCGCCGACCACTACGCGGCCATCCGGCGGCACCTCGACGGCGACGTGGCTGATGTCGTGCTCGCGAACAGCAACCTGCCCGCAGACCCCCTGCCGCCCGAGTGGCAGTCGGAGGCGGTGCTCGCGCCCGGCGACGCCGACTACGGCGGCGCGCGGCTGGTCCTGGCCGACCTCGTCGACCCGGAGCACCGCTACCGCCACGACTCGGAGCGCCTCGCGGCCGCCGTCATGCGCCAGTACTACGAGCGCGACCTGCGGACACAGGCGCCCGCCACCACCGCCGAGGCGTGAGCCCGGTTGCCCCAAGGCGCTGACGGCGGCTAGCCTCAAAGCACGATGGAACTCACCTCCTTCATCCACATCGCGCAGATCCTCGTCGCGATCGTCCTGATCGTGATCGTCCTCATGCAGGTGAAGGGCACGGGCTTCGGCGCCGCGCTCGGCGGGGCCGACCAGAGCTTCCGCACGCGGCGAGGCATCCAGAAGTCGCTGCACCGCCTGACGATCGTCGTCGTGGCGATCTTCATCGTCTTTGCCCTGTGGGCGGTCAACGTCACCTGACGCCCGCCACCACCGCGCCGCTACGGTCCCGCTGATGCGCGTCGTCTTCTTCGGCTCGCCCGACTACGCCCTCCCCACGCTGCGAGGACTCCTCGACGCGCCCGGCGTTGAGGTGGTCGCGGTCGTGACGCAGCCGGCCCGACCGCGCGGCCGCTCCGGGAGGGCCGTCGCCACACCCGTGGGGCGCGTCGCGGCCGAGGCCGGCGTGCCCGTGGTGACGCCACAGCGCATCCGCCGCGAGCAGACCGCCGAGATCGCCGCGTTCGAGGCGGACGTGGGCGTCCTTGCCGCGTCGGCGCACATCCTCCCCACCCACCTGCTGGAGGCGTTCCCGCACGGCGTGCTCAACGTGCACGCCTCGCTCCTGCCGCGTCACCGCGGGGCGTCGCCCGTGGCGGCCGCGATCCTCGCTGGCGACACCGAGGCCGGGGCGACGATCATGCAGATCGTGCGCGAGCTCGACGCCGGCCCCGTGCTCGGCACGGTCGCCACGCCGATCGAGCCGCTCGACACCACGGCCACGCTCACCGACCGCATCGCCGAACTCGGCGCGCGGCGGCTCGTCGAGCTCCTCGGGCCGTGGGTCGCGGGCGAGGTCGAGGCGGTCCCGCAGGACGTGTCGCTCGCGACGTACGCGCCGACATTTGCCATGGCCTACGGCGCGCTCGATTGGTCGCGGTCCGCCGTGGAGCTGTGGCGGCGCGTGCGCGCGATGCAGCCGGGGCCGCCGGCCACGACGACCTACCGCGAGGCGCCGTTCACGGTCCATGCCGCGTGGCCCGTCGCCGCGCGCGAGGGGGCGGCCCCGGGCGAGTTCCGCGCGGGCGACGGCGAGCCGCTGGGCGAGCTGCTGCCGGGGCGCGTGGGCCGCGCTGTCGTCGCGTGCGGCGAGGGGGGACTGGCGCTGCTGCGCGTGCAGCGCGCCGGGCGGCGCGCGCTGGAGATCGAGGACTACCTCAACGGCGACCGCGACCTCATCGGGGCACGCCTCGGCGAGGCATAACCGGCCCGACTGCTAGACTCGGACCGTGCCCGCCCACCTCCTCGACGACTCCATGGCCGACATCGAAGCGCGCCTCGACGCGTGGGGCGAGCCCGCGTACCGCGCGCGCCAGGTCGCACGCTGGGCGCTGCGCGAGGGCGTCACCTCGTTCGACTCGATGACGGACCTGCCGCGCGCGCTGCGGGCGCGCCTCGCCGAGACCTACACGCTGGAGCCGCCGCCCGAGCTCGCGCGCACGGCTGCGGACGACGGGCTCACGACGAAGGTGCTGCTCGGCCTCGGCGCGCCGGACGGCCTCGAGCCTGCGTTCGCGCCGGGCGATGCGGTCGAGGCGGTCCGCATGGACTACGACCCGGAGCGCGTGGAGCACGCCGCCCGCACGCGGGCGCGCTCCACGGTCTGCGTCTCGACGCAGGCGGGCTGCGCCATGGGCTGCGTCTTCTGCGCGACCGGGCAGCAGGGCTTCACGCGCAACCTCACGCCCGCGGAGATCCTCGCGCAGGTGCTGCACTTCACCCGCGGCCACCCCGAGTCGCCCGTCTCGAACGTCGTGTTCATGGGCATGGGCGAGCCGCTGGCGAACTACGGACCGACGCTGGAGGCGGTCCGCTGGCTCATCGACCCACACGGCCTGGACATGCGCGCCCGCGGCGTCACCATCTCGACCGTCGGCCTCGAAGCGCCGATCCGCCGCCTCGCAGGCGAGGGACTACAGGTCGGGCTGACCGTCTCGCTGCACGCGCCGGACGACGAGCTGCGCCGCCGGCTCATCCCCACCGCCGGGGGCGTGACCATCGACGGGCTCCTCGACGCATCGCGCGAGTACGTCGAACGTACCGGGCGGCGCGTCACCTTCGCCTACGCGCTGCTGGAGGGCGTGAACGACGAGCCCGAGCAGGCGCGCCGCCTGGCCGAGCGCGTGCGCGGGATGCGCGCGCACGTGAACCTCATCCCCTACAACCCGACGGCGGGCGAGGGCCTGCGACGGCCCTCGACGGCCCGCGTGCGCGCGTTCCAGCGCGAGTTACAGGCAGCAGGCGTCAACGCGACGGTACGCATCGAGCGAGGCGTGGAGATAGCGGCGGCGTGCGGGCAACTGCGCACGGACGTGGTGACGGGTAAGACGCCGCAGACGCTGGCCGGGGTCGAACCCGGGACTGCGTAGCGAGGGGCTAGTTGTCCTCGCCCTCGGAGGCCTCGGCCGCAGCCTCGCCGTCTTCGCCCTCGACAGGCTCGCCCTCTTCGCCCTCGAGCAGCTCGGCTTCCTCGACCGCATCCTCGATCTTGCGAGGGGGCTGGACGCGCACGATCATGATCTCAGGCTCGGTGAGCACGGTGATGCCGGCGGGCAGCTCGAGGTCGCCGACGGTGAGCTGCTGGTCCAGCTCCTCGAGGCCGTCGATCGAGATTTCAAGGTGGGCGGGGAGGTCGGCCGGGAGCGCCTGCACGGAGACGTGGTCGGCGCCGGTGATGACGACGCCCTGGTAGGTGTGCACCGCGGGCGCCTCGCCGGTCAGCGTGACCGGCACCATCGCCTGCATCTCCCGCGTCAGGTCGACCTGGTAGAAGTCGAGGTGCTGGAGCTCGCGCGTCAGCGGGTGGCGCTGCACGGAGCGCACGACGACCGGGCGCTCGGTGTCCTCGCCCTCGATGGCGAGTTCGATCAGCGAGTTGAGGCCGTGCTCGGTCATGATCGTCTCGGCGCCCCGGTACGGGAGCTGCACGGCGACGGACTCAAGGCCCCGGCCGTAGACGTTCGCCGGCAGGATGCCGTCCCAGCGCAGCCGCCTGGCGCGCTTGCCGTAGACCGACCGTGCGGTCACTGCGTATCGATCTGGCATCGAACCGGTCTCCCGATGGTGGTCGCGTCGAGGGGCGCCTGCGCGCCAGTTGTCCACGCTATGCGTGCTGCCGTCGCAGGGTCAAGCCACGCACAGTCCCGCTCCGACGCGAGCGCGGGCGCTGGTACGATGCACCCATGACGCCTCGCCGCGCCCACGCCGCCGCTACCGTGCCCGCCGCCGATGAGTGAGCACGGACCCGCCCTGCTGGGCGTCGACGTCGGAGGCACGTTCACCGACTTCGTGCTGTGGCGTGACGGCGCCGTCGAGTTGCACAAGCGCCCCTCGACGCCCGACGACCCCTCGCGCGCCGTCCTGGCGGGGATCGACGCGCTGGGCGTCGCGCCGGGGCTCGTGGTCCACGGATCGACGGTCGCGACGAACACCGTGATCCAGCGCCGCGGCGCGCGCACCGCGCTCGTCGCCACCGAGGGCATGCGCGACCTGCTCATCATCGGCCGCCAGACCCGCCCCGACATCTACGACCTCGAACCCGTCACGCCCGAGCCGCTCGTGCCGAGCGCGCGCAGGCTGGAGCTGAGTGCCCGCCTCCACCCCGACGGCTCCGTCGAACGCCCCGCCGAGGACGCCGAGGTGCGCAACCTCGTGCAGGCGGCCGCGGACGCGGACGCCGAGGCGCTGGCCGTCGCGCTGCTCTACTCCTACGCCAACGGCGAGCACGAACGGCGCTTCGAGGACCTCGCCGCGGAGGCCGGGCTCTACCTCTCGCTCTCCTCTCGCGTCTCGCCCGAGTACCGCGAGGTCGAGCGCACGGCGACGACGGTGCTCAACGCGTACGTCGGCCCGGTCATGTCCGCGTACCTCGCACGCCTCGAGGCGGGCCTCTCCGAGCGTGGCGCAGGGGCGCTGCGTGTCGTCCAGTCCGACGGCGGCTCCGCGTCGCCGCAGCGCGCCTCGGCGCTGCCGGTGGCGACGCTGCTGTCCGGTCCGGCGGCGGGCGTGGCCGGCGCGTTCCAGATCGCGCGACGCGCGGGCGTCGAGCGCGTCATCACCTTCGACATGGGCGGGACCTCCACCGACGTCGCGCTCTGCGACGGCGCGCTCCCCGCGCGCGCCGACATCGAGGTGGCGGGGCTGCCCGCGCGCACCCCGGCCGTCGACGTGCACACGGTTGGCGCCGGCGGCGGCTCAATCGCACGCCTCGACGCCGGCGGGGCGCTCCACGTCGGGCCGCAGTCCGCGGGCGCCGACCCGGGCCCTGCGGCCTACGGGCGCGGCGAGGACTTCACCATCACCGACGCGAACCTCGTGCTCGGCCGCCTGCCGCCCACGGGCCTCCTCGGCGGCGCGATGGCGCTCGATGCCGACCGCTCGCGGCGCGCCGCCGCGGACGTTGCCGGCGCGTTCGGCGGGGACGCCGAGCAGGCCGCCCAGGCCGTGCTCGACGTGGCCGTGGCGAACATGGAGCGCGCGCTGCGCGTGGTCTCCGTGCAGCGCGGCTTCGACCCCCGCGAGTTCACGCTCGTGGCCTTCGGCGGCGCCGGGCCGCTCCACGCCTGCGCGCTCGCCGAGGCCGTCGACGTGCCCCAGGTGCTCGTGCCGATGGCGCCCGGCGTCATAGCAGCGCTTGGCGCGGCGGGCAGCGACCTGACCGCGACCTTCGCGCGCTCCGTCCTGCTGCCGCTCGACCCCTCCTCCACCGGCGCGCTCCGCGATGCTCTCGCCGAGGCCGGGCGAGAGGCCGCCACACAACTCGACCGCCCGGGCGCGGGTATCGAGTGGGCCCTCGACGTGCGCTACCTCGGCCAGTCCTACGAGCTGACCGTGGACCTCGACGGCATCGACTCCGACGAGTCGTTCGAGCGCGCCCGCGCGGACTTCCACGCACTGCACGAGACACGCTTCGCGCACCAGGACGCCGCCGCGCCCGTCGAGGTCGTGAACGTCCGCGCCACCGCGCGCGCCGCGACCGGCGCGACCGCGCCCGAGCCCTCGTTCGAGGCGGAGGGCGCGGCGCCGGCGACCGTCGAGGCCTGGTTCGAGGGTCGCGCGCAGTCCGCCCGGCTCGTCGACCGCTTGTCGTTGCGGCCCGGCGACCACCTCGACGGGCCGGCGCTCGTCGCGCAGCTCGACTCGACGACGGTGATCGCGCCGGGCTGGTCCGCCACGGTGGACGAGCAGGGCAACCTGCTGCTGGAGCGACGATGACCACCGACCACGACGCACCCGTGCTCTCCGCCGCCGACCTCGCCATCGCCGACGCCGTGCTCTCCTCGATCGCCGAGGAGATGGGCGAGGCGCTGGGCCGGACGGCGTACTCGCCGAACATCAAGGAGCGCCGCGACTTCTCGTGCGCGGTCTTCGACCCCCACGGGGCGATGGTCGCGCAGGCGGCGCACATGCCCGTGCACCTCGGGTCGATGCCGGCCTCGGTGCTGGCGGTGATGGAGCTCGGGCCGTTCGAGGAAGGCGACGTCTGCGCCGTCAACGACCCGTTCCTCGGCGGTACGCACCTGCCCGACCTCACCACCGTCGCGCCCGTCTTCGGTGCGTCGGGCGCACTGATCGGGTTCGTCGCGACGCGCGCCCACCACGCCGACGTCGGTGGCATGGCCCCCGGATCGATGCCCGTCGCGACCGAGCTGCTGCAGGAGGGCATCATCGTGCCGCCGATCCGGCTGGTGCGCGCCGGGGCGCCCGAGGAGTCGGCGCTCGCGATCTTCGTGCGCAATTCGCGCGCCCCGGACGAGCGCCGGGGCGACCTGCGTGCGCAGCTTGCGGCGACGGCGCTCGGGGCTCGACGCGTGCAGGCCGCCGCCGAGCGCTTCGGCGAGGACGGGCTGGCCGCGCGCTACGCGGCGCTCCTCGACCACGGCGAGCGCAGCATCCGCGCCGTGATCGCCGGCATCCCGGACGGCACGTACCGCTTCGAGGACCGCATGGAGGACCCGCCGCCGGGTGCGGACGCCCTCCACCTGCGGCTCGCGCTCACCGTCGAAGGCGACGAGGTGCACTTCGACTTCACGGGCACGGACCCCGAGAGCGCGCGCTCCTCGCTCAACGCGGTCGCCGCCGTGACGCGGTCGGCCTGCTACTACGTCATGCGCTGCCTCGCCGGCCCCGACGTGCCGACAAACGAGGGCTGCTACCGGCCTGTGCGCTTCACGCTGCCTGAGCGCTCCGTCGTCGCCGCCGGGCCGCCGCGCGCGGTCTCGGCGGGGAACGTCGAGGCCTCGCAGCGCATCACGGACCTGGCGCTCGGCGCACTCGCGCGGGCGCTCCCCGACCGCATCCCGGCTGCCTCGCAGGGCACGATGAACAACGTCACCATCGGCGGCTACGACCGCGCGCGCAGCCGGCCGTACGCCTACTACGAGACGATCGCCGGCGGAGCCGGCGGCGGGCCTACGCGCGATGGCCGGCCGGCAGTCCACACGCACATGACGAACACCATGAATACGCCCATCGAGGCCCTGCCCCTGGCCTACCCCTTCACCGTCGAGCGCTACGAGGTGCGCGACGGCTCGGGCGGGGACGGACTGCACCGCGGCGGCGACGGGCTGGTCCGCGAGTACGCGTTCCGCGACCGGGCGACGGTGACGCTCGTCACCGAGCGGCGGGGCTTCGCGCCGTGGGGCCTCGGCGGCGGGAGCGACGGCGAGCCCGGCCGCAACGTGCTGGTGCGCGCGGATGGTTCGACCCACGTGCTGCCCGCTCGCGCCCAGGTCGAGGTGGAGGCCGGCGACCGCGTGCGCGTCGAGACGCCCGGCGGCGGGGGCTGGGGAAGCCCGCCGTAGCGCCCCCGCAGCACGGGGCGACTGCTACCATTACAATGGGGGATTATAGCCCTGAGTAACCACGCGGTCCGGGATTGAGCGCTAGGACTTGGCGAGGATGTTGGCGATGCCGCAGGCTTCGGCGGCCTCGCTGAGCCGTTCCTGTTCCGCGAGCGCGGCCTGATACTCATCAATGAGCGCACGCAGGGACTCACCCTTGTGCGTGGCGTCTTGCAGCTCCGAGACCTTGTCATAGGCGTTGCGGAGGATCGCATCGTCCCGGACGGTCACATCGCGTGGCGTGTCCCGCAGCGCCTTCCCGATCTCCTGTAGGTCGCTCCCGATGGAGCCGAGCCGCATCCGCAGCAGCCCCACGGTCGCCGCGTTATCCGAGAGCCGCCGGACAAGCTCGCCTACTTGCTGGTCTTGATCGGGTGTCATGCCCGGCAGTCTACCGCGCCGGGCAAGCGCCCGCGACGCTGGTTACTGTGCTTGACAACGGCAGGGCTGGTTACTATACTTATCTTAGTGAAGGGATGGATCGGGATGACGCAGCAAGGGCCGGGGCAGCACTACCGCGAGGGACTGAGCATCATCGAGTTGGTGCGGATGTTCCCGGACGATGCGAGCGCAGAGGACTGGTTCCGCGGCGTCCGCTGGCCCGACGGGCTGGAGTGCCCGCGCTGCGGGAGTGACAACGTGCAGGACGGCACGACGCACCCGACGATGCCCTTCCGCTGCCGCCCCTGCCGCAAGTTCTTCAGCGTCCGCACGGGCACGGTGATGGCCGACTCGAAGCTCGGCTACCAGACCTGGGCGATCGCGATCTACCTGCTCAACACCGGCATCAAGGGCACGTCCAGCATGAAGCTGCACCGCGACCTCAAGATCGCACAGTCCAGCGCCTGGCACCTCGCGCACCGCATCCGCGAGACCTGGGACAAGAATCCGCCGACGTTCGATGGCCCGGTTGAGGCGGACGAGACGTTCATCGGCGGCCTCGAGAAGAACAAGCACGAGAGCAAGAAGCTCCACGCCGGGCGCGGGCCTGTCGGCAAGGTCGCCGTCGCGGGCGTGAAGGATCGCGCCACGGGCCAGGTGAGCGCCCGCGTGGTGGCGCGCACGGACGGCCCGACGCTCAAGGGCTTCGTCCGCTCCCGCATCGCGCAGGAAGCCGACGTGTACACGGACGAGCACGGGGCGTACATGGGCCTCGCCAATCACGAGACGGTCGCCCACGGCGTGGGCGAGTACGTCAACGGACAGGCGCACACGAACGGCATCGAGAGCTTCTGGAGCCTGCTCAAGCGCGGCTACTACGGCACCTACCACCGCATGTCGCCGAAGCACCTACAGCGCTACGTCAACGAGTTCGAGGGCCGCCACAACGACCGCCCGCTCGATACCGTCGCGCAGATGCGCCGTACGGCTCGCGGCCTCGTGGGCAAGCACCTGTCCTACGCGGAGCTGGTCGCGTGAGCGCCGCCAACTTCGCCAACCGGACGATCTGGACGGGCGACAACCTCAACATCCTGCGCGGCCTCAACTCCGCGACCGTCGACCTCATCTACCTTGATCCGCCGTTCAACTCGAACCGCGACTACGCGGCGCCTGTCGGCTCGCAGGCGGCGGGCGCGGCCTTCAAGGACACGTGGCACCTGTCCGATCTGGACGTGGCGTGGATGGGCCTCGTGGCGGACGAGCAACCCGCCGTGGCCGCCTTGCTCGCCACGTCGGGCGACGTGCACGGGAAGGGCATGCAGTCCTACCTCACGATGATGGCCGTACGGCTGCTAGAGATGCGCCGCGTGCTCAAGGACACCGGGAGCATCTATCTCCACTGCGACTCGACGGCATCGCACTACCTCAAGGCGCTCATGGACGCCATCTTCGGCGGCAACGGATTCCGCTCGGACATTAGCTGGAAGCGTTCCAGCGCCCACAGCGACACAAAGCAGGGCCGGAAACAGCACGGCAGAATCCACGATGTGCTCCTCTACTACACCGCCGGGCGATCCTGGACTTGGAACCCGATCCACACTCCCTACGATGAGGAGTACGTGCGGGCGTTCTACCGGCACGAGGAAGAGGGAACGGGGCGGCTCTACCGCAAAGGCGACCTCACGGCTGCGAGGCTGGGGGGGGACACAGAGTACGAATGGCGCGTGAAGCGCCCGCGAGATGGCGCGTGGGAGGCGGACCTGGACGGCGAGTGGGAGCACCCGCGTGACGACTGGGAATACAAGGGCGTGCCGCCGTACAAAGGCCGCTACTGGGCATACTCCCAAGAGGGCATGCGGGAGTACGCCGCGCAGGGCAGGCTGGTCTACGCGAGCACCGGGATGCCCAACTACAAGCGCTATCTGGACGAGATGCCCGGCGTGCCGCTGCAAGACCTCTGGGTGGACATCACCCCGGCGCTGAGCCGAACGGAGCGTGTCGGCTACCCGACACAGAAGCCGCTGGCGCTCCTCGAACGCATCATCGCGGCGTCCAGCAACGAGGGGGACGTGGTGCTTGATCCGTTCGCGGGCTGCGCCACGGCGTGCGTGGCAGCCGAGAAGCTGGGGCGCGAGTGGATCGGTATCGACCTCTCCGAGAAGGCGGTAGAGCTGGTCAACGAGCGTCTACAGGGCGAGATGGGCGCGCTGTTCCACCACGGTTTCGTGACGGCGCGGACGGACATTCCGCGCCGTACGGATGTGGACGCGCCCAAGAACTACCGTCAGAACCGGCACGTGCTGTTCGGCCAGCAAGAGGGCCGCTGCGCGGGCTGCCGGATGGATTTCCCGTTCAAGGTGCTCGAGGTGGATCACATCGTCCCGCAGTCGCGCGGCGGTACGAACCACCTCGGCAACCTCCAACTACTGTGTTCGCACTGCAACCGTGTCAAGGGCGACCGCCCACAGGAGTACCTCATGGCCCAGCTAGCAGGGACGGGATCATGACCGACGAAGACCGCAAGAGCCCAGGCAGGCCGCCGAAGTACCCGATGCCCGAACCCATCGATGCAGACCCCGAGGACGTGGCGCGGGCGATCCTCAACACCCCGACGAAGCGCGAGGGCGAGTGGGACTACCTCAAGAAGTACCCGCGCCGTCGCAGCTAGCGCGGCCATGGTGGTTACTCAGGGCTATAATCCCCTTACAATGAGACTCGCGACCGGGGACTTCGCCGATGCCCGACGACAAAGACCGTCTCGAGCGCGAGATCAATGAGATCCTCGACAAGATCGAGCAGTTCCCGACACCCGAGCGCCGCCGCAACCGCACGGTACGCCGGCACCTCCGCCGCATCGGCGACCGGGTCTCGGCGAACCAGCGTGCGATTGCCCGCGAGTTGTCCCGCGTGTCGCTGTCGCAGTTGCTGCTGCTGAGCTTCCTGCTGATCCTCGGGTCGTTCTTCTTCCGGGGGTTCGGGCTCGGGCAGTGGGTGCTGTTCGCGGGCGTGGCGCTGCTCGTCGCGAGCGGCGCGCTGCTGATCTTCGGCGGCGGCAAGGGCAACGGGGCGCGCACGCAGCAGTGGCGAGGCCGCACGATCTCCTATCGCTCGGAGACCATCGCGGCGCGCATCCGGCGGTGGCTCACCTCGCGCAAGCCGCGCTAGCGGGAACCTCCCACGCGAGGGGCGCCGCCCCGCAGCCTCTGGTACGATCGTGTGCAGCAGTGACGGTCACCCCCCGTCACGCTCTCCCACCACCACTGAAACCACCCGATTGCCTCCGAGAGGTGCGAGATGACGCACGTTGTACGTCGATGGCTCCTGCTGGCCGCAACCGTTGTACTGCTCACCGCTGGCTGCTCGGACGGCGACGAGCCCGACGCCGTCGCCACCGCGCTGGCCGGCACGCCCACCGCATCCGCGACGGCGGCGCCGCCGCCACCGACCGCAACCCCAACACCCACCCCCGCGCCTTCCGCGCCGTTCAGCGTCCTCGAACTCTCCGACCCCGACGTCGACCGCGCGTGGGAGGACCTGCGCACGCTCGCCGTCGACATCGGTATCCGCTCGGCCGGCACCGACGAGGAGCGCGAGGCCGCGGAGTACGTCGCCTCGCAGCTTCGTGACACTGGTTATGTCGTGGATATCGAGGAGTTCGACACCACCTTCCGGGGCGACCACTCCTCGCTCGCGACGGCCGGCGAGGGCCCCTCGCTGCAGGCGCTCGCGCTGGCCGGGTCGCGCAACGGCACGGCCACCGCGCCGCTCGTGCACGCCGGCCTCGGCAGCAGCGAGGACTTCGACGCGGTCGACGTGACGGGCGCCGTCGCATTGCTCGACCGGGGTGTGATCCCGTTCCGCGACAAGGCGCTCAATGCGCAGAGCGCCGGCGCGGCGGCCGTGGTCGTCGTCAACAACGAGCGCGGGCTCTTCGGCGGGACGCTCGGCGAAGGAGCGGGCGTGACCATCCCGGTCATCGGCGTCTCCGGGCAGTCGCGCGAGCCGCTGCTCGCGCTGGCCGGCGACGGCACGGCGGTCACGGTGACGGCCGATGTCGGCACGCGCGAGCTGACCTCGCAGAACGTGGTGGGGCGCAACGGCGAGTGCCGCGCGTACATCGGCGCGCACTACGACTCCGTGCCGTACGGGCCGGGAGCGAACGACAACGCCTCCGGCACGGCTTTGATCGTCGAGCTCGCGCGCACGCACCTCGTCGAGGGCCTGTGCTTCATCGCGTTCGGCGCGGAGGAGGTCGGGCTGCTGGGCTCGCAGGCGTTCGTGGACGAGCACGGCGTGTCCGGCGTGCTCTTCATGCTCAACTTCGACATGGCCGCGCGGATCGGCCAGAGGACCCTCGACGGTCCGCGCTTCGTCCAGGGCAACACCGTGCTCGCCGAACGCGGGGCGGCGGTGGCGGCGCGGCTGGGCTACGGCATCCCCGCTGGCCAGTTCCCGGCCGGAGCGGGGTCCGACCACGCGATCTTCCAGGAGGCGGGCGTACCCGCGGTCACCCTCTACAGCGGTGGCTCGGAGTTCATCCACACCTCGCTCGACACCATCGAGACGGTCTTCCCCGAAGACCTCGCGATTTTCCTGGAGGTCGCATCCGAGCTGCTGCGTGAACTGCTGGCGGAGTACGGCGAATAGCGCCCGGCTGTGCCACTTGCCGGGCTGCACCACGCTACGGTACGATGAACTCGGATGGTTAGCCGCCTATGCACGTGAACCGTTTCCCCTCGCGTTCCGCGCTCGCCCGCCTGGCGCTCGCCGGCATCACCGGCGTGGCGCTCCTCGCCGCAGCGTGCGGCGGGGACGACGAGGCCGAGCCCACGCCGGAGCCGGCCTCGGAGAGCACGCCCATCCCGACCGCGACTCCGTTCGCGACCACCCCCGAACCCACGATCGTCGCGAGCCCCACGGCCGAGGCAACGGCAACGCAGACCGCCGTCGTCTCGGGCGAGGAAGTCGAATACACCGTCGAGGCCGGCGACACGCTGTTCGCCATCGCGGAGCGCTTCGACACTACCGTCGACGCCATCATGGAGCTCAACGACATCGAGGACGCCGCGCTCATCTTCGTGGGACAGGTCCTGACGGTGCGCCAGGGCTACGCCCCCGAGGGATCGGAAACCGCGGACGACACGGCGACCGACGATGGGGACGACGCCGCCGACTCCGGCGGTGAGACCACCACCGACGAGTCGGGCGCGCGAATCTACGTCGTACAGGCCGGCGACACGGCCTATGACATCGCGCTGCAGTTCGACATCACCGTCGAGGAGCTCGCGGCCGCGAATGGCACCACCGTCGACGGCCTCGCAAACCTGTTCGTGGGCGAAGAGCTGATCATCCCGTAGCCGTCGCGCGGGCGCCCTTTCCCCGGCCATGGTCTGGCGCTGCGGGGCGAATCACCCGATACTACGCACGCTTGCGCCGCCGTCCTCGATGGATCGTGCGGCGCGCTTTCGCGGCCCGGGGCCGCGACGGGGACGGAACCGTACGGCCATGACAACTCGACACGCGGCGGCACGGCAGTGAGCCACGAAGACCGCCTCGCGGAACTCGCGGAACGCAAAGAGAGCGGCCTGCTGGGCGGCGGCCAGGCGCGCATCGACGCGCAACACGAGCGCGGCAAGCTCACCGCGCGCGAACGCATCGAACAGCTCCTCGATCCCGGCACCTTCGACGAACTCGACGCGCTGGGCGTGGACTGGACCGAGAACGGCGCCGGCGACCGCTTCTACGGCGACGCGGTCGTGACCGGCTGGGGCCAGATCGACGGCCGCCCGGTCTGTGTCTTCGCGCAGGACTTCACCGTCTTCGGCGGCTCACTCTCCACGGTCGTTGGCGAGAAGATGGCGAAGGTCATGGACCTCGCCCTCAAGACCGGCGTCCCGATGATCGGGCTCAACGACTCCGGCGGCGCCCGCATCCAGGAGGGCGTCGACTCCCTCGCCGGGTACGGCGACATCTTCCTGCGCAACGTCCACGGCTCCGGCGTGATCCCGCAGATCAGCGTGATCATGGGGCCGTGCGCCGGCGGCGCCGTCTACTCGCCCGCCATCACGGACTTCGTCTTCATGGTCGAGGGCACCTCGCAGATGTACATCACTGGCCCCGACGTCATCCAGAGCGTCACCGGCGAGCAGACCACCTTCGAGGAGCTGGGCGGGGCGATGTCGCACGCATCCAAGTCCGGCGTCTCCCAGTTCGCGTTCACCGACGAGCAGGCCTGCCTGGACGAGGTGCGGCGACTGCTCTCGTTCCTCCCTGCCAACAACGTCGAGTCGCCGCCGTTCGTCGACACCGGGGACGACCCGAACCGCACGCTCGACGACATCCTGAGCATCGTCCCCGAGGACGACGCGATCCCCTACGACGTGCGCGACGTGATCGAGCGGCTGCTCGACAACGGGGACTTCATGGAGGTCCACGAGTTCTTCGCGCAGAACATCGTCGTCGGGTTCGGGCGCATCGGCGGGCAGACCGTCGGCGTGGTCGCGAACCAGCCGATGTACCTCGGCGGCGTGCTCGACATCGACTCGTCGCGCAAGGCGGCGCGGTTCGTGCGGCTCTGCGACTCGTTCAACGTGCCGGTCGTCACGCTCGTCGACGTGCCCGGGTATCTGCCGGGCGTGGCGCAGGAGTACGGCGGCATCATCTCGCACGGGGCGAAGCTGCTGTATGCCTACGCCGAGGCGACCGTGCCACTCATCACCGTGATCACGCGCAAGGGCTTCGGCGGCGCCTACGTGGCGATGGGCTCCAAGCACCTCGGCGCCGACATCAACTACGTCTGGCCCGGCGGCGCCATCGCCGTCATGGGCGGCAGCCAGGCGGTGAACATCATCAACCGCCGCGAGCTCCAGGCCGCCGAGGACGAGGACGCCGTTCGCGCCGAGCTCGTCGCCGACTACCAGGAGCGTATCGAGCACCCGTACATCGCCGCGGCCAAGGGCTACGTCGACGACGTGATCGATCCACGAGACACGCGCGCCCGCATCGCACAGTCGCTGCGGATGCTGCAACGCAAGGCAGAGTCACCGCTGGCGAAGAAGCACGGGAACATCCCGCTCTAGACCGGGGCGGACCACCCACACCGCCGGCACCGCACAGACCGCGGCTCGGCTCGCGAGCACGCACGAGGGGGCCTGATGGCAAAGATCAAGGTGCAGAACCCGATCGTCGAACTCGACGGCGACGAGATGACCCGCATCATCTGGGCCTGGATCCGCGAACGACTGATCCTCCCCTACCTCGACATCGACCTGAAGTACTACGACCTCAGCATCCAGTCGCGCGACGCCACCGACGACCAGATCACCGTCGACGCCGCGAAGGCGATCCAGCAGTACGGCGTCGGCGTGAAGTGCGCCACCATCACCGCCGACGAGGACCGCGTCGAGGAGTTCGACCTCAAGGAAATGTGGCCCTCCCCCAACGGCACCATCCGCAACATCCTCGGCGGCACCGTCTTCCGCGAGCCGATCGTGATGAGCAACATCCCGCGGCTCGTGCCCGGCTGGAAGCAGCCGATCGTGATCGGCCGTCACGCCTTCGGCGACCAGTACCGCGCCACCGACTTCGTCGTGCCCGGCCCCGGCCGCCTCACCATGACCTTCACCCCCGCCGACGGCGGCGCGCCCGAGGAGCGCGAGGTCTTCGACTTCGCCGACGGCGGCGGCGTCGCCATGGGCATGTACAACCTCGACGACTCGATCCGCGGCTTCGCCCGCGCCTGCATGACCTACTCGCTCGACCGCGGCCTGCCGCTCTACTTCGCCACCAAGAACACGATCCTCAAGGCCTACGACGGGCGCTTCCGCGACCTCTTCCAGGAGGTCTTCGACGCCGAGTTCGCCGGCCGCTTCGGCGAGGCCGGCCTCACCTACGAGCACCGGCTCATCGACGATATGGTCGCGCAGGCCCTCAAGTGGGACGGTGGCTTCGTCTGGGCCGCGAAGAACTACGACGGCGACGTGCAGTCCGACGTGGTCGCGCAAGGCTTCGGCTCGCTCGGCCTCATGACCTCCGTGCTGCTCACCCCCGACGGCAACACCGTCGAAGCCGAGGCGGCGCACGGCACGGTCACGCGCCACTACCGCCAGCACCTCGCCGGCAACGAGACCTCGACGAACCCGATCGCCTCGATCTTCGCGTGGTCGCGCGGGCTGCGGTACCGCGGCCGCATGGACAACACGCAGGACGTCGAGGACTTCGCCGACGTCCTCGAGCGCGTCTGCATCGACACGGTCGAGTCGGGCGACATGACGCGCGACCTGGCGATGAACATCGGACCCGACGTGGAGTGGCTCAACACCCGGCAGTTCTTCGACCGCATCGTCGACCGGCTGAACCGCGAGATGGCAAGCTAGAAGCAGCGATTGAACCCGGGCGGCGGCTCGCCGCCCGGAGCATCAACCCGGACGCAAGCAGCACCGAGCACCTACCCGTGCGCCTTCCGGGGCGCGCCCGCACGAAAGGCAGGACGACGATGGCAGGGACCCGCAAGCAAGTCACGATTGTCGGCGCCGGCAACACCGGCACCTCGATGGCGCAGATCCTCGCCGCGCGCGGCTACGCCGACGTCACGATGATCGACATCGTCGAGGGGCTCCCGCAGGGCAAGGCGCTCGACATCCAGGAAGCCTCCCCGTGGGTCGGCACCAGCGTCTCGGTGACCGGCACGAACGACTGGGCCGACACCGCCGGCTCCGACGTCGTCGTGGTCACCTCGGGCGTGCCGCGGCGGCCCGGCATGACGCGCGAAGACCTGCTCGGCACCAACGCCGGCATCGTCCGCAGCGTCGTCGGCAGCGCCATCGAGCACTCGCCGGACGCGACCTTCATCATCTTCGCCAACCCCATGGACGCGATGTGCCACGTCGCCCTCGAGGCCAGCGGCCTGCCGGCCGCGCGCGTCGTCGGCCAGGGCGGGATGCTGGACAGCACGCGCTACCGCACGTTCATCGCGATGGAGCTCGGCGTCTCGGTGCGCGACGTCTCGGCGTGGGTGCTCGGCGGCCACACGGAGGCGACGATGGTCCCGATCGTCTCCTCGGCGACCGTCGGCGGGGTGCCGCTGACCTCGCTGATGGCGCAGGACCGCATCGACGCGGTCGTGGACCGCACGACAAAGGGCGGGGCGGAGATCGTCGGGCTGCTCAAGACGGGCTCAGCCTTCACGGCCCCCGCCGCCGCGACCATCGAGATGGTCGACGCCATCCTCCGCAACGAGCGCCGTGTGCTCCCCTGCTGCACGCTGCTATCGGGCCAGTGGGGCATCGAGAACGCCTACGTCGGCGCCCCGGTGCTCCTCGGCGACGGCGGAGTCCTCGAGGTCTACGAGTCGCCGCTGAGCGAGTCTGAGACGGCGGGGATGGTGGCTGCGGGTGAGGCGGTGCTGGAGCTCGTGGCGGCTACGCCTGAGGGGTAGTGGCCCGGGTCACACCTGCGGTCGGTCACCGAGGCAGCGACTCCACATACTCGTGGAGGGACTTGCACGCCTCTTCGGGGTTGAACGCCTCGCGAGCTTCCGCCTGCCGCTGTAGACGTAGCAAGTCGGCGCACAGAGCCTTGAGGTTCGTCGCCTCATCTGGGCCATTCGAGTTGCCGAACTTCATCCCGTCGGGTGTGACGACGTCAGGGCGATTGGAGTACCAAACGAAGGGAGTACCCTTGGTTCCCTCGAGGTTCACGCCGAGGTAGCCGATCTGGTCTCTGTACGTCACCTCAACGTAGCACCCCTTGGAGTCGTCGAGCTGGAACGTCTCGCCCTCGTACTTGTACTCAGTAGCCATGATGCTCGTTTCCCCGCTCGCGATATGGTGCTGGCTTTCAGCCAACTGCTTAGAAGCTCAAGCTCGATCCTAGAAGAACTAGCGTTCCCCTGTCAACGCAGGATCGTGTTGCCGATCACGGCTTGCGTCCCGCCACGTCAAGGGAGTTTGCACCCCATGCGCTGGGCGTTGGTGGCTGCCGCCGCCCAAGCCTGGCTTTGTGTCCACTCGCCCCGGTCGGCCTTCTGCGAGGGCTCGCGCAGCGCAGCCATCGCCTCGCTGTTGGTGCAAGTTCGCATCGCCCCTGGCGTGCTGATCACCCCTGAGCCCCGAGTGGTGATCTCGCGATTACCATCGCCCGTGCTGACAATGTTCACAAAGGCGGCGATCACGAGCAGGACCCCGACGACGACTGCAGCCCACTTGAGTATCTTCCGGTCCCTGGCACGCCTCTGTTCGAACTCGTTCACGGCGCTTCCTCCTCGCAGAAGCTCACGCTCCAATCTCACGCCCGCTGAAGCTCGCCACCTCCACCGGCCCCGACGCGTCGAGGCGGAAGATGGCGTGCTCGTCGTCGCCCCCGTCGGCGGCGAGGGCGCGCGCGGCGTCGAGGCGCTCCTCGTCCGTGGCGTAGGGGCCGTGTAGCTCCGGCTCGACGCTGCCCCAGATGAAGAGCAGGTAGTGCTGCTCGTCGCTAGCGATCGTGTTTCCGTTCGTCTCCGTGGTCATGCCGTGCTCCCTCTCATCACGCAGCCATCCGCCGCTGCCATCTGAACACCTCGCCGTAGGTCATGAAGCCGCACAGCCTGTCGAGGCCGCTCGCCTGGAACGTGGGGCGGCGCAGTTGGCGCGCGAAGAGCCCGCGCCTCTCGTCCTCGGCCACGATGGTGAAGCGCGGCGGCTCCGAGACCGTCAAGTACGCGTCGTTGAATCGCAGCAGCCCCGAGTAGATCGGGGTCGAGTGCTCAACCTCGTACAGGCCGATGGGCGTGCTCCCGCCGCGCGCCATCCAGACCACGTCGATCTCGTGCAACACCGGGTCGAGGCCCGGCGGCATCGAGGTCCGGAACGGGAAGCGCGGGGCGAGCGTCCAGTCCATCTTCGGGCGGTCGTTCGGCGGTATCCAGACGTCCAGTCCGCGCGCGTCGCCGATGGCGCCGAGCAGCGTCTGCACCTGCTCGTGCTCGAGTTGCGGTATCTCATCGCGTGCGTCCGCGAGCGCGCTCAGCAGCGACTCCCAGCCGAAGTACGCCTCGACGGTGTGACGTCCGGCACGCGCGACGTAGAGCTCGGTCGGCTCATCGTCGCGCGGGTAGACCTGCACCTTGACCTGGCCGTCGGCGGCCGGGCCTGCCTCGTCGAACAGTGGGCCGAACTCGGAGAGCGGGAGCAGCAGCGGCTCCGCCTGCCCATCCCACAGCAGCGCGAGGAATGCCGTCCGCCCATCAAGCTGCCGCAGGTCTTCCTCGCGCAGCCCGTAGAACGTCCGGCCGTTCGGATGGAGGCGCGAGTAGCGGAGGTAGACGAACGCCTGCCCGTCGCCAAGCTCCAACATCGAGCGGCTGCGGCCGAGCCGCTTCGGCTCGCCCGCACGCTCGGCCAACTCTCGCAGGAACGCCTCGCGTGGCTTCATCAACCTGACGATACGCGACCTCGCTTCAGAACGCACGTTCCGGCGCGTGCGGCTGCCCACAACCCCCACACCCGCTACCCTCACCCCGCACCACCGACACACCCACCGACGGAGGACCGAGCCGACCGATGACGACGACTGCAGCCATGACCCGCACCGAGACCGACAGCATGGGCGCCATCGAGGTGGCGTCGGACGTGTACTGGGGGGCGCAGACCCAGCGCTCGCTTCAGAACTTCAAGATCGGGACGGAGCGCATGCCGCGCTCCATCATCCGCGCGCTCGGCATCGTCAAGCACGCCTCCGCCACCGTGAACGAGGCCCTCGGCAAGCTCGACGCCACGCGCGCCGACGCCATCCGCGCCGCCGCCCAGGAGGTCATCGACGGCGACCTCGACGACCACTTCCCGCTCGTCGTCTGGCAGACCGGCTCCGGCACACAGTCCAACATGAACGCCAACGAGGTCATCTCGAACCGCGCCATCGAGATCCTCGGCGGCGAGCGCGGCTCCAAGGACCCCGTCCACCCCAACGACCACGTCAACATGTCGCAGTCCTCGAACGACGTGTTCCCCGGCGCCATGTCGATCGCGACCGCCGAAGAGGCGACGCACCGCCTCATCCCCGGCCTGCGCCACCTCCACGCCGCGCTCGCGGCGAAGCAGGCCGAGTTCGACGACATCGTGAAGATCGGCCGCACGCACCTCATGGACGCGACGCCGCTCACGCTCGGTCAGGAGTTCTCCGGCTACGTGAAGCAGGTCGAGAACTCGATCTCGCGCGTCGAGGGGGCGCTGCCGCGCGTCCTCGAGCTCGCCCTCGGCGGCACCGCCGTCGGCACGGGCCTCAACGCCCACCCCGAGTACGCCGAACGCGTCGCCGCCGAGATCGCGAGCATCACGGGCCTGCCGTTCGTCACGGCGCCGAACAAGTTCGAGTCGCTGGCCGCGCACGACGCGCAGGTCGAGATGTCGGGGCAGCTCAAGACCGTGGCGGCCTCGCTGATGAAGATCGCGAACGACGTGCGGCTGCTCGGCTCCGGCCCGCGCGCCGGGCTGGCCGAGCTGATGCTGCCGGCCAACGAGCCGGGCTCCTCGATCATGCCGGGCAAGGTGAACCCCACGCAGTCCGAGGCGCTGACGATGGTCTGCGCGCAGGTCATCGGCAACGACGTTGCCGTGAACGTCGGTGGCGCGACCGGGCACTTCGAGCTCAACGTCTTCAAGCCGGTGATCGTCTTCAACACGCTGCAGTCGATCCGCCTGCTCGGCGACGCTGCGGTGTCGTTCACCGACAACATGGTGGCCGGCATCGAGCCGAACCGTGAGCGCATCCAGCAGCTCATGGAGTCCTCGCTGATGCTCGTGACGGCGCTGAGCCCGCGCATCGGCTACGACCGCGCGGCCGAGGTGGCCCACCACGCCCACGTCGAGGGCTCCACGCTGCGCGAGGCCGCGGTCTCGCTCGGCTACGTCACGGACGCCGAGTTCGACGAGTGGGTGCGGCCCGCGGACATGACCCACCCGTAGGCGCGGTGGCGACGGCTCCATGACGGCCTCGGCCTGCGTCCGCTTGCTCGCCTCGGCGCTGCTCCTCGCAGCGCTGGCCCTCGCGGCAGCGTGCGCGGGCGACGACGCCGACGAGCAGGAGCCCCTGAAGATCGGACTCCTGCTCGACTTCGGCGACGGCGCCGCGGAGGCGTCGATGGCGCGGCAACGCGGCTTCGAGCTGGCCCTGCGGCACATCAACGACGCCGGTGGGGTCCTCGGGCGTCCCGTCACCTACGTCCTCGCCGACCCGACGTCGGACCCGGACGCCGCAGTGGATGTCGCGCGCCGGCTCGTGGAGGACGAGGGCGTCCACGCGCTCGTCGGCCCGAGCTCCAGTGCGAACTCCCTCCCGGTCGCCGAGCAGGTCGCGCGGACCGCCGGCATCCCGATGATCAGCCCCTCGGCCACCTCGCCACTGCTGACGACGGCCGACGACGGCGACTTCTTCTTCCGCACCGCGCTCTCCGACGTGGCCCAGGGCCCGGTGCTGGCGCAACTGACGCGCGAGCGCGGCTTCGGGCGCGTCGGCGTGGTGTACCGCGACGACGCGTGGGGACAGGGGCTCAACGATACGTTTGCGGCCGCGTGGGACGGCGGGATCACCTCGGTGGCCGTCGACCCCGGCGCAACGACGTACCTCCCCGCGCTGCGCGAGACGGCGGCGAGCGGCGCCGAGGCGCTGGTCGTGATCACCTTCCCGACCGAGGCGGAGACGATCATCCTCGAGGCGCTCGACGCGGGCCTGTACGACCAGTTCGTGTTCGGCGACGGTGCGCGCCGAGTTGGCCTCGTCGAGGCGATCGGCGGCGACCGCCTGGGCGGGATGTACGGCACCGCGGGCGTCGCCCACCCCGGTACCGAGTCGCAGGCCGCATGGGACCTGGCGTACCGCGAGGCCTACGGCGAGCTGCCCGTGACCCCCTACGTGCGCGAGACGTACGACGCGCTCGTGGCGATCGCACTCGCCGCGCAGGCGGCCGGCAGCGTCGAGGGCTCCGCCATCCGCGACCACCTACGCCGGATCGGCGGCTCGCCGGGCGAGACCGTGATCGCGGGAGCGGCCGGCATCGCACGCGCCCTCGAGGTCCTCGCCGGTGGTGGCGAGGTCGACTACGACGGCGCCGCCGTGTCGCTGGACTGGGACGCGAGCGGCGACCTGCTGCGCGGTCACATCGGCATCTGGCGCTTCACCGAGGACGAGCGCATCGAGGACCTCGAGGCCGTGGCGTACGGGGAGTAGGGGCGGGCGCGGGGAGTCGGGGCGCCCACTGCGGTAGCCCACTGCGGGATACTGCGCTGCCCGGATACATCCAACCCGCACCGCCTATCGTACCATCGGTAGGAGGCGCTCCGGCCTGCTGGGGATGGGCGCCGGCCGCGGCAAGGTGAGGCGCGATGCGTTGGGCGCTGCTCTGGATCGCGTGTGCGCTGTCGCTGGCCGCAGTGGCTTGCGAGGACGACCCGGCTTCACCCGCGTCGGAACCGTCAGAGCCCGCACCCGCAGCGACCTCGACCGCCACTCCAACGGCTGCGGCAGCGTCGCCCGACACGACGAAGGCGCCCACGCCGACGCCCGCCCCGACCGCCTCACCCGAACCAACGAGCGAGCCGACTCCGAGCCCCACGCCAACTCCCACGCCGACCCTTGCACTCACGTCGACACCCACCCCCACACCCGAACCGGTCGCGGCCGGGCCGATACCAATCAAGCGCGGGGAGTCTCGAGCGTTGCCCGCCGACATCGCCCTCTACTACTGGCTGGTGCCATGCATAGACTGCGGTGGCGTTCCGTTTGACCTACGCAGGGTGGTCTTCGACGAAGCGGCAGGGGCGTTGCGCGAGGATCGTCCACTCGCGTTCTTCGACGGCTCGAACGACATCGCGCAGTACTATCCGGTCCGCAGTTTTGGTGTCAGCGCGAGCGGGCAAACCCTCGCTGCCACGATCTGTCACGCGGCGCTCTGCGATGTAGAGCCCTTCGAGGGCGAGGCAGGGCCGAGTGCCGATACGGAACTACGCCTCTGGGTCAGCCGCGATGGCGGCGCAGCGTGGCAGGACTGGGGGCAGCTCCTCCCGCAAACGAGCATTATCGAGGTGACTGACACCGACGTGCTGGTAGCCACCCTCAACATCTGGCAGACGCGCGAAGGTTGGAAGTGGCTTGCTGAGGAGGAATGGGAGGCAATGCTCGCGCGCTTCGAGCCTCTCGGACTCGCGCAACGGGAAGGGTGGGTCCAGAAGCGCCAGTGGGTAGCGTCCGGCAAGGAGGCGACCGGCGCCGCCGTGCGAAGTAGCACGGAAGAGGGCCCGCTCGTGCTAGCGATCCCGACTCAAGACGGATCCACAGGGCACGTCGTTCATGCAGTCGACCAGCCGGGCGGACCCGCCATCGTCGGCAACCGGTGGTTCCGTCCGATCGGGCTCCTCGGAACAGTGCACGGCATTGTGGCTGCCGCGATGGAATTCGTGGACCTCACGACGGCAACGGTGCACACGATCAGCGGCCTCAGCCTCCCGTTCGGACTCGACATCGAGACGGCCGACCGGCAGCGTGAGCACTACCAGTTCCTGACCGCCCGACCCGAGCCGATGTCCACAGCGGCGCGGCCCGCTATCGACTACGCGCCGCTCACGCTCGCGGAGCCGCGACCACCACCGCCCGGCGTAGCGATCTACTACGGCGAGCACCACTGCGAGGGGGTGGGGAATGTGTACAGAGCCGTCGCCGACGACAGGGGGACGGTCGCGGTTGAGCGGCCCTGGGCGTACTTCGATGAGCGCCCTGGCTACATCACAGGCTTCGGGCTGGGGCCGCGCGGGCAGATCCTGGCCGCCCTCGAGTGCTCGCATGGCTCGTGCGCATCCGGATACGAGGGGCCGAGCGAGGACGCGCGGCTCGTGCTCTGGGTGTCCGGCGACGCTGGGGAGACGTGGAAGCAGTGGGGCGAGGTCCCGCAGTTTGTGTGGATCGAGACGGTCACCGAGGACGATGTCGCACTGAGGCGGTGGTGGGACGGGGAGGCCAGCCCGGTCTGGTGGTTCCGCTCGGGAGACCCGGTGACGCCGCCCGAAGGCCACGACGCCGACTACATCGACGGATGGATCCTGGACGGCGAGGGTGCGGTGTCAGCGCTCTGGGGACTTCACGACGACGGCACTTCGTATGTCACGGCGACGGGCCAGACGCTGCTCGCGCCCCGCGGCACCAACGGAGGGTCGCCGATCATCCTGGCCGACGGCGTGCTGTGGAGCCTGTACGGGCGTAAGGGTGCGGATCTGTTCATGGTCACGGACGCGACGGGGACGGTGCGGAGCGCGTACGCGTGGGTGAACCCCCAGGTGCCGCTCAGACTGATCGCCTCGCTTGACGATCAGAGGTTCGTGGGGGAACTCGGACACCAGGAGTGCGGGAGGGACACTACCAAGGTCCTCGTGGACCTTGCGATGCGCACTGTTCACCCTCTTCCCGAGGTTCCAAGTGTCGGACTGCTGCTCCTCCTCGCAGCCCACAACCTGACCGAGTAGCGCGTCGCGCGGGCCGACGGAGCCTCGTCGAGTTCGCCACGTGGCCCGCTGGGGACGGAAGAAGGGGGCGTCCACGCCTACCCGCGGCCCCGCGAACTGACGAACACGGCGACGACGGCGCCGAGGACGCCGGCGATGCCGCCCGTGACGAAGGACGGCGGGTCGGCGGCGAGCTGCGCGACCAGGCCGACGATCACGCCGACCACGACGCCCGCGCCGATGGCCGTGAAGAGCTGTGTGAGTCGGTCGGTCATGGGGCCCTCGCAGTTCCCGGGACGGGCGAGGGCTACAGCACCACCAGCGCCGCCCACACCGTCCCGGCAAGGGCCGCAGCGTAGCAGACCACCGCCAGCAGCGTCGCAGCCGAGCGCAGCCCGAGGTCCTTCAGCGTGTGGCGGATGCGGTGCGCGGCGTGGAAGAACGACAGGAACGCCACGCCGAGGATGATGAGCCGCACCAGCGGGTTGTTGAACAGCGTGTCGAGCTGGTTGAAGTCGACGCCCCCGGCCGGGACGACGAAGCCGGTGATGATGATGAGCACGGGCAGCAGCAGCGCGGTGATCATCCCGCCGGCGCCGAACATCGCCCACCAGAACGGCTCGTTCGAGGGTCGCACGGTGCGCCTCCCCTACCAGTCCACCAGGAAGGCCGCGAGCACCACGAGCGACGCCCCGGCCCACAGCAGGTACATCCCGAAGAGCATGGCCTCCGGCGGGACCGGCCGTCCGCCCAGCTTGACCCGCATGCTCTTCGGCACTGCCCGGAACCACGTCGATGTGTGGAGCTGCACGAATCCGAGCAGCACCAGGTGGATGATCCAGAACAGCGGGCTCTCGAGCAGGTCGAGGTAGTCGTTGAAGGCGCCCCGGCCGTCGCGCACCTGCGTGACCAGCACGAGCAGCAGCGCGACGTAGACCGCGACCGCCACGGCCGAGAGCTCGCGCAGCAGGAAGATGCGGTACGCCCAGCGGCGGTTCCACCACGCGTTGGACTTGGTCCGCGGCAGCGGTCCGGGCATGGCTAGCGACCCATCCCCGGCGGCGTGAAGGGCAGCAGCGAGATGAAGAAGCTGTTCGTCGCCTCGACCTTGGCCTGCTGGATCGCGGCCGCCGGGTCGACGTGCTTGGGGCAGACCTCGCTGCACTCGCCGACGAAGGTGCAGTCCCAGATGCCCTCGTCGGACCAGATCAGCTCCTGGCGCTGCTCGTTGCCCTGGTCGCGCGAGTCGAGGTTGTAGCGCTGCGCCAGCGCGATCGCGGCGGGGCCGAGGAAGTCGTCCTCGTGCTCGTACACCGGGCACGCCGCGTAGCAGAGCATGCAGTTGATGCACATGCTGAACTGCTTGAAGTCCGCAAGCTGCGACGGTGACTGGAGGTACTCGCCCTCCTCGACCGGCTTTTCTACCTCGCGGATGATCCACGGCTTCACGTCCGTCAGCTTCTCCGTGAAGTCGTCGAGGACGGTGACCATGTCACGCTCGACGGGGAAGCCGCGGAGCGGCTCGACGCGGATCGGGCCGGGGAGGAACTCGCGGAGGAAGGCGTTGCAGGTGAGGCGCGGGTAGCCGTTGACCATCATCCCGCAGCTGCCGCAGACGCCCATCCGGCACGACCAGCGGTAGCTGAGCGTCCCGTCGACCTCGTCCTTGAGCCAGTTCAGCGCGTCGAGGACAACCCACTCCTCGCGGTACGGCACCTCGTAGCTCTGGTACGAGGGCTCTGAGTCGGTGTCGGGGTGGTAGCGGAACACCTGCAGGGTGACGGTCTGCGAGGTGGTCATTGGTGGGCTGGTCATGACGCCTCCCGTCGCTAGTTGCCGTAGGTCCGCTCGGCCGGCGGCCAGTTCGTGATCGTCACGTCGGCGTACTCGATGCGCGGCGCGCCGTCGGTGCGGAACGCGAGCGAGTGCTTGAGGAACTGGTCGTCGTCGCGGTCGGGGTAGTCGGTGCGCTGGTGCGAACCGCGCGACTCGGTGCGGTTCAGCGCGGAGTGCGCGACCGCCTCGCCGACGTCGAGGAGGAAGCCGAGCTCGATCGCTGTGGTGAGCTCGGTGTTGAAGCTCTTGCTGTGGTCGTCGATGGCGACGTTCTCGAAGCGCTCCTTGAGCTCGGCGACCTTCTCCGTCGTGGCCTGGATGCCGGACTCCTCGCGGTAGACGCCCGCGCCCGCCTCCATCGTCGCGTTGAGCTCGCGGCGGATGGTGGCGAGGCGCTCGCCGCCCTCGCGCGGGGTGCGGAAGCGAGCCGCGATCGAGGCCTCCTCGTCGGCGCGCTGCGCCTCCAGGGCGTCGGTGGCGAGGTCCGGGTGCTCGCGGGCGAACTCCGCGGCGGAGAGGCCGGCACGGCGGCCGAAGACGAGCAGCTCGGTGAGCGAGTTGGAGCCGAGGCGGTTCGCGCCGTTGATGCTGACGCAGGCGCACTCGCCCGCGGCGAAGAGGCCCGGCAGGCTCGTCTCGCCGTTCGTGTTGGTGTGGATGCCGCCCATCATGTAGTGGACGACGGGCCGCACGGGGATCGGCTCGTGGACCGGGTCGATGCCCGCGTAGTTCTTCGCCAGCTCGCGGACGAACGGGATGCGCTCCTCGATCAGCTGCTCGCCGAGGTGCCGCACGTCGAGGTGGGTATACGTGCCGTACTCGCCCTCGAAGACGCGGCCGGCGTCCTGCTCCCGCATGAACGCCTGCGAGAGCTTGTCGCGCGGTCCCAGCTCCATGGTGCGGAGCTGCGGGTGCCGCGGGTCGTCCACCGGGACCGGCTCGCCGAGGTTGTAGTCCTCGAGGTAGCGGCGGCCGTCGGTGTTGACCAGGATGCCGCCCTCGCCGCGGGCGGCCTCGGTGATGAGGATGCCGGTGCCCGGCAGGCCCGTGGGGTGGTACTGGACGAACTCCATGTCCTTGAGCGCGACGCCCGCGCGGTAGGCCATCGCCATGCCGTCGCCGGTCTTGATCGCCGCGTTGGTGGTGAACGGGAAGACGCGCCCGCCGCCGCCCGTGCACATGATGACCGAGCGGGCGCGGATCGCGCGGACCTCGCCGGTCCGCATCTCGATCGCGATCACGCCCTGGCAGCGCCCGTCCTCGACGAGCAGGCGCGTGGCGAACCACTCGTCGTAGCGCTTGACCGCGGTGTACTTGAGCGAGGTCTGGAAGAGCGCGTGGAGCATGTGGAAGCCGGTCTTGTCGGCGGCGTACCACGTGCGCCGGATGCGCATGCCGCCGAAGGGCCGGACGGCGACGCTGCCGTCCTCCTCGCGGCTCCACGGGCAGCCCCAGTGCTCGAGCTGGATCATCTCGCCCGGGGCCTCGTTCACGAACAGCTCGACGGCGTCCTGGTCGGCGAGCCAGTCTGCGCCGCTGATGGTGTCGTGGATGTGCTCCTCGATGCTGTCGTTGTCCTTGATCACCGCCGCTGCGCCACCCTCGGCGGAGACGGTGTGGCTGCGCATCGGGTAGACCTTGGAGACCATCGCGATGTCGAGGTCGGGGTGCGCCTCGGCGGCCGCGATCACGGCGCGAAGCCCCGCGCCGCCGCCGCCGACGATGAGGATGTCGTGTTGCAGGTCGTCTGCCACGGCTGCCCCTTTACGCCGCGCGCTGCCCGGGATCCGATCGGCCCGTGGCGACGCTGACTATTGCCGGGGGTGCGGTCATGGTCAAGCGGACTGATCCGCCTGCGCCGGGAACGTGGTGCGCAGGAAGGTGTCGTAGAGGTGCCGGGCGACAATGGTCTTCGCGTCCTCGATGTGTCCTGCCGCGATCGCCGAGTCCAGTTCGTCGAGCGTGATCGCGATCGGCGCGCCGAGATCCTCCTCGTCGCCGGTGAGGAGCGGGGCTTCGAACAGCCCCCTCGCAAGGTAGAAGTCGATGTACTCCGAGGTGAACCCGGGCGCCATCCATGCACCACCGAGTCGGACGAGCTCTGTAGCGTCGTAACCCGTCTCTTCGCGCAGTTCGCGACGGGCGGTGACCTCGGGGGCCTCGCCCGGTTCACGCGTGCCCGCGGGCACTTCGAGCAGCCGCTTCCGGGCCGGGTGCCGGTACTGCTCGACCAGCAGCATCAGGTCGTCGTCGACCAGTGCGACGAGCGCGACCGCGCCGGGGTGGCGCACGGTCTCTCGTTCCGCCTCGACGCCGTCCGGGAAGCGGATCGAGGCGTGCTCGACGTCGAAGACGCGGCCTTCGTAGATGCGTTCGGTGCTGAGGACTTCGGGAAGCGCCGGCTTGTCCGTCACAGCGCGACTGCAGCGGCCGCCGGCTCCGCCGTGCGGCCAGGGAGGTCGAGGGTGATCGCGATCTCGTTGCAGCCCGGGAACTTGGGGCAGCGGTAGCACTCGTTCCAGACCTTGCGCGGCAACTCCATCACGTCGGCCTGGATGAAGCCGAACCGCTCGAAGAACTCCGGCTTGTAGGTGAGCGCGAAGACGCGGTCGAGCCCCAGCCGCCCAGCCTCCTCGACGCACGCGCGCACGAGGTGCTGGCCGTAGCCGCGGCCCTGGCACGTCTCGGAGACGGCGAGCGACTTCAGCTCGGCGATGTCCGCCCAGACGATGTGCAGAGCGCCACACGCGACCACCTCGCCACCTTCGCGGATCACGAAGAAGTCGCGCAGGTTCTCGTACGTCTCGCCCTTGGTGCGCGGCAGCATGTCGCCGCGCGCGGCCCAGAAGTTCACGAGGTCCGTGATGGCGTCGACGTCACCGACCGTTGCACGGTCGACCACGGCGCCGTCGGGGAGCGCGGCCGGGAGGGCGAGGTCCGTCGTCATGGGTACAGGATAGAACCGCGCGGCGCGATAGGCATCACCCCTCGCGATCGCCGGTTCACTCCTCCGGGGTGTCGAGCTGGTGATCCATGCGCAGCCAGCCGAGCCGGAGCGCGAGGTTGGCGTAGAACTGCTGCTCACCGCCCAGCCGCACGAAGCGCGCGACCCGCGGTGACCGCGTGACGTTCACGACCGTGCCGGAGGGCACCGGACGCTCGTGGTGGCCGTCGACGGTCATCATCGCCTCGTAACCACGCGCCATCTGGAGCGTCACCTCGGTCTCGCCCCGCACCACGAGCGCGTTGCCGTACGAGAGGTGGGGCGCGACGGCCCCGACGATCAGCTCCGGCGAGGTCGGGTAGAGGATCGGACCGCTGATCGCCAGCGTGTACCCCGTCGAGCCTGTCGCCGTCGCAACGACCACGGCATCGGCGCGGTACTCGGCAAGCAGCACGCCGTCGACACGAAGGCCCACCGTCACCGTGCGGCCGAGACGGTTCCTGCCGATCACGACGTCGTTGAGGGCGTGCAGCGCCTCGGGCTGGCCGCTCCCATCGACGACCGTGGCCTGCGCCATTGCACGCTCCTCGATGCGGCCCTCGCCGAGCAGGATCAGCGCGAGCGCGGCCTCCGCCTCGCCCTCGGTCGCCTCCGCGAGGAAGCCGAGGCGGCCCATCCGCACGCCAAACACCGGCACGCCGAGCATTGAGGCGATCCCGGAGGCCTGGAGCATCGTCCCGTCGCCGCCGACGCAGACCAGCAGGTCCGTTCCGGGCAGGTGGGCGGCAACCTCGCCGTCCTCCGGCGATACGTTCCCGTCACGTTCGAGGGCGGCGATCCACACATCACAACCGGCCTCGGCAGCCTGGTCGCACAGCCGCTTCGCGAGCTGCGCCGCGCCGGGCACATCGGGGTGGTAGCACACGCCGCAGCGCTCGACGGGGCTCATACCCCACTCGTCCGTCACGACGCGTCCCCGTCCGCCCGGCCGGCCGTGCGCAGCCACAAGAAGAACTCACGGTTCCCCGCGGGCCCTCGCAACGGGGACCGCACGACGCCTCGCACGCGCACGCCTCGCTCGATGGCCCACGACGCCACGCGCCCCACGACGCGGGCGTGCACGGTCTCGTCGTGCACCACGCCGCCGCGCCTCACCGAGGCGCGCTCAGCCTCGAACTGCGGCTTCACGAGCGCCAGCACGTCAGCGCCGGAGCGCAGCGAGCTGAGCACGGCCGGCAGCACCAGGGTGAGCGAGATGAAGGAGACGTCGATGGCCGCGAGGTCGGCGCGCGGATCGAGGGGTTCGAGGGTGCGGGCGTTGGTGCGCTCTCGTACCTCGACGCGCGGGTCGTCGCGGAGCTGCTGGGCGAGCTGCCCGTAGCCGGCGTCGACGGCCACGACCTCGCGCGCGCCGCGCTGGAGCAGGCAGTCGGTGAACCCGCCGGTCGACGCGCCGATGTCGAGGCAGCGCAGCCCGCGCACCTCGAGGCCCGTGCGGTCGAGGGCGTGCGCCAGCTTCTCGCCGCCGCGGCTCACGAACGGCGGCGGCTCGCGCACCTCGATGGCCGCGCCATCGGCGACCGGCTGCGCGGGCCGCGTCGCGACCGCGCCGTCGACGCGCACATCGCGCGCCATCACGAGCGCGCGCGCCCGCTTACGCGAGGGCACCAGGCCGCGCTCGACGAGTGCAACGTCGAGGCGCGGGCGCGCGCGGGTGCGTCGGGCGGGGGTGGTGGTCATGTGCATCGAGGATAGCGCGCAACCACGTCAGCCGCTCCCGGCGGCTCGCGCCGGCGAGGAGCGGCGGCGGTCAGGCGGACTCGGCGTCCGGGGGCTCTTCGCCCACCACCTGCTCGCTCTCCGTCACCAGCAGCGGACGCACGCGGTTTCGCACCGTCTCCGCCGAGACCACGCACTTGCGGATGTCGGGGTTCGAGGGCGCCTCGTACATCACGTCCAGCAGCAGGCCCTCGACGACCGTGCGCAGGCCGCGCGCGCCGGTCTTCTGCTCGATCGCCTCCTCGGCGATGAGCCGCAGTGCGTCGTCGGTGAAGACCAGCTCCGTGTTGTCCATCTGGAACAGCCGCTGGAACTGCCGCGCCACCGCGTTCTTCGGCTTCGTCAGGATCGACACCATCGTGTCCACGTCGAGCGGGTCGAGGACGGAGACGACGGGCAGGCGGCCGACGAACTCCGGGATGAGCCCGAACTGCAGCAGGTCGTCGTGGGTGACGTGCTTGAGGATCATCGCCCGGTCGGCTTCGGAGACGGTCTCCGAGCCGAAGCCGAGGCTCCGCGCCCCGATGCCGGTGCGGCGCGAGACGATGCTCTCGAGGCCCTCGAAGGCCCCGCCGACGATGAAGAGGATGTTGCTGGTGTTGATCTGGATGAAGTCCTGGTGCGGGTGCTTGCGGCCGCCCTGCGGCGGCACGCTGGCGACGGTGCCCTCGACGATCTTGAGCAGCGCCTGCTGCACACCCTCGCCGGAGACGTCGCGCGTGATCGAGGGGTTGTCGGACTTGCGCGCGATCTTGTCGATCTCGTCGATGTAGACGATGCCGCGCTCGGCGCGAGGGATGTCGAAGTCCGCGGCCTGGATGAGGTGCAGCAGGATGTTCTCGACATCCTCGCCGACGTAGCCCGCCTCGGTCAGCGCCGTGGCGTCGGCGATGGAGAACGGGACGTCGAGGACCCTTGCAAGGGTCCGTGCGAGCGCCGTCTTGCCGGTCCCCGTCGGGCCGATGAGCAGGATGTTCGACTTCTCAAGCTCGAGGTCGGCCTGCGCGGGTGCGTCGATGCGCTTGAAGTGGTTGTAGACGGCGACGGAGAGCACGCGCTTCGCCTGGTCCTGCGAGACGATGTACTCGTCGAGCAGCTCGACGAGCTCACGGGGCGTGCGTGTCGGCTTCGAGCCGCTCCCCTTGCGGGAGCCGCCCTGGCCCTCCTCGTTGATGATCTCCTGGCAGAGGACGACGCATTCGTCGCAGATGTAGACGGCGCCGGGCCCGGCGATGAGCCGTTTGACCTGGTCCTGGTTCTTGCCGCAGAAGGAGCAGTGGTATTGGACCCTGTTCCCGCGGGTCGATGACTTCGCCATGCTGCCCCCAGCGTCCCCCGCCGGGCCTCGATGCCAGCTTAGCCGATGCCGCTCCCGTTGCTGCTCGCGGTGGAGCTGCCATCGTCGGGCTTTGCCAGGATCTCGTCGATCATCCCGTACTCCAAGGCCTGGTCGGCATTGAGGTAGAAGTCGCGGTCCGTGTCCATGCGGATGCGGTCGATGTCCTGCCCGGTCCGCTCGGAGAGGATGTTGCGGATGATCTCGTTGTTGCGGAGGATCTCGCGCGCCGCGATCTCGATGTCCGAGGCCTGACCGCGCGCCCCGCCCATCGCCTGGTGCATGTGCACGGTGGCGTTCGGGAGCGCGTAGCGCTTGCCCCTCTCACCGGCCGAGAGCAGCACCGTGGCCATCGAGGCGGTCGCGCCGACGGCGATCGTCGACACGTCGGAACGGATCAGGTTCATCGTGTCGTAGATCGCGAGGCCGGCGGTGATCACGCCGCCCGGCGAGTGGATGTACATGTTGATGTCGCGGTCGGGGTCCTCGCGCTCCAGGTAGAGCAGCTGGGCGACGATCATGTTGGCGATGTGATCGTCGATCGGCGTCCCGAGGAAGATGATGCGCTCCTTCAGGAGCAGCGAGTAGATGTCGTATGCGCGTTCGCCGCGCGCGGTCGTCTCCACGACCATCGGCACGACGTTCATAGGCGAGACCGTCAAGGCGGTGTCCTTCCGTGAGCAGGCGGTGCCTGTCGAGTGCTGCTGGCGGGCCGGCTAGTCCTCGTCGCCGTCCCCGTTGTCGTCATCGGTACTGGATCCACTATCGGCTGCATCGCCGCTGGACGCATCCTCTGCGTCCCCGGCGGTGGCGTCGTCGCCGTCAGCGGTGGACTCGACGTCGTCGGCGTCCACCTCGGCCGTCGCCTCGTCGCCTCGCGCGCCGCGGCGCCGGCGGCTGCGGCGCCGCGCCGGGCGGGGCTCGATCTCGTCGGGCTGCGAGGCGATCTCGACCAGCCGCTCCAGCGTCTTGGCGATGAGCAGCCGGCTCGAGATCTGGCCGCGCGTCTCCTCGGTGTCGAGCAGCCCTCGGAGCGTGGCTCGCTCCTCGAGGTCCGTGGAGCCGCCGCTCATCTGCTCGACGAGGTCGTCCATCTCGGACTGGATGTCCTGCTCGGACGGCTCGACGCTCTCGCGCTCGGCCAGCTCGCCCATGACGAGGCTCCGGCGCAGCACCAGCTCGGCATCATCGCGCAGTGCGCCGCGGACCTCCTCCTCGGTCTGCCCGATGGCCTCGAGCCACTGGTCGAACGTCTCGCGCTCGTGGAACGCGTGGTTGGACTGCTCGTCGACCATGCGGTCGATCTCGCGCTCGACCAGCACCTCCGGGTAGTCCAGCTCGGAGGTCGCCAGGAGCAGGTCCAGCACCTCGTCGCGGTAGGCAGCCTCCGCCTCGGCCTCGACGCGGATACGGACGTTCTCCTGGATGCGCTCCTGCAGCTCCTCGAGCGTCTCGATGCCCTCCTCGTCGAGCGAGCGGGCGAAGTCGTCGTCGAGATCCGGGAGGACCTCCTGCTTCACCTCCTGGACGGTGACGGTGTAGCTGGCGGTCTTGCCGGCCAGCTCCTGCGCGTCGTAGTCGTCCGGGAGCGCGAACTCGAACTCGTGCGGGCCGCCGCGCTCGAGCCCGATCAGCTCGTCGAGGAACCCCGGCAGCGAGACGGTGCCGTCCCTCGAGACGCGGAACTCGGCGCCTTCCTCGACGTGCGGCTCGCCCTGGCCCTCGACGGTGACCGAGACGTCGACGCGCACGGTGTCTTCCCAGTCGATGGCGCGGTCGACGGGTTCGAGGGTCGCGTAGCGGCGGCGCACGTCCACCATGGCCTGCTCGATCCGCTCGGGCGTGGCGACGGCCTCGTCGCGCGGTACGCGCAGCGAGGCGTACTCGCCGATGTCGACGGTCGGGCGGACGGGCACCATGGCGGTGACGACGAGGGGCTCCGTGGACTTGAGGTCGATCTCGGGCTCGCCGATCGCGTCGATCTCCTGCTCCTCGAGCGCCTCGCTGTAGACGGTGGGGAGCAGGTCCTCGATCGCCTCCTGCAAGAGCAGGGGGCGTCCGACCATGCCCTCGACGACGTTGCGCGGGGCCTTGCCGGGGCGGAAGCCGGGGATACGGACCTGCTGCGCGACCTTGCGCACGGCCTTCTCCAGCGCGCCCTCCAGGCGCTCTTGCTCGACCTCGATCTCCATGGACACGAGGGAGCGAGGTAGCCGTTCGGCGGTGACTGGCACGTGCACCTCGTCTCGCAGTGCTCGGTGTTGCTTCGGAGGGCTGCGACGCGGGCCGCAATCCCGGTAGTCAGATTATGGGTTGGCCCGCCGTGTGCGCCACCACGCCCGGCGGGCTCGGCCCCGTGCGGTCGCCGCCGGGGGACTCACCTGCCTCGCACGGCGTCGTTGAGCGCGTCGCCGAAGAGCGCGAACGCGTAGAGCAGCGCCACCACGAACATCGAAGGCACGATCAGCAGGTGCGGGTGCTCCGAGAACGTGCGGATGCTGCCCGCCTCGAAGATCATCACGCCGAACGACGGCACCGGCGGCTGCACCCCCACCCCGAACCACGTCAGCAGCAGCTCTGAGCCCGCGACCGACCCGAGAGCCGTCGAGGCGCCGAGGATGAGCAGGAACGACACATTCGGCAGCAGGTGCCGCACGATGATGTGGCGCGTGCCGGCGCCCATCGCCACCGACGCCGTGACGAAGTCGCGCTCGCGGAGCTGCAACACCTGCGCACGGATGATGCGCATGCTGCCCACCCAGAAGAACAGTGACAGCGCGCCGAACACCGTGAAGTACGAGGGCACCCCGTTCTCGACCAGCCCGGTCAGCAACGTGTGCTCCTCGAGCCACTTCGTGAGGTCGACGACTCGCGGGGAGAGCGAGGCGTTGATGAGGATCAGCATCGGCAGGCCGGGGAGCGAGATGAAGACATCGCCGACGCGCCCGATCACGCCGTCCGTGCGGCCCCCCCGGTAGCCGGCGAGCAGTCCGAGCGTGGGCCCGATGATGAGCCCGCCGGTCACGATTACCAGCGCGGTGATGATCACCGTCGTGCGTGCCGAGTACATCGAGCGGCTCAGCATGTCGCGCCCCAGGCGGTCGGTGCCGAGCCAGTGGTCGGACGAGGGCCCTTCGAGTCCGCGCAGCAGGTCCTGGTCGGTGAAGCCGTACGGCGCGAGCCAGACCGCGCCGATGCCGAGCGTGTAGACGATGATGATGACGACGAGCCCGATCATCGCCAGCTTCTTGCGGCGCAGTCGCTGCCAGAGCTGCGTCCACGCGCCGGCCGGCGTGCCGGTCGCCTCGCCGCCGTAGTCGACGTCCGCGCGCGTCGTGGTCACGCGTTGATGGCCTCACCCAGCCGCACGCGCGGGTCGATCCACGTGTACGCGATCTCGACGACGAGGTTCGCGAGCACGAATGCGGCCGACAGGATCACGGTGATCGCCAGGATCACGTCGTAGTCGCGGCTCTGCACGGCCTCGAACGCGAAGCGGCCGATGCCGGGGATGCCGAGCAGGGTCTCCGTGAAGAACGCGCCCTCGAGGATGCCGACGAGGGCGAACCCGATCACCGTGATCACCGGCAACAGCGCGTTGGGGAGCACGTGCCTCAGCGCGACCGTGGTCTCCTTCAGGCCCTTCGCGTGCGCCGTCCGCACGTAGTCCTCGCTCAGCACCTCGAGCGCGGTGATGCGCACGAGCCGCGCGACGCCTGCGAAGCCGCCGATGGAGAGCACGAAGAGCGGCAGGTAGATGTGCGGGTCCGGGATCGGCACAGCGACCACGCCGCCGATCCACCAGATGTCGAAGATGCCGTCGAGGCCTTCGCCACCCCACCCCCCGACCGGGATGATGCCGAGCTGGTTCGGCGACGCGAAGAGCCACAGCGCCGGCGGGATGATGACCAGCACCGGCACGGACGTGAGGAACAGCAACGACGCGATGACGAAGGGGTCGATCCACGTCCCGCTGAACCTCGCGGCCAGCAGCCCGAGGGGTATGCCGACGGAGAACACCGTGACGAGCGTGAGGAAGCCGAGCTGCGCGGAGATCGCCATCTTGCTGCGGATCAGCTCGTTGACGGAGAAGCCCTGCTGGATGAACGACTCGCCGAAGTCACCGCGCAGCGCGCCGCCGCCCGAGCCGCCCGGGTACATGTCGCCCATCAGCCAGCGCGCGTACTGCTCGAAGACGGTGCCGTCGAGGCCTCGCTGGGCGCGGACGCGTTCGAGCACCTCCGGGTCGCGCCACTGTCCGGCGGCGATGCTCACCGGGTCGCCGGGGCCGAAGCGCGCGATCGAGAACGTGGAGAACGAGACGATCACCAGGATGACCGGCAGCCACAGGAGGCGGCGGATGATGTAGCCGGCCACGGCTGGCCCCTAGCGGTTGACCTTCACGAAGCGCAGCCGCGGGATCACCATGGGCGGCTCGAACCAGCCCTCCACGGCCTCGTTGATCACCACGTGCGCCTGCGAGAAGTAGAGGGGCAGCCAGGCTGCGTCCTCGATGATCAGGCGCTCCGCCTCCTGGTACAGCTCCAGGCGGCGTGCCGCGTCCTGCTCGACACGCGCCTCCTCGAGGATCGAGTCGACCGCGGCGTTGCTGTAGTTGACGTCGTTCAGCGCGGAGCCGGAGTGGAACTTGAGATCCAGGATGTCCTCGGGGTCGGGGTAGTCCATGATCCAGCCCGCGTTGAACATCTGCAGGCTGCCCTCGTCCTGGCGCTGCAGGATCGTGGCGAAGTCGGTCTGCTCGATGCGGACGTCGATGCCCAGCTCCTCGCGCCACTGCTGGATGAACGCCTGCGTGTCGATGCGCCCCTCGGCACCGCCGCCGACCTCGGTGAGCACGATCTCGGGCAGGTTCTCGGGCGAACCGTACTTCGAGGCCGCCAGCAGCCGTCGCGCCTCGTCCGGGTCGAACGAGAAGGTCTTGTCTCCGGGCGTGTAGCCGGGAAGCTGCGGCATCAGGATGCCCGTGGCGGGCGCGAGCATGTTGTTGAACGTGACCTCCGCGATCAGCGTGCGGTCGATCGAGAAGCCGAGCGCGCGCCGGACGTTCACGTCGTCGAACGGCGGGACGTTCGTGTTCAGCGCCAGGTAGGAGATCGTGAACTGCGGGAAGACCTGGTAGAGCGGACCGATGTCGCTCTCCGGGTCGCGCGCGCGGTCGATGTCGTTCACGCCGATGAACGAGACGTCGAGCTCGCCGTTCTCGAAGCGCGTCAGCGTCGAGCCGCCGGCAAGCTCGTACAGCACCTCCTCGATCACGGGCGCGCCGAGGTGGTAGCGCGAGTTGGCCTGTAACACGATGCGCTGCCCCAGCCGCCACTCGGCGAGGCGATATGGGCCGGTGCCGTTCGGCCGGCGCGTCCAGCCGCGCGGGTTCGCCTCGACCTGCTGGCGGTCCACGATGAACGCGGTCGGGTAGGTGAGCTTCGCGATGAAGTACGGCTTCGGCTCGTCGATCGTGAACTGGATCGTGCGGTCGTCGATGACCTCGATGCCGGTGATGGTCTCCGCGCCCTCGTAGAAGCGCTCGCGGACGCCGAGGATGTCGCCGAGGTAGGCCAGCGCGGTGGGCGAGGCGAGCTCGCGCGAGGCGGCGCGTTCCATGGACCAGCGCACGTCCTCGGCCGTCACGCGGCGGCCCTGGTGGAAGAAGATGTCGTCGCGCAGCGTGAACGTGTAGACCAGGCCGTCGTCGGAGACCTCGAACGACTCGGCGAGGTCAAGCTCGATGTTGAGGTCGGGCGAGATCGTGACGAGGCCGCTGAAGATCTCGACGATGAACTCGGCGGAGCCGGAGTCGCCGGCGACGTGCGGGTCCATCGTGACCGGGTCAGAGCCCGCGAGGCGCAGTCTGCCGCTGGCGTCGCCGCTGTCGCTCGGCCCCTCGTCGCCGTCGTCGGCGCCGTCATCGCCGCCGCCGCTCCTGTCGAGGCCCCCCTCGTCGGTCGTGGCGGTGGTGGTCGTGCCACCGTCCTCGCCACCGCCGAGCAGGAGCACGGCGGAGAGGCCGCCGACGACGATCACGAGGGCCGCGAGGACCCCCAGCATCAGGACGATAACCCGGTTCTGTCCACTCACTGAGCGCCTCCGCTCATCGCGTCGTTGGAGATACGCATCTCGTCGCTGCGTGGATCCGGCGGGTCAGGGGGAGCGCGCCGCTCGTCACGATCATACGTCATTTGTAATCTCTTCCCGCACGTTCCCGTCGCGCTGCGCCTGAGCCGCTGCGGCCTCGGGAGTGAGCGCGACGTGGACCTCGGCGAGCTGGTCGGGGCGTACGCCGGCGGGGGCGCCGGTGAGGGGGTCGGTCGCCGACTTGGTCTTCGGGAACGCGATGACCTCGCGGATGTCGCGCTCGCCGGCGAACAGCGCGACGGTGCGGTCGAGGCCCGGCGCGATGCCGCCGTGCGGCGGGGCGCCGTACGTGAACGCCTCCAGCATGTGCCCGAAGCGCTCCTCGGCCTCCGCCTCCTCCAGGTTGAGCCGGCGCAGCACGCGCGACAGCAGCTCGCGGCGGTGGATACGGATCGACCCCGAACCGATCTCCTGCCCGTTGCACACGAGGTCGTACGCGCGCGAGCGCGCCGCGCCCGGGTCGCTGTCGATCAGGTCCACGTCCTCGTCGAACGGGGCCGTGAAGAGGTGGTGCATCGCGCTCCAGCGCTGCCCCTGCGCGTCCCACTCGAACATCGGGAACTCCGTGACGAACGCGAACGCGAGCACGTTCGGGTCGACGAGGTCGCGGTCCTCCGCGACGCGGCGCATGAGCACGTCGAGCACGCGCGAGCTTATGTCGTCCTGGTCGGCCACGATCAGCACCATGTCGCCGTCTGATGCGCCACACGCCTGGGCGATCTCGGCAAGCGTCGAGTCCTCGAAGAAGCGCGCGACGGGCGAGCGCACCGAGCCGTCCTCCTCGTACACGATCCAGACGAGGCCGCCCGCCCCGCTCTCCTTCGCGAGCGCCTCGAGCGCGTCGGCGCCGCGGCGCGGGGTGTCGGCGCCACCGGGCACCGCAAAGCCGCGCACGCGGCCGCCCGCCTCGATGGCGCGGCGGAACACCATGAACTCGCTGTCGCGCACGATCTCCGTCAGGTCGCTGATCTCGATGCCGATGCGGAGGTCGGGCTTGTCCGAGCCGTAGCGCTCCATCGACTCCGCGTACGTCATGCGGACGAACGGGCTCGGCGTGTCGAGCTGCGGCGCCACCTCGGCGGCGAGGCCGGTGTAGAGCTCCTCGGTCAGCCCGAGGATGTCGTCCTCCTCCACGAACGACATCTCGAGGTCGAGCTGCGTGAACTCCGGCTGCCGGTCGGCCCGCAGGTCCTCGTCGCGGTAGCAGCGGGCGATCTGGAAGTAGCGCTCCACGGCCGCGACCATCAGCAGCTGCTTCCACTGCTGCGGCGACTGCGGCAGCGCGTAGAAGTCGCCCGGGTGCACCCGGCTCGGCACGAGGTAGTCGCGCGCGCCCTCGGGCGTGGCGAGGCCGAGCACGGGCGTCTCGACCTCCAGGAAGCCCCTGTCGCTGAGGAAGCGCCGCATGAACGCCACCACGCGGTGGCGCAGCACGAGGTTCGCGGCCATGCGCTCGCGTCGGAGGTCGAGGTAGCGGTAGCGCAGCCGCGTCGCCTCGTCGACGTTCGTCTCCTGGTTGATGGGGAACGGCGGCGTGCGCGCGGCGTTCAGGATCGCCGCGCCGCGCACGGCCACCTCGATGGCCCCGGTGTCGAGGTCCGGGTTCTCGGTCCCCGGCTGCCGCGCGACGACCTCGCCGTCGACCTGCAGCACGTACTCGCTGCGGACGTCCGAGGCGACCTTGAAGGCCTCGGGCGCGTCCTCCGGGTGGAACACCACCTGCACGAGGCCGGAGGCGTCGCGCAGGTCCACAAAGATGAGGCCGCCGTGATCGCGGCGGCGGTGGACCCATCCCGAAAGCGTGACTGGCTGGCCTGCGTGGTCGAGGCGGAGTGTCCCCGCAGCGTGGGTTCGCAACATGCGATCGAGTCTCGCACGGGGCGCGAGGGCGGGGTAGGGGCATGACGCCTCCCCGGCGCGTTCCCCACACCCCGCCGCGCCTGTACGCTGACCGGGCCGCCCGGCCCACCGATCGAGGGCGGCACGAGCATCGAGGTCCGCCGTGACCCAGCCTGCGTCCGAGGCACTCTCGCTCTACCTGCACATCCCGTTCTGCACGGCGAAGTGCGGCTACTGCGACTTCAACTCGTACGAGGGCCTCGACCACCTCGTGCCCGACTACACGCCCGCGCTCGTCCGGGAGCTCGAGCTGTGGGCGCCCGCCGCGCGCAGCCACCGCGTCGAGACGGTGTTCCTCGGCGGTGGAACGCCGAGCCTGACCTCGCTCGGTGACATGGACACGATCGTCCGCGCCGTGCGCGGGCAGTACGAGGTCGCCCCGGACGCCGAGTGGACCATCGAGGCGAACCCCACGGAGCTCACCCGCGAGCACCTCGAAGGTCTGCGCGCGCTCGGCATCAATCGGCTCTCGGTCGGCGTGCAGTCGCTCAACGAGGACGAGCTCAAGCTGCTCGACCGCCAGCACAGCCCGGAGCGGGCGATCGAGGCCGTGGAGAACGCGCGCACGGCGGGCTTCGACAACGTCAACATGGACCTGATCTTCGGGCTCATCGAGCAGCCCCTCGAACGCTGGCAGCACACGCTGGAGCGCACGGTCGACCTCGCGCCGGAGCACCTCTCGTGCTACGCGCTCACCGTCGAGCCGGGCACGCTGCTCTACTACCAGGTGCAGAAGGGCGATCTCCCCGGGCCCGACCCCGACGTCGTCGCGGAGCAGTACGAGTGGACTCGCGACCGCCTCGCCCTCGCGGGGTACGTGCAGTACGAGATCTCGAACTGGTCCCGGCCCGGCCTGCCGTGCCGCCACAACCTCGTCTACTGGCGCGCCGAGCCGTACCTCGGCATCGGCGCGGGCGCGCACTCCTTCTTCGCCGGGCAGCGCCTCGCCAACGTCGACTCGCCGCAGCGTTACGTCGAGCTGGTCAACGCCTCGCACGAGGAGCGGGCGGCCACGGGCGGAGGCACCCTCCAGCAGATCGCCGGCGGCGAGACGCCCGATGCCGCCACGTTGCGCGCCGACGCGCTGATCCTCGGGCTGCGGCTCCTCGAAGGCGTCTCGCGGATGGACTACGCGGCACGCTTTGGCGAGCCGCCGGAGGCCGCGTTCGGCGAGGCGATCGAGCGCCACTTCCGCACGGGCCTGCTCGAGGACCGCGACGGGCGGCTGCGGCTCACGACGCGCGGGCTGCTCCTTGCCAACGAGGTGTTCGTCGACCTGCTGCCGGACGCCGAGCCGGCGACCGCGCCCTGACGCCGGCGCGACTGTACCGAGGCCGCACGTGCCGATCGATGTCTACCGCTGCTCCAGTTGCCGCCGCGAGGTGCTCGTACGCTCCTCGCTCCCGATGAGCGCGGCCGAGGCGCAGCGCCGCGTCGACGAGGAGTTGCGCGCCGCCGCCCGCGGCCCGCGTGGCCGCGTGGCCGCGTCGTTCCAGCTCCGCGACGACATCTGGCTGGGCCTCTCGCAGCTCCTCGGCGGCGACGTGCCGCGCTCCGAGCTGCCCGAGGACTGCCCCGCCTGCGGCCGCAGCGGGACCCTCACGGAGTCGCGGACGATCGAGTAGCCCTCGGCGCTCAGTCCAGCCCGGCCACCGCGCGGGCAGCCGCGACCACCGTGTCGATGTTGGCGACGAGTTCCGGCTTCCCGGTGCCCTGCTGCGGGTCTGGCGAGGGCTCGTCGCCGAGCAGCAGCTCGCACAGCGCCTGCGAGCAGTGCGCGAGCGCATGCTCGTCGTAGCCGCCCTCGAGGACTGCAACCAGCCGCCCGTCACACAGCCGGTTCGCGGCGTCGACGATCATGCGCGCGACGGCAGCGTAGCCCGCGGTCGAGACGGCGAGCGGCCCGAGCTGGTCGCGAGCGTGCGAGTCCCAGCCGCACGACACGAACACCATCTCCGGTCCGAACGCGTCCAGGGCCGGAACCGCGACATGGCCGTAGGCCGCGCGGAACGCGGCGTCGCCCGCGCCGCCGGGGAGCGGGATGTTCACCTTTGTGCCCGTGGCCTCGCCGACCCCGCGGTCCTCGACGGCCCCGGTGCCGGGGTAGAACGGGTAGGCGTGCGTGCTGAGGTAGAGCACGCGCGGCTCGTCATCGAAGATCGCTTGCGTGCCGTTGCCGTGGTGCAGGTCCCAGTCCACGACGGCCACACGCTCGACCCCTCGGTCGAGGGCGGCCTGCACGGCGACGGCGACCTGGTTGTAGAGGCAGAACCCCATCGCACGCTCGCGCGTCGCGTGGTGTCCCGGGGGCCGCGCGGCGACGAACGCGCTCGTCGCCGGCCCGTCGAGGACTGCGTCGGTCGCGGCGAGCGCCGCGCCCGCCACCCGGCGCGCGGCGGCCGGCGACGACGGCCCGATGAACGTATCGGGGTCGGCCCAGCCGCCACCCGCTGCGGCGTGGGCGTCGACGGTCACGAGCAGGTCGCGCGTGTGGACGGCCAGCAGCTCCTCGTCGGTCGCGTCGCGCTCGGGCAGGTGGTCCATGCGGTCGAGCAGGCCGGTGGTGTCGAGTTGCTGGAGGATTGCGGCGAGGCGGTCGGAGCGCTCGGGGTGCTGGACACCGCCCGGCGGCTGGTGCGCGAAGTAGACCTGGTCCGTGCTGAACGCGACGGTCACGATGCCGCCCCGGTGCTTGCACTGCGCATCGTGGTGCTCCCTTCGCCGTCGAGCTTCGTCGCGCAGCCTCGCGCACTCCTGTGCCTCGCGGCAACTGCCCATCGCTTCCTCGACGGTCGCCGGGGCATGGGAACCACAGGCAGGGGTGGGCCGTGCGGCCCGGATGTAGCCAATCGCACGGCCCACGCCTCAGAATGCTCGAGCGCACCGGAGCGGACTGATGCTGGAGTCGCGCCTACGCCGGTCCCGCTCAAAGCCTCGCCTGGCTGACGGGCTGCCGATCGCCGACCGCTCGCTTCGCTTCATCGCGCTGCCACCCCACGTCTGGACTCCGGCCGCGCTGTGTGTCTCGCGGCAACTGCCCCTCGGCCGCATCGCGGCTAGACTCGCGCCATGTACGTCATCGGCACCGCCGGGCACGTCGACCACGGCAAGTCCGCGCTCATCGAGGCGCTGACGGGCATCCACCCCGACCGCCTCCAGGAGGAGCGCGAGCGCGGGCTCACCATCGAGCTCGGCTTCGCGTGGATGACGCTGCCGTCGGGCCGCGAGGTCTCCATCGTCGACGTGCCGGGGCACGTCCGCTTCGTCCGGCACATGCTTGCAGGGGTCGGCGCCATCGACCTCGCGCTCTTCGTCGTCGCGGCCGACGAGGGGGTGATGCCGCAGACGCGCGAGCACCTCGAGATCCTCGACCTGCTCGACGTGCGCCATGCCGTGGTCGCGCTGACGAAGGTGGACCTCGCGCCCGACGAGGAGTGGCTCGCACTCGTCGAGGAGGAGCTGCGCGAGGAGCTCGCCCCGACGACGCTCGGCGGGGCGCCGATCGTGCGCACCTCGGCGGCCACGGGCGAGGGCCTCGACGCGCTGCGCGCCGCGCTCGACGGGGCGCTCGAAGACACGCCGGAGCCGCGCGACGTGGGCCGGCCGCGCTTCGGCATCGACCGCGTGTTCACCATGCAGGGCTTCGGCACGGTGGTGACCGGCACGCTGCTCGACGGGACGCTGCGCGCGGGCGAGACGCTGGAGGCGGCGCCGGACGGCCCCTCGGCGCGCATTCGCGGGCTCCAGACGCACCAGCAGCAGGTCGAGGAGGCACAGCCGGGCACGCGCGTCGCGATCAACCTCGCCGGCGTCGGGACCGACGAGCTGCGGCGCGGGCAGGTGCTGGCCCCACCGGGACAGGTCGGGGTCGCGCGCACGGTCGATGCCGTGCTGCGCGTGCTGCCCGGGCGCGCGCTGCGGCACAACCTGCGCGTGACGGTGCACGTCGGGGCAGCCGAGACGCAGGGCCGCCTGCGCGTCCTCGGCGCCGACGAGGTGGCCCCGGGCGCCGAGGGGTGGTGCCAGGTCCAGCTCGCCCCGCCGGTCGCAGCCGCGCCGGGCGACCTGTTCGTCGTGCGCGTCTCGGACCGCACGCTCGCGGGTGGGCGCGTGCTCGCCGTGAACACCCCCCGACACCGCCGCACCGACCGGGCAGCCGTCGAGCGCCTGCGCGCGCTCGCCGCGGGCAGCGCGGACGAGGCGGTGCTCGCCACCCTCGAACGCATCGAGCCCGCCACGATCGCAGAGCTCGCGCGCCACGGCGACGCGGACGCCGACGCGCTCAGCGAGTCCATCGAGTCCCTCGTCGGCCGCGGCGACGTGCTCCCGCTCGACGGGGGCGAGGCGCGCTACGTGAGTGCCGCCGGGGCCGCGCGCCTGCGCACGCGGGCTGAGCGCGCGCTCGAGGCCTACGAACGCGAGCACCCGCTACGACGGGTCATGACGGGCGAGGAACTGCGCGCCCGGCTCGGCCTCGACGCGCGGGGGCTCGAGGCGCTGCTCCCCGCCCTCGCCCCCGACGTGGTGGCCGAGGACGGGGGCGTGCGTCGGGCGGCGTGGAAGCCGCAGCCGACGGCCGCGCAGCGGCGCGCTGGCGAGGAGGCCGTCGCGACCCTCGCGGCGGGCGGGGTCAGCCCGCCCCGCATCGACCTCGACCCCGAGCTCGCCGCGTACCTCGAGGACCGGGGCGAGATCGTGGACTGCGGCGATGGCGTGATGCTCGCGGCCGACGCGTTCGAGGAGGTGTCGAGGACGGTCGTCGCCTTGATCGAGGCGCAAGGCTCCGCGACGCTGGCGCAGTTGCGCGACGCGATCGGCACCAACCGCCGCGCCACGCAGGCGATGCTCGAACGCCTCGACCGCGACGGCGTCACCCGGCGTCGCGGCGACGAGCGCGTACTGGCGAGGACTCCCGCGTGACCCAGCTGCTGCAACTCGGCCTCGCGCTCTCGATCGGCGTCGGCGCGTCCGTGCAGGTCGCGATGCTCGGCGCGATCGGGCGCGACCGCGGCGCCGTCGAGGCGGGTTGGCTGTCGATCTTCGGCACCGTCGCGGGCATCGCGGCCGTGCTCGCCATTCGCAGCGCACGAGGCGACATGGTGGACCTGCCTCTCCCGTTCGACCGCTGGTGGATCTTCGCGGTGATCGGGCTGCTCTCGGTCGGTGTGCTGGTGCTCGGGTTCCAGGGGCCGAGCGCCTACCTGGCGGTCGTGGGGCTGTTCGGCGCGGCGTTCATCGTCGGCGGCGCGGCGCTCGCGCCGAAGCTGGGGGTGGCGCTGCTCTTCAGTGTGGTGACGGCGGGGACGCTCGCGGGCGCGCTGGTGATGGACCACGTCGGCGCGTTCGGGAATGAGCCGCAGCGTGTGACGCTGCTGCGGCTGGTGGGCGTGCTGGTGGTGCTCGGCGGCGTCGTGATCGTGCGCTGGCGCTGACCGCGCCGCCGGGCCAGCCCAACACATACGTAAACTTGACCGGTGTCGTACTATTGTATCGAAGAAGGGCGGGGACGTGCTGGAGATCGTGCGTAACCTCGAAGCCGTCGGCATGAGTCCCGACCAGGCCCGAGTGATCGCCGACGCTATCGAGGCCCGTGCAATGTCTCGTGACGAGTTGCGCTACGAACTGGCCCGGCTGCGGTTGCAGATCGGCGGCCTCATCATCGGGTCCAACGCGACGGTCCTGACCATCGTGCTCGCGGTGATGGCGATCACGTCGTAACCGCCGACTCCCGGACGTACAGCTACGTCGCCGCTGCCTCCTCGCTCGATCCGCCGTCTCGCCCGGACCGCCCCACCAGCCGCGAGATGTCGCGCCGAGAGGATCACCGCCCCCCGATACCAGGCGATCTCGGGGGCAGCGCGCCGTGAGCTCCCAGGTGTAGCGTTGCGCGCAGCCCGGTCGGGGTCTCCGCGGCGCTTCTCCAAAGCCGCGTCACCCGCCCGATGCTCGGCGCTCAGTGCTCGGCGGAGATGGTCTGGACGCCGTAACGGGGGATAACGCTGTCGGACGTCACGATGGTCAGCCCCTCGACCTGCGCCTGGGCCACAAGCAGCCGGTCGAACGGGTCGCCGTGAACGGCGGGGAGCCCTCCCACATGCTGGGCATGAGAGAGGGTGATGGGCAGACCGTTGAAGCCGTCCCGCTCCACGCGCCCAGCCAGGTCCGGCGGAGCCCGCAGCTTCCCCAGGGCCTGCTTGATGGCGATCTCCCAGATGGAGGCGGCGCTCACGTACGCGTCGTTGAGGGGGGTCCGTGATGGCGTCGCGGGCGGCCGGCCCGAGCCTTGGGTGATTCCCGAGCGCCCAGACCAGGACCTGCGTGTCGAGCAGCAAGCGGAGCATTACGCGTCGGCGCCCTCGAACGCCTCGATGATCTCCTGAGGGGTGACGTCGAAGTCGTCGGCGATCCAGATCTGGCCTTCAAGCGACCCAAGCTCACGCCGGCGGCGCTCTCGGTAGGGCTGAAGCAGCAGGTACGGCTTGCCGGCCCTGGCGATCACGATCTCCTCACCGCCCCAGGCCAGTTCGCCGAGCCGGGAGAGCTGCGACTTCGCTTCGTGCATGTTGACCTGCATCGGGGGGCCCCTTAGCTAAGCTTGGCTTAGTCGAGTATCCGGGCAAGCGCGCAGGGAGCGCAAGAGAGGGACGCGGGCTCCCGGGAAGGCCGGCGTCAGGCGCAACCTCGCAGCCGCGCGCGCCCGGACGTGCGGCTACGTCGCCGCGGCCTCCTCGCTCGACTCGTCGCCGCGCCTGAACCGCCCCAGCAGGCGTGAGAAGTCGCCCTGATCCCACGCCACCAGCACCTGCACCGCGATGGCGATGCTCGAGTAGGCCCCGGCGATCACACCCACCAGCAGCACGACGAGGAACGACTGGATCGTCGATCCGCCCAGCCACAGCAGCGCGAGGATCGTGAACACCAGCGTGATCGACGTGTTGAGCGAGCGGCCCAGCGTCTGCACGAGCGCCGCGTTCACGTTGTCGGCGAACCGCGCCTGCGGCGCGATCCGCACGTTCTCGCGCACGCGGTCGAAGATCACGATGGTGTCGTGCACGGAGAAGCCGATGATCGTGAGCAGGCCGGTCACGAACATCAGGTTGATCTCCGTCTCGAAGACCTTGCCGAACAGCGAGAACGCGCCCAGCACGATGATGGTGTCGTGCGCGAGCGCGACGATGGCCGCCGAGGCGTAGCGCACCGGCCTCGGCACGCTCGAGAACGCGAAGATGATGTAGGCCATGATGAACACCGCCGCGACCGCCACGGCGATGGTCGCGTTGCGCACCGCCTGCGTGGACACCACCGCGGAGACCGAGGCGAACTCCAGCACCTCGAACCGCCCGAACTGCTTCCCCAGCGCGTCCTCGATCTCGCCGCGCTCGCCGAGGTCCTCGGCGGGCGCCTCGGGCTCCGGTCGCCCCTCCCCGGGTGCGAGGAAGGCGTGGGTGTCCTCGGGTGCGACGAACCCAGTGGCCCCCTCGGGCCCGCCGACCTGCACGCGGTACGCGAGGAGCTCGCCGTCGTCCTCGGGTTGGGCGTCGTCGGCAGCCTCTTCGGTCGCGTCGTCGGGCACCGCGGTGGGCTCGGTGTCCTCCGCTGCGTCGTCGGGCGTCGCGGTGGGGTCGGGCTCGTCTTCCGCAGCGTCGCCGGCCGCTTCGGTGTCCTCGGCGTCGTCGGTGCCGGCCGGGGCGTCCTCCACCTCGGTGACGCAGTCGGCCTCATGCACCTCGTCGAAGACGATCGCCTCGGTCCCCGCGTCGAAACGCTCGATCTCGCTGCCGAAGTCGCAGACGGCGAAGTTGAAGACGCGCAGCGCGATCTCACCCTGTGCGCCCTCGGCGCCGAGCAGCACCGTGCCGAGTTCCGCCGTCGGCCCCTCGTCCGGGGGAGCCGTGGGGTTGACCTCGATGAGCGCGTTGTCCGGGACCCGCAGCTCGCTCGTCCGGATCAGGTACTCGCGGGGCCCGGTCGACTGGATGCGCGCCTCGGGGTGTCCGAGGTCGGCGTAGGCCGCCCGCAGCGCCGCCTGGTCGACCTCGCGCTCGAAGCGCACGAGCGTCGTCGTGCCGGCCGTGAACTCGATGCCGGGGCGCAGCGTCGGCGGAATGGCGAGCAGCACGAGCGACGCGACGACGAGCGTCCCGCTGAACAGGAAGAACCACTTGCGGGTGCCGACGAGGTCGAGGGATCGCATCGGCGCCGCCTATCCCTCGGTCGTCTCGCGCGCGCCCCGGTAGGAGCGCACGCCCGTGCCGAGCAGGTCGGGCTGGCGCGCGAACGGCGTGCCCGCGAGCGCCTTCATCAGCGTCCGCGTGACAGTGATCGCCGAGAACATCGAGACGAGCACGCCGACGGCCAGCGTGACGGCGAAGCCCTGCACCAGCGGCGCCTCGAACGCGCCGAGGCCGGGGACCTCGAGGCCGCCGCCGAGGATGAAGAGGATGAAGCAGGTGATGAGCGTGCTCACGTTGGAGTCGCGGATCGAGGACCACGCCCGCGCGAAGCCGGCGTCGAGCGCCGTGCGGTAGGCGCGGCCGTTGCGCAGCTCCTCCTTCATGCGCTCGAAGATCAGGATGTTGGCGTCGACGGCCATACCGACCGAGAGCACGAACGCCGCGATCCCGGCGAGGTTGAGCGTGACCGGGATCAGCTTGAACACCGCCATCGTGAGCAGCGTGTAGACGAGCAGCGCGAACGCCGCGAGGAACCCCGGGAAGCGGTAGTAGAGGATCATGAACAGCGCGACGAGCAGCAGGCCGATCTCCCCGGCCAGCACGGACCGCTGCACCGAGTCCTCGCCGAGCGTCGCGTCGACTTCCTGCTCCTGCAGCACGGTGAGCTGGACCGGCAGCGCACCGGAGTTGAGCTGCACGACCAGCTCGCGGGCGCCCGTCCGGCCCTCGACCGAGGTGAGCGGCATCCCGTCGATGACGCCGCGGTCCGTGATCACGGCGCGCACAACGGGGGCGGACAGCAACTCGTTGTCGAGGAAGATCGCGAGTTGCTGGCCGATGAGCCGCGAGGTGACCTGCTCGGAGAGGACCGCGCCCTCGCTGGTCCACTCGAACTGCACGAGCGGGTTGCCGAGCGGGTCGGCGCCCACGAACGAGTTCGGGCGCAGGAACCGCCCGGTCAGCGCGGTGGCCTGGCCGTCGAGGATGCCCTGCGCCTGCACCCACCGGCCCGACTCGTCGCACGGCGTGCCACCGCCGAGGTCGTCGCCGGCCTCGCAGAACTGGAGCAGCGCCGTCCGCCCGAGCAGCGCCCGAGCCTCGTCGGGGTCCAGTCCCGGGAGCTGGATCGAGATGTTGCGCTCGCCCTGGCGCGTGACCTCCGCCTCGGCGACACCGGAGGCGTCAACGCGACGGCGCAGCACGCTGAGTGCGCCCTCGATCCCGTCCTCGATGTCGCCCTCGGCGTCCTCGGGGAGCGACGCCTGCAGGAGCAGGCGCGAGCCCCCCTGCAGGTCGAGGCCGAGGCGGATCGTCTGGCGTTCGAAGTCGCCGATCGTGACGCCGCGTCCCTCGGGCCACGGCACACCCGGCGGCAGCCACTTGTCGGGCTCCGAGGGCCACACCACGTACAGCGACGACGCGGCGAGCACGAAGATGCCGAGCAGCGGGAGGATGCGTCGTATCACGATGTTGGCCTGATTCGCACCTACGCTGAGTCCGTCTCGTCGGAAGACCCGGCGCCTTCGGTGGTGCGAGGGGTCACGTACTGGATGGCGTCCGGGGTCGCCCGCAGCTCCACGCCGGGAGCGACCTCAAGCATGATCTCCTGTGGGCCGTCCTCCATCGTGCGGATGGCACGCACCGTTGCGTAGAAGCCCCCGCTGGTGAGTACCTCGTCCCCCACGTCGAGCTCGGCGAGGTCGCGGCGGCGGCGGCGCTGCTGGTTCATCACGGGGCGCAGCAGGATGAAGTAGAAGGCGGCGACGACGAAGAGCAGCGCGACGAAGAACTCCATCAGTCGCGCTCGTCCCCATCCGGATCGCCGTCGGCCTCGCCCGGGCCCCAGTCGCCGCTCTCCAGCTTCATCAGCGTGTCGATGCTGGTCAGCCTGTCGACGTAGAGGAACCCGTTGATGTGGTCGACCTCGTGCTCGATTGCCTGAGCGAGCAGGTTGTCACACGCCGTGATGCGCAGGGGATGGCCATCGGCGTCCAGGCCTTCGACCGTCACAGCGTGGGAGCGGGTGACGCTGCCCCGGTATCCGGGCACCGACAGGCAGCCCTCGCCCTCGAGCTCCCGCTCGCCTGAGCGCTCGACGATGACGGGGTTGATGATCGACACCGGCTCCTCATCGGGCATCCCGAGCACCACGATGCGTAGCCCGATCCCGATCTGCGGGGCCGCGAGGCCCACGCCGTCGGCGGCGTACATCGACTCGATCATGTCGTCGACGAGGCCGCGGATCGATTCGTCGACGCGCGGCACTTCGCTCGCGCGTCGGCGCAGCACCGGGTCGCCGAGGTAGCGGATGGGTCGTACGGTCAGCGCTGGCTCCTGCTGTCGCTGGCACAAACGGCGTGCTTGCAGGGGCTCGATTTTAGACGAGAACCCCGCAAGCGTCCGCGCCCCGCACGCTCATTCGAGCAGCATTGGGTCGACATCGACCGTCCAGCCCACGGGAAGCTCGACTCCGCGCAGCACCTCGCCGGGGTCCGGAGCGCGCACGAGCAACGCCCAGCGGTGGCGCCCGCGACGCCGGGCGATCTGCGGCGGCGCCGGTCCCAGCACGTCGACGCCCGGCAGACCCGCGGCAACGCGGCGCACCTCGTCGCGCATGCGGTGCGCTTCCTCCACCGCGAACGTGGCGTTGGTGTGGCTGAAGACCAGCCGGGCGAGGCCCGTGAACGGCGGGTAGCGGAACTCTGCCCGCCAGCGCAGCTCCTCCTCGAAGAACCCGTCGGCGTCGTAGCCCGCGACGGCCTGCACGACATGATCTTCGGGCGAGAGCGTCTGCACGATCACCCGCCCGTGCAGGTCGGCCCGCCCGGCGCGGCCCGCCACCTGCGTGAGCAGCTGGAAGGTGCGCTCGCGCGCGCGGAAGTCGCCGGACCGCAGCCCGTAGTCGGCGAGCACGACGCCGACGAGGGTCACGAGCGGCAGGTCGAGGCCCTTCGCGATCATCTGCGTGCCGACCAGCACGTCGGCCTCGTGCCGCTGCAACTGGCCGAGGATGGCGTCGTGGTCGGACTGGCGGCGCGCGGTGTCACGGTCCCAGCGCACGATGCTCGCCGTCGGGAACAGCCGCCGCACCTCGCGCTCGACGGCCTGCGTCCCGGCCTGCGCCGGCCGGACGGCGCCCCCGCACTCCTCGCACCTGGGCGCGGCCGGCCGCGAGCGGCTGCACTGGTGGCAGACGAGGCGGCCCAGTGATCCCGGCTCGGCGTCGGGAGGATGGTGCAGGGCCAGCGAGACGTCACAGCTCGGACACGACGGCGAGTGACCGCGCGCGCACAGCAGGAACCCGGCGAGCCCTCGCCGGTTCAGGAAGAGCAGCGCCTGCTCGTCGCGGTCGAGGACGTGCCCGAGCGCCTCGACGAGCGTGCCCGAGAGCAACTCGCGCGCGCCGCGCACATCGACGACCTCGATCTCCGGGAGCTCGTCGACCGGCCAGAGCTGCGACGCCCCGTCCGGCTGGCGCACGGGCCGCAGCCGGCGAGGCAGGTCGAGGCGCTCGATGTCTCCCTCGGCGGCCTCGTACCAGCGCTCGGCGTCCGGGGTGGCGGTGCCGAACACGACGGCCGCGCCCGTGAGCTCGCCGAGGCGCTGGGCGACCGTGCGCGCGTCGTAGCGCGGCGCGGGGTCGTTCTGCTTGTAGGTCCACTCGTGCGCCTCGTCGATCACGATCAGGCCGAGGTCCGGCTGCGGCGCGAAGATGGCGGAGCGCGAGCCGATGACGACGTCGAACGCACCGGCGGCGATCTGCGTCCACTGGTCGTACGCCTCGCCCAGCGAGAGCCCCGAGTGCAGCACGCCCACGCGGCCCGGGAAGCGCTCGGCGAAGCGCCTCACGGTCTGCGGCGTGAGCGCGATCTCGGGCACCAGCACGATGCCACGCCGCCCCAGCTCGACGGCGTGCGCGAGGGCGTTGAGGTAGACCTCGGTCTTGCCGCTGCCCGTCACGCCGTTCAACAGCAGCGTGCTGCCGTCGGCCCGGTCAATGGCGTCGCGGATGGCGGCTCCGGCGGCCCGCTGTTCGTGCAGCAGCTGGACCGGCGGGCGCGTCGCCACGTCCAGGTCGCGCAGCGGATCGCGCTCGTCGAGCACCTCGGCGACCTCGATCAGGCCGGCCTCGCGCAGGTGCTCGACGGCCTCGCCCGCGCCGCTGCCGAACTCGCGCGCCAGGTTGCCGACGCGAAGCTCAGCCCCGGGCTCGGTCGCGAGGTGCTCCAGGAGCGCGGCGCCCGCGGCCTGGGCGCGCGTGCGCGTCAGCTCCCGGATGCGCCCCTCGGCGGCGGCGGGATCGAGTGCGAGCCGGACGTTGCGCTGCCCGTCGACCTCCAGCAGCCCGTCCGAGATGAGCGTCTCCACGGCGGGCGCACCGCGGGCAATCCGCCCGAGATCGTCGAACGGGATCGCCTCGCCGTCCGCGTCGAGGAGCGCCCGCAGGGCCCGGGCGCGGCGCGACGCGCGCCGTCCCTCGATGCTCGCGGCGAACACCCGGGCCTTGTCGGGGTCGGTGGCGAGGCGCACCACCTCGACGATGCGCGGCCGGCCCCGTGGCCGGGCAAGCTCGTAGCGTCGTTCGGCGAGCCCGCGCCGGACGAGCGCGCCGAGGGTGGCGTCGAAGCCGCGCGCGCCCACGGCTCCGCGCAGGTCGCCGATCTCGCGGGGGGTGTCGTCCAGCAGCTCGTACAGCAGCCCCTGGCGTTCGGAGAGCGTCGCCGGGCGCTCTGCGTCGCCTCGCACGACGTAGGTGCGCGGGCGTTCGCCCGCGCCGGGCGGCAGCATGAGCGCGTGCGCCTCCCACGGCGGCGCGATGTAGTACTCCGCGATCCAGGCCGCGAGCTGGAGTTGCGTATCGTCCAGGCGCGGCGCCCCCTCGACGGGCGGGAGCAGCTCGCGGATGTCGCCGGAGTAGCCGGGCAGGTCGGTGGGGCCCTCGACGACCACGGCCTGCAGCTCCTGGCGTCCGAACGGGACGTGCACGACCTCGCCGGGCTCGACCTCACGCCCCCGCGGGATGCGGTACGAGAAGGTCATGAACGTCGGCCGCCCGGCGTTGACGGCGACCTGCACAAAGCGCGCGCGGGCCTCGCTCGCAGGCTCGGTGGTCATGCCCCGATGATACGGAGCGATGCCGCTACGGGGCCCGTATTACAAAACGAATGTTCGCAGGCGCATGAGTATTGTGCTACGGTGACATCCCACTCCCACGGGGTGGAAGAGACGCGCTCCCATGACAGCCGACGCTTCACCGACGGAGTTCGTGACCCGAGGCGTGCTCCGGTCAGAGTTGGACGTGATCCGCGCGGAACTCGACGTACTCCGCGCGGAGCTGCGCCAGGAAGTGCACCAGATGGAGAGCCGGATGACCCGGTGGATGGTCGCGACCATGCTCGGTGGCATGGTCGCGGCTGGGGCGATTGCCGCAGCGGTTGCGGCGGTCGTCGGCTCCTAGCAGCTAGCGGCGGCGGGCCTCGCGCACGCGGGCCGCGCGGCCGGTGCGGCCACGCAGGTAGTAGAGGCGCGAGCGGCGGACGCGGCCTCGGCGTGTCACCTCGACCCGGTCGATGCGCTTGCCGTTGAGCGGGAAGGTCCGCTCGACGCCCACACCCGAGGCGACCCGGCGCACGGTGAAGCTGCCGTTGTGGCCCTTGCGGACCCGCAGCACTGTGCCCTCGAACACCTGGATGCGTTCGCGCTCACCCTCGACCACGCGCACATGGACGGCGACGTTATCGCCCGCGCGGAACTCGGGAATCGTCTCGTTGCGGGCAGGCGCGACATCGCGCAGATCGATGGCCATCGTGAACTCACGTGCTGTGGTGTCCGGGTCGGCTGTTCAGTCTAGGCGTGGCTCCGGGTTGGCGTCGAGCCATGCGCGATCCTCGTCGCTGAGGTCGGCGGCGTCGAGCAGGTCCGGGCGGCGGGCGCGCGTGCGCGCGAGGCGCTGGCGTCGACGCCATTTCGCGATCTCTCCGTGGTGGCCGGACAGCAGCACCTCGGGCGGCGTCCACCCGCGGAACTCGGCCGGCCGCGTGTACTGCGGGTACTCGAGCAGCCCGCCCTCGAACGACTCCTCCGAGAGCGATCCCTCGCCGCCCAGCACGCCCGGCACGCGCCGCACGAGCGCGTCCACGAGCAGCAGGGCCGGCAGCTCCCCACCCGACACGACGACGTCGGCCACGGACACCTCGACGTCCACGAGGTGCTCGCGCACGCGCTCGTCGACGCCCTCGTAGCGCCCGCACACGATGAGCAGGCGCGGGTGCGCAGCCAGCTCGACGGCGAGCGCGTGGTCGAGGCGCCGACCCTGCGGCGTCATGAGCACGACCGGCGCCTCGGGCTCGGCGAGCGGCTGGATGGCCTCGACGGCCGCGAAGATCGGCTCGGGCTTCATGACCATGCCGGGGCCGCCGCCGAACGGGTAGTCGTCGACGGTGCGGTGGCGGTCGGTCGCCCACTCGCGCAGGTCGTGGAGTTCGACCTCGACGAGGCCGGCGTCGATGGCGCGACGGAGGATCGTCTCGTCCAGCGGGCCGCTGAAGATGCCCGGGAAGAGCGTGAGGATGTCGAGCCGCATGAGATCGCCGCGGCTAGCCGCGGCTGTGCGTGCCGGACGGCGGCGCCGGCTCAGCGTCACCGGTGATCTGCGCGACCGCGTGCGCGAGGACCGGTAGCACCACCTCGAGGTTCTCGCGCGCCCCGCGCTCGCTGCCGGGCAGGTTGAGGATGAGCGTGCGCCCTCGCACCCCCGCGACGGCGCGAGAGAGCATCGCCGTCGGCACAATGGCGATCGAGGCGGCCCGCATCGCCTCCGCGAGCCCGTCGACGCGGTAGTCGAGCACGCTCTCCGTCACCTGCGGGGTGTGGTCGCGCGGTCCGAGGCCGGTACCCCCGGCGGTAATCGCGAGCCCCGCTCCCTCGTCGTCGGCCTGGCGGCGCAGCCACGCGGCGATGGCGTCCGGGTCGTCGGGCAGCACGTCCGGGTCGCCGGCCGCGAAGCCGGCCTCGCGCAGCATCGCGGCAACGGCCGGACCCGCCGTGTCGACGTAGGTCCCGGCCGCGGCGCGGTCACTCACGGTCAGCACCGCAGCGCGCACGAGGGCGTCGTGTTCGGTCATCGCGTGCTCCTCACCCGGATCGTAGCAAACGCGCACGGATGGGACGCCCATTGCTATGCGATGGGGTGCGTGGTAGCCTTCGGGAGCGTTGTGGGGGGAAATGGGGCAACCGTGCCATCCCCACCGGGGGCGAGCCGTGTATCTCTACGGCACCTTCGAACACTCGATGGACGACCGGGGCCGGGTCGCGGTTCCGGCCGTCTTCCGTCGGGAGCTGGTGGACGGCGGCGTACTGAGACCCGCCGAGGATGGCTGCCTCGAGCTCTACACGCAGCAGGGCTTCGAGGCCGAGACGGAGCAGCGCCTGGGTTCATCGGGGACGCAGCGCCGCGGCGACCGCCGGCGGCGACGCAACTTCCTCCCGGACGCGCAGCACGTCGACCTCGACCGCCAGGGCCGGATCCTCGTCCCGCAGGAGATGCGAGAGCGCGCCGGGCTCGACGGACGGGTGAGCCTGATCGGTCTCGGCGACTACATCGAGCTCTGGGACCCGGACCGCTGGGCCGCCGAGCGCGCCGTCGCCGAGGCGGAGAGCGAGGGCGCCGACGCATGACCACCGACGCCACAGCCGCCCCCCGCCACGACCCCGTGATGGTCGCCGAGGTGCTCGACGGCCTCGACGTGCGACCCGGCGGCCGCTACATCGACGCGACCGTCGGTCTCGGCGGGCACGCCGAGGCGATCCTGGACGCAGCGCGGCCCGACGGCGCGCTGCTCGGTATCGACCTCGACCCGCACGCGCTGGCGATCGCCGGCGAGCGGCTCGCGCCGTTCGGCGATGCCGTGGTGCTCGTGCGCGGGCATCACAGCGAGATCGCGGAGATAGCGGCCGGGCAGGGGTTCGAGCAGGTCAGCGGCGTGCTCTTCGACCTCGGCGTCTCGTCGCTGCAGCTCGACGCACCGGGGCGGGGCTTCTCGTTCCAGCGCGACGAGCCGCTGGACATGCGCATGGACCCGGACGCGGAGCTGACCGCGGAGATCATCGTCAACGAGTACGAGGAGGCCGAGCTGGCGGACCTGATCCGCCGCTACGGCGAGGAGCGCCGGGCGCGCGCCATCGCACGCGCGATCGTGGCCCGGCGGCCACTGCACACGACGGGCGACCTCGTTCGCGCCGTCGAGCAGGCTGCAGGCAGGGGTCGGGAACGTCATCATCACCCCGCCACTCTGACGTTCCAGGCCCTGCGGATCGCGGTGAACCGGGAGATGGACTTCCTGGCCGACACCCTTTCCGCCGCTTGCAGCCTGCTCGGCGGCGCGGGCGCGCGCATTGCCGTGCTCGCCTTCCACTCGCTCGAGGACCGCGTCGCGAAGGAGCACTTCCGGCGCGAGTCCACCGAGTGCGTCTGCCCGCCACGCACCCCGATCTGCATCTGCGACCACGTCGCCACGCTGCGCCTGGTGACGCGGCGCGTGCGCAAGCCCGGAGCCGACGAGGTCGCGCGCAACCCGCGCGCGCGGTCGGCGCGGCTCCGCGTGGCCGAGGCGCTGGGACAGGCGGCCGCGTGATGGCCGCCCTGGACGCTCCGCGACTCGCGGGTGGCTACGGGCCCGCCGCCACCTCGGGCACGAATCCGACGTACACCGCACGGATCCGCCAGAAGGCTGCATCGCTCCCCAGGCCGCGCAGCAGCGTCGCAGGACGTCTGCTGCGCGGCGTCTCCCTCCTCCTGGCGCTTGCCGCGATCGTGAGCATCGCGGCCATTGGCTCCCTGCAGGTGGTGCAGAGCAGCCGCATGACCGCCACGGGGTACGAGCTGCGTCAGCTCCAGCAGCAGCGCGCGGAGCTGGCGGTCGACGTGCGGCTGCTCGAGGCGGAGATCGCGCAGATGAGCAATCTCGAGACCGTCCACGCCGCCGCCACCGGCAGGCTCGGGATGGTCCGGCCGGACGACACCGTGCGGATATCCGTCGGCGTGCCCGCACCCGACGTGGCGCCGATGCCGGAGCGCTACGTGCGAGCCGCGCCGGAGACGCCCGCTCCGCCCGAACCCTGGTGGTCCGGGATGCTGTGGAGCGTGCCCGGGCTCGAATAGCGCGGGCGCCGAGGGCGTGCGCCGCGCCGGACAGGACATGAGGACGGCGGCGCGCCGGGGAGGACGCTCGTGCCCGCAGGGCAGCGTGAGGCGGCACGACCGAACCACCTGACGTGGCGGCACTGGCTGCTCGCGACCATGGTCGTCGCGGGCTTCGCGGCCCTCCTCGCCCGCCTCGCCGTGATCCAGATCGGCGGACACGAGCAGTACATCGAGGAGGCGGTCGCCTCGCGCATCGGCGCTGCCGAGGTGCCGGCCAGCCGAGGCGCGATTCTCGACGCCACCGGCTACCCGCTCGCGACGTCCATCGACACGTGGGACGTCTACATCGACACGTTCCTGTGGCGGGACCGCCAGCGCGCGAGCGTCGCGGCCGTGGGGCTCGGCGCCGCGATCGGCCGCGACCCCGGCGAGCTGCTCGCGCTCGGCACCTCGCAGGACATCGGCGACATCCGCGTGGTTCGCCTGATGGAGTACGAGCGCGGACGCGAGCTGCGCGAGGCGGGCCTGTGGGGCGTGCGCCTGCTGCCGAGCTCCCGCCGCATCTACGCCGAGCAAGAACTCGCGGGACCGCTCATCGGCTACGTCGGCCTGGACGGCGGCGGCCTGTGGGGCATCGAGGCGGACTTCGATCACGTGCTGCGCGGCCAGCCCGGCCGTGTCGTGGGCGAGGAGGACCCACTCGGCCGCCCGATCTCGTTCGTGCTTCCCACCACCCGGATGCCGGTCGCCGGCGGGGACGTGCAGCTCACCATCGACCGGTTCATCCAGGCGATCGCCGAACGGGAGCTCGCGCGCGCCGTCGAGGAGAACGCCGCCAGCGGCGGCACGGTCATCATCATGGAGTCGCGCACCGGCGCGATCCTCGCCATGGCCGCGCTCCCCACGGTGCGTCTCTCCACGCTCGACCTGCAGTCGGAGGGCCTCAGCGACCTCATCCGCAACCGCCCCATCACCGACCTGTACGAGCCGGGCTCGGTGTTCAAGACGCTGACGACCGCCATGGCCATCGACCTCGGGCTCGTCACCCCCGACACGACGTACGTCGACGAGGGTGTCACGCACGTCAGCGGCGGCACCATCCGCAACTGGAACTTCGTCGCCTACGGCGAGGTGACGATGACCGAGTACCTGCAGCACTCGCTCAACACCGGCTCGGCGTGGCTCTCCGAGCAGATCGGCGCGCGTCACTTCTACGACTACCTCGCGCGCTTCGGCATCGGCCAGGTCACGCACATCGGGCTCTCGGGCGAGGCGCCCGGGCTGGTGCGGCATCCGAGCGACGACGACTGGTACCCGGTGGACCTGGCGACGAACTCGTACGGCCAGGGGCTGGCCGTCACCCCGCTGCAGACCATTACGGCCGTCAACGTCTTCGCCAACGACGGCGCGCTGATCCAGCCGCAGATCGTCGCGCAGGTCGCGACGCGCGAGGACGTGCGCCGCCGCGAGCCGGTCGCCGTGCGCCAGGTGGTGACCGCACAGACCTCGCAGACGCTGGCGCAGATGATGCACGACGTGGTCGAGAACGTGCCCTTCCACTACGCGCGCGTGAAGGGCTACCGCGTGGCCGGCAAGACGGGCACCACGCTGCTTTCCACCGCCGCCGGGTATGACTTCGACACCACGATCGCGTCCTTCGCGGGATTCCTGCCCTACGAGGACCCACGGGTCACGATCCTGGTGAAGATCGACCGCCCCAGCGCCGACTCGCACCTCGGCGGCATCGTGGCCGCGCCGGTCTTCTCGCGCATCGCGGCGGACGTGATGGACTACCTCAACGTGCCGATCACCCAGCCGCAGGTGGCCGCGCCATGACCACACCGCGCCTCGACGCCGCGTTCGCCGGCCGCGTGCTGGCCCGCCGCCTCACCGAGCGGCGCGGCCCCGGCGCGCACTTCACGCGCGCCGTGATCGACTCGCGCCGCGCCGACCCCGGCGACCTGTTCGTCGGGCTGCCGGGCGAGCATGTCGACGGGGCCGAGTTCGCCGCCGACGCCGTGCGGCGGGGCGCGACAGGTGTGCTGGTCGGCGCACCGCCCGCCGACGCCGCCGCCATCGAGGGCGCGACGCTGTTCGTCGTCGACGACCCGCTCGCCGCGCTGCAGGAGCTGGGAGCCGCGTGGCGTGCACAGCTCCCTGCGACCGAGGTCGTCGGCGTGACGGGCAACGTCGGCAAGACGACCACGAAGCTCATGGCCGCCGCGGTGCTCGCGGGGCGTTACCGCGTGCAGGCCAGCGAGCTGAACTACAACAACGAGATCGGCGTGCCGCTCTGCCTCCTCGAGCTGCGGCCGGATACCGAGCGCGCGGTGATCGAGCACGGGATGTACACCACGGGCGAGATCGCGTTGCTCTGCACGTGGACGCGCCCGCGCACGGGCATCGTGCTCAACGTTGGTCCGGTACACCTCGAGCGCGCGGGCTCGCTCGACGCCATCGCGCGCGCGAAGCGCGAACTCGTCGAGGCGCTGACGCCGGACGGCCACGCGCTGCTCAACATCGACGACCCCGTCGTCGCCGCGATGGCCGAACACACCGCCGCGCCGGTCACCCGTTTCGGGACCGGCGAGGACGCCGACGTGCGCGGCACGGACCTCGAACCGCTCGGCGCGGATGGCTTCGCGTTCACCCTGCACGCGCAGGGCGAGGAGCGGCGCGTGCGCGTGCCGCTGCCGGGGGCGCACCTGCTGCCGAACGTGCTGGCCGCCGCCGCCGCCGGGCTCGTCGATGACGTGCCGCTTGACGAGGTCCGTGGCGCGCTGGAGTCGCTCGACGTGCCGCTCCGGCTCACCGTCCGCACGCTGCCGGGCGGCATCACGCTGCTCGACGACACCTACAACGCGAGCCCGGCCGCGACGCTGGCCGCGCTTGACCTCCTCGCCGAGATGCCCGGGCGCAAGCTCGCGCTGCTCGGCGACATGCTCGAACTCGGCGACCTTGCCGAGCCGTCGCACGACGAGGTCGGGCGGCGCGCCGCAGGCGTCGCCGACGTGCTGTTTACGGTCGGAGACCTCGCGTCGCGGATGGCGCGGGCCGCGCAGGGCTGCGGCCTGCAGGCCGCCGAGCACCTCGACTCGAAGGAGGCGGCGGCGCGAGCGCTGCTCGCGACGCTGGAGCCCGGCGACTCACTGCTCGTGAAGGGTTCACGGGCGCTCGCCCTGGAGACGGTGGTGGCCGAGGTGGAATCGCAGCTCGCATCGAGGACCGCCAACGACGACGCACCCGAGGGAGCCGCGCCATGACCGAAGCGCTGCTCGCCGGGAGTGCCGCGTTCATCGTCGCCCTGCTCGGCGGCGGCTCGGTTGTGCGCTGGCTGCGCGGCCAGCGCATCGGCAAGGCGATCTCCGAGGACGGCCCCTCGACGCACAACATCAAGGCCGGCACGCCGACGATGGGTGGGCTCCTCATCTTCGGCGCGGTCGCCATCGTGACCGTCCCGACGAACCTCTTCGACCGGTTCAGCATCCTGCTGCCCCTCGGCGTCGTGATCTCCGGGCTCATCGTTGGCGCGCTCGACGACATGGGGACGCTGGTCGACCGCTTCCCCGGCTGGCGGGCGCTGACGTGGCGGCTCAAGTTCGGCTACATGGTCGGCCTCGCGGTGGCCGTCTCGCTGATCCTCTACTTCCTGCTCGAGGCGCGGAGCGTGAACGTCCCCTGGCTCGGCGGATACGAGCTCGGGCTGTTCTACATCCCGATCGCCGTCGTCACCATCATCGCCACGACGAGCGCCGTCTCCATCACGGACGGGCTCGACGGGCTCCTCGGCGGCACCGCGGCGGTGGCGTTCGCGGCGTACGGCGTGATCGCGTTCCTGCAGGAGCAGGCGTTCCTCGCGACGTTCTCGTTCACGGTGACGGGCGCGCTGCTGGGGTTCCTCTGGTACAACGCGCACCCTGCCTCGCTGTTCATGGGCGACACCGGCGCCCTCCCGCTGGGCGCCTCGCTGGCGACCGTGGCGCTGATGACCGGGCACTGGCTGCTGCTCCCCATCATCGGGATCGTGTTCGTTGTCGAGGCGGGATCGACGCTGATCCAGATCGCGTACTTCCAGACCACGGGCGGGCGGCGCTTCTTCCGCATGACACCGCTGCATCACCACATGGAACTCATCGGGTGGAGCGAGCCGCAGGTGGTGCTGCGGTTATGGCTATTCGCGTTCGCCGGGGCGATGGTCGGCATCGCGTTGGCACTGGCGGTGTGATATAAGCGTGTACGAAAACCATAAACGTGCGTTGGCGCCTGATCATAACTACGAGGGTACCCGCGTGACCGTCGTCGGGCTCGGCATCGAAGGCATCGATCTCGTTCGATACCTCGCGCCGCGCGGAGCCCGCGTCACCGTCTCCGACGCCCGCCCCGCCGGTCAGCTCGGCGACGCCCTCGCGGCCATCGACGGCCTCGACATCACCCTGTCGCTGGGCGCAAACCGCGAAGAGGACCTGGTCGGAGCGGACACCGTCTTCGCCTCGCAGGGCGTCCCGCCGGACCTGCCCGCGCTCCGCGCCGCCCGCCGGGCCGGCGTCCCGATCTCGTCGATGACCCGGCTGTTCCTCGAGGTCTGCCCCGCTCCCGTCGCGGGCATCACCGGCTCGTCCGGCAAGACCACCACCACCGCCCTCGTCGGCGCGATGCTCGAGGCATCGGGTGCTGATTATGTCGTGGGCGGCAACATCGGCGTGGGCCTGCTCGGCCTCCTCGACCGCATCGAGCCGAAGACCCGCGTGGTGCTGGAGCTGTCGCACACGCAGCTCGAGTCCGTCGAGGTCAGCCCCCACGTTGCATGCGTGACGAACGTCACGCCCAACCACCTCGACGCCTACTCATGGTCGGCGTACGTCGGCCTGAAGCGGCGCATCTTCGAGTTCCAGCAGCCCGACGACATCTCGGTCTTCCACATCGACGACGAGGTCGCCGCGGGCTTCGCGGAGGAAGCGCCGGGCCTCGTGCGCTACACCTCCGTCGAGCGCTCGTTACCGGGCGACGGCGCGACCGTCTCCGGCGGGGTGGTCGTGCGCGTCGAGGACGGGCGCGAGCACGCGGTCATCGAGCGCGAGGCGATCCCGCTTCGCGGCGACCACAACGTCGCCAACGTCGTCACCGCCGTCGGCGTGGCCGCCCAGCTGGGCGTGGACGACGATGCCGCCGCACGGGCGATCCGCGCGTTCAGCGGCGTCCCCCACCGCCTGGAGGTGGTGTCGCGGGCGCGTGGTGTGACGTGGGTCAACGACTCGATTGCAACCACGCCCGAGCGGACGCTCGCGGGGCTGCGCGCCTTCGGCGAGCCCGCGGTGCTGCTCCTCGGCGGTCGCGACAAGCACCTCCCGCTCGGCGAGCTTGCGCGCGAGGCCGTGCAGCGCTGCCGCGCGGTCATCGGCTTTGGCGAGGCGGGCCCCACGTTCGTCGACGCCGTGCACGCGGTGCGAGACGGCGACGCCCCGGAGCTGCGCGAGGTCGACACCGTCGAGGCGGCCGTGGAAGCGGCGGCAGCGCTCGCGCGCGAGGGCGACGTGGTGCTGTGCTCGCCCGCCGGCACCTCGTTCGACGCGTACCGGACGTTCGAGCAACGCGGCTCGGCGTTCCGCGCAGCCGTCGAGGCCGTCACGGGCGGTGCGCCGTGAGGGCTCCCGCCATCGCCGCGCCGAAGCGCCACGGGCCGGACTGGGTGCTCGTGACGATCGTGATCATGCTGCTCATCATCGGGCTGATCGCCGTCTACTCGGCGTCCTACGCGCTCGGGTACGCCGCACACGACGACTCGGACTTCTACATCAGGCGCCAGGTCCTGTGGGCAGGCGTGGGACTGGTCGGCATGTTCGCCGCCGGCCTGATCGACTACCGCTGGCTGCGGCGGGTGAGCCCGCTGCTCATGCTCATCGCCCTGGCCGGGCTCGCCGCCGCGCTCGTACCGGGTATCGGCGTGAGCGCGGTCGAGGGCGGGCCGACGCGCTGGATCGAGGTCGGGCCGTTCTCGGGACAGCCGAGCGAGCTCGCGAAGCTGGCCGTCATCGTCTACCTCGCGGCCTGGCTCGCCGCCAAGGGACCGACGGTGCGCGACCTCGTGCTGGGCGTCGTGCCGTTCGTCGGCATGGTCGGACTGGTCACCGCGCTGGTGCTCCTGGAGCCGGACCTCGGGACGGCGCTGCTGATCGCCGCGATCACGGGCACGCTCTTCTTCGTCTCCGGCGCACGCCTCACGCACCTGCTGGCGCTGGTGGTCACGGCCGTGGGGTTCACCGCCGCGTTCGTGGTCGTCGGCGGCTACGGGATGACGCGCATCCTCTCGTTCACCTCCGCGGAGTCGGACCCCGCGGGCTACGGCTTCCAGACCCTGCAGATGCTCATCGCGCTCGGCTCGGGCGGCTGGACGGGTCTCGGCCTCGGCGTATCGAGGCAGAAGTTCCTCTTCGTCCCCGCCGCGCACACCGACGGCGTTATCTCGATCATCGGCGAGGAGCTCGGGTTCATCGGCGTGACGGTGGTGCTGCTGCTGTTCGTGCTGCTGCTGTGGCGCGGACTGCGGATCATGCAGCGCGCGGCCGACCCGTTCGGGTCGCTCCTCGTGGCGGGGATCCTGATGTGGATCGCGCTGCAGCTGCTGATCAACGTCGGCGGCGTAACGCGCTCGATCCCGCTCACCGGGATCACGCTCCCGTTCCTGTCCTACGGCGGCTCGTCGCTGGCGGTGATGCTCACGGCCATCGGCGTGGTGCTCTCAGTCTCGCGCTACGCCGCGCTGGACGACCCGGCCAACGAGCCACCCTCGCGCGGCGTGGTGCGCGAGGAGCGGAAGGGGCGCCGCCGGGCGGCGGCGGCATCACGATGAAGTTCGTGCTCACCGGCGGCGGAACCGGCGGCCACGCCTACCCATCGGTGGCGGTCGCCGAGCGCCTGCGCGAGCGCGGGAACGTCGAGCTGTTCTACTACGGCACCCCGCGTGGCCCCGAGCGCGCCGTCGCCGAGGCCGAGGGCTTCGAGTACCGCGCGGTCCGCGCCGCGCCCGTCCGGTCGCGCTCGCCGTGGCGCATGGCCCGCGGGGCGATCCAGCTCGCGCTGGGCTACCGCGAGTCGCTGCGCTGGCTCGACCGCGACGCCCCACAGGCGGTCTTCGCGACGGGCGGATACGCCGCCGCCCCGGTGGGCCGCGCGGCCAGCCGGCGCGGCATCCCGTTGCTGCTCTTCCTCCCCGACGTCCGCCCGGGCTGGGCGGTACGCGCGCTGCAGCGACGGGCAACGAAGGTCGCGTGCTCCGTCCACGGCTCCCTCGAGTACCTGCCCGCCGAGAAGGCGACCGTCACCGGCTACCCGGTGCGCCGCCAGTTCGCCGACGCCGAGCGCGAGGAGGGCGCGCGCCGCTTCGACCTCGACCCGTCCGTCAGGACGCTGCTCGTGACCGGCGGCTCGCTCGGTGCGCGCTCGATCAACCTCGCAATCGCGAGCGCGCTCAGGCCGCTGCTCGACCGGGCGCAGATCATCCACATCGCCGGGCGCGACGAGGAGGCCTGGCTCGCCCATGAGCGCGAGCAGCTCTCGTTCTGGCACCGCGAGCGCTACCAGCTGCGCGCGTACACCGACGAGATGGCGTGGGCGATGGCGGCCTCGGACCTCGCCGTCACGCGCGCGGGCGCGTCAGTGCTCGGCGAGCTGCCGGCTGCGGGACTGCCCGCCGTCGTGATCCCCGGCGGCTTCTCTGACCAGCGCGCCAACGCGACGTTCCTCGCCTCGCAGGGCGCCGCCGTCATGCTCGGCGGCGACGACCTCGACCGCCTCGAGGACGAGGTCACGCAGCTGCTCGACGACGACGCTCGCCGTGCCTCGATGGCCGAGGCGATGGCCGGGCTCGCCCGCCCGCACGCGGCGCAGGAGCTCGCCGACACGCTGCTGGAGCTGGCGGCATGATGACGTTGAGCCGCTCCCGAGGGCGCGCGACAGGCGCTGAGATCCCCCGGCGGGTCCACCTCGTGGGCGCCGGCGGCGTCCACCTCTCGGCCATCGGCCAGATCCTGCTCGCCCGCGGGCACGTCGTGACCGGCTCCGACCTCGCCGTGTCCGACTACACGCGCCGCCTCCAGGAGCAGGGCGCGACCATCTACGAGGGCCACGCCGCCTCCAACCTCGGACGCGCCGAGCTGGTCGTGACGACCGTTGCGGCGCCGGCCGGGAACCCCGAGCTGGCCGCGGCACGCGAGCGCGGCGTCGAGGTGGTCGTGCGCGCCGCGATGGTGCAGCGCCTGCTGCAGGACCGGCGCGTGCTCGCCATCGCGGGCAGCCACGGCAAGACGACGACCACGGCGCTCGCCGCGCTGCTGGCGGAGCGCGGCGGGCTCGACCCGCTCGTGCTGCTCGGCGGCGACTCGCCGGACCTCGGCGGGAACGCTCGCGACGGCGCCGGCGACCTCGCGGTGGTCGAGGCGGACGAGTACGCCGAGGCGTTCCTGGAGTACGAGCCGCAGTTCGCGCTCATCACGAACATCGAGCCCGACCACCTGGACTACTACGGCACGCCGGAGCGGCTGCGCGAGGCGTTCGAGGCGTTCGCCGGGCGCGTCCGCCCGGACGGCACGCTCTTCGTCTGCGCGGACTCGCCGTGGGCGGCTGAGCTCGGCGCGCAGCGTCGCGCGGCGGGCGCGCGCGTCGAGCAGTACGGGCTCGCTCCGAACATCGAGTGGCGCGCGACCCACGTGCGGCCGGGGGCGCTCGGCGGCCTCGCCGCCACGGTGCTGCTCGACGGCGCGGAGCTGGGGCAGATCGAGTTGCGGGTGCCCGGCCGGCACAACGTCACGAACGCCCTCGGCGCGCTCGCGGTCGCGATGCGCGCGGGTGTGGACTTCCATCGCGCGGCGCAAGCCATCGCCGACTTCGCCGGGACACGGCGGCGCTTCGAGGTGTTCGGCGAGGTCGCCGGCGTCACGCTCGTCGACGACTACGCACACCACCCCACCGAGGTGCGCGCGACGCTCAGCGCGGCGCGGCAGCGCTACCCCGGCCGCCGCATCGTCGGCTGCTTCCAGCCGCACACCTACTCGCGCTCGCGGTACCTGCTGGAGGGCTTCCGCACGTGCTTCGAGAGCCTCGACGCGCTCATCGTCGCGCCGACGTACCCGGCGCGCGAGGAGCCCGAGGAGGGCATCGACGGAGCCGCCCTGGCCGCGGAGATCACCGCGCCGCCCGCGCGTTACGTCGAGTCGTTCGAGGAGGCTGCCGAGGCGGCGGCCCGCGACCTGGGACCCGGCGACGTGTTCCTCACCATCGGCGCCGGTCCCGTCGACGCCGTCCTGCCGCTCGTGCGCGACCACCTGCTGGGAGCCGCGCCGACCGAGGAGGGCGCGCCGACCGACGAGGCCACGCCGGCCGAGGAGGGCACGCCATGAGCGAGCGCATGCGGCTCGGCGTGATCTTCGGCGGACGCAGCCCCGAGCACGAGGTTTCCGTGGTCTCGGGCCGCTCGATCATGCGCGAGGCCGACCCGGAGCGGTTCGAGGTCGTGCCGTTCGGGATCACGCGCGGCGGCGCGTGGCTGACCCCGCGGGAGACACAGCGGCGGGTCGACCGGCTCCAGGTTGGGGAGTACGGCGACCTTGGCATCGACGAGGACCCCGACCTGACAGGGCTGCCCGAGGTGCTCGCCTCCCTCGCCACCATCGACGTCGCGTTCCCCATCGTGCACGGCCGCAACGGCGAGGACGGCTCGCTGCAGGGCCTGCTCGAGGTGATGGACATCCCGTACGTCGGGGCCGGCGTCGCGGCCAGCGCGATCGGCATGGACAAGGCGCACATGCGCGCCGTCTTCACCGCGCAGGCCATCCCCCAGCCTACCTATGTGGTCCTCGAAGGCGACGAGCTCGCCGAGCTGGCCGGCGATACCCCATCCCACGAGACGGTCGCGGGCGTCGAGCGCGTCATCGGCTACCCGTCCTTCGCGAAGCCGGCGAACGGCGGCTCATCCATCGGGGTGAGCAAGGTCGTGTCGCGCGAGGAGCTCGGACCGGCGCTCGAACTCGCCGCACGCTACGACGGCAAGGTGCTGGTCGAGGAGGCCGTGGACGGCGCCGAGGTCGAGTGCGCGATGCTCGGCAACGCCGACCCGCAGCCCTCGCCGCTGGGCGAGATCCGCCCCCACGACGAGTTCTACACCTACGCGGCCAAGTACCAGGACGACAGCACGGACCTCATCGTCCCCGCACAGGTGAGCGAGAACCTCGCGGTGCGCGTGCAGGACACGGCGGTCCGGGCCTACCGCGCGCTCGGCTGCACGGGCCTCGCACGCGTCGACTTCATCGTCAGCGAGCCCGACACCGTGCGGCTGATCGAGGTCAACACGCTCCCGGGCTTCACGCCGATCTCGATGTACCCGCGGCTCTGGGGCGAGGCAGGCGTGGACTACCCATCGCTGATCTCGAAGCTCGTCGACTTCGGGCTGGAACGCCACGCGGAGGTCCAGTCCTATGCCTAGGCGTCGCGGGACCCCCGACCGGAAGGGCCGGCGCAAGCTGCTGCCGCAGCTGTGGTTCGGCCGCGGCGAGCGCACGCACCCCGCGCTCCAGGCCACCGCGCTGGGCGAGCGACGCTACCACCTCGGGCGGCGGCCGCGCCGCCTGCCGCGCACAAGCCTGCGGACGCGGCTGCGAGCACTGCCCTGGTGGGGCATGGCGTTCGCCGTGGTCGTCGTGGCCTTCTCGGCCGGGGCGACGTTCGGCGCGTACTCGCTCCTCAGCGGCGAGACACTGCGCGTGCGGCACGCCGACGTGACCGGTATCGAGATCGCCGACCCGCACGCCGTGGTGGCCGCCGCCGACCTCGGTGGCCGGTCGCTCCTCGTGGTCGACACCAACGCGGCGGCACGACGCATCGTCGCCACGCTGCCGGAGGTGAAAGCCGCCGCGGTCGAGCGCGACTGGCCGCAGGGCGTGCGCATCGCGGTGACCGAGCACCACGGCTGGGGCTACTGGGAGAGCGCGGGGCAGCGCGCCGTCATCGACGCCGACGGGCTCGTCATCGAGCACGGACGGCCGCCGGCCGCCGACGCGGTGACGATCATCGACGTGACCGGGACGCTCCCGCCGCAGGCCGGCGACGTGATCGACGCCGACACCGTGCAGACCGTAGCCCGCCTCGTCGCCGACGCCCGCTCGCAGCGCCTCGGCGTGCAGGTCGGGCGCTTCGAGTTCCACAGCGACCGGGGGCTCGTGATCCGCGTGACGGACGGGCCCGACGCCGTCTTCGGCGACTCGCACAACTACGACTTCAAGATCGCGGCGTGGGGCGCCTTGCTGAACCAGCTCGACGAGGAGGAGCGGGACGTCCAGGAGATCGACTTGCGGTTCGGCCGCCACCTGGTGATGCGCTGATGGCCAACGCAACCTTCGCCGCTATCGACGTGGGCACGACCAAGATCTGCACGGTCGTGGCGGAGCTCGCGAGCGCCCACGAGATCCGCATCCTCGGTGTCGGCGTCGGGCCGTCACAGGGGCTGAACCGCGGCATGGTCGACAACATCCACGTCGCCATGGAGGCGATCGCCTCGTCCGTCGAGCGTGCGGAGCGCGCGTCCGGGACACGCATCCTCTCGGCGCACATCGGCATCAAGGGACCGCACGTCTCCTCGATGAACTCGCGCGGCATCGTCGCCATCGCCGACCCGCGCCAGGCGATCACGGCCAACGACGTGGGCCGCGCGCTGGAGAGCGCGCGCATCGTGAACATCCCCAACAACCGCGAGGTGCTACACGTCATCCCGCGCTACTTCGTCGTCGACGACCAGGACCACGTCGTCGACGCGCGCGGCATGTTCGGCTCGCGGCTGGACGTCGAGACGCACATCGTGACGGCCGGGACCTCGGCCATCCATAACCTGCTCCGCTGCGTCGAGGGCGCCGGGGTCCGCGTCGACTCGCTCATCCTCGACTCGCTGGCCTCGACACAGGCCGCGGTCAACCCCGAGGAGCTCGAGCACGGGGTCGCCGTGATCGACATCGGCGGCGGCGCGACCGACCTCGCCGTCTACGTGCACGGCGCGGTGGCGCACACGGCCGTGCTGCCCGTGGGCGGTGCGCAGATGACCGGCGACCTGGTAATCGCGCTGCGCATCCCGCAGCCGGCGGCCGAGCAGGCGAAGCGCGACCACGGCCACGCCCTCCCGTCGATGGTCGAGGAGGACGAGACCGTCGAGGTCGACGCGTTCGGCTCGGAAGGCCACAAGGAGGTGTCGCGGCGACTCATCGCGGAGGTCCTCCAGGCGCGCACCGAGGAGATGCTGGAGATGGTGCGGGCCGAGATCCGCCGCGGCTCACCCGAGGAGCTGCTCGCCGCCGGCGTCGTGCTCACCGGTGGCGCGGCGTCGTTGCCGGGTATCGACCTCCTGGCCGAGGAAGTGCTGCAGCTGCCCGCCCGCGTCGGGCGACCGCGCCACCTCGCGGGCATGTCCGACGTGCTGCACGAGCCGGCCTACTCAACGCCGGTGGGGCTGCTGCGCTGGGCGCTCCGCGAGCAGGAGATCATGCTCCGCCCGGTCGCGAGGCGACCGCGCGGCGGTGCTGTACGAGGCCTCGCGCGCAAGGTCGCGCAGGTCGTACGGGCGGTGCTGCCGCAATGACATACACACCACAGCGCGCAAACAACCGGATACCCGGACGGTGCTCCCCCGGCGTGGGCCTGCCCAGCGCCGCCGTCGGACCACTCCCCAACCCGCAGGGAAGGACTGACTCATGACGCAACCGGACGAACGGACGGAGGCTGGCGCCGAACGGCGCAACGAGACCGCCTCTTCCATCGACGCGTCGACGCTCTTCGACTACCTCGAACAGGCGCGCCGGCGGAGCGACAGCACCCCCGAGCCCGCCCGACAGCCCGTGCGGCTCGCCGTGCGGGACGAGCACGCAGGGGACTCCGCCGCCGGGGCGGACCTCGAGCCGCCGCCGCCCGAAGACTCGGGCGCTCGCCCGGAGCTGGACGTCACGCCCATTCCGGCCGAGGCGGCCTCGGAGTTCGACGAGGAGTTCGCCGACGCCGAGCCGGCGCCACCGGCCGTAGCCGAGCCGGTGGAGCCCCGGCCCGCGCCGGAGCCGGTGGCGGCGAGGGAACCGGAACCCGAGGCCCCTGCCGAGCCCGAACCGGTAGTCGCCGGGGAGCCCCAGCCGGAACCGGCAGCCGCCGAGGCGGTCGCCGAAGAGCCCGAAGCGACGGCGGCGGAAGAGCCGGAACCTGCGGTCGCCGAGGCGCCCGAGTCCGTCGCGGACGAGGAGCCCGAGCCCGAGCCGGTCACCTCGGAACCGGCCGAGGCCTCGCAGGAGTTGCCCGCCGGACAGCAGGCAGAGCTCCCGGCCCTTGATCAGGCATCGAGTTCCGAGGCCGCTGGCGATGGCGGCGACGAAGCAGCAACACCCAGGCGCACAGAGTCACCGAAGGGAACGCCCACCATGCCAGACCACTTCGACACGCTGCCCCCGATCAAGGTCGTCGGGGTGGGGGGAGGCGGCTCCAATGCCGTCAACCGCATGATCGCCCAGCGCCTCCCCGGCGTGCAGTACGTCGCGATGAACACCGACCTGCAGGCCCTCGAGGGCTGCGACGCCGAGATGAAGGTGAGCATCGGCGACCGCCTCACCAAGGGCCTCGGCGCGGGCTCCGACCCTCTCCGCGGCTCGCGCGCGGCCGAGGAGTCGCGCGAGGAGATCCTCGATGCCCTGCGCGGCGCGGAGATGGTGTTCGTGACCTCCTGTCTCGGCGGCGGCACCGGCACCGGCGCCGCGCCGATCGTGGCCGAGGCCGCGCGGGAGCTCGGCGCACTCACCATCGGCGTCGTGACGAAGCCGTTCGCGTTCGAGGGGGCGAAGCGGCGTCAGCAGGCCGAGGAGGGCGTGCGCGACCTCCAGGGCAAGGTCGACACGCTGATCGTGATCCCCAACGACCGCCTGCTGCAGCTCGGCAACGACGACGTCTCGCTGACCGAGGCGTTCCACATGGCGGACGACGTGCTGCGCCAGGGCATCCAGGGCATCAGCGAGCTGATCACCGTGCCCGGCATCGTGAACCTCGACTTCGCCGACGTGCGGCGGGTCATGGAGGACGCCGGCCCGGCGCTCATGGCCATCGGCGTCGGCCGTGGCGAGCAGCGCGCCGTCGAGGCGGCCCGCGAGGCCATCGCGAGCCCGCTCCTCGAGGTCGACATCACGGGCGCCACGGGCGTGCTGTTCAATGTGACGGGCCCGTCCAACCTCAAGCTGTCGGAGCTGAACAACGCCGCACGCACCATTGCCGAGGTGGTCGACCCGGAGGCGGAGATCATCTTCGGCACGGCCATCGACGATGACATGAACGACGAGATCCGCATCACCGTCGTCGCGACCGGGTTCAGCGCGGTGCGCCAGTCGGTCGGCTCGCTCATGGACTCGGTCGATGAGCCCTCGCCGCGGCTCGCCGACCTGCCCCCCAGCGAGCCGGACTCGCTGACGGAGGCGGACCTGCCGACGTTCCTGCGCCGCACCTTCCCCTCGCGGTAGCGGGACACATCGAGGCAAGCGCGCGAGGGGCGGCCCGGTGGCCGCCCCTCATCGCGTCCGGAGTTGCGAACGCGCGGCCGCGCGGTCTTGGACATGTTCGCAACAGACTGTGGACGGCAGCCGTTGCCGGGTGCCGTCCGGCGGTGTGTACTGCATCCACTTCAGGCCCCTTGCCTCCCCCAGGAATGCGCCATCGATGCAGTGCCCCACGTGCGGTCATGTCCCGACGACAGTCGTCGACCAGGAGTTCAGCGGGAGCGGCGTGCGCCGAAAGCGCGCCTGCTCGGCGTGCGGGTTGCGCTTCGCAACCCTCGAAGAGGCATTGACCGCCCGCGCCCAGGTCCGCAAGCGCGACGGTCGCCGCGAGGAGTTCCAGCGCGAGAAGCTGCTGCAGAGCCTCCGGCTCTCGGCCCGCAAGCGCGATCTCGCCGCCGGCGCCATCGAAGCCATCGTCGAAGATGTCGAGCGTCGCATCACGGTGTCCGGCCGCGACGAGGTCTCGAGCCGCGTGATCAGCGAGATCGTGATCGGCCACCTGCGCATGCTCGACCCCATCGCCTACATCCGCTTCGCGTCGGCGTACCGCCAGTTCGTCTCGATCGACGACATGCTCGACGAGCTCGAACGCCTCGAGTACAGCCCGGTGCCTCCGGCCGAGCAGCCCCGGCTGTTCGAGGAGCTGCCGTTCGCGCCGACGCCGATTGAGAGCGCCCCCTCCGCCGCCAGCCGCTGAGCCGCACCGATGCACCGCCTGCCGCCGGTGCGGCTCGCGGCCGGCGTTCCGCCGCGGCCGACCGTACGCCGCTTCCCATCGCGCGCTAAGATCGACCCGGGCGCTGTGGTGCTTGCGCGGGTATCGGACGTATGTTCTGATAGCCGTCCTCCCCCGCCTCGAACGGACGCGATGCGATGGTCACCACGCCTGTCATCACCCACCCCGTCGACCTGACCGACAACGCCCGCACGGTCCTCGAGCGCCGCTACCTGCTGCGCAACGGCGAGGGCGAGGTCGCCGAGACGCCCGAGCAGATGCTCGCCCGCGTCGCCGAGTCGATCGCCTCGGTCGAGGCGACGCCCGAGTCGCGGGCGCAGTGGGCGCAGCGCTTCTACGACGAGATGGCGTCGCTGCGCTTCCTGCCGAACTCGCCCACGCTCATGAACGCGGGCACCGACCGCGGCACGCTCGCCGCCTGCTTCGTGCTGCCCATCGACGACTCGCTGGACTCGATTATGTCGACCGCGCAGGCGGCGGCGATGGTGCAGAAGTGGGGCGGCGGCACCGGCTTCGACTTCTCAAGCCTGCGCGCCGAGGGCGAGCCGATCGCCACCACGCACGGCGCCGCCTGCGGCCCGGTCTCCGTCCTCCGCCACTACGACGACGTCTCGCGGCTCGTCACCCAGGGCGGTAAGCGCGACGGCGCCAACATGGGCATCCTGCGCATCGACCACCCCGACGTGCGCCACTTCATCCACGCCAAGGACGACGGCGTCAGCGCGCAGCGCTTCAACCTCTCGCTCGCCGTCACCGACGCCTTCATCGACGCCGCCGCGTCCGGCGGCTCGATCGACCTTGTCGACCCGCACGCCGACGCAGCGCGCGGCAGCGCCGACGCCGCCACGCTGCTCGGCGAGATCGCGCAGTCGGCCTGGCGGACCGGCGATCCCGGCATGGTGTTCCTCGACACCGTGAACCGCAGCAACCCCACGCCCGCCCTCGGCGACATCGAGGCGACGAACCCCTGCGGCGAGGTGCCGCTGCTGCCGTGGGAGGCCTGCACGCTCGGCTCGGTCCACGTCGCCCGCTTCTGGGACGGCGAGGCTGGCTCGCTGGACCGGGTAGCCCTCGACGAGACGGTGAAGCTCGCCGTCCGGTTCCTCGACAACGTCATCGACGCGGGCTCGTATCCCCTGCCCGAGATCACGGATGCCGTGCGCGGCAACCGCAAGATCGGCCTCGGCGTGATGGGCTTCCACGACCTGCTCATCGCCGCGGGCATCCCCTACGACTCCGACGAGGCGCTCGACTTCGCCGAGGAGCTCATGGCGCGCATCGCCCGCACCGCCGACGCGGCCTCGGTCGCGCTCGGCGAGGAGAAGGGCGTCTTCCCGAACTGGGAGCACTCCATCTACGGCGAGGGCGGCACCGGCATCCGCTACCGCAACGCGACGCGCACGTGCATCGCCCCCACGGGGACGATCGCGATCATCGCCGGCGCGTCATCGGGCATCGAGCCGCTGTACTCGCTCGCCCACACCCGGCGGATGCAGGACGGGACGCTGCTCGACGAGGTCTCCGCCGCGTTCGCCGAGGCGGCGCGCGCCGGCGGGTTCCACTCGCCCGAGCTGATCTCGGAGCTCGCCGCGGGTTCCGGGCTCGCGGGACAGGAGGCGGTGCCGGAGCGCGTGCGGAGGCTGTTCGCCACCGCCCACGAGATCGGCTGGGAGCGCCACGTCGCCATGCAGGCCGCGTTCCAGCGCCACACCGACCTCGCGGTCTCGAAGACGGTGAACCTCCCCCACTCCGCCACCCCGGACGACGTGCGTGCGGTGTTCCTGCGCGCCCACGAGCTGGGCTGCAAGGGCGTCACCGTCTACCGCGACGGCTCGCGGATGCAGCAGGTGCTCGCGACCGGCGAGCGCACGGCCTCGACCGCATCGGCGCCCGACCCGAGGCGGCGGCTGCCGGATGAGCGGCCGGCGGTGACGCACAAGTTCCGGGTCGGCGAGCAGGAGGGCTACATCACCGTCGGTCTCTACGACGACGGCTCGCCCGGCGAGGTCTTCGTCAAGATCTCGAAGGAGGGCTCGACGGTCTCCGGCCTCACGGACGCCATCGCCATCCTCACCTCGATCGCCCTGCAGTACGGCGTGCCGCTCGACAAGCTGGCGGAGAAGCTGGAGCGCACGCACTTCGAGCCGGCAGGCCCGACGGCGAACGAGGACATCCCGTTCGCCACGAGCATCGTCGACTACATCTTCAACTGGTTGCGGCTGCACTTCGGGGATGCGACGGCGGTTCCCCGCGTCGACGACCCACGGGCTGGCGGCCCCCATGACGCGTCGCACCCAGCGCCGGTCGTGACCGCCTCGGGGTTGACGTGCCCGGACTGCGGTGCGCAGCTGGGGTACGCGGAGCGGTGCCTGCTGTGCCGGTCGTGTGGCTATACGAAGTGCGGGTAGCGTTCGTCATTCGTACAATCCGTGAGTGACGACTAATGCGCGGCAACAACAATCGGAATACGGCGGCGCCGGCGCAGCCCTCGAGTTCGCGCTATGGAGCCTGGACGAGCAGCTCCAGACCATCAAGGAGATCGACGCGAAGTCGGAGCGCGCGCTGACCCTTGCCGTGGCGATCCTCGCGCTCTTCTCGGGCGCGGTCACGCTCCAGTGGGGGGAAGCGACTGATCAGCTACGTCTCGCGACAGTAGCTGCCCTCGTGATCGGCACGTTTCTGCTCGCGGTCGTGCTCTTCTTCCGTTCCCAGGAAGCGTCGAATCTGCACCTTGGCCCTGATGGGGGCCGCCTGCTGGCGATATCCGTGGAGCAGAGCGAGGATCGCGTGAGGCAGTGGGTGGCGGAGCACCTCTATCGGTCGATAGAGGGTAACCGCGATTTAGTCCACACGAAAAACCGACGTTACAGACACTTGGCATACGCCGTGATCACGGAGGCAGTAGTCGCGAGCGTCGCCGTGGTGGGAATCGCCGCGGTCTAGGTGTGCTGCCCTACAGGCCTCGCTTCTCGACTCGCAGCGGAGCGGCCGGAAGGCCCGACGGACCTGAGAGGCCGTCCGGTTCGGTCCGAGGCTCCGAGAGAGGCTCGTCCCTGTGACGCGCCTTCTTCCCCAGGATCCGTTGGATCCGGCTCAGTAGCCCAGGTGACCCGGCGCGCTGTTTACTCATCTCCATGTGCAAAGTGTACCAGCACCTGCGCCTTACCACCCTGAGCGCGATAGCCGGCATAGCAACGACTGACCCCCACTGGTCCTCGCGATAGACTGTCCTCACTGTGATTCGAGACGAACTGCGGGAACTCGTCCAACAGGCGCTCGCCGCCGCCCAGGAGGCCGGCGACCTGCCCGCCTTCGTCGCGCCCGACGTCACCCTCGAGCACCCGCAGCGCCCCGAGCACGGCGACTTCGCCGCCAACCTCCCGCTCCGCATCCAGGGTCTCGCGCGCATGAAGGCGCTCGACGTCGCCGAGGCGCTGCGCGCGCGCGTGCCGGAACATCCCGCGGTCGCCGAGGTGCGCGTTGCGCCGCCCGGTTTCCTGAATCTCTACCTCGACCCCGCGTGGGCCGCCTCGCAGGCACAGGTCATCGCCGGCGCCGGCGAGTCGTGGCCGCCGCTCGACATCGGCGGCGGCAGCAAGACGCAGGTCGAGTACGTCTCCGCCAATCCCACTGGCCCCATCCACGTCGGCAACGGCCGAGGGGCGGCCATCGGCTCGACCCTCGCCAACGTGCTGCGCGCGACGGGCCACGAGGTGCAGGAGGAGTACTACATCAACGACGCCGGCTCGCAGGTCGGCGTCTTCGCCCGCACGCTCTACGCGCGCTACGAGCAGCTCTTCGGACGCGACGCCGAGATCCCCGAGAACGGCTACCCCGGCGAGTACATGCGCGACATCGCCGCGCGCATCCGCGACGAGCACGGCGACGGCTTCCTCCGCTCCGAGGGCGAGTCCCCGGACCCGCAGCTGGGCGACGAGGGCATCCGCCTCATGGTCGAGCAGATCCGCGACGACCTCGCCGCGATGGGCGTGGAGTACGACCGCTGGTTCGAGGAGCGCTCGCTGCAGCGCGAGGGCGGCCCGTACGAGCACGTGCTGGCGCTGCTCCGCGCGGATGGCCACATCGTCGAGCGCGAGGGCGCCGTCTGGTTCGCCTCCTCGCAGCTTGGCGAGTCGAAGGACAACGTGCTGATCCGCTCCGACGGCGTGCCGACGTACTTCGCCACGGACATCGCCTACCACTACGACAAGTTCATCGTGCGCGGCTTCGACCGCGTCATCGACGTCTGGGGCGCCGACCACCAGGGCCATGTCTCGCGCGTGAAGGCCGGCATCACCGCAACCGGCGGCGACGGTAACGCCCTCGACGTGCTGCTCTATCAGCTCGTGACGCTGAAGCGCAGCGGCGCCGTGGTGCCGCTCTCCAAGCGCGCGGGCGAGATCGTGACGCTGCGCGAGGTCGTCGACGAGGTCGGCCGCGACGCGGCGCGCTTCTTCTTCCTGCTCTCGTCGGCGGGCTCGGCGATGGACTTCGACCTCGAGCTCGCGAAGCGCGAGACCGACGAGAACCCGGTCTACTACGTGCAGTACGCCCACGCGCGCATCGCCGGGGTGCTCCGCAACGCCGTCGAGCAGGGCCTGTCGGCCGAGGGGGCGAACCCCTCGCTGCTCGCGCACGAGGCCGAGCAGGCGCTGATCCGCAAGCTGCTGCTGCTGCCCGAGGTACTCGAGGAGGTGGTCGAGGAGCTGGCGCCGCACCGCCTGCCGCACTACGCGCAGGAGCTGGCGCAGTCGTTCCACGTCTTCTACACGCAGTGCCGCGTGCTCGGCGACGACGAGGCATTGAGCCGCGCGCGGCTGCTCCTCCTCGAGGCCACGCGCATCACCCTTGCCCGCACACTGGGGCTGATGGGCATCTCGGCGCCGGAGCGGATGTAGCACCCATGCCGCCCGGCGGCAGCTCGCTCATCGCCCACCGCTGGCAACCCATCACCGACCTCCCGGACGACTGGCGCTCGCTCTGCCGCCCGGACCTGGACGATGTCCACAGACGCTGGGTAGGGGCGCGCGAGCGCCTGACCGACCCCGCCCCAGTGCGGCAGGTCCAGGAGCGGCTCATGACGGTATGGGCCATCGAGACCGGCATCATCGAGCGCCTCTACAGCGTCGACCGACGGGTCACGGTCGCCCTCGCTGAAGTCGGCCTCGAAGCGATGGACCAGTTCAGAGCGGACGGACGTGTCACGTCCGAGGCGCGGCTGCTGATCGAAGACCAGCGTGCAGCGCTGGAGATGGTGATGGACCTCGTCGGCGGCACGCGCGAGCTGACGAGCTCGTACATCCGCGAGCTGCACCGGGGTCTGACCGAGCACCAGGACACGCGCGACGCGATCGACGGCCAGGGGCGTCGCTTCGCCGCACCGCTGCTCAAGGGTGAGTGGAAACGGCTCCCGAACAACCCGATCCGCCCGGACGGCCGTGTCCACGAATACTGCCCGCCGGAGTTCGTCCAGGACGAGATCGACCGGTTGCTTGCCTGGCACGGCGCGCACGAGTCAGCGGGCGTGTGCCCCGAGGTCGAGGCGGCATGGCTCCATCACCGGTTCGCCCAGATTCACCCGTTCGAGGACGGCAACGGCCGCGTCGCACGTGCGCTCACGGCTGCGGTGTTCCTCCGCGCCGACTACCTCGTGCTCGTCATCCGCGATGAGGAGCACCGCGACCCATACCTCGACGCCCTCGAGGCCGCCGACGGCGGCGACCTCAAGCCGCTTGTGGACCTCTTTGCCGACGTGCAGGGCGCGGACCTCGAGGACGCGGTGTCGCTTCTCGGGTAGTGCGGGCTGCGCCGCCACTCCTTACTCGGGCGCACAGACATCTCAAGGCTGCCTCATCACATCACGGAGCGGATGCGGACTGTGCGTTGACAAGCGCAGAGCGTGCGTCAGAATGGTCGCAGAGGTGGTGACGCATGGTGCTGGCAGACGCAGAGCAAGCTGCGATGGATGACGAAGAGACAACACCGGGCAGTCGCTTCGACTGGTTCGCGGGAGGCACGCGGGGCGCACGCTCGTTCCCGACGTGCTCGCTGACGAAGTCCGGGTCGATGACGCTCAACGATGTGGCAGTGCAGACCCTGGGCGATCCGCCGGCGATCCGCATCGGATACGACGCGGACCAGCGGCAGATCGGGCTGCGCGCATCACTGAGAGATGAGGCGGGCGCCATCCTGCTCCGGCCGTCGCGCACCCCCGAGGGCGCCGACACCGGCAGCCGCTCGATGTACGCCCGGGCGGTCCTGCTCTACTACGGCGTGTTGCCGTCGGAGAACCACACGTTCCGCCTCGACGACGTCGGGGACGGAGTGTTCGCGCTCTCCCTCGATAAGCCGCTGCCGAAGAGCCGGTCCCGGCGGGGTGTGAACGGATAGGCGGGGCCCGAGCGGCCTGTGTCAGGAGAAGAGACGCCGCAGCCGGGGTATCCCGTCCGGCTCCACCCCGGGGCGCCAGCGAGGATCATCAGGCTGAAGGACTCATCGCGACTCGTCAGGACTGGAGGAGCGCAAACTCGTGCCGCCTGATCCCGCCGATCCAACGTACTACCTGATCGAGCTCCGCGATGAGCACTGGGATGAAGTGCGATCGTGGGATCAGGGTGCTCAAGAGCGTTTCTTCACGTTCCTCAGGGACCACGCCCGTCGCACACCGACGGCCCGCCTCGGGCGGAGCGTCAAGCGGCTGAAGGCACCCTGGGGTGGGCACTACCAGTTCAGAATCGACCGGGACCGACGGTTCGTGTACCGAGTCGACGAGGAGCAGCGGCGGGTGATCGCCGTGTACGTCGGGCCACACCCGGATTGGCGGAAGAGCAGACGGGGCCGGATCACCCCGTGAAGCTGGAGAGGGGGCGGTATCCGGTCGGGTTCTTGGCGCGCTCTATAGCCGCCACGATTTGCGTCGACGCCGTGACCTCGGCAGTCGCTTCCCAATCCTCAATGAGGACTTCGATGTCGCTGTTGTCACCTGCGAGTGTGGACCGCTTCAGAGCGTCGGCGAGCTCCACTGCGAAGAGTCGCACCTGAAGAGGCGTGAGTTCGTCCACCCACCACAGCGCCTCCGGAAGCTGTTCTTCACGGAAGAACGCGAGCGCCGCTTCCCTGAGTTGTTCCGGCGCTTCGACGACCATCCGCGCGCTCCCCTGCCAAGTGTCCGCGTTGGGTCGCAGTCTACCACCTCACCCTCGCCCCCTACCCCGCGCCCCGCTACCCTCGACGCCATGACCACCGACGCCGACGACAGGCAGCGGATCCTGACCGGGGTGCGGCCCACCGGGTCGCTCCACCTCGGGCACTATGCCGGCGCGCTCGAGAACTGGATCCGGCTGCAGGACGAGTACGACTGCTTCTTCCTCATCGCCGACTACCAGGTCTCCGACCACGCCGACGACATCGACCGCGTCCGGGAAGCGGTCATCGAGGTCGCCACCGACTGGCTCGCCGTCGGGCTCGACCCCGAGCGCTCGCACTTCGTGATCGAGAGCCTCGTGCCCGAGCACGCCGAGCTGACCACGCTGCTCAGCTGGTTCATCGGCATGGGCCGCCTCGAACGCAACCCGACGCTCAAGGCCGAGATGGAGGAGCTCGAGGAGCGCGGCATGTCGTTCGAGGACGCCGAGCGCGAGGGCAAGCGCCAGGTCGTGCGCGAGCGTGGCGCGGTGCCCGTGGCGTTCTTCACCTACCCCATCATGCAGGTCGCCAACATCCTGATGCCGCGCGCGCACCTCGTGCCCGTGGGCGAGGACCAGCTGCCGCACATCGAGATGACGCGCGAGACGGCGCGGCGCTTCAACCGCCGCTTCGGCGAGGTCTTCCCCGAGCCGCGCGGCCTCGTCGGCCGCGTCCCGCGGCTGGTCGGCACCGACGGCAACGCCAAGATGAGCAAGTCGGTCGGCAACACCATCGACCTCAAGGACAACGCCGAGACGGTCGAGCGCAAGGTGATGCGCATGTACACCGACCCGACCCGGCTGCGCGCCACCGACCCCGGCCACGTCGAGGGCAACCCGGTGTTCATGTACCACGACGCCTTCAACCCCGACACGGCGGAGGTCGACGACCTCAAGGAGCGCTACACGACGGGGAACGTCGGGGACGTCGAGGTGAAGCGAAAGCTCGCCGCCGCGCTCAACACCTTCCTCGACCCGATCCGCGAGCGCCGCTCACACTACGAGGCGAACCCGCACGAGGTGCGCGAGGCGCTGGCGCGCGGCACGGAGCACGCCCGCGCGGTCGAGCAAGACACCATGGCCGAGGTGCGCTCTGCGCTGGGCCTGAACTACCTCGACGGGTAGCGCGCGCGAAAGTCTCCGCTGACGCGCCTGCAAATTGAAGCGTAGATTCTTGGGCCTTCGACCGCGGCCGGCCTTTGGTCCTGCCGCCGCGGCGCTATCTCGAGCTCGACGATGCGATGTCGCTGGCAAGCCGCACGATGACAGAGGTCTGGGCGCTCGAAGAGGCGGACGTCGAACTCGCTCGTGAATTGGAGAGGCTGCATCCGACACTCGCCGCCCGGAACCTTTGCCACCTCGCAAGCTGCCGCAGGCGAGGAGTTCGACGGATTGAGACCTCTGACCGGGTCCTCGCCGCCGCAGTCAACAACCCCACCACCGGAAGCCAGGGCGGCGCGCGGCACGAAGCACGCCCGCGCGGTCGAGCAAGACACCATGGCCGAGGTGCGCTCTGCGCTGGGCCTGAACTACCTCGACGGGTAGCGCGCGCGAAAGTCTCCGCTGACGCGCCTACAAATTGAAGCGGAGACTTTAGTGCTCGTCGGCTTCTTCGTCCGTGCTCGGCAGCGTCTGCAGGAACGCCTCGATCTGGTCGAGGCGCGCGTCAAGTTCGTGGTCCGCGAAGTACAGGGTACGGGTGTCCGCCCCGATTCCAGCATCGGCTTCTTCCTCGGTGAGCGGTGGGAAGAAGTCAACGAATGTCGGGGCGTGGACCTGAATATGCAGGCCACCTTCCCCGGGTCGTGCGTAGATCAGCCGGCGCGTGCGGTTCGACGGATGCACCATGTTGATGCTGCGGGGGAAGGTCCGCACCACAAGGCCGACCTGTAGCCCCATCTTCATCAGGCGCTCGAACTCCGCCTCCACACCCTCGTCTGTAGCGAGTTGGCGGATCTCGTCGACGGTGCGCCGCGGTCGTGGCCCACGGCGTTCAGTCTGTTCCTCGGTCACTTCGCGAATCAGCAGGCGCGAGCCGCCGTCTGGCTCGAACACCTCGAAGCTGACGACGCTGATCGGGACGCCGTACCCGCCGAGGTGATCGACGATGCGCTCCAGTCCCGCGTCCACGCCGACGCCGGCGAGCAGCACGGCCACCTCGCGACCCGCGTCCTCGCCCTCCAACTGCCGGGCGACCGTGCGCGCGAGTTCGTCGGCGTCTCCAAAGCTCCCCAGACCAGGCCGGAGGAGCTCTGCAAGAGCGTCGCCGTCCATCGTCGCAATCGAGGAGGCGTAGTCGAGCGCCTGCGCGAGTGCGTCGCGGTACAGCCTCTCGCGTTTGAGTTCGATCACGACCCAGCGGTCCTGCCAATCGATAGCCAGCAGGTCGAGTGGGCCACCGTCGAGACGGACCTGCCGGCCGACGACGGTGAGGCCGTCGGCGAGCAGCGCGGAGTCGTTCGCGATCCAGTCCTCGAGGTTCCGCTCCAGACCGACACCCGACTTGCTCACGCGCTGCGGCGCGTCGCCGTCGACCGTCCAGACGCCAAGATCAGCCATCACCGCACCCGACTCGTCATGTGTAGAAGGACGAAGCTTGTCAGACGTCCGTTGGTTCGCGATCCGGGGCGTCCATGTTCCACGACGCCCGCTCCTCGGCGAGGTAGTCGTCGACTTCCCTCGGGCTCTTGAACAAGCGCTGGCCCGAAGCCTCGGAGATCACCTGCCACGCGGACCGCGGTGGTGGCTCGTGCTCGGGTGGATTCACAACGTCCATGTGTTCCGCCTGTGCAACGCGGGCTACGAACCGTTCGAGGGCTCCCCGGCCGGGGGCTCCGGATCGCCGACGGCCGTGGCGATGAAGTCGCCGACCAGGGTGCGGACTTCGTCGGCGACCTCGGTCAGGGCGTGGCCGCCGCCTTCGAGGATCTCGATGCGCTTCGGCTCCTGGGCGCGGCCGTAGATGTCCTCGGACGCCTCGGGGAGCAACACACGGTCCGCCGAGCCGTGCACCAGCAGCAGCGGCTTGCCCAGCTTCTGCACCTCCTGCGTGCCGTGCCGCTGCGGCGAGAGCGCCGCCACGGCGCTGGCGAGGGGCGCAAGCTCGCCGGCCTTGATCACCACCGCCCCGCCGAACGAGTGCCCGACGAGCACCGCGCGCTCCGCGCCGATGCCGCGCAGGAACGAGCACGCCGCGAGCGTGTCGAGGACGCACTCGGTGAACTCGCCGGGCTCGCGGTAGTGGATGCGCAGCGAGGTCACGCCGCGCGCGGTCAGTTCGCGGCTGAGGCGCAGGTAGACCGAGTCGGCAGGCCCCTCGGCGTTGCCTTCGGCCGCGCCGCCGACGTAGATGGCGCAGCCGGTCTTGCCCTCGCAGGGGTGGAGCGTGCCGCGGATCTGGCCGCGCGTGGTCTCGATCTCGACGTTCAACTCACCCGGCGCCTCGCCGGGCTGCGCGTTGACGCTCTGGATCGAGAGGACGAGGTCGTCGTCGGCGCCCGGGGGCGGCGGGCCGCCCGGCGGCGGCGAGGTCACGAGGCGCCGGCCATCGACCGCCGGCGCGCGACGAAGCGCTCGGTGCGGTCCATCGCCTCGACGATGTCGTCGTAGTCGGCGGCGTAGCAGATGCGCACGAACCCCGTGCCGCTCTCGCCGAAGGCCGATCCCGGCACCACCGCCACGCGCTCCTCCTGGAGCAGCGTCTCGGCGAACGTGAAGTCGTCGAGGCCCGTCGAGCGGATGTCGGGGAAGGCGTAGAACGCGCCGCGCGGCTCGACCGTGTCGAGGCCCATCGCGTTGAGGCGGCCGACGACCATGCGGCGCCGCCGGTCGTACTCGCCGAGCATGCCGCGCACGTCCTCCTCGCCGCTGTCGAGCGCCTCGACGGCGGCGTACTGCGCCGCCGTGGGGGCCGACATCATGACGTACTGGTGCACCTTCATCATCGCCTCGAGGATGTCGGGCGGCGCGGCGACGTAGCCGAGGCGCCAGCCGGTCATCGCGTAGGCCTTCGAGAAGCCGCCGAGCAGGACCGTACGCTCCCACATCCCGTCGAGCGAGGGGAAGCAGACGTGCTCGATGCCGTAGACGAGGCGGTCGTAGAGCTCGTCGGCGATGACGAACAGGTCGTGCTCGGCCGCGAAGCGCGCGATCGCCTCCATGGTGGGGCGCTCCAGCACGGCGCCCGTGGGGTTCGAGGGGTAGCCGAGCAGGATCGCCTTCGTCGCGGGCGTCAGGCGCTCCTCGAGCGCCTCGACCGTGACCATGAAGTCCGACTCGGGCTCGGTGGGCACGGGCACGTACTGCCCGCCGGCGAGCAGCACCACGGGCTGGTAGGCGACGTACGCGGGCTCCGGCACGAGCACCTCGTCGCCGTGGTCGAGGAGCGCGCGCATGGCGAGGTCGAGCGCCTCGGAGACGCCGGTGGTCATCATCAACTCGCGCGCGGGGTCGTACTGGACGCCGTAGAGGTGGTCGAGGTGGGCGCTGAGGCGCGTGCGGAGCTCGATCAGGCCGTAGTTGCTGGTGTAGCCGGTGTGACCGGCGAGCATCGCGTCGGAGGCCGCGTTGGTGATCTGGGCGGGGGTGGGAAAGTCGGGCTGCCCGACCGCGAGCGAGATGACTCCCGCGGTCTCATCGAGCAGCTCGAAGAAGCGGCGGATGCCCGACGCCGGAAGCGAGGTCACGGTCGCCGAGTTGTGTCCGCGCCGGGCGTGGTGCCCGGATTGCGCAGGCTCGACCGATTGCCGGGTGCGGGCGGGACTCGTCACGAAGCGCCTCCATCACCCACCGCATTCGGGACAGTATCGCCCAACATCGCCGTAGGGGGCGGCCTGCGCTCGTGCCAGTCGGTCACCTCGGCGAAGGCGTGCGCGGCGCGCAGCAGCGTCGCCTCGGCGAACGGCGCCCCGATGAGCTGCAGGCCGACCGGCAGCCCCTCGGAGAAGCCGCACGGCACGCTCAGCCCGGGGTTGCCGGCGATGTTCACCGGGATGGTGAACAGGTCGTTGAGGTACATCGCGAGTGGGTCGTCGAGCTTCGCGCCGAGGGGGAACGCGACGCCGGGCGAGGTGGGGGTGACGATCAGGTCGTGGTCCGCGAAGGCCGCGTCGAACTCGCGGCGGATGACCGTGCGCACCTTCTGGGCCTGGAGGTAGTAGGCGTCGTAGTAGCCCGCGGAGAGCGCGTAGGTGCCGATCATGATGCGGCGCTTGACCTCGTCACCGAAGCCGCGGCCGCGCGTCTGCTCCATCTCCTCCCACATCGAATCGCCGTCGTGGAAGCTGTAGCCGTACTTCACCCCGTCGTAGCGCGCGAGGTTCGCCGACGCCTCGGCCGGCGCGATGATGTAGTACGCCGACAGCGCCACGTCGATCGAGGGCAGCCGCACGTCGCGGTCGACCTGCGCGCCCGCGCCTTCCAGCGCATCGACCGCCTGCTCGAACGCCTCGCGCACGCCGTCCTCCACGCCCTCGGCCATCGCCTCGGCGGGCACACCCACGCGGAGGCCGTCGAAGCCGCGTTCGAGGGAGTCGAGGTAGTCCGGCACGGGCGCCATCGCGGTGGTCGAGTCGTTAGGGTCGTGGCCGGCGATGGCGCCGAGCAGGGTCGCCACGTCGCGCGCGTCGCGGCCGAAGGGCCCGACTTGCTCCAGCGAGGAGGCGAAGGCAACGACGCCGTAGCGGCTGACGCGGCCGTACGTGGGCTTGAGGCCGAGGATGCCGGTCAGCGCGGCGGGCTGGCGGATCGAGCCGCCGGTGTCTGTGCCGAGCGAGAGCGGCACGCCGCCCGCCGCGACCGTCGACGCCGAGCCCCCGGAGGAGCCGCCCGGCACGCGGTCGAGGTCCCACGGGTTCCTCGTCGCGCCGTACGCGGAGTGCTCGGTCGAGGAGCCCATCGCGAACTCGTCCATGTTGGCCTTGCCGACGAAGACCGCGCCTTGCTCGCGCAGGCGTGCGACCACGGTGCAGTCGATGACCGGCACGAAGCCCTCGAGCATGTGCGAGCCGGCGGTGGTCTGGACGCCGCGCGTGGAGAGCACGTCCTTGAGCGCGACCGGGATGCCGGTGAGCGGCGCGGCGTCGCCTTCCCGGAGCCGCGCGTCTGCAGCGTCGGCCTGCGCGAGCGCCTCCTCGCGCGTGAGGGTGACGTAGGCGTTGAGCCCCGGCTCCTGCGCCTCGACGCGGTCGAGCGTCGCCTCGGCGAGGGCGCGTGCGGTGTACTCGCCCGCGCGCAGCGCGGCGGCATGCTCGTGCGCGGGGCGGTCGAGGTCCACCGGGGCCTGGTCGGCGGCGCCGGGGGTCACGGCGCCTGGTCGAGCACCGCGCGCACGCGGAAGTAGTCCGCCTCGCGGCGGGGCGCATTCGCGAGCACCTCGTCGGTGGCGTCCGGGGGCGCCGGCTCGTCGTCACGCTCGACGTTGACGAGGTTGAAGGACTGCGCGGTCGGCGGCACGTCGGCGGTGTCGACCTCGTTGAGGGCCTGGCAGTGTTCGAGGATGCTCCACAGCTCGGCGCGGAAGCGCTCGACCTCATCGTCGCTGAGTGCGACGCGGGCGAGCTGGGCGATGTGGCGTACGTCGTCGGTGGTGAGTTCCAGGGCGCACCTCGCGGCGTTACGGAGCGGAAACCGTACGCTCACTATATGTGTGGGATAACGAGTCGCACCATAGCCACGGCCACCCTCGCGTCGCGGCGTGTCAACGGCTACGATCAAAGCCACTCCCCCACCGCCCCACCGCCGGCCGGGAGCAGAGCGATCACTGAGAACGCGCCACCGGTCACCCCGTGCGAATCACCCGCCGCACAAGCGGCGAGGGACCTCGACGCGCCCGACGCGGCGCGGCTCGGCAACCCGAGCTTCGTCTGGCGGTCGGGGCAGCAGCGCCGCCTCGCCATGATCGAGCGCCACGCCCCGCTCGCCGGGCGGCGCGTCCTGGACCTCGGCTGCGGCGTCGGCGAGTACGTGCGGGCGTTCGCGCAGGCCGGCGCCTCCGCGCTCGGCTGCGACATCGAGGTCACGCGCCTCGCCGACGGGCGCGCCCGCGGCGCGCGAGGGCTCGTCGCCGCGGCGGGTGAGACCCTGCCGTTCGCCGACGGCTCGCTCGACGTCGTCGTGCTCAACGAGGTCATCGAGCACGTCGCCGACGAGGTCGAGACGCTGCGCGAGGCCGCGCGCGTGCTGGCGCCGGGCGGGCGTGTGGTGATCTTCGCCCCGAACCGGCTCTACCCGTTCGAGACGCACGGCGTCTTCTTCCGGGGGCGCTACATCTTCGGCAACATCCCGCTCGTGAACTGGCTGCCGCGCCGCCTCCGCGACCGGCTCGTCCCGCACGCGCGCGTGTACGAGGCCGGGGACTGGGCCCCGCTGCTGGCCGCGTCCGGCCTCGAGGTCCTCGAACACACCTACGTGTACCCGGGCTTCGACAACATCGAGGCGCGGTGGCCGCGTATCGCGCGCGTCGTGCGCGCGGTCTGCTACGGCGCCGAGGAGACGTGGTGGCGTCGCTTTGGGCTCTCGCACCTGCTGGTGCTGCGCGTGCGGGGGTCCGCATGACCCCCACGCGACGCGCGCTGCGACGGCGCAACCGCCGCCGCCGCTCGAACGGCAACGGCGGCGGGCTGCACCTGGGACGCTGGGTCTGGATCCTCGGCGGGCTGCTCGCGCTGTTCCTCGTCGGGGCCATCACCACCGCCGGCGGCTCGCTCCTCTACGGCAAGAAGAAGTACGACGAGTTCGTGGTCGACGTCGTGCCGCCCGAGCAGCTCCTCGCGGACCTGCCGCGCGGCGGCGCGCGCATCTACGACCGCAACGGCGTGCTGCTCTACGAGTTCATCGACGAGTTCGGCGGACTGCGCCGCCCGGTCCCGCTCGACGACATCTCCCAGTGGGTGCTCCTCGCCACGATCGCGACCGAGGATGCGAGCTTCTACGAGAACAACGGCCTCAACGTGCGGGGGCTCGCGCGCGCCGGCGTCGAGAACCTCTCGCCGTTCGGTGGCACGGACTTCTTCGAGGGCTCCGGCGGCTCCTCGATCACCCAGCAGCTCGCCAAGAACGTCTACATCCCCAAGGAGGAGCGCACGGAGCGCACCGTCGAGCGCAAGCTCAAGGAGGCGGCGATCGCGCTCGAGCTGACGGAGCGCTACACCAAGGACCAGATCCTCGAGTGGTACCTCAACTCGATCTCGTACGGCGGCATCTACGTGGGGATCGAGGCGGCGTCCGAGGGCTACTTCGGCAAGCAGGCCAGCGAGCTCACGCTGCCCGAAGCGGCGCTCCTCGCGGGCATCCCCGCCTCGCCCGCCCGCTACAACCCGCTGACGAACTTCCCGGAGGCAGTCGCGCGCCAGCACGAGGTGCTCGGCCTGATGGTGCGGCACGGCGTCATCACCGAGGTCGAGGCGGCGCGGGCTCGTGGCACCGAGATCGAGTTCAAGGCCAACCGCTTCGACATCGAGGCGCCGCACTTCATCCTCGGCCGGATCGCCGACGAGATCTCCGAGCGCTTCGGAGAGCGCGCGCTGTACGAGGACGGCCTGGAGGTCGTCACCACCCTCGACCTCACGCTGCAGCGCGAGGCCGAGCGCATCCTCGAGGAGAAGATCGCGGAGTTCGAGGAGAGCTCCGACGGTCACAACGGCGCGCTCTACGCGATGGACCCGCGGACCGGGCAGATCCTGGTCTACGTCGGCAGCCGCGACTACTTCCGCGAGGACATCGAGGGCCGCAACGACAACGTGATCTCGCTCAACTCGCCCGGCTCGACGCTCAAGCCGTTCACGTACATGACGGCGTTCATGGAGGGCTGGAGCACGGGCGCGGGGATCCTCGACACGCCCACCAGGATCATCGACCCGGCCACCGGCGACTTCTTCGAGCCGCGCAACCCGAGCGGGGATTTCCAGGGCGTGATCTCCGCAGGCGATGCGCTGGGCAACTCGCTCAACATCCCGGCATTCAAGGCCATCCTCTTCGCCGGGGTCGAGAACACGATGGCCGTCTACAAGCAGGTGGGCATCACGACGCTCGACAACCCGCTCGGGTACGGGCCGTCGCTCACCCTCGGCGGCGTCGATGTCCGGCTCGACGACATGGTGATCGCCTACAGCGTGCTCGCGAACAACGGGATCATGCGCGGTCAGGACGCGCTCGAGCGCTACGACCCCGGCGAGCGCACCATCGACGCCGTCGCGTTGCTGCGTGTGAGCGACCACTCCGGCACCGTCCTCTACGAGTTCGAGGAGCCGTCGGAGCGGCGGGTCGTGGGGCCAAACTTCGCCTACCTCGTCACGGCGATCCTCTCCGACCCGGACACCCAGTGCCTGACCTTCGGGTGCGGCGGCCTGAACCTGGCGGGGCGCTCCTCGGCGCAGAAGACCGGCACGAGCGAGCCGTACGAGGACTCACGCGAGATCGGCGATACATGGGCCTTCGGCTACACCCCCGACCTGGTCGCGGGCGTGTGGGCGGGCAACGCCGACAACTCGCCGATGGTGAACATCACCTCCACGCGCATCTCGTGGCGGTCGTGGCGGGACTTCATGACCTTCGCCCACGACCACCTGGGGATCGCTCCATCCTCGTTCGAGAACCCGGGCGGGATCGAGACCCGGGAGCTGTGCTGGCCCTCCGGGATGCTGCCCGGCGAGCACTGCCCCGGCACCGGACGCTACACGGGGCTCTTCGCCGAGGAGGTGCTGGGCGAGGACGAGGGCGACCTCGCCCGCCTCGAGGACACGTGGTGGCAGCCCATCGACATCGACGCCCGCACCGGGCTGCTCGCGACTCCCGAGACCCCGGCGGCCTTCGTCTCGCGCGAGGTGCGGCTCGTGCTGCCGCCCACGGAGATCGAGGAGTGGGAAGACCTCGACGACTGGGCGGCGGAGCTGAACCTCGTGCGCTACCTCGCCCCCACCGAGACGTCGGTCGATCCCACCGAGTTCGTCTACATCTCCTCCCCGAGCTCCACCGGCGATGTGTCCGGCGCCGTCGTCGTCGGGGGGCGCGCGACATCGCCGGAGTTTGTCTCCTACTCCGTGGAGTGGGGCCGCGGTTCGAGCCCCGACTCGTGGCTGCTGCTGCACGAGTCGAGCACCCCGGTGGTGGCGGGAGCGCTCGCCGAGTGGGATACGACGTCACTGACCGACGGTACCTACTCGCTGCGGGTCCGCCTGGAGGACGCCGACCGTGGCCAGCTCCGGTTCTCCGTGCCGGTCACCGTCAGCAACGGCGACGATGCGGCGACGTACGACCGCGCGCCAATCGCGCAGATCGCCGAACCAGGGGCCGACGCGGTGCTGTCCGGCCAGGTCACCCTGCGCGGCATCGCGTTCGCGATCAGCCTGCGCGAGGTCAGCATCGACATCGGCGAGGGCTTCCAGCCCAGCGAGTGGACGAACGTGCGCCGCGACCGCCGGATCAGCGTCACGGGTCCCCTCGGGTCATGGGACACGACCACGGTCGCCGACGGCATCTACACCATCCGGCTCACCGTGTCCGACCGCGAGGGCAACGTGGCCGAGACGCGCACCAGCGTGACCGTGCGCAACGGCGCGGCGCAGCCGTCACCGACCACCGCCAGCACGCAGCCGGCCGAGTAGCTCCTCGACCTCGGCCGCGCTCGTCACCTCGCGCACCAGCTCCAGGAACCGGGCGAGCGTGCCGGCCCGCTCACGGATCTCGATGAGCTGGCCACCGAGCGGGTCGATCGCATCGGGCCTCGACGCGTAGGTGCCGTAGAAGGCGAAGAACGCCTGGTTGATGCGGCGGATGCGGACGCCGTGGTCCTCGAGGAGCTCCCGCACCTCCTCCATCCGCTGCTCCGCCTCCTCGATCCGTCCCTCGGCGAGCAGCTCGTCCACCTCGGCGTGGAGGTCGCGCAGCACCTCGCTCCGGTCGATCGTGGGCGCGGGCCCCGGCGGTCGCGACGGCTCCGGGTTGCCGTGGCGGTCGAGGACCATCGCGCCGAGCTCGTCGCCGGCAATGCTCGCGACCGTCTCGTTGATGGTGAGCCCGTCGGGGTCCTCGTAGATCGCGAGGCCCAGCGGGTAGAAGGCCAGGTAGTGGTGTACCCACTCGTGCGCGGCCGTGGCGACGAGCGAGGGGTAGCTCGCCGAGGCCCGCACGATGGCCGGGTAGGTCGCGACGCCTCCGGTCGGGATGGCTAGCACGGAGATCGTGGAGTCGCTCTCCTCGGCGTCGCGCTCGATCACATCGCGCTCGCGAGTGGTGAGGTCGGCGCGCAGCAGACGGTCCTGCACCCGCAGGATCTCGGCCCGCGGCGAGGTCACCAGGACGCGCGGCGAGCGCGCGAGTTCGATATCGACCGGCGGCCAGACCGCGAGCGCGCCGGGCAAGGGGAGCCGGAAGCTGATGCCGGCCTCGCGGATGGCCGCGTCGACGCGCCCCTCCACTACCGCCTCGACGGCGTTCTCCAGGCCGCGTGCCTCGTCGCCGTAGCGGTCATCGAGCGCGAAGTAGCGCCTGAGCGCCTCGTCGGCGGGCGGGTCGTCGCGCAGGGGCGTGCCGAGCGCGAACATCGCCTTGTTCGCGACCGTCGCGAGCTCCCAGTGCAGCAGGTCGAAGCTGTCGCCCGCGCTGGCATCGCGAAGCCCGAACAGGCCGAGCCACAGGCCGAAGGCCAGCAGCAGGGCGGTCATGGGCGGGACAATCCGTCGCATCTGCACCTCTCCACAGTACCGCGACCGCCCGCGCGAAGGCGTCGAGCCGTATGATCGCGGCGTGGTTGAGGCCGGACACGAGCAAACACCCGGACGGTACGCGGCGCTGCTCGCGACGTTGATCGACTGGGCGGCGCTGCTCCTGATCATCGCCGCAGCGCTCATCGTCGCCTCGGCCTGGCTGCTGCTCCGCACCCAGGCCGGCCGCTACGATGTGCCGGAGTTCGACTCACTGGCGACCGTCGCGTTCGTGACCGCGACGGTGCCGACGTGGGCGGCGTGGCAGGCGCACCGCCTGTACACGTACGGAGCGACCACGGGGCAGGCGCTGCGCGGCCTGCGCGTCCAGGGCACCCCCGGACGGCGCGCGGTCAGGCTGGTGCTGCATCCGGCCGCGCTGCCACTGTGGGTCTGGATCGCCGCAACGGGGGTGATGAGCGGCTCACGGCGGATCGCCGTCATCGTGCTGGGAGTAGCCGTGATCATGTTGGTATTGACCGGAGTGACCCGCGTCGTCCGCAGGCCTCTCTACGACCTCGCAACGGGCACCCGCCTGGTGCGCGTCCGGTGACCGCGTCCCGGCCCCTGCCGCCCATCGACCCCCACCCCGACGAGGACGAGGACTGGGGCGAGGCGTCACCCGGCATCACCGAGTTCGCACCCGGGAGCGGCATCCGCGACATCCTCGGCTGGATCGCAGCACTGCTGCTGATCGTGACGCTCGCCGGCTGGCTCGCGGCGTTCAGCGCCACCCAGGCCACCAGCGAGGAGGCAGCGCTGCCCGCACTGGAGCGCGCCGTGATCGTGCTGACGGAGGTCGATGCCCTCATCGAGCTGCATAGCGCCGACCTCGCGGCGCAGGTCGCCGCCGGCGAGCGCGTCGAGGTGCCCGGGTACCCGCTCGACGTGCGGGTGCCCGCGTCCCGGGCGCAGACGCCACCGGCGTTGCGCGCGAGCCTGCTCGCCGAGAGCGCCCTGCTGCTGCGGACCCAGGGAAGCGGCGCATTCGCCGACCCCAGCGGAGACATCCCCGCAGTGTCGCGGCTCTCGAGCGGGGGCCTGATGCAGGCGGTGATCGACGGACTCAACGTCGCGCGACACGACCGCTGGGCCGGGTACGTCTCTCCCCTCGGCACCGCAAGCGCCGTCCTCGCCGCGGTGAGCCTGGTGCTTGCCGTGGGGCTCGGCCGGTTTGTGCGCCTCGGCGCCGTCGCGATCGCCGCGGCGGCGCTCGTCATCGTGCCCACGGTCGCGCTACGCGTCGGCATCGGGTTCGTGGGCGAGGACGACGTGATCGGGAACGAGGCGCGCGAGATCGCCCAGTCGCTGCTCGGCGGCGGCGTGCGCAACGCGCTCTGGCTCGCGGTGGCCGGCCTCGCGATCCTCGTACCCGCAGCGCTGCTCGACCGGGTGTTCCTGGACTCCGAGCGACCGGGACTCTTCGGTGGACGGCGGCGTACGGGGGCTGCAACGCGCGAGTAGGATAGGCAGGCGCGAGCCTGCGTTGACCCTACACCGGGCGGTCGCTAGCTTGCCGACGGCCCGCAGCCCGCACCGGCCGCACGCACTGCGCGGTCGCGACACGCCCGACACGTGGAGATCCTTCATGCCTCGCAGTCCCCGCGACTTCCGCAAACCGATGGCATTGGGGGCGCCCGCGCCCCTCGACGCGATCCCCATCACGCCGTCGCGGTCGCTCCACTTCTTCGATCCCTCGCAGGAGCGCATGCGCGCCCGCGTGCCGCAGATGGCGCAGACCGTCGACGTACTGGTCGGCAACCTCGAGGACGCCGTCCCCTCCGACCGCAAGGTCGAGGCACGCCGCGGGCTCATCGAGGTGGCCCAGACAGCCGACCTCGGCAACTGCTCGCTGTGGACGCGCGTCAACAGCCTCGACAGCCCGTGGGTGCTCGACGACTTCATCGAGCTCGTCGGCGAGATCGGCCAGACGCTCGACGTGATCATGATCCCGAAGGTCACCGGGCCCTGGGACATCCACTACGCCGACCAGCTGCTCGCGCAGCTGGAGGGCCGGCACGGGATCGAGCGGCCGCTCCTCATCCACGCCATCCTCGAGACGGCGGGCGGCGTGAACCATGTCGAGGAGATCGCGCAGGCCAGCCCGCGCATGCAGGGCATGAGCCTGGGCCCGTCCGACCTCGCCGCCTCGCGACGGATGAAGACCACGCGCGTCGGCGGTGGGCACCCCGGCTACCTCGTGCGCGAGGACCCGGACGCCGACGACGCGGACGCGCCGCGCGCGACCGCGCAGCAGGACCTGTGGCACTACACCCTCGCGCGCATGGTCGACGCCTGCGTGGAGGCCGGGGCGCTGCCGTACTACGGCCCGTTCGGGGACATCGCCGACCCGCTGGCGTGCGAGGACCAGTTCCGCGCCGCGTTCCTGATGGGGTGCGTCGGCGCGTGGTCGCTGCACCCCAGCCAGGTCGAGATCGCGAACCGCGTCTTCAGCCCGCCGCCGGACGAGGTGGCCTTCGCACGCCGCATCGACCACGTGATGGGCGACGGCTCGGGCGTGGTGATGCTCGACGGCAAGATGCAGGACGACGCCACCTACAAGCAGGCGCAGGTCATCCTCGACGTGGCGCGGCTCATCGCCGACCGCGACCCGGCCATGGCCGCCCTCTACCGCCTCGACGAGCCGGTCGACGAGGAGTAGCGCGATGAGGTTGTACGAACACGAGGCGAAGCAGGTGCTGGCCCGCCACCGCGTGCCGCTGCCCCAGCGCACGGTCGCCGCCACCGCCGACGAGGCCGCCGCGGCTGCCTCGGAGATCGGCGGACGCGTCATCATCAAGTCGCAGGTGCTCTCGGGCGGCCGCATGAAGGCGGGCGGCGTCCGCTTCGCAGAGTCCGCCGACGAGGCCCGCGAGGCCGCCGAGGCGATCCTCGGCCTTGAGATCAACGGGCAGCAGCCCATGGGCGTGCTCGTCGAGCAGGCCTCGCCCGTGGCGCAGGAGTACTACGCAGCGGTCACGTGGGACGCGAGCGCGAAGCGCCCGGTCGTCATCTTCAGCGACATGGGCGGCATCGACATCGAGGAGGTCGCGGAGCAGCACCCCGAGCACCTCTCGCGCACGCACATCTCCAACCTTCGGCCGTTCTCGGACTTCGAGGCGAAGCTCGCGGTCTCGAAGGTGGGAGTGACGGGCGGCGGGCTCGGGCGGCTCAGCCGCATCGTCGCCGCGCTCACGCGCGTCTTCCTCGAGTACGACCTCACGCTCGCCGAGATCAACCCGATCGGACGCCTCGAGGACGGCTCCTTCCTCGCGCTCGACTCGCACATGGACATGGAGGAGGAGGCGCGCGGCGCCCACGCCGCGCTGCTGCGCGACCTCGGCGTCGCCGACGAGGACACGCGCCAGGCCCGCCCGCCGACGGAGTTCGAGATCGCAGGCGCCCAGGTCGACGCCGCCGACACGCGCGGCGTCGCGGGCCGCGTCGTCGAGTTCGACGGTGACCTCGGGCTCATCATCGGCGCGGGCGGCGGCTCGCTCACGCTCTTCGACGCCGTCCGCTCGGCCGGTGGACGGCCGGCCAACTACTGCGAGATCGGCGGGAATCCCTCGGTGGCCAAGGCCGCCGGGCTCGCGAAGCTCGTGATGTCGAAGCCCGGCGTCGAGAAGATCGCGGTGATGATGAACGTCGTCTCCAACACGCGCGTCGACATCATGGCGCGCGGCGTCATCAAGGGCGTCATCGAGGCCGGCTACGACCCCGCCGAGGCGATCACCATCTTCCGCATCCCCGGCTCGTGGGAGGAAGAGGGCGTCAAGATCCTCGACCGCTACGGCGTCGAGTGGGTCGACCGTTCGGTCTCGATGCACGAGGCGGCGCAGCGCGCCGTCGCGAAGATGCAGGGGGTGTAGCGATGTCCATCCTCATCGACGCCGACAGCACCTTCATCGTCCAGGGCATCACCGGCCGCGAGGCCGTCACGATGACCCGCGAACTGCTCGACTACGGCTCGAAGGTCGTCGGAGGCGTCACCCCCGGCCGCAAGGGCCGCGAGGTCCACGGCGTACCCGTCGAGGACACCGTGCGCGCCTTCACCGAGCGCGAGCGCATCGACGGCGCGATCGTCGCCGTCCCGCCCGCCTTCGCGACCGACGCCATCCTCGAAGCGATCGAGGCGGGCGTGAAGCTGATCGTGGTCGTCACGGAGCGCATCCCGCGCGCCGAGGTCGCCCGTGCGGTGGAGTACGCCGCGCAGGAGGGGGCGCGCATCATCGGCCCCAACTGCCTCGGGCTTATCGCGCCCGGGAAGTCGAAGATGGGCGGCATCGGCGGCGCCGCCGACGCCACGCAACGCGCGTTCCAGCCCGGCGTCATCGGCGTGATGTCGCGCTCCGGCGGCATGACCACCGAGATCTCGAACGCACTGTCGGAGGCCGGGCTCGGCGTGAGCACGGCCATCTCGATCGGCGGCGACGCGATCATCGGCTCGACGTACGCGGAGCTGATGCCGCTCTTCGAGGCCGACGAGCAGACACAGGGCATCGCGATCTACTCGGAGCCGGGCGGGCCGATGGAGGCCCAGCTCGCGGAGCACATCGCCGAGCACGGCTCGCGGCTACCGGTGGTGGCGTTCATGGCCGGGCGGTTCATGGACGAGATGCCGGGCATGCGCTTCGGCCACGCCGGCACCATCGTCGAGGGCCGCGCGGACACGACGGCCGACAAGATCGCGCGCCTCGAGGCGGCGGGCATCGCCGTCGCGGAGCGCATCGAGGAGATACCGGCGCTGCTCCGCGAGCGCCTCGATGCCAACGGGAACGGGGCATAGCCATGGCGATGTTCATTCGCGTCGACATCGACGAGTCGGTCCAACAGGACGCCGACCTCCGCGGCCGCCTCGCCGAGGTGTGCCCGGTCGACATCTTCACCATCGCGGGCGAGAGCGACTCGGCCCGCGTCGAGGCGGTCGAGGCCAACCTCGACGAGTGCACGCTGTGCGACCTGTGCATCGACGTGGCAGGGGACGCGGTGCAGGTGGTGAAGCTGTACGAGCAGTAACGTTTTCTCTTACGCGCCAAGGGCGCGTTCAATCGTGCGTGCTGCATCCGCTAAGGCGGCGTGACTAGGCTTGCCACGGCCGCCGACCACCGCCACGGGCGCGTTCACGGTGGGGGCCCACTCGCTCAGCCAATCTGCGGTCTGTTTGTAACGGCAGACAATCACCTTGGGATGAATGAGCGCGAGTTGCTCCAAACCGTGTGCGTTGAAGCAGATCTTGGCCATACGTCGGGTCAGGTTCACGGAGTCGTCTACCGTCTTCGAGCGCGCGATGTTGAGCCGAGCAATGTTGTCTACTGTCACGCTGCCCGAGCCCCCGCGCGTGAGAGCCAGCAGCGGCAGTACAAAGTCGCGATAGAACGGCCACGGGTCTGTCCGGGCGCTCTTGCGCTCCTCCGTGAGTACTCGCCTACCAGCCTTTAGTGCCGCCTTCTCGTCCTTGGCCTGGCGGAACTGAACGACGCGACTGAAATACGCTCGCTCGCTCTTCTCTCGGGTACGCCCTCGCCCTGGGTTGAGCCCAAGAATCAGTATTCCGGCATAGTTCTTGCCCACGAAACCGACATCGGGAGGAGTTCCAAGTTGATCCCCTATTCGGGAACCACCCAGATCATCTCCCGGCTCGAGTCTGAAGATCCGCTTGTCGTAGTCGGGGCGACCGTACGCCTTCAGCCTGTCACATTGCGCAACCTGCCACGCGCTAAGCAAGAACTCATTTACGCGACCCATATCGGAAACCCTCCACCAAGAATTCACCGAAGCAAAGGAGTTGCGGACACAATAGGAGTCCGCAACCAGATTGATCGTAGGCCGGGAACGGCCAGATCCGCAAGCCGCACCGGCGACGTATGATCCGGAGCAGCGCAACACGCTCCCACATGCGTGCAAGGCTGAACATGACCTTCGATACTCAAGCCTCCGCGGCGGGCCCGCCCGTCGAGGACCGACTCGCCGTGCTCGAACAGGCGGTGGCCGATCTCCGCCAACAGCTGAATGAGATAGCTGAAGAGTCCATTACTCCCGCAGAGCTGGCCGTGGTGCCCGGCTTCGACGTGCTCCGGCCTATCCCGATTGTTGTAGAGGAGTCTGCCGATGACGCCGCCGCCCGCTGGGTCGAAGCAGCGCTGTATGGCCTCGGGCGCAGCGAGGGTGAGGCGATCGAGAGTCTGCGGGATGTGATCTCCGAGGTGTGGCACGATCTCGAGAGCACCGCCGACTCTGGACTGTCACGCCACACCCGGACCATGCGCGCAGTGCTGCGGTGCTACCTCAAGCCTGCTGCTTGAGCGGTGCCGTGATGGTTGTCCACAGGCTCAGGGAGCCGTTCGCAAGCCCCGGACGCCGTATCATTAGCGGCGTAGACCCAACGGATTGGAGCATCCGGTGCTGATCTCCGAACGCATGGCGAAGGAACTGAGCGAGGAACTCGTCAACGAGTACTGGGCCGCCATCCAGTACACCATGATCTCCGCCTACTTCAGCCGCGAAGCACTCCCACAGCTCTCCAACCTCTTCCGCCAGCAGGCCTCCGAAGAGCTCATGCACGCCCAGAAGATCGTCGACTACGTGACCGAGGCCGGCGGCACCGTCGACGTGCCCGCCATCCCGGCCGGCCAGGCCGACTTCGGCTCCGTCGAGGAGGCAGTCGAGCTCGCGCTGGACGCCGAGGTGCGCGTCGCCCGCATCTTCAACGAGCTCATGGACCTCGCGATCGACGAGCACGACCACCTCGCGCGCGGCTTCCTCCAGTGGTTCGTCGACGAGCAGCTCGAGGAAGTCTCGACGATGGACGACCTGCTCAAGGTCGTCCGACGTGCGGGCGACAACCTGCTCTACGTTGAGGACTACGTCGCGACGCGACCACCGCCGGCGGTCGCCGCCCCCGGGTAGGTCCGAGGCACACGGGACGGGTCAGTCGTCGTCCTGGCCGATGATGCCGCCGAGTTCGAGGTTGATGTCGACGCGCTCGAGGTACTCCTCGTGCATGCGGTCGGTGAGGGCGGCCCGGCCTGCGAGGTCCAGGTACTTGTCACGGAACGCCTCGGCGACCTCGTGGCCGAGGTGACGCGCGTAGGCGGCCATCACCCGGCTCCCCTGGATGGCGACGGCCGTGAGCGGCTGCACCACGGCGGGCGACCACCCGAGCTTCGGTCCGAGCCACGCAAGACCGTCGTCGTCGGTGCGCAGGTGGTGCGTCACCAGCTCGTTCCAAACGCCATGCACCTCGTCGGCGCCGAGCTGGTGCATGCGGTAGGCGTCGGGCTCCCCGATGGCCTGCACCTGGCCCCGCACATCCGGCCACCCCGGCTCCTCGTCGAGCCCGAACTCGGCCGGGTCGATACCGGCGAGGCCGAACGAGCGCTCCAGCCGGCGGCGCATCCGCGTCTCCTGCGGCAGGCTGTCGCCGGCGCGCAGGTCGCGGTTGTTGTCGAGGTGCTGCCAGACGTCGCGGTCGGCGCGGAGGCTGTCGCGCACGAACGCGTCGAAGCGGTCGCTACGGCCGCGCAGCATGTAGGCGAGCGCGGCGGTCGAGGTGAAGATCTCGCGGTCGATGAGCAACTGGAGCTCGCCGCGGCCCTCGTAGGTCTCGGCGGCGAGGCGTCGCGTGAGCTTCACGATGCGCGTCGTGAGCCCGTAGAGCACGGCCTCGTTGCGGCCCTGCAGGACCGCGACGCCTTCGTCCGGGTGCTCCTGGGTGCGCGCGAGCAGCGCCGTCAGCTCGCCGAACTCGGTGACGAGCGCGGCGGCGGTCTCGAGGAAGAGCCGCTCCTCGCGCGCCCCGACCAGCAGGTCGCGGTCGACCAGGGCCCAGCTGGGCCACTCGTCGGGGGCAGGGAGCCGCGGGGCAGGCATGCTTCGTCCCTCGGCCGCTACGTCAGCTTGCTGTGGCCGTGCTCGGCGATCTCGGCGTCGCGCTCGACGCGCCGCCACGCCTCGCCCGAGCACCCCAGCGCCACCAGCTGTCGCTCGAAGCGTTCGCGCTCGTGGCGCGCGAGGAGCCGCTGGTCGCGGCGGAAGCGGCCGGCCTCGTCGATGACGGCGATGTGGTAGCGCTTCCACTCCTCGTAGAGCGCCTCGCACTCGGGCGTGTGCTCGTGGCCCTCGGCGAAGGCGGGTTCGGGCACGAGCTTCTTGCTCCGGCGGTTCGACCAGCCGCGCGTGGTCACCGTGCCGCCTCCCCGGACACCGGCTCGCCGTCGAACATGGCGAGGCGGCGCGCGTGGCGTCCACCGTCGAACGGCGTGTCGAGCCACGCGTGCACGATCGCCAGCGCGAGGTCTACCGACACCATGCGCTGCCCGATCGCGATCATGTTGGCGTCGTTGTGGCGTCGCCCCATCTCGGCCGCCTCGACGTTCCAGCAGAGCGCGCAGCGCACGCCGCGCAGGCGGTTGGCGACCATCGCCTCGCCGTTCCCGGAGCCGCCGAGCACGATGCCGCGCTCGCAGTCGCCGGAGGCGACGGCCTCGGCCGCGGGACCGATGAAGCGCGGGTAGTCGCTCGGCTCTTCGGAGTCCGCCCCGAGGTCGACGACCTCGTGGCCGAGGCGCGCAAGCTCCTCGGCGATCCGCCGCTTGTAGCGGAACCCCGCGTGGTCCGAGGCGATCGCGATCCGCATCCGTGCCGCCTCCGCGTCTCGCTAGCTCGCGGCGAAAAGCTGGCGGCCGACGACCTTGAGCTCGAGGATCGGCTTCACGCCCTCGAAGATCGGCAGCACCAGCGCGTCGACGACGTAGCGGGCGATCGGGTCCTCCTCGGAGTACCCCCACCCGCCGTGCAGCTGCTGCGCCGCCTGCGAGGTCGCCACGGCCACATCGCACGCCAGTAGCTTCGCCATCGGCGCCTCGATGCCACGCGAGTCGAAGTTGCGCGCGGCGGCGTAGGTGAGCTGCCGCGCGGCGGCGATGCGGGCCACCATCTCGCCGATGCGGTGCTCGGTGAGCTGGTACTTGCCGATCGGCTGGCCGAACTGCTCCCGCTGGTTGACGTACTGGCACGCCTTCTCGAGCGAGGCCTGCGCGACGCCGCACGCGCGCGCGCCGGTCTGGAGCCGCCCGACGGCGAAGCCGCCCATCTGCAGCGCGAACCCGCGGTTCAGCCCGTCGTCCTCGCCCACGAGGTTCTCGTGGGGGACGAAGTAGTTATCGATGGCGACCGTGTAGGAGTGCATGCCGCGGTACCCGGGCGTCGGGTTCGCGGTACCGCTCATCGAGCCGCCCTCGGGCTGTGTCTGGTGCCATTCGAACCCGTAGTGCGGGTCCTTCGGCACGATGAAGACCGAGAGCCCGCGGCCCGCCGCCTCGGGATTGGGGTTCGTGCGCACGAGCATCGCGATCACGTCCGCGCGGCCGGAGAACGTGCTCCACGCCTTCGAGCCGTTGAGCCGCCAGCCCTTGCGGCCGTCGACCTCGGCGGGCGTGGCGCGGCACTGGAGGTTGGCGTTGTCCGACCCCACGTCGGGCTCCGTCACCCCGATCGCGACGAGCACCTCGCCCGAGGCGAGCTTCGGTAGCCATTCCTGCTTCTGCGCCTCGGTACCGCCGGTCTGCAGTGCGTGCGCGAGGATCTCGGGCCGGGTGTGCAGCGAGCCGGCCGCGCCGAGCGAGGCCGCCGACAGCTCCTCGGTCATGACGACCATCGGCAGGTAGCCCATGCCGGTGCCGCCGTACTCCTCGGGGATCGAGGAGCCGAAGAAGCCCTGCGCGGCGAACTTCTCGATGAGGTCGTCGGGGACGAGCAGGTCCTCGCGGTGGATCTGCTGTGCGATCGGCGCGACCTCGTTGCGGGCGAAGTCGCGTGCCGCGTCGCGCGTGAGCGCCGCCGCCTCGTCCTCGAGATCGGCGTTGTTGACGCCGTTGGCCTCGATCGCGATGCGGCCCAGCGCGCGCACGCGCCCCTCGTCGAGCCCGGCGCGTATCGCCTCGCGCGTGGCGGCCGAGTCGAGCGCCTCGGCGGCCTCGCCGATGCCGAAGTCTCCGGGCGCGGCGTCCACGGCCGAGCGCACCGCGTGCGCAGCCTCGGCCGCGTAGATGATGGCAGCCTCGTCGGCCTGGGCGTCGGCCGTCTTGTACTCGCGCAGGCGCTCGGCGTAGGCGACGAGCTCGCGCGCGGCGCGCACCTGCGTGGCGAGGTAGGCGACGCGCTCGGTGTGCACCTGGTGGTCGTCGATGCCGCGGCCGCCCCCGGTCACCTCGGAGCCGTGCGCGACGGCGGCGTCGATGGCGCGCTTCGCCGTGTCGACGAGCTCGCGGGCGGTCGTGAGGGCATCTACCTCGGTCGTCGTCATCGTCGGTCTCCTTCGCAGCGTCCCCCGCGGCACGTGTTACCCGCGGGCCTTCGGCATCAAGACGGTGTAGTCGAGGTCGAGCACGACATTGGGGTGGTAGCGCTCGCGCCCGCGCTCGTCGGTGACGCGCAGTGGGACGTCCTCGGTCGCCGGGTCGGCGTCCTTCGTGGCGATGAGCCGCAGGCGCAGCGCGCCCGCGTCGTCGCGTCCGAGGTCGATGCGGTCGACCACCTCGGTCCACGCGAAGAGCGTGTCGCCGGCGAACGTCGGGTTGCTGTGCGTGCCGCCGTTGAAGGCAAGCACCCGCACGGCGTTCTCGAGCCCGTTGAACGACAGCGCCCGCGCCACCGAGATGATGTGCCCGCCGTAGATGACGCGACGTCCGAAGCGCGTGCCCTGCAACGCATGGGCGTTGAAGTGTGCGCGCGCCGTGTTCTGGTAGAGCCGCGTGATGATCTGCTGCTCCGCCTCCTCGATGGCCATCCCCTCGACGTGGTCGATGCGCTCTCCGGGCTCGTAGTCGTCCCACCACGCCCGACCCCCGGTGATAGCGTCCGAGAAGCCGGTGAGGTCGAGTTGCTCGGGGATGTAGAGCGCCTCGGGCGCGACGGACTCGGGCACCTCGGGCGCGTCGTCCTCGACGGCAGGGGACTCGGGGTCACGCTTGTTGACGAGGACCCAGCGGATGAGCGTCAGGACCTCCTCGCCGCGCTGGTTCACGCCGACGGTGCGCACCCACACCACGCCGGTCTCGCCGCCGCGAGCCTCGCGGCGGCCGAGCACCGTGGTGGTCGAGCTGATCGTGTCGCCGGGGAGCACGGGCACGCCGAACCGGACGTCGGCGTAACCGAGGTTCGCGACGGCGTTGAGCGAGACGTCGGGGACGGACTTGCCGAACACCGTGTGGAAGACGAGCAGGTCGTTCACCGTCTCGCGCTCGAAGCCGAGCGCGCGTGCGAACTCGGCGTTGCAGTGCAACGGATGGCGGTCCGCGGTGAGCGCGATATAGAGCGCCGCGTCGCCCTCGGTGACGGTGCGCGGGACCGCGTGCCGGATCTCGAGTCCGGTCTCGAAGTCCTCGAAGTAGTTGCCGGTGGTCGCCTTGCGCACGTTGCCTCCCTCGACTCATTGTAGGGACGGTGCGGGCGAGCGGAAGCCGACGCGAGGCGGTTATCCTCGTACCGCACGGATACGACGACACACGCCGGAGGTGGGACGTGGGCACGAAGGAACTCGAGGCGCTGATCGCGGTGCTGGAGCGCGAGACGAAGGCGGGCCGCGAAGGCCACGCGCTGGGCACATGGACGATCCGCTACGACAAGGAACGCTCGGCGTTCTCGTTCGACCACTGCGAGTCGGAGGTCTACTGCAACGAGCGCCCCGCCGTGATCGGCACCGACGGCAGCGTCATCGACCCCGGCGGCCCCATCGAGTTCTAGGCTCGTCGTCGGCATCGATTCGAAGGGCGCCACATGAGACTCCTACGCGCTCTCCGAAGTGGGACGGGCCAACTCAAACGAGCCTTATTCGAGCCGCGACCTGATCCCCGCTACCTGATCCTGACGGGCTCCGGTGGGCTTGAGTACGCCTTTGAGTTCGTTGCGTTTGGCGAGCCATCAGTAGCCTGCATCTACACGTATCTCGCTCCGGCGGGCGACCTAATCTACATTGGCCACACAACCGATCTCAGCCGTACTCATGCGCGCCACATGGCTGGCTCCGATGAAGTGGACAAGTGCATCCAAGCTGCTATTGCGGGCGAGCACACGTACCGTCTCGCGTACCACCGCGTTGATTCACCAAGGCTCGATCGCGAGTTGCTTGTGCAGGCGCTGGTGGCCGAAACAGATGTTATCTGTCGGTCGCCGCGGTACTAGCCATCTGCCTTTGCGGCCTGCTACTCGTCGCTTGTGGCGGTCCCAAGGAAGTCAGCCGCAGTGACTACGGCGAGGAATGGCCGTTCACGGTGCCCTCAGTAGAGCTCTACTGCGACGGCCACGACACTTGGGTCAAGATCAACGGCATGGAGTACGGCTTGAGCGTGAGCGCCCGCCTGAACCGGGGACTGCCCCCGGTTCCGGACTACTACAGAACGAATCACCCTCGTCCCCTCGTCCTCGGAGCCAAGCGGCCTCTCACGCCGGTGGAGTCGACCGCTTTCTCGCTCTGCGACTACTGACAGGTTCAACGTGGCGCGGCCAGCCGCTAGTTGTACTGCCCACAGAGGTGTGAGACACGGCTGAGGGGCGGAAGGCCGCC
>CAZMCK010000002.1:0-127187 GCA_964565075.1 uncultured Dehalococcoidaceae bacterium
TGCCACACCGTGTTCACGTCGCCCGGCATCTCGTTCCCGCTCGGCGGCGTGCCGGGCCTCGGCAGGGCGTTCGCCGTGGGCGGGAACGAGATGCCGGGCGACGTGAACACGGTGTGGCAGGGCGGCTACTCGGTGCATCACGGGCCTGCCGCACCCGGCGGCTTCTCGCCCGGGTACCGCCAGGTGATCGACCTTGCGAACTGGGACCGTTCGACGTTCCAGATGCCGGCCGGCAACTCCGGGATCCCCGGGCACCCGCATTACGGCGACTGCGCGCCCGAGTTCTTCGAGGGGGTGCAGCGCCCGCTGCTGTACTCGGGTGACGCGATCGCGGCGAACGCAGAGGGTACGCTGGTGCTCGCACCGACAGGGACTCGCAGATGACTACCACGCCCGCCGGCCTCGAGACGCGTATGCGCGAGTACCGCCCACGCGTGGACGCGGAGATGCGTGCTGTCGTCGGCGACGACGCCTCCGGGCTCTACGCGTGGATGCGCTACCACCTCGGCTGGGAGGACCGGGACCGTGCTCCGACGGGTCGCGGCCCCGGCAAGATGCTGCGGTCCACGGCCCTGCTGCTCTCGGCCGAGGCGTGCGGTGGCACGGTCGAGCACGCGGTCCCGGCGGCAGCGGCCGTCGAACTGCTCCACAACTTCTCGCTCGTGCACGACGACATCGAGGATGACAGCGATACCCGGCGAGGCCAGATGGCGCTCTGGAAGCTCGTCGGGCTCGCGCAGGGCATCAACACCGGCGACGGCATGTTCACGCTGGCGCGCGTCGCGCTGCACCGCCTGCCGGAAGCCGGCGTCGACCCCGCGGTCGCGTTCTCGGTGATGGAGGAGCTGGACGGCGCCTGTATGCGCCTGATCGAGGGGCAGTACCACGACATCGCCTTCGAGACGCGCGCCAGCGTCGACCGCGACGAGTACCTCGCGATGGTCGAGGGCAAGACCTCGGCGCTGTTCGCGGCGTCGGCGGCAATGGGGTCGCTGATCGCCGGCGCGCCGCCCGAGCGGGTGAGCGCGCTGCGCGAGTGGGGGCGGCAGATCGGCCTCGCGTTCCAGGCGGTCGACGACCTCCTCGGGATCTGGGGCGACCCGGCCGTGACCGGAAAGCCGGTGGGCGACGATGTCGCCGTACGCAAGCAGACGTTCCCGGTGATCGCGGCCCTCGCCTCCGGCGAGGCGCCGGGCCTCACAGCCGCGTACCGCCGCGGCGACGACGGCGAGCCACTGATCGCCGATCCCGACATCGTCGCGCTCACCACCGAAATCGAAGCATCGGGCGCGCGTGCGATCACCGAGGCGCTGGTGCGGGAGCATCGGGCGCTGGCCGACGCGGCTCTGGCCGCGTCGGGTCTCGCCGTCGAGGCGCGCGGCCCGTTCGACGAGTACGCGAACCTCGCCACTGCGCGCGAGGCGTAGCCCGCTGCGCGCCGCCGTGCATATCATCATCACGTGAACGGGGCTCCCACCAAGCGCAGCATCCGCGACATCGACCTCGCAGGCCGGCGGGTCTTCCTGCGTGTCGACTACAACGTGCAGGTCGACGACGGCAAGGTCATCGACGACATGCGCCTGCGCGAGTCGCTGCCGACGATCGCGTACCTCCGGCAGGCCGGAGCGAGGGTGATCCTCTGCTCGCACCGCGGCCGCCCGCGCGGTCAGGTCGTCGAGAACCTGCGCAACGTCCCCGTTGCCACCCACCTCGCACGGCTCATCGAGACGCCTGTGCGCTCGGTCGGAGACTGCATCGGCCCCGAGGCCGAGGCGGCCGCGGCCGCCCTGGAGCCCGGCGAGGTGATGATGCTGGAGAACGTACGCTTCCACGAGGGCGAGGAGGCGAACGACCCGGACTTCGCCCAGCAGCTCGCGAAGCTGGCCGAGGTCTACGTGAGCGATGCCTTCGGCACCGCCCACCGGCCTCACGCGTCGATTGTCGGTGTCCCGAAGTACCTGCCCGCGGTGGCGGGGCTGCTCCTCGAACGCGAGCTGGGTGCGCTCGGAGGACTCACCGAGCCCGAGCGCCCGTTCGGGATCGTGATCGGCGGGGCGAAGGTGGCGGACAAGATCGCCATCCTTCGCCACCTCGCCGGCAAGGCCGACGTGGTCTGCGTCGGTGGCGGGGTCGCGAACACGTTCCTCGCTGAGCAGGGCTTCGATGTCGCGGACTCGCTGTGGGACCGCGACGGGCTCGACGCGGCCCGCGAGGTCCTCGCCCAGTCGACCGAGCGCCGCGACCTGCGGCTCTACCTGCCCGTCGACGCGGTCGTGGGGTTCGGTGCGGCCGACGCTGGGCACATCCGCAAGGTGCCGGTGGACAGCGTGCCTCCGGACTGGCGCATCCTCGACATCGGCCCGGCGACGGTGGAGCTGTTCCGCACGGCGCTCCACCCGATGCGCACCGTGGTGTGGAACGGCCCCCTCGGGCTGTTCGAGCGCGAGCCATTCGACTACGGCTCGCTCGCGATGGCGGAGATGCTCGCGGACCTCGACGCGCAGGTCGTGATCGGGGGCGGTGAGACGGCAGCGGTCGTCCACCGTGCGGGCATCGAGAAGCGGATCGCGCACATCTCGACGGGCGGCGGCGCCTCGCTGGCGATGCTCCAGGGCCACGCGCTTCCCGCGGTCGACGCGCTGGACGACGCATAATACCTACTTCGGGTCGCTTTGACCTGACAGGTCATATCGGTCAGACTGGTCAGACGGAATGGGCGCGCTGGCTGGCGGCTCACCTCGGTTCAGCATGCCGCGCCAGGACCTGGGGGTGCAGCGATGAACGACACAGCAGCACCCCGGGACGCGGAGGACGGACTCGACGACGCAGGTGCGAGGCACGTCGCCGCCTCGGAGGCGAAGGCGACGTTCTCCGCGCTCATCGAGGGTGTCCAGCACCGCGGGGAGCGCTACGTCATCGAGCGCCACGGCAAGCCTGCTGCAGCGCTCGTGAGCATCGACGAGCTCGACCGTCTCGGGGCAAGCCGCGGGACTCGGCCGGGGATGAACGGCGGTCTGGGGCTGATCGGCTTGCTGGCAGACTACATGACCGACGAAGAAATCGACGAGATGGTCGACCGCATCTACGAGGATCGCCGACGTAGCCTCCCTCGCCCGGTCGATACGAGTGACTGGGCTGTGTGAGGTACCTACTCGATACGAACACACTCAGTGCGTTGATGAAGCGTACTCGCTCGGCGAATCTGTTGCTCCGCATGGCGATGACTGCGCAGCAGGATCGAGCCACGTCCAGTGTGTCCCTGGCTGAACTGCTCTTCGGCGCATACCGGGCTCGCTCCCGTTCGGAAGAGTTGCTTCGAATGATCGCCCGGGAGGTCCCCGGCAATATGTGGGTTCTGCCCTTTGACGAGGAAGCAGCCGAGGAGTACGGGCGACTGGGTGCGCATCTCGAGGCTCAGGGCACCCCGATCGGCGAAGCCGACACGCAGATTGCGGCGATCGCGCTGGCGAACGACCTGACGGTCGTTACCGGGAACGTCCGCCACTTCGAGCGCGTCCCGGGCCTCAACGTCGAGAACTGGCTCGACTAGCTCCCGGGCATCGTCCCATTGAAGCCTCGACGGCGCGGGCGCTACGCGGCCTGCTCGCGATAGCATGTAGCCATGGACCCCGAACTGATCCGGCGGCTCTCAATCCCGGCCGACACAAAGGTCGTGCTGTGCGTCCTCGACGGCCTCGGTGGGCTGCCCGGCCCGCGCGGCCGCACCGAGCTCGAAGCCGCCGACTGCCTGCACCTCGACCGGCTGGCCGAGGAGGGGATGACAGGGCAAACGCTCCCCGTCGGGCACGGCATCACACCCGGCTCCGGTCCGGGCCACCTCGGGCTCTTCGGCTACGACCCGCTGGAGGTCGAGGTCGGCCGAGGCGTCCTCGAGGCAACCGGCATCGACTTCGAGCTCGGCCCGACCGACCTGACCGCGCGCGGCAACCTCTGCACCGTCGACGACGACGGCAACATCACCGACCGGCGCGCGGGGCGCCTGGCGACCGAGATCACGGCCGGGATCGCCGAGCGCCTGTCCGGCATCGAGCTACCCGGCTACGAGGTGCTCGTGCAGGAGGTGCGCGAGCACCGCTTCGTGCTCGTCCTCCGTCCGCTCGACGGCAGCGCGCCGCTGAGCGATGCGCTCTCCGAGACCGATCCGCAGCGCGAAGGCGCCCCGGCACTCATCGCCGAGGCGCTCGCGCCAGAGGCGGCCGACGCCGCGACGATCGTCAACCGGTTTGCGAGCGAGGCGCGCGCGCGCATCGGCGATCGCGAGACGGCGAACCAGGTCCTGCTGCGCGGCTGGTCGCGGCTGCCGGACCTGCCGCAGCTGCCCGAGCTCTGGAAGCTGCGCGCCGCCGCCGTCGCGACGTACCCGATGTACCGGGGCCTCGCGCGGCTCGTCGGCATGGACGTGCTCGATGCGGGGAATTCGCTCGCCACGCAGATCGCTACCGTCCACGAGCGCTGGGACGACTATGACTTCTTCTTCGTCCACTACAAGCCGACCGACGCCGCCGGCGAGGACGGGGACTTCGCGCGCAAGCAGCAGGACATCGCGGCGTTCGATGACTGCCTGCCGGAGCTGCTCGCCCGCGAACCGAACGTGGTCGTGGTCACGGGCGACCACTCGACGCCCGCGGTGATGGCGGCGCACTCCTGGCACCCCGTCCCGGCGCTGGTCTGGGGCGACTACGTCCGCCCTGACGACTCGCACCGCTTCGGCGAGCGCGAGGCCGCGCGAGGGGGGCTCGGCACCATCCCCGCGAAGGAGCTGCTGCCCATCGCGTTCGCACACGCCGGCCGCCTGGCGAAATTCGGCGCCTGATGGCCGCCGCGCGCACGCCCATCGTCGGCGGGAACTGGAAGATGCACCTCGACCGCGCGGGGGCGCGCGAGCTGCTCCGCGCGCTGCGCGCGCAGCTCGATGGCCTCAAGGGCGTGGAGGTGGTGATCTGCCCGCCGGCCCCCTGGCTCGCCGACGCCGCCGATGCGCTCGACGGCGCCTCGCTCGGGGTCGGCGCGCAGAATGCGTACTGGCTGCCCAGCGGCGCCTATACCGGCGAGGTCGGCGCGGCGATGCTGATCGGCACGGCGCGGTATGTCCTTGTGGGGCACTCCGAACGCCGCCATCTCTTCGGCGAGACGAACGACGAGACGGGTCGCAAGCTGGCGGCCGTGCTGGAGCTCGGCCTCGACCCGATCCTCGCCATCGGCGAGTTGCAGGCCGAGCGCGAGGCCGGGACCACGCGCGAGGTGCTGCGAGCCCAGCTCGATGCCGCGTTCACGGACGTCGATCGGCTACCCGAGGGCTTCGTCGTTGCGTACGAGCCGGTCTGGGCGATCGGCACGGGGCTCACCGCGACGCCGGAGATCGCGCAGTCCACCATCGCCGACGTGCGCGCGATGATCGCGGACCGCTTCGATGAGGCCGCGGCCGAGACGTGCCGCATCCAGTACGGCGGCTCGGTCAACGCCGGCAACGTCGCGGACCTCGCGGCCCAGCCGGACATCGACGGTGCGCTCGTCGGCGGCGCGTCGCTCGACGCCGAGGCATTCGCGACGATCTGCCGCGCCGTCGCCGCGGCAGCGGGGGGCGCGAGCTGAGCGGCCCGGGCGTCGTCGCGCTGGTGGGGCCCACGGCCTCGGGCAAGACGGCGGCGGCCATCGCCGTCGCCGAGCGACTGCCCGTCGAAGTCGTCTCGGCCGACTCGCGCCAGATCCGGCGCGGGATGCGCATCGGCACTGCGGCCCCTACCGACGAGGAGCTTGCCGCCGTCCCGCACCACCTCGTGGGCATCGTCGAGCCCAACGCGCCGTGGACCCTCGCAGACTTCCTCGAACGCGGCCACGAGGCCATCGACACAATCCACGCGCGTGGACGGCTGCCGCTGCTTGTCGGTGGAGCGGGACAGTACGTGTGGGCGCTGCTCGAAGGCTGGCAGCCGCCGGCGGTCCCGCCGAACTGGGAGCTTCGGGCGACCCTCGAACGCGAGGCGCGCGAGCACGGCGTCGAGGCGGTGCACGCGCGCCTCGCCGCGCTCGACCCTGCGTCTGCGGAGCGCATCGGCACGACGAACGAGCGGCGCCTCATCCGCGCACTCGAGATCGTCGAAGCGACCGGCGAGCCGATCTCGCCGCTGCCGCGCGTAGCGCCGCCGTGGCCGTGGCGCGTCATCGGACTGCAGTGGTCGCGTTCGGCGCTGAGCCGCCGCGCCGACCGCCGCGCCGAGGCGATGTACCAGGCCGGGCTCGTCGACGAGACGCGCGAGGTGGTCGCCCGCTGCGGCGAGGACTTCGAGGCGCTGCGCTCGATCGGCTACGCGGAGGCGCTGGGCGTACTCCACGGGCAATGGGGCGAGCGGGAGGCCATCGCCCGCACACAGGCGGCTACACGCCGCCTCATCCGCCGCCAGAACGCCTGGTTCCGCCCCGTCGACCCTCGGATCGAGTGGGTGGAGGGGGCGGATGTGGAGGGTGTGGTCGGGGCGGTGGAGGCTGCTGCAAGCGAGCTACGGCAGTAGCCGATCAAGGAGCCGGGGCGGGCTCGTTGAGCGGGTGGAAGACCTCGTAGCCCTCGACGCGCAGTTTCGAAGGGCCGTGGGCGACCAGCGCATCGCGGATGCGGTCCGCTTCCGGGAGCCCGACCAGGCTCACGCCGCCCGGCAGCCCGATGAGCTCGACGCCGATGAGTCGGCCCTCGCTGTCGTAGTCGAGGTTCCTCCAGTCGCCGAACTCGCGGCACGTCGCGATCTTCGCCTGCAGGAAGCGCAGGTAGAGAATGTCGCCGACGCCGTTGACGCGAACCTCGATGGCGTCAGACATATCGTCGGTCCTCGGTTACGTACCTATTCGCCGTGCCACGCCACGGTCGCGACGAGCATGGGATCTGACCCGATGCGGACGTAGACCTTGCAGCGACGCCCCGCGATCGTTCGCAAGTAGATGTTACACGGGTCAGTCGGCGGGCGATCCCGGGCAGGGCGCAGTTGGTCCGGCGATTCCAGAGTGGCCCTCACGTCCTGCGGCGTGATGCCGAACTCGGCCATGCGGTCGAGCGCGTGTGCCTCGTACTCAATAGGGGTGCCGGGCTGTAGCACTGGCTCCACGGTTCGCTCCGGGCACGACGCGGCGAGGCATCGAACTCACGGTGCGAGCCGTGGGCGCGAACATAGCGCGGGCCTCGGTGAGGAGCCAGCGGCGTCAGTCAAGCGCGGCCGCCCGGTTGAGGCTGCCGCCAGCGCGCACGTACGATGATCGGCATGAGCGCGTGGGACTTCTGGAAGATGCACGGCGCCGGCAACGACTTCGTCGTCACCGCCGGCGACGACCCCGCGCACCTTGGACGCTCCGACGAGGACTGGGCCGCGCTCGCCGAGCGTGTGTGTGACCGGCACTTCGGGGTGGGGGCCGACGGCCTCATCGCCGTCCTGCCGTCCGAGGTCGCCGACCGGCGGATGCGCATGTTCAATCCCGACGGCTCCGAGTCCGAGATGTGCGGCAACGGCATCCGCTGCCTGGTCAAGTTCGTGCTCGACCAGGACGAGGGGCTGCGCGCGCGCGGCACGCTGAGCGTCGACACGCTCGCGGGCGTGCTCAACGCCGTGGCGACGCCGGGCGAGGACGGCACGGTTGAGCGCGTGCGCGTGAGCATGGGCGAGCCGCACTTCGCGCCCGAGGACCTCGGCGCGCTCGTGGAGCAGGCGCCCCCGGTGCTCGGCCTGCCGCTGGAGGCGGCCGGCGCCGAGCAGGCGGTCACGCTCGTCTCGATGGGAAACCCGCACGCTGTCACGTTCATCGACGGCCCCGTCGATGCGTTCGAGCTCGAACGCATCGGGCCCGCCATGGAGCACCACCCGGTCTTCGCGAACCGCACGAACTTCGAGGTCGTGCGCGTGCGCGGCCGCGACGCCATCGAGATGCGCGTGTGGGAGCGTGGCGCGGGCGAGACGCTCGCGTGCGGCTCCGGCGCCTGCGCCGCGGCGGTTGCCTCGCGCCTGCACGGCTTCGTCGACGACCGCGTGGACGTCCACCTGCCGGGCGGCACGCTCGGCATCGGCTGGGACGGGGCCGGCGAGGTCTCGCTCGAGGGGCCGGCGACGCTCGTATTCACGTCAACGTGGGAGGATCCCGCGTGACCTCGACGCACAACGGCAGGGCCGGGCCGCCGCTGGCGCCTGCACCCCGGCCGGAGGTGGCCAGATGACGCAACCGAGGACGCTCGACGACGCGCTCCAGACACGCAACATCCCTCGCACCATCGACGCGTGGGAGGAGTTGCTGGACGCCGAGGGCACGCACGCCGTCGAGACCGACGTGGGCGAGATGGCGTTCGTCGAGGTGGATGGACAGCTCCACCTCCACTACGCCTTCGACACCCTCGAGGCGATGAAGCTGGTGTGGCACTCGATGTTCGACGTGTTGCGCCCGCGCATCCTCGAGCTGGGGTACCCGTACCTCGTCATCGACCTCGTCGAGCACCCCAACCGGCGCTGGATCGAGGGCCTGCTCGATGAGAACGACTTCGAGCCGCTCGGCGACTGGCTGGAGTTCACGCACAACGACATCCGCGACCTCGACCCGCCGGAGATCCCCGAGGGGCTGACGATGCGGCGCGGCAACGAGGACGACCACGAGGCCGTGATCGCCCTCGAGGGCGCCGCCTACGGCGACTTCCGGGACGGCGCCACGGCGACGCGTTCCCGCCTCAGCGACGCGGGATGGCTCGGTGTCCTGGAGCGCGACGGCGAGCTCATCGCATACGCGCTGAACAGCGGCGTCGACCACCGGCACGGCGCCGTGCTCTCGTGCGCGGTGCAGCCGCGCGAGCAGAACCGCGGCATCGGCAAGGTGATCCTCGGCGCGGCCACCTACCAGCTTGCCAGCGCCGGGGCGCGGACCGCCTCGGTGCGCGTGTGGCCGGAGATCCCGAGGGGCGCACGCATTGCGCAGGCGGTCGGCTACCGTGTCGGCCGCCGCGGCATCGAGCTGCGGCGCGAGAGCGACGAGGAGATCCTCGAGCAGCGACGCGACGACCAGCGCGTCCGTAACATGCGGGTGCGCTTCGGCGGCTGGCGATAATGGGACGACAGGGGAGACAGGCATGAGGCTAGCGACGCGCGTCCAGCAGCTCCCCCCGTACCTCTTTGCCCGCATCTCGGAGCTCATCGCGGAGAAGCGCGCCGAGGGCGTCGACGTGATCTCGCTCGGCATCGGCGACCCGGACCTGCCCACGCCGCCGCACATCATCGAGGCGCTGCAGCAGGCCGCCGAGGATCCGGCCAACCACCGCTACCCGGAGACCGAGGGGCTGCCCGAGTTCCGCGAGGCCGTCGCGCGCTGGTACGACCGGCGTCACGGCGTCTCGCTCGACCCGGAAACCGAGGTGGTCTCGCTGATCGGATCGAAGGAAGGCATCGGTCACCTGCCGCTCTGTCTCATCGACCCCGGCGACCTCGCGATCAGCACCTCGCCGGGCTACCCGGTGTACGAGGTGGCGACGATGTTCGCCGGCGGGGAGACGCTCGCGCTGCCGTTGCGCGAGGAGGACGGCTGGCTGCCCCGCCTGGACGAGGTGTCCGACGACGACGCGGCGCGCGCCCAGCTCCTGTGGCTCAACTACCCGAACAACCCGACCGGCGCGATCGCCGACCACGCCTTCTTCGAGCGCGCCGTGGCATGGGCGAAGCAGCACGACGTGGCGATCGCGCACGACCTCGCGTACTCCGACGTCTGCTTCGACGGCTACGAGGCGCCCTCGATCCTCGAGGTGGACGGCGCGCGCGACGTGGCGATCGAGTTCAACTCGCTGTCGAAGACCTTCAACATGACCGGCTGGCGGATCGCGATGGCCGTCGGGAACGCCGAGCTGGTCGGCGTGCTGCGGCGCGTGAAGTCGAACCTCGACAGCGGCGTGGCGCAGGCGGTGCAGCAGATGGCGATCGCCGCGCTCGACGGGCCGCGCGACGCCATCGATGGACATAACGCTATCTACCAGGCCCGCCGCGACCGCGCCGTCGAGGTGCTCCGCGAGCTGGGCCTGCACGTCGACCCGCCCAGCGCGTCGCTGTACGTGTGGGCGCGCCTGCCCGAGGGCGAGCGCTCCTCGGCGGACTACGCGGGCCGGCTGGTCGAGGAGACCGGGGTGGTGGTGACGCCGGGCGTGAGCTACGGCGACGCCGGCGAGGGCTACATCCGCATCTCGCTCACCCTCGCCGACGACCGTCTCGAGGAGGCCCTGGAGCGGCTCTCACGGTTCGCGCGCGGCGAGTAGGGCAGAGGCGCAGACGATGGCAACCCGACCCAACGAGCCGATGCCCGAGGACGTACGCGCAGCGATCGAGGCGCGCGGCGTGCGCGCCGAGTACGACGCTCGCCCGTGGTACCAGCGCAACGACTACCTCGCGTGGCTCCGCCGCGCGAGGCGCGACGATACCCGCGCCCGCCGCCTCGCGCAGATGCTCGACGAGCTGGAGCAGGGCGGCGTGTATATGCGGATGACGCACGCGCCGAGCCGCAAGGCGTAACCGCCTCCGCCGTTCACAAGTCCGCCCCGTTCGCAGCGCCATTACAAGCGTGGGCGCGATATGCTATGGCGTGTGAGCGGCTTGACCATCATCAGCGGGCCACCCGGATCGGGGAAGACCGAGCGTCTCGTCGCGCTCGCGGCTGAGCGCGTCGAGGCCGACCGGTTCGCCTCGACGCTCGTGCTCGTGCCGACGGCGCGCCACGGCGACCAGTTCCGGCGGCGCGTCGTGGGGCGCTGTGGCGTCGCGCTCAACCTCGAGGTGACCACGCTCCACTTCTTCGCGCGCGGGGTTGCGGACGGGGCCGCCACACCGCCGGCCGAGGTCGCGGCCGAGCTGCTCCAGCGCGCCACGCGCGCGCAGATCGATGCGGGCGGCGCGGCGCGCTTCGCGCCCATCCGCGACACGCCCGGCCTGCACGCGCTGCTCGCGCGCACGGTGGCTGAGCTTGTGGGCGCGGGCGTGGGGCCCGAGGTCCTCGAGGAAGCCTCGCGGCGAGCGGAGAGCGCCGACCATGAGGCGCTTGCTGCGGTCTACGCCGAGTACGTGAGGCTCCTCGATGCCCGCGGGTGGCGTGACCCGCGCGAGGTCCCGTCGCTCGCCGCTGAGGCGGTCAACACGGGCCACGACCTGCCGGGCCTCGTGCTCGTCGACTCCTTCGAGTTCCTCAACCCGCGCGAGCTCGCACTCGTGGCTGCGCTCGCGCGCCGCACGGAGGTCGCCGTCGCGCTCGATCGCGGCGGCAGTGAGCGCACCCGGTGGACCGCGGAGCGCCTCACCGAGCTCGCCCCGGACGCCGTGCGCGAAGACCTGCCGCCACGGACGTCCAGCGCGCGTATCGAGGCGCGGACGGCGTTCGACGCCGAGACGCAGCTCCGCGAGATCGCGCGCTCCATCAAGCAGGCGCTCGCCGACGACCACGCGCTGCGCCCCTCGGACTTCGCGGTGGTGTTCCGGCAGGCGACGCCACACCTCACGCTCGCCCGTCGGGTGTTCGAGGAGTACGACCTGCCGTTCGATCCGGCCGCCGGCGAGCGGCTGGCGTCGCGCCCCTTCGGTGCGTGGGTGCTGCAGCTGCTGCGCCTCCCTGCGCACGACTGGCGCCTGACGCGCGTCGTCTCGCTGCTGCGTTCGGCGTTCCTCGATCGCCGGGCGTGGCGCATCGATGGTGACGCCATCGACCTCGCACTTCGCATCGGCCGGGACCAGCACCTGTTCGCCGGCCGCGACGCGCTGGAGCAGCTACCGGTGTCGATGCGTGGTGTAGCCGATGAACGCGCCGAGGGCGCGAACGCGGCCTACGCCGAGCGGCTGCGAGCCGCCTCGGACGCCATCGAGCGCGTCGCCGAGGGCCTCAATGGCCTGCTCGGCGGCGGCCCACGCACGGCAGGCGCCTGGGCCGCGGCGCTGGACGAGGCGCTCTTCGGCGCGGACCCGCTCGTACGCACGACACTCGACGGCTACGAGAGCCTCGATGTCGAGGTGTCGGCGCTGCGTTCGAGCCTCGACGCATTCCGGGCGATCGACGAGCAGCTGGGGAGTGCACCGGTAGGCCTCGAGGCGTTCGCCGACGATCTCGAAGCGCGCATGCAGCGCCCGGGGACGCTCCTGCGCGAGGCGGGCGGCGTGCTGTTCGCCCCGATGCACACCCTGCACGGCCTGCGCTTCGCGCACGTCTTCGTCGGCGGACTCGCCGAGGGCGAGTTCCCCGCGCCCCGCCGCAGCGGCGCGCTGCTCGACCCACGTGGGCGCGAAGCGCTGCGCACGGCGGGCCTCGCGCTCCCGCCCGAGGCGCGCGCCACCGAGGACGAGCTATGGGACACGGTGTCCTCGCGCGCCGGCGCGCGCATCTCGCTATGGCGGCCGCGCCGCGATGACGGCGGCCGCCCGCGCGCCGCCTCCTGGTACTGGCACGACGCCGCCTCGCGGCCCGGCGCTGCCTCGCCCGCCGAGCCTGCCGCCGTGGCGCCCGAAGCCGCCGCCTCGCTGCGAGAGCTCGCCGTGATGCTCTCGTCCCGCTGGCGCGAGGGCGAGTTGAGGCGACCGCGCGACCTCGCCGCCTGGCCGCTGGTCGTGCGCGTCGCAGCGCCCATCGAGCAAGACCGGCGCTCCTTCGCAGACGCTGGCGCGCACGAGGGCGACCTCACCGGCCTCGTGCCGGCCGCTGCTGTCGAGCGGCTCACGGGGGCGTCGGCGCGCTGGAGCGCGAGCCGCCTCGAGTCCTACCTGACGTGCGCGTTCCAGTTCTTCGGGGGCTACGGGCTCCGTCTCCGCGAGGTCGAGGACGAGCATGTCGAGGCCGACGCGGCCACGCGCGGCACGGTCGTCCACGAGATCCTCGAGGAGGCGCTCAAGCCGCTCGTCGAGCAGCGGCGCGCCCTCGTCCCGCACACCCTGGACGCGACCATCGCGTGGGTGCATGAGCACGGGCGCGAGTTGTGGGACGACGCGCCCCGGCGCTACATGTTCGGGCGCGCCGCGCTGTGGCGCCTCCAGTGGGAGACGGTCGTCGAGCAGATCGAGAGCCTGCTGCGCCGCGAGGCCGCGGAGAACGCTGCACTCGGCGTCGAGCGCGTCGAGGGGCTTGAGCTCCGCATCGACACCCCGATGCCAGGCTTGTCGCCGCCAATGCCGCTCAACGGCAAGATCGACCGCGTCGACGCCGGCCCGGGGTTCGTGCAGATCGTCGACTACAAGTCCGGCCGCCGCATCAACGAGCGCGAGGTCCGCTCGGGGCGACGGCAGCAGCTGCAGCTCTACGCCATCGCCGCGCGCGAGCAGCTGGGCGCGGAGCGGCTCGTGGCGCGATACGCGTACCTGAGCCCCGGCCGCGACTGGGCCCTGGACACCTCGGACGCCGCCGATGCCGCGCTGATCGAGGGTGTGGCCGCCGAGGCCGGGCGGGTGCGCCGGGCCGTCGAGGACGGCGACTTCCGCGTCCGCCCGCAGGTGGCCCCGTGCCCGAGCTACTGCGACTTCCGCCACATCTGCCGCGTCAACCAGTTCACGAGGTACAAGCCGTGGAGCTGACGGGCGAGCAGCGCGCGATCGTCGAGGCGGAGGCCACCGACCTCGCCGTGACCGCGGGAGCGGGGAGTGGCAAGACGCACGTGCTGGTGCAGCGCTACCTGCGCCTGCTCCGTACCGCCGAGGTGCCTGAGATCGCCGCCGTCACGTTCACCGAGGCGGCCGCGACCGAGATGCGCGAGCGCGTCCGCCGCGAGGTCATGACCGACGACACCCTCGCCGCCCACCGCGCCCACCTCGACGACGCCGTGATCGGCACCGTGCACTCGCTCGCGCTGCGGCTGCTCCGCGGGCACCCATTCGAGGCGGCCATCGACCCCTCGGCGGCGGTGCTGGCCGACGACGAGGCGGAGCTGCTGCGGCGCAGTGCGGCCGTCGAGGCGGTCGATGCGGCGGCGGAGGCCGGCGACGGCCGGACGGTGGCGCTGCTCGAGATCGGGGACTACCAGGTCGGCCAGCACCTCCCGCGCATGATCGCGAACCGCGACGACGTGCAGGCGGCCTTCGACGCGATGGGGCCGGACCCTGCCGCGTGGCGCAAGCACGCCCGCGCCACCCTCGACGAGGCGTACGCGGGCGAACAGGCCCCGATCCGTCAGCAGGTCGCGGCTATCGTCCGGGACCTCGAACGCAACACCCCCGGCGCGGGTCAGCGACTCGGCGAGGTGGCCCGCGACGTCCTCGGCGCACTGCTGGAAGCTCACGATGCGTCCGGCTGGCCGGAGTTCGCCGCGGCGCTCGACGTCTCACGCGGTCACACCGATCTGCGTCCCGGGAGCAAGCAGAACCCGTCCGACGTGCTGATCAAGGACCACTTCAAGGCGCTCCGGGAGCTCAACGACGAGGCTCGCAAGCTGCCGGTCTGGAACGAGCACGACGACCGCGTCCTCGAGGCCCTCGACGGGCTGCGCGACCTCTTCCGCGACGCAGTGGCGCGTTACACGGCGGCGAAGCGCGAGCAGCACGCGCTCGACTTCCTGGACCTGGAGGTCGAGGCGGTGGCCCTGCTGCGCGAGCACGAGGATGTTGCCGCCGAGGTGCGCGCGACCTTGAGGCACCTCATGGTCGACGAGGCGCAGGACATCAACCCGGCGCAGGCGGAGCTGATCCGCCTCATCGCCGGCCCCACGCCCGCCGGGCCGAGGCCTCACCTGTTCCTCGTCGGCGACGCGAAGCAGTCGATCTACCGGTTCCGCGGCGCCGACGTCTCGCGGTTCGCTGACCTCCGGCGTCTCGTCACCGACCGTGGCGGGCCAGTGCTGCCGCTGAGCCGCTCGTTCCGCACGCACGACCCCCTCGTGGACGCGACGAACAGCATCTTCTCCGAGGTGTTCGCGGACGCCTCCGAGCCGTTCGAGGCGGTCATGGAGACGATGACGGGCCGCCCGGCAGAGGCCCCCGGAAAGGGCCCGCACCTGGCGCTCATGCCGGTCGATAGCGCGACGCCGGAAGGGGAGCGCGCCTCTGACCACGACCGGCGGCGCGTCGAGGCTGACCTCGGCGCGGCGGAGATCGCCGCGCTGATCGCCGAGGGGCGCGAGGTCTGGGACTCGGACCTCGATGCGACGCGGCCGGCGCGGCCCGGTGATGTGGCCGTGCTGCTGCGCCGCCTCGCCAACGTCCACACCTTCGAGCAGGCGCTGGAGGCGCACGGCGTGCCGTACACCACGCCGAGCGGTACCGGCTTCTTCACGCGCCAGGAGGTGCTCGACTGCGGGCACCTCCTGCGCTGGCTCGCCGAGCCCGACGACGCGATCGCGCTCGTCGGCGTGCTGCGCTCGCCGTTCTTCGCGCTCCGCGACGACACGCTGCTGCGGCTCCACGAGCACCGGCGCTTCTCGTTCGTTGCCGGGCTCGCCGACCCCCCCGAGGGCGTCGAGGGCGCCGAGCGCGAGCGCTGCATGCACGCCTCGGGCGTGCTGCGTGAGCTTCGCGACAGCGCGGGCGCGCTGCCCGCGGACGCGCTGCTGGAACGCGCGCTCGACCTCACGGGCGTCGAGGCATCGTGGGCGCCGCTGGAGGGCGGCGAGCAGGCGCGCGCGAACATCCGCAAGCTCGTGCGCATCGTGCGCACGCTCGCCGGGTACACCGTGCCCGAGGTCGTCGAGTACCTCGAACAGCGCCGAGACGAGGTCGACGTGCGCGAGGGGCCTGCGGTGCTCGACCAGCCGGACGCGGTGCAGATCATGACCGTGCACGCCGCGAAGGGGCTGGAGTTCCCCATCGTCTGGATCCCCGAGGCGCACCTCGGACGCCCCGGCTCGTACGACGTGATCCGCTGGCGGCGCGACGAAGGTGTCTCAGCGACGCTCGTCCGCGACGAGGAGGACACGAGCCGGCCGAGGCCGGGCTTCTACGCCCACCTCCACCAGCGCGACGAGCGCGAGGACGACGCCGAGCACCGGCGGTTGTTCTACGTCGCCGCCACCCGCGCTGCCGACTACCTGTACATCAGCGGCGACGACGGCGGCTCCAGCGGGTGGCTCCGCGAGGCCGCCGAGGTCTGCGCGAGCGGAGCCATCGAGAGCGTGGAGGTGCGCGATCCCGCGGTGGTCGACCTCGGCGACATCACCCGCCGCTCCGGTCCTCGTCCGCTGCGGGTCGTCGACGCGAGCGAGGAAGTCGACTACGTCGCGCCGCTGCTGGAGCGACCGCGCGTCATCCCGGTGCGCGCCAGTACGCCCGTCACCGCGCTCCGCCCGCCGGCCGAGGCGCCCGTGTATACATCGCGTGGCGACGGCCGCGGTGCACTGCGCGGCAGCGTCGTCCACCGCGCCATCGAGGAGTCTGCGGGCGAGGTCTCCACGCTGGACACGTCCGCCCTCGCCGACATCGTGCGCGAGGTGAGCGAGCGCGCCCTGGACGAGGCGGCGGTGGACGCGCTGGCGCTGGAGTCGGCCGCGATGCTGGCCGAGTTCGCGCGCTCGCCCGTCGCAGCAAGGCTCGGCGAGCCGGACGTGGAGCGCTGGTTCGAGTTGCCGTTCGCGTGGGACTGGGACGGCCTGCCCGTCCACGGCGCCATCGATCTCGTGTACCGCGAGGCGGGCGGCTGGCACGTCGTGGACTTCAAGACCGACGGCCTCGACGGCACGTCGGCGCGCGAGGTGGCCGAGCGCTACCTCGTGCAGATCGGGCTCTACCAGCGCGCAGTCGAGGCCGCAGTCGGCGAGGAGCCTGCGGCGGGGCTCCTGTTCCTGCGCAGTGGTGAACTCGTCCAGCCCGCGCGCGCAGCGCTCGACGCCGCGCTGGCCGAGGCGCGTGAACGCGTCGACGCGGGGGCGTTGCTGGACCCCGAGACGGTCGAGTTCGCCGAGGAGCTGGAGTAGCGCCCGCTACTTGCCGTCCCTGCCGAGGCGGTCGAGGGCGATACGGCGCGCGCTGTTGTCGCCGGGCTCTGCCCGCACTTCGATGTGGTCGGTCCACTTGATGCTCGTGAAGCACTCGCCGCCGGGCACGACGAGGCGGGCGGGCCCGCCGTGCGCTCCGGCGAGCGGCTCGTCGTTCGCGTCGACGGCGAGGAGCGCCGCGCGCGCGTCGGCGAGGGGGAGCGGGATGCTGAAGTCATCCGCCGTGACCTGCACCCACGCCGCCTCGGGCGGCGCGCCCGCGCGGTCGAGCAGGTCGGCGACGGAGACGCCGCGCCAGCGGATGCCGGGCACGGTCCAGCCCTCGAGGCACGCGAAGTCGTCGACCACCAGTTGCTGCGCCATGCCGCGCAGGTCGTCGATGTCCAGGTCGAGCGCCTCACCCACGAGGCCATCGATGCGCAGCCGCCACGTCGCCGGGTCGGGCGCGTCGCCGGGGTGGACGGGCAGTGCGTCGAGGACGGTCAGTTCGGTCGGCTGGTCGGACATGGGCTGCGCCTCCCGTCGCTTCGGTCGTGCGGGTCACCTTCCATGGTACTCCCGCGGCGAGGGGCGCAACCGCCGTCGATGTCAGCTCGCGGTGAAGTCCGGGGTACGGCGCTCGGCCATCGCCTGGACGCCCTCGCGGAAGTCGTTCGTCTGGCGCAGCCAGTCCTGCTCGATCTGCTCGTGGTCGGTGGCCTGCTGGAACCGCTCGACGAGGCCGCGCCGCATCGTCTTGCGGATCGAGCGCACCGCCAGCGGCGCGGACGTGGCGATCTCCTGCGCCATCTCGCGCGCCCTGTCGCGCAGCTCCTCGAGCGGCACGACAGCATCGCAGAGTCCCAGCTCCAGCGCCTCCTCGGCCTTCACGCGCCGGCCGGTGTAGAGCAGGTCGAGGGCTGCCTGCTGGCCGACGAGAGGCGGCAGCGTGGCAGTCAGGCCGAAGCCGTGGTGGAAGCCGAGCCGTGCGAAGTTGGCCGCGAAGCGCGCCTCGGGGGCCGCGACGCGGAAGTCGGCGGTCAGCGCCAGCCCCAGCCCGCCGCCGATCGCAGCGCCCTGGACCGCGGCGACGACGGGCGTCTCCGCCGCGACCAGCCGCAGTGCAGCCACGTACAGGTGGTCACTGCCGGGCCGCCGCACCGGTAGCTCGCCGGCCGGCTCTTCGTCGTCGCTGCGGAGGGGTTCGCCGCCCAGCGCGGCGCCCGCGCAGAACGAGCGGCCCTCGGCGGCGAGGATGATGGCGCGGACGTCGGGCTCGTTATCGATGGCCTCGTACGCGTCGCCGAGCGCGAGCACGAGCGCGGTGTCGAAGAAGTTGTGCGGCGGCCGGTGCATCTCGACGGTCGCGACGTGGCCCTCGATATCGACTGAGACCTCATGGGACGGGTTGGCGACGGGCATGGCTCCTCCTCGCGCGCCGCGCCACCGTACCGAGCCGCCCCGCGAGGGTCGAGCGATGGCACTGCCAGGAGGTCGGGTGGGACAGTAGCGCCCGGCGCGTGTTCCACTGGATCGCGTCGCGGCCCTGCGCGGCGGCGCACACCGGAGTCCCACCATCGACGCCACGACCACCCTCGACACCCCGCAGACGCGCGCGCTCGCCACGCGCGACGACATCCGCAACGTCGCGATCATCGCGCACGTCGACCACGGCAAGACGACGCTGATCGACGCGCTCTTGCAGCAGTCGGGGCAGCTCGGGCACCGCGCCGAGCCGCCCGACCGCGTCATGGACTCGAACGAGCTCGAGCGCGAGAAGGGCATCACGATCCTCGCGAAGAACACCGCCGTGCGCGTGGGCGAGGTGAAGGTCAACATCATCGACACCCCCGGCCACGCCGACTTCGGCGGCGAGGTCGAGCGAGGGCTGACGATGGCCGACGGCGCGCTGCTGCTCGTCGACGCCAGCGAGGGGCCGCTGCCGCAGACGCGCTTCGTGCTGCGCAAGGCGCTGGAGCGCGACCTCCCGATCATCCTCGTCATCAACAAGGTCGACCGCTCCGACGCGCGCATCGCGGAGGTCGTCGACGAGGTCTACGAGCTGTTCCTGGACCTCGACGCGACGGAGGAGCAGATCGACTTCCCGATCGTCTACTGCGTCGCGCGCGACGGGACGGCCTCGCTCGACCCGGACGCGCGAGGCGTGGACCTGCGCCCGCTCGTCGACCTGCTGCTCGACCACATCCCAGCGCCCACGTACGAGCCCGGCCGCGCGCTGCAGGCGCTCGTCACGAACCTCGACGCATCACCGTACGTGGGGCGCCTCGCGCTGTGCCGGGTGGTGCAGGGGACGCTGCGGCGCGGCGAGCAGGTGGCGTGGTGCCGTCGCGACGGCTCGATGGAGCGCGCGACGGTGAGCCGGCTCTACGTCACCGAGGGCCTCGAGCGCGTCGAGGCGGACACAGCCGGCCCGGGCGAGATCGCCGCGATCGCGGGCATCGAGGAGATCACGATCGGCGAGACGCTCGCGGACCTCGAACGTCCCGAGCCGCTGCCGCTCATCACCGTGGACGAGCCGAGCCTCTCGATGCTCATCGGCACGAACACCTCGCCGCTCGCGGGCCGCGAGGGGACGCAGCTCACGGCGCGCGTGCTGAAGAACCGCCTCGACGCCGAGCTGGTCGGCAACGTCTCGCTGCGCGTGCAGGACTCCGACCGGCCCGATGCCTGGGTCGTGCAGGGCCGGGGCGAGCTGCAGCTCGCCATCCTCGTCGAGACGTTGCGGCGCGAGGGCTTCGAGCTCACCGTCGGTCGGCCCGAGGTCGTCACCCGCGAGATCGACGGCCGCCTCCACGAGCCAGTCGAGGCGCTCTCGGTCGACATTCCCGAGGAGTACCTGGGGATCGTCACCCAGCTGCTCGCGCTGCGGCGCGGGCGCGTCACGCAGACCGTGAACCACGGCAGCGGACGCATCCGCATCGACTACCTCGTGCCGTCGCGCGGGCTGATCGGGTTCCACACCGAGTTCCTGACGGAGACGCGCGGCACGGGCATCGCGCACCACGTCTTCCACGACTACGAGCCCTGGCACGGCGACCTGCGTCATCGCCCGACCGGCAGCCTCGTCGCCGACCGTCGCGGCGCCACCACGACCTACGCGCTGCTGAGCCTGCAGGAGCGCGGCTCGCTGTTCTTCGCCCCCGGCGCCGAGGTCTACGAGGGCATGGTCATCGGCGAGCACTCGCGCGCCGGAGACCTCGACGTGAACCCCACGCGCGAGAAGAAGCTCACCAACATCCGCGCGGCCGCCGCAGACCAGACGGAGAAGCTCGCGCCGCCGCGCACGCTCTCGCTGGAGATGGCGATCGAGCTGCTACGCCCCGACGAGTGCCTCGAGGTGACCCCGCGCTCGCTGCGCCCTCGCAAGGTGGAGCTGAACGGCACGAAGCGCGCCCGCGCCGCCTCACGACGGCGGCACGCGGAGTAGCCGGGACCGCGTTACGCGCCCAACGCCGCGAGCGTGCGCTCCTGCCCGGCGGGATCGTCGCTGTCGACCTCCACGCGGTGGAGCGTGATCCCCGCCTCGACCTGCTGCGCCAGCCGGTCGCGCGCCTCCGCGATGTCCGAGGTGACGAACCAGCAGGACTGCTGCATCTCCGGGGGGACGACCTCAGCCGCCGCGCCGCGGCCGCCCGCGCGCCAGGCCTCGCGAATGGACGTCACGAGGTCCTCGTGGCCGAGTCGCGTGAAGTGCCGGGCGTAGAAGTCGCCCATGCGCGCGATGTAGTAGGCGAGCTGGCCCCGCGCCACGCCCCGCGCGCGCTCCACGTCGTCGGTCACGACGAGGGCGCCCGGTGAGCGGATGTTGAACTCGCGGCCCGACGCATCGGCGCCCTCGGGGCGGTGGTCGTGGACGAACTGCACGAGCTCCGGCATCGCCTCGAGGGGCGTCCACAGCGGGAGCCAGCCGTCGGCGATCTCGGCCGTCTGCCGCAGGCTGCGCGGCAGCAGCGAGGCGATGTAGATCGGCACGTCGGCTCGCGGCGGCTGGAACGCGAGGCGCATGCCGCCGCCCGCGCTGACCTCGGCGCCCTCATGGTCCAGCGGCTCGCCGGCGAGCACCGCGCGGATGATCGCCACGTAGTCCGCGGTGCGCGCGACGGGGCGGCGGAACGGCGTGCCGTGGAGCGTCTCGATGACGCCCGCGGCGCTGCTCCCGAGCCCGGCGATGGCGCGCCCTCCCGAGACCTCGTCGAGGGTGGCGAAGTGCTGCGCCAGCACCGCGGGCGTCCGCGAGAAGACGTTGACGATGGCGGTGCCGAGCTGGATCTGCTCGGTCCGCGCCGCGATCAGCACGAGGGTCGTGAAGGCGTCGCGCGCCCACGCCTCCTCGACCCACACGGAGTGCACGCCCGCGCGGTCGGCTGCCTCGACGCGTTGGAGTACGGCCTCGCGTCCCGTGCCGAGGTCTTCCTGCCAGGCGATGTTGAGCGCGAGCCGGTATGTCATGGGCGAGGCCAATCCATGGTGGGGCGAGGTGGTCGGGGTGTGTCGGGGGAGTGGTCGCGCGCCGCGGCCCGGGATCACCGGACCGCGGCGCGGGATGTGCTAGCGGCGTGCGGCCGCGGTGATCGCACGGCCGGCGAAGACCTGCGTCATCGCCTGCCGGTACGCCTCCGAGCCCGCGAGGTCCGCGTTGACGTCGTCCACGCTGGCCGCACCGGCGGCCGCCGCGATCGCGTCGTCGTCGAGCGAGGAGCCGGTCAGGGCGTCCTCGACCGCGCCGAGGCGCTGCGCGTGCGTCGAGGCGCCGGTGACGGCGACTCGCGCACCCGTGCAGGCGCCACCCTCGACGCTGAGCGAGGCGGCCACGCCCACGATCGCGAAGTGCGACGCGGGGTGGCGCAGCTTCGCGTACGCCGCGTGCGACGGCGCGTCGAAGCTGACCGAGGTGATCATCTCGTCTTCCGCCAGGTCGACCTCGAAGAGGCCCTGGAAGAAGTCGCCCGCGGCGACCGAGCGGTCGCCGCCGCTGCCGGTGATGTGGATCGTCGCGTCGAGCGCGACGACCACGGCCGGCAGGTCGGACGCCGGGTCGGAGTGGGCGAGGCTGCCGCCGATAGTGCCGCGGTTGCGGACCTGCTGGTCGCCGATCTCGCCCGCCGCCTCGGCGACGACCGGGGCCGACGCCAGGAGCACCTCGCTGGACTCGATCTCGGCGTGCGTGGTGAGCGCGCCGATGCTGATGCGCCCGCCGTCCTCGCTGACACCGGAGAGCCCGTCGATGCCGCTGATGTCGATCAGCAGCGTGGGCTCGGCCAGTCGCAGCTTCATGAGCGGCACCAGGCTGTGCCCGCCCGCGATGAAGCGGGCGTCGCCATCGTGCCCCTGCTTGAGCGCGATCGCCTCCGCGACGGAGCCGGCGCGCTGGTAGTCGAACGATGCCGGAATCATGCGTCGCCTCCGTGGATGATGTTCCAGAGCTTCTCGGGCCGCAGCATCATGTCGACGTGCCGCACGCCGAACTCGCTGAGCGCGTCCGTGGCGGCGTTGACCAGGCTCGGCGTCGAGCCGATGGTCCCGGCCTCACCGATGCCCTTCACGCCCATCGGGTTGAGGGGCGAGGGGGTCACGGTGTGGTCGAGCTCGAAGCGAGGGAAGTCGCGCGCCCGCGGGATCTGGTAGTCCATGAACGACGCGGTCAGCAGCTGGCCGCTGCCCTCGTCGTAGACCGCCTCCTCCGTGAGCGCCTGGCCGACGCCCTGCGCGATGCCGCCGTGGATCTGGCCCGCCACGATGAGCGGGTTGATCACGTTGCCGCAGTCGTCGACGCCGACGAAGCGCTGCAGCTCGATCTCGCCGGTGTCGCGGTCGATCTCGACCTGCGTGATGTAGCAGCCGAAGGGCCACGTGAAGCCCTCGGGCTCCCAGAACGCCTCCTCGCTCAGCCCCGGCTCGGTGTCCGGGGGCAGCGGGAGCGGGATGTAGGCGAAGCCGGCGACCTCGGCGAAGGCGATGCCGGTGTCCTCCTGCCCCTCCGGTCCGATCATCCCGTCGCGGAACGAGAGGTCGGCGGGCTGGGTCTCGAGCATCTGCGCGGCGAACTTGCGCATCTTGTCCTTGACCTTGCCGCTCGCCATGAGCAGCGCCGTGCCGCCCACCACCTGCGAGCGGCTGCCGAACGTGCCGGTGCCCTCGCGGACCTGCCCGGTGTCGCCGTGGATGATCGAGATGTCATCCATCGGGATCCCGAGGTCGTCCGCGAGCATCTGCGCGAAGGTCGTCTCGTGGCCCTGGCCGTGCGAGGACGCGCCGGAGGTGGCGCGCACCTTGCCGTCGCGCTCCACGCTCACGCTCGCATGCTCCCAGAGCCCCACGGTCGGCATCGCCGCCGAGGGGCCGAAGCCGCAGATCTCGGTGTAGAACGACATGCCGAGCCCGACGATGCGGCCCTCGGCGCGCGCGGCGTCGCGGTCCGCCTTCATCTGCTCCCAGCCGGCGTTCTCGAGGGCCTGGTCCAGCAGGCGCTCGTACTCACCGGAGTCGTAGACCATGCCCCCGGCGGTGGTGTACGGGAACTGGTCCGGCTGGATGAAGTTGACCCGCCGCACGTCGGCAGGGTCCATCCCCAGCTCGGAGGCCAGCATGTCCATCGCACGCTCGAGGAAGTAGATGCCCTCGGGCCGTCCGGCGCCGCGGTAGGCGTCGGTCGGCATCTTGTTCGTGAACACCTCGGTCAGCTCCGCGCGCACGACGGGGATGTCGTAGACGCCGCTGATCATGAAGGCCACGAGGGTGGGGATGGCGGCCGTCAGCACCATCTCGTAGGCGCCGATGTCGGCGATGAGCCGCATCTTGACGGCCAGCACCTTGCCCTCGCTGTTCGCGGCGAGGTCGATGTAGCCGATCACGTCGCGGCCGTGGATCGTGGTCATGAACGCCTCGGAGCGGTCCTCGATCCACTTGACCGGCCGCCCGAGGTCGCGCGAGATCGCAGCCGCGGCGAAGTCCTCGCCGTAGACGTTGATCTTGCTGCCGAAGCCGCCGCCCACGTCCGGGGCGATCACGCGCACCTCGTGCTGGCCCATCCCGAGAATGGCGGCCAGCAGCGTGCGTGCGATGTGCGGGTTCTGGGTCGTCGACCAGGCGGTCAGTTCCTCCTTGCCCGGCTCGTAGTGCGCGACGATGCCGCGAGGCTCCATCGCGTTCGGCACCAGGCGCTGGTTCATCATCCGCTGCGAGATCACGACGTCGGCGCGCTCGAACGCGTCGTCGAGCGCCGAGTTGTCCTCGATCGAGCCGTCCGCGCCCACGCCGGTACCGGCGGGCGCGAGCGGGACCGCGAGGTTGTTCTCGAAGTCGTCGTAGATCGTCGTTGGCTCACCGGCCATCGCCCGCTCGGGGTCGATGACGGCCGGCAGCTCCTCGATGTCGACTTCGATCGCCGCTGCCGCGTCGGCCGCCTTGTAGCGGTCGGTCGCGACGACGACGGCGATGGGCTCGCCGACGTAGCGGACACGCTCCGGGGCGACCGAGTGGTGGTCGGGCGCCGGGAAGGGCGTCGCGACGGGCATCGGCGGGACCATGTCGGCGATCTGTGCGCCGGTGTAGACCGCCTCGACGCCGTCCATCGCCTCGGCGGCGCTGGTGTCGATCGAGCGGATGATGCCGTGCGCCACGTCGCTGCGCCGGAAGGCGAGGTGCAGCATGCCCGGCAGCTTCACGTCGTCGACGTACGTGCCGTGGCCCTGCACCAGGCGCGGGTCCTCGCGCCTTCGGACGCGCTGTCCGACGAGCTGGCCCGGGGTTGCTGCCATGGTCATGACGCACCTCCCGCCGCGGCCTGCATCGCGTTGACGATGTGCTCATAGCCCGTGCAGCGGCAGAGGTTGCCGTCCAGCCCGCGCCGGATCTCGTCCTCGCTCGGGTTGGGGTGGCGCTCCAGCAGGTCGACGCCGGACATAATCATGCCCGGCGTGCAGTAGCCGCACTGCAGGCCGTGCTCGTCCCAGAACGCCTCCTGCAGCGGGTGCAGCTCGCCGTCCTGCGCGAGGCCCTCGATGGTGGTGATCGCGGCGCCGTCAGCCTGCACCGCCAGCACCGTGCACGACTTCGCGCTGGTGCCGTCGATGAGCACCGTGCAGGCGCCGCACTGGCTGGTGTCGCAGCCGATGTGGGTGCCGGTGAGCGTCAGCTCCTCGCGTAAGAGGTGCGCGAGCAGCGTACGCGGCTCCACCTCCAGTTCATGGCTCCGCCCGTTGACGGTCACCGAAATGGGTACGCTCATGTGGCTGCCCCTTCCTGTGCTGCCGCTTTCGCGTCTCTCTCGATCGCTTCGAAGAACTGGCGCGCCATGCCGCGCGCCGAGGACGTCAGCAGACGCCCGCCGACGCGCCCGATGGCGCCCCGGATGGTCACGTCCGCGTCGAATCGCAGGTGTGTGCCCTCGCCGTCGTCGGTGAGTTCGATCCTCGCCTCGCCGGTGGCGCTGCCGGGCCGGCCAGAGCCCTCGGCGTGGAGGGTGTAGCGCGACTCGGGCTCGCGGTCGCTCATCGCGACCTTGCCCTTGAACGAACCGCGCACGGGGCCGATGCCGACCTGCGCGGTCAGCTCGTAGGTGTCCGGCGCGACCTCGTCGAAGGTCTTGCAGCCGGGGACCGCCTGCTGGATGACGTCCGGGTCTTGCAGCAGCGCCCACACCTTGGTGCGGGGGAGGGAGAAGCGGTGCTCGCCTTCGATGCGCACGCCGGGCCCTCTCAACTGCCGTAAGCGGCCCGATGATAGCACCGTCGCCCCGGCTCCGGCGCGATCGCGGCCTATCGCGCGAACCGCGGCCGCGAGAAGAGCGTGCAGGCGAGCGCGATCCCCAGGAACAGCGCCGCCATCCAGTAGGCGGCGCGCCACCCGTCGAAGAAGGCCGCGCCCGCTCCGGCCGTCTCGCGCACCTCGCTCAACGGGATGTCGAAGCCCTGCGCGGCCATCACCGCCACCACGACGCCCGCCGCCACCGCCTGGCCCACGACGTTGCCCACGTTCCGCACGAGGTTCGTGAGCGCCCCCACGACGCCGAGCCGCGATGTGGGCGTGGCGCCGATGATGATCGTGTTGTTGGGCACGTTCCATGCGCCCATCCCCAGCCCGTTGACGAGCAGCAGCAGCGCGACCGCCCAGACCGGCGTCGCGTTGGTCAGGAACGAGAAGAGGAACGCGGTCGTCATCATGAGCACGTAGCCGCCGATCGCGAAGCGTCGCGGCCCGAAGCGGTCGGAGAGGCGGCCCGTGGCCTGCGCAGAGACGCCCATCCCCACGAACCCGAGGAAGAGCACGGCGCCGGCAGCGGCCGTGTCCATGCCTCGCAGGCTGATGAGGTAGATCGGCGCCATCAGGATCGTGACCGTCGCGCCCAGGAAGCCGAGGAAGCGCGCCATGATCGCCATGCTGAAGACGCGCTCGGCGAACATCCGCAGCTCCACCATCGGCGCGCGGTGGCCCAGCTCCCAGCGGATGAACCAGGCGAACAGGACGGCGGCCGCCACGAGGCCGCCGAGGAGCGCGGGCGAGGTCCAACTCATGGCGAGGGGGTTGTTGACGACGACTACGAAGACGGAGATGGCGACGACGGAGATCGTCGCGCCGACGTAGTCGAACGGCGGGCGCTGGGCGTCGCGCGGCTGGCCGAGCCGCTCCTCGGTGAGCAGGAAGTAGCCGGCGACGAACGCGATGCCGATGGGGATCTGGACCATCCAGAACAGCGCTTCCCACGGAAGCACCTGCAGGATCAGTCCGCCCACCATCGGGCCCGAGGCGCCCCCGATCGCGACGGCCGTCGTCTGGCTGCCGATCGCCGTGCCGCGCTCCTGCGGCGGGAAGACCGCCACCGCCATCGCCGTGCCGACCGACTGGCCCATCGAGTTGCCGGCGGCCATGAGCACACGCGCCGCGATCAGCAGTCCGAACGTCGGCGCGAGCGCGACGCACATCGCGCCGCCCCCGAAGACCACGAGCCCCATCAGGTGGACGCGCCGCCACCCGATCATGTCGGCGAGGCGGCCCATCGGCATCATCAGCGCGCTGATCGTGAGTGCCTGGGCGATGACCACCCAGCTCACCGCCCGCAGCGTCACGCCGAAGTCGTCGGCGATGTCGGAGAGCGCCACGAACACCATCGACTGGCTGAGCACCTGCGTGACGAACGAGATGCCGATGGCGATGAACGCCGTCCACTTGTAGCCGTAGTCGCGCTCGTCGGGAGGTCTCATCCCGCCGTGCGAGAAGGGGCTCGTGGCGGGAGCGTTCACGGGCGGCGTACCAACATGGAGCCCCTGTCGCGAGGTCGACGGACACGGCGCCGAGGAACGCGCCGCCGATCGAGTCTACCCGCGGTCCCGGCCGGGCAACACAGCACCGGGCGGCGCGACGCTGCACGGCGGCCTTACAATGGCTGCCGGAATACCCCGCGAGGAGGACTGCATCCCGAGGAAGCGCCCGCGCAACGGCAGACGGAACGGCGAGAACGGCCGCGGCTCGAACGGCTCGCGGCCCATGCGCCGCGCTAGGCACGTCACGACGCCCGCGCAGGAGCGCGCCTACCTCGTGGGCCTCGACTACGGGCAGCGCGCCTCCATGTCGCCGCGCGAGTCGCTGCGCGAGCTCGCACGGCTGGCCCGCACCGCGGGCGCGACAGCGGTCGGGCAGACGTTGCAGCGACGCAAGAAGCCCGAGCCCTCGACGTACATCGGCGCCGGCAAGGTCGAGGAGATCCAGGCGTTGCGTGAAGAGACCGGCTACTCCGTCGTGATCTTCGACGAGCAGCTCTCGCCCGGTCAGCAGCTCCGGCTGGAGTCCGCGCTCGACGTGAAGGTGCTGGACCGCAGCGCGCTCATCCTCGACATCTTCGCGAGCCGCGCCAGCACCCGCGAGGCGGCGCTGCAGGTGGAGCTCGCGCAGCACGAGTACCTGCTGCCGCGGCTGCGCGGCCAGTGGCAGCACCTCGAACGGCTCGAGGGCGCCATCGGCTCGCGCGGGCCGGGTGAGACGCAGCTGGAGACGGACCGCAGGCTCATCGGCGGCCGCATCAGCCGGCTCAAGCGCCAGATCGACGGCGTACGCCGGCAGCGTGAGTTGCATCGCAGTCGCCGCCGCCGCGAGGGCATCCCGGTGGTCGCCCTCGTCGGCTACACGAACGCCGGGAAGTCGTCGCTGCTCCAGTCGCTCGCCGGCTCCGAGACGCTCACCGCCGACGCGCTCTTCGCGACGCTCGACCCGCTCACGCGGCGCGTCGGGACGGACGACGCCGAGACGTTCCTGATCACGGACACTGTGGGCTTCATCCAGAAGCTGCCGACGCAGCTCATCTCGGCGTTCCGCGCGACCCTCGAGGAGCTGGAGAGCGCCGACCTGTTGCTGCACGTGGTGGACGCCACCTCGGACGCGGCGGACGCGCAGAGCGAGACGGTGCTGGAGACGCTCGCCGGGCTCGGCCTCGCCGGCATGCCGATACTGACCGTGCTCAACAAGGCCGACGAACTGGAGTTGCCGGACGGCTCGCCGCCGACGTGCGAGGAGGACCTTGCGCGGATCGCGCTCGAGAATCCTGCGCGGGATGCGACCGAGGCACACGAGGAGCTCCCGAACCTCGGAACCGTGCTCGTATCGGCGCTGACCGGCTGGGGTGTCGCCGAGCTGCGCGCGCGCCTCGGCTACGAGCTCTTCGCGAAGGGCCTGGTGTCGCCCTCGGCCGCGGGGGCGCTCGCGACGTAGGCCGTCATCACCGGGTGTTGGTCGTCGCGGCCTCTATGCGGGCGTGATCACGCCGCACGCCAGGCGGTCGCCGGTGTCGGTCTCGGATGCCCCGTACGAGTCCGGCCGCTCATGCACGATGATAGCCGAGCCGTCCGCGTCGAACAGCGAATGTCCCGGGCCCACGTCCAGCGTGACGCCCTCGGTGAAGAAGTCCGCTCGCGCCGACCCGTCGGAGGCGGCGTAGATGTTGGGCAGGTCACCGCCGTGCGCTTCGGCCGCCTCGCCGCGCTGCCAGGCTGAATGGAAGAACCCGTGCTCGACGCCGGTCGGGTTGAAGTGGTCGCCGGCAGCGGCGAAGTCCGGCGTACACGCGCCGAACTCGTGGATGGTGAACGCGTGGCCGCCGGGTGGCAGACCCTCGATCTCGGCGATGATCAGGACACCGCTCGCAGTCTGCCGGAACTCCACGGTGCCGATGGCGTCGCCGTCCGGCGTCGCCAGCGAGGCCTCGGCCACCAGCCCTGGCGTGGGCTCATGGTCTCCACCGGACCGGACGATGAGCAGGGCCACACCCGCCGCAATGAAGACCGCGGCCGGCAAGACGGCCAGGACGACCGGCGGAAGCATCCGGACCATCGACTCCTCCTCCAGCGTCGATACCTGATCTCAACGATACTATATATCACGCGCACCATGTCACACGCACCGTACGAAGTGCGCCGCATCAGGAAGATGTGAGTCGCCCGAACCCTCGGCAGTGCGGCGAGGCGCGACGCAGGCGACGGCAAGATTGACCGGACGGGATCGAGGAATCAGGCGGGCTGAGCGGAGGTCGCGCAGCCTTGGCTAACCGCGGCCGCGCGGCGCGCGCAGCGCGAAGCGCTCCGGATCCTGCAACCACGGCCGGTTCGCGAACTGTGCGCGCAACCCCGACGCGAGCTCGCGCAGCACGTCGGGCCCCGCGAGGGCGGCACGCCGCCGCGCGTCCTCGTCGCCGGTCAGGCTGTCGAGCCACGGCCGCAGCCAGCGGCTGCGCTGCGTGGCGCGCGCGGCGGGGTACAGCCACTCGGCGGGCGGGTAGCTGCCCTCGTCGAGCAGGCAAGCGAGGCGCGCGACGGCCCCGGCCGCCTCGCCCGCGGCGATCAGCGCCTCGGGCTCGGCAAGCGGGAGCGCGTCGAGGGCGGCGAACGCCTGCAGGTAGAGCGCGCGGGCCGCGCGCTCCAGTGCATCGACCTCCAGCCGGGCCGCCGCCCCCGCGATTGCGTCGTGCCGGCCTCGCGGGTCGTGGAGCACCCCGGCGTGGCGGAGCGTCCACCGCGCCTCGAAGGCGCGGCGCGTGGAGGCTTCGAGGAGCGCCGCACAGCCCTCGCTGGTCAGGACCGTGAGCTCGGCGGCGTCGTCGCGCACGCGCCGCAGGCCGTCGCTCATGAGCGGGCTCAGCCACGGCTCGGGCAGCGTGCGCGCGTCGGCGGCGTCGACGAGCAGCCAGTACGCGGGCGTGAGGTCGTCGACCCGCGAGGCGTCCACCCAGTCGGCGACGGGCGGGCGGACGAGGAGCAGCGTGAGGTCACGCTCCATCTCGTCCCACGGCGGCTCATCGAGGAGTGCGAGGCGAGGGTCGCCCTCGGGCGGACGCGGCTCGGCGTCCTCGCTGGTCATGACGCCTCGGCCTCGAGCCGGACGGCGAGGGTCGCGACGCGCCAGCCGAGCGTGCGCGCCTGCTCGCGGTCGTCGTTGGTGAGTTCGCCGGCGGCGGTGGCGCCGTAGAAGGAGCCGGAGCGGCGCATGCGCTCGGTCCACTGCAGGCCGACGAAGATCATGCCGTGCCCGACGAGCAGGTGCAGGATCTGCTGCAGGGTCACCTCGAGCCCGCCGCGCGGCGACCAGCCCGCCGCGAAGGCGCCGCCCGGCTTGCCCGCCAGGTCGCCGCTCTCCCAGAGGTCGCCGGACTCGTCCAGCCAGCTCTTGAGGCGGCCGGTCACGCCCGTCCAGTTCGGCGAGCCGACGATCAGCGCGTCGGCCTCCAGCAGCTCGTCCTGGTCGGCGTCCTCGACATCGAGGAGCACCGGGGTCGCGCCGCGCACCAGCGCGATGCCCACGCCGACGTGCTGGGCCAGTCCGCGGATCAGGCCGGCCCGGCCGTCGTAGACCACCAGTACGCGCGCCACGGTGCGACGGAGCCCGGGTCGCCGCGGCTAGCCGTCGGTCCCGGTCTGCTCGGTGACGACGCGGCGGAAGTGGGTCACGCGTTCGTCGTCCTCGTCGATGACCAGCTCCTCGTCCTCGACGGTCTCGCGCAGCCAGGTGATGACCGCGGCAGCGCCGCCGTAGGCGACGAACCACTCGAGGCCCTGGAGCAGGGCGAGCAGGCCGACGCGTTCGCTGCCGCGGTAGCGCACCGTGCCCCATGCGATACCGCCGGCGAGTGCGGCGAGGGCGAACCCGAGTTGCTGCTTGTCGCTCATCGCGCGCCTCCTTCGTGTGTTCGGTGGGTCTTGGCATCATCGTACGTGGCGCGGGCACGCGGGCATAGCCAGCGGCTCAGAGGGCCGGGGATGCAGGCAACAGCAGTGGTTCGGGGCTCTCTGGTGGCGTCTCCCCCGTAGTTCTGACACACTGCGCCGGAAATCGGGAACCTTATAGGCGTGGGGTGGCGTACCCTGCGCGATGGCGCGCGCCCGAAGACGTGCGTCGCAGTCGGGAAGGGGAAGCGTTTGCAGGCACTAACGGTGGAACGCCCCGCGACGATCCAGGAGGCGGTGCAGCTGCTCAACGACGGCGGCGACACTGCGAAGGTGCTGGCCGGCGGAACGGACGTGATCGTCATCGCGCGTTCCCGGCGCCGCACCATCGACTTGCTGGTCGACGTCAAGCGGATTCCAGAACTGACGGCGATCGAGTGGGACCCGGGTTCGGGCCTCACCATCGGCGCCGCAACGCCGTGCTACGAGCTCTACGGCGACGCGGACATCAACGCGAACTACCCGGCCATCATCGACTCTGCGTCGCTGATCGGCGGGACGGGCATCCAGGGCCGCGCGAGCTTCGGCGGCAACCTCTGCAACTCCTCGCCCTCGGGCGACACGATCCCGACACAGATCGTGCTCGAAGGGGTCGCGAACATCATCGGCCCCGGCGGCGAGCGGCAGGTGCCCGTGGAGGACTTCTGCACGGGCCCGGGCCGGAACGTGCTGGAGCAGGGCGAGTTCCTGGTCTCGCTGCACTTCCCGGCGCCCGAGGCGGGCAGCGGTGCGCGCTTCCTGCGCTTCATCCCGCGTAACGAGATGGACATCGCGGTCTGCAACGCGGCCTCGGCCGTGAAGATGGACGGCGACACCGTGCGCTGGGCGCGCGTATCCCTCGGCGCCGTCGCGCCGGTGCCCCTGCTGGTGCAGGGCGCCGCCGACGCGCTCGTGGGCAACCCGCTCAACGACGAGACGATCGCGGCAGCGGCCGCAGCCTCGCGCGAGGCTGCCAGCCCGATCGACGACATGCGCGGTTCGATCCGGCAGCGCAAGCACCTCTCTGCGGTGCTGACCACGCGCACGCTGGAGCAGGCCGGCGCACGTGCACGTGGGGAGCACGTCCCCTCGGTGGGAGGGCACTAAGTTGGCCAACCAGATCATCTCCGCCACCATCAACGGTGAGCCCATGGAGTTCCTCGCCGACACCCGCGACAGCCTCCTCGAGGCGCTGCGCGAGCGCATCGGCCTCACGGGGACCAAGGAAGGCTGTAACGACGGCAACTGCGGCGCGTGCTCGGTCATCATGGACGGCCGGCTCGTGAACTCCTGCCTCGTCATGGCCGCCGAGGCCGACGGCTCGGACGTCACGACCGTCGAGGGCCTCGCCACCGAGGACGGGCTGATCCCGCTGCAGCAGACCTTCCTGGAGGAGGCGGCCCTGCAGTGCGGCATCTGCACGCCGGGCTTCCTCGTCGCCTCCAAGGCGCTGCTCGACGCCAACCCGAACCCGACAGAGTTCGAGGCGCGGTACTGGCTCGCCGGCAACCTCTGCCGGTGCACGGGCTACGACAAGATCATCCGCGCGGTCCTCAGGGCTGCTGAAGTCGAGGCCTAGGCCTCGCATCGGACGGCCGCCGCGAGGCGGCCGTCCTGCATCCAACCACACGCACGAAGGAGACCTGAGTGGTTACCACTGACAAGCCCGAGTACAAGGTCGTCGGCACGCGCCCGATCCGCCCGGACGGGGCGGACAAGGTCACCGGCCGCGCCGAGTACGGGGGCGACTACCACGCAGCAAACCTGCTGCACGGCCAGGTGCTGCGCAGCCCGCACGCCCACGCCATCATCAAGAGCATCGACACCTCGAAGGCCGAGGCCCTCGATGGCGTGAAGTCCGTCATCACCAACGCCGACTTCCCGCAGCCCAGCGACGAGCTCGTCGACATGGGCGAGGGCGCGGCGACCAGCGCACGCTGGCTGCTGGACAACGTCCTCGCCGGTGAGAAGGCGCTCTACCGCGGCCACGCGGTCGCCGCCGTGGCGGCCACCGACGCGCACATCGCCGAGGACGCGATCGGCCTCATCGAGGTCGAGTACGAAGTGCTCGAGCCGGTGCTGGACGTGATCGAGGCGATGGACGAGAACGCGCCGCTGCTGCACGACTTCCTCCGCACCGAGGAGGTCGGGGGCATGTTCGACCCGCCGTCCGGGATCGGCGACCAGCCGACCAACGTCGCGAAGCACGCCCGTTTCGAGGCAGGCGACCTGGACGCCGGGTTCGCCGAGGCCGACGTCGTCATCGAGCGCGAGTTCCGCACCTCGATGGCGCACCAGGGCTACATCGAGCCGCACAACGGCAGCGCGTTCTACAACCGCGACGGCCACCTCACGGTGTGGACGAGCACACAGGGCTCGTTCGGCATCCGCGAGATGTGCGCCACGCTCATGGACATGCCGCTGTCCAGCGTGACCTGCGTCCCGATGGAGATCGGCGGCGGCTTCGGCGGGAAGATCCCCGTCTACCTCGAGCCGCTCGCGGCGCTGATGTCGAAGCAGACCGGCCGCCCGGTCAAGCTCATCATGACGCGCCAGGCGGTCCTCGAGGCCACGGGTCCGACGTCCGGCACCGTCGTGCGCGCCAAGATCGGCGCGAAGAGCGACGGCACGCTCACGGCGGCCGACGTGTGGATGGCGTTCGAGGCCGGGGGCTACCCGGGCTCGCCGTTCACCGCCGGCATGATGTGCGCGCTCGCCCCGTACGAGTTCCCGAACGCCGTGGTCGAGGGCTACGACGTGGTCGTCAACAAGCCCAAGGTCTCGGCCTACCGCGCCCCGGGCGCTCCGCAGGCTGAGTTCGCCGTCGAGTCCGTCATGGACGAGATCGCGGATCGGCTGGAGATGGACCCGATGGACCTGCGTTCCATGAACGCCACCAGCGAGGGCTCGCGCCGTGTCGACGGCGCCGTCTTCGGGGTCATCGGCAACGAAGAGGTCATGGAGGTGGTCAAGAACAGCGACCACTACCGCTCCGAGCTGCAGGGTGAGAACCGCGGCCGTGGCGTCGCCATGGGCTTCTGGTTCAACGTCGGGTTCGAGTCGAGCGCCTACGCCAACGTGAACCCCGACGGCACGGTCAGCCTCGTGCTCGGCTCGGTCGACATCGGCGGTTCGCGCGCTTCGCTCTCGATGCAGATGGCGGAGTCGCTCGGCATCGCCGGCGACGACGTGAAGCCGCACGTGGTCGACACCGACTCGATTGGCTTCACCGGCGTCACCGGTGGCAGCCGCACGACCTTCGCCGGTGGCTGGGCCTGCCACGAGGCCGCGATGGACATCCGTCGCCAGATGGAGGAGCGCGCCGCCCAGATCTGGGAGGCCGACCGGGACTCCGTCGCCTACGGTGACGACGGCGTGATCCGCGGCCCCGGGGACGACCAGAGCTTCACGTTCGCCGAGCTGGCTGCCCAGCTCCCGCTGACCGGCGGCCTGATCCAGGGCCAGGCGGACGTCTCGCCCATGGAGTCCGGCCCCGCCTTCGCCGGCCACATCGTGGACGTCGAGGTGGACCCGGAGACCGGCAAGGTCGACGTGCTCCGCTACACGGCCGTCCAGGATGTCGGCACTGCGGTCCACCCCTCGTACGTCGAGGGGCAGATGCAGGGTGGCGTCGCGCAGGGCGTCGGCATGGCGCTGACGGAGGAGTACTTCTACTCCGACGACGGCACGATGCTGAACTCGAGCCTGCTGGACTACCGCATGCCCACCGCGCTGGACCTGCCGATGATCGAGACGGTCCTCGTGGAAGTGCCGAACCCCGGCTCGCCGTACGGCGTCCGCGGCGTCGGCGAGGTGCCGATCGTGCCGCCGCTCGCGGCGGTCGCGAACGCGGTGTCCGCGGCGCTCGGCCAGCGCATGACCACGCTGCCGCTCACCCCGCGGCAGATCCTCGAGGAGACTGTCCTCGACGAGTAGCACTCCGCGCGTGAGCGCGAGCGACACGCTACAAACACTGGCGGCGCCCAACCGGGCGCCGCCAGTGCTATGTGTGGGGCTTCCTCGCGGTGTCGCGGCGCGGCATACAGGGCGGGCACGCTCGGCCCTGCGGTATACAATCGCGCCGAAGCCGATCCCCGCGCCCTGGGAGGTTCGCCGTGGTCACCACCGAGAAGCCCGAGTACCGCGTCGTCGGAACGAGGCCGCTCCGGCCGGACGGCGCCGACAAGGTGACCGGACGCGCGCAGTACGGCGTCGACGTCTCGCTGCCCGGCATGCTATACGGCCGCGTGCTGCGCAGCCCCCACGCGCACGCTCGCATTCTCAGCGTCGACACCTCGAAGGCCGAGGCGCTCGACGGCGTCCGCGCCGTCGCCACCTTCGCCGACCTGCCGATCGATGACGAGGAGACCGTCGTCGACATCGGCGAGGGCGCGGCCGAGGGGCGCTGGATGGCGCGGCTCGTCTTCGCCGACGACAAGGCGCTCTTCAAGGGCCATGCCGTGGCCGCCGTCTGCGCCACCGATCCCCACATCGCCGAGGACGCCCTCGAACTGATCGAGGTCGAGTACGAGCCACTGCCGGTCGTCCTCGATGCGCGCGAGTCCATGGACGAGAACGCGCCGCTGCTGCACCCCGACCTGCTCACCGAGGAAGTCGCGGGCTTCGGCGTCGGCGACGTCTCCACGGCGCGGCCGTCGAACATCGGCAAGCACTGCGAGTTCGCAATCGGTGACGTGGACGCCGGGTTCGAGGAGGCCGAGATCATCCTCGAGCGCGAGTTCGAGACCTCGGCGTACCACCAGGGCTACATCGAGGCGCAGAACGGCGCGGCGATGTGGAACCCGGACGGCGAGCTGACCGTGTGGGTGAGCAGCCAGGGCCCGTTCGTGGTCCGCGCGCAGCTGGCGCAGCTGCTCGACATGCCGCTCAGCAAGGTGAAGGTCGTGCCGATGGAGATCGGCGGCGGCTTCGGCGGCAAGATCCCCGTCTACATGGAGCCGATGGCCGCGATCATGTCGAAGAAGACCGGTCGCCCGGTCAAGATGTACATGACGCGGCAGGAGGTCCTCGAGTCCACCGGCCCCACGCCGGGCTCGTGGGTGCGGGCGAAGATCGGCGCGAAGCGCGACGGCACGCTCGTCGCCGCCGACGTGGCGCTGGCGTTCGAGTCGGGCGGGTTCCCGGGCTCGGCGTTCGTGGCCGGTGCGCGCTGTGCACTCGGGCCGTACGACATCCCGAACATGCACGTCGAGGGCTGGGACGTCGTCGTCAACAAGCCGAAGGTCGCCGCGTACCGCGCGCCCGGCGCCCCGCAGACGGAATTCGCCGTCGAGTCGCTGATGGACGAGCTCGCCGAGGTGCTTGAGCGCGACCCGATGGAGCTGCGCTACCAGAACGCCGCCGGCCAGGGCACGCGTCTCGTGGACGGCACGGCGCTCGGCGTGGTCGGCAACACGCAGGTCATGGACGCGATCACGCAGAGCGACCACTACCGCTCCGAGCTGCAGGGCGAGAACCGCGGCCGCGGCGTCGCGATGGGCTTCTGGGGCAACGGCGGCATGGAGACGAGCGCGCTCGCGAACGTCAACGCCGACGGCACCGTGAGCCTCGTCGTCGGCACCGTCGACATCGGCGGCCTGCGTGCGACGCACGCGATGCAGCTCGCCGAGACGCTCGGCCTCTCATACGAGGAGGTGCACCCGAAGGTCGTCGACACAGACAGCGTCGGGATGACCTCGGTGACAGGCGGGAGCCGCAGCACGTTCGCCGGCGGCTGGGCGATGCACGAGGTCGGCATGGACCTCCGCCGCCAGCTCGAGGCGCGCGCCGCGCAGATCTGGGAGGTCGACGCCGACGACGTGACGTACGGCGACGACGCCGTCATCCGCGGCCCCGCCGATGGCGACGAAGCGCGCAGCATGACGTTCGGTGAGCTGGCCGGCCAGCTCGCGATGACCGGCGGGATGATCCAGGGCAGCGCCTCGGTGCGGCCGGAGACCGTCGGGCCGACCTTCGCGGGCCACATCGTGGACGTCGAGGTGGACCCGGAGACCGGCAAGGTCGACGTGCTCCGCTACACGGCCGTGCAGGACGTGGGTACCGCCATCCACCCCTCGTACGTCGAGGGGCAGATCCAGGGCGGCGCGCTACAGGGTGTGGGCATGGCGCTGACCGAGGAGTACTTCTACGACGACGACGGCGTGATGCGGAACTCGAGCCTGCTCGACTACCGCATGCCGACGGCGCTCGACACGCCGATGATCGACGCGGTGCTCGTCGAGGTGCCGAACCCCGGCCACCCCTACGGGGTGCGAGGGGTCGGCGAGGTGCCGATCGTGCCGCCGCTGGCGGCCGTCGCCAACGCGATCCACGATGCGGTGGGCGTGCGCATGGCGAAGCTGCCGGCCACGCCGCGCGCAATCCTCGAGGAGTTGGAGCCGGACGCCTAGCGTCCGCGAACCTGGGCCGGGAGGCAGGAGATGGCGAAAGTCTTCGTACCCGCGCTGATGCGCAAGCTGTCCAACGAGGAGCCGGTGGTCGACATACCCGGGAACACGCTGCGCGAGGTGGTCAACAACCTCGACGATGCGTACCCGGGCATGAAGGACCTGATCATCGAGAACGGCCGCGTGCGGCCAGGCCTCGCGCTCGCCGTCGACGGTGTCATGTCGGCGACGGGGCTGATGGCGAAGGTGCCCGAGGACGGCGAGGTGCACATCCTGCCCGCCATCGGGGGCGGGTAGACCGCCGCTCCCCCGACAACCCGAGGGGCCTCGATCCGGGCCTGTGACGCTGATCGGTGCGCCTCCCAGTGACGCCGCCGGGTCGTGAGCGCGACTCGCGGTCGTGTTATGTGCCCCTCGTAGCGCACCGCTCATGGCGTGGGCCGTTCTGCTAGACTGCGCCGCGACAGGAGCCGCTCCGCGGGCAGGTGCCCCGCGTTGCGGGGAATCGCGGGCGGCTACCCGCACGAGGCACGACGCAGGAGGTGCAGATTGACGCAAGACAGATACGGCGGAAACGTCGACGCCCCGATCGAGCGGACCCCGCTGCCGGACTGGCCGTACGAGGAACTCCTCTACGAGACCATCGACGACGGGCGCATCGCGCTGATCACCATGAACCGCCCGGAGCGCATGAACTCCAGCGACCCCGAGATGGGGCAGCGCTGGTACGACGCCTGGACGACGTTCGCCAACGACGACGAGCAGTGGGTCGCGATTGTCACCGGCGCCGGTGACCGTGCCTTCTCGGCCGGCCAGGACCTCAAGATCCGCGCCGAGCTGGAGCAGGAGGGCGGCGACGCCCCGTACCAGCGGCGGGCCCCGAACGTCACGCCCATCGGCGAGAAGCTCGGCTGCTGGAAGCCGACCATCGCGGCCATCAACGGCTTCGCGATCGCCGGTGGCTGGGCGACGGCGCAGAACTGCACGTTCCGCATCGCCGAAGAGCACGCGCAGATGAACATCGCCGAGGCGCGGTGGAACCAGGGCGCGGGCTTCGTGGCGTGGCTGCCGCGGCTCATGCACACGGCGCACGCCCTTGAGGTCTGCATCATGGGCGACCGGCGCGTCAGCGCGCAGCGCGCCTACGAGATGGGCTTCGTCAACAAGGTGGTGCCGAAGGGCCAGTCGGTCGAGGAGGCCGTGGACTGGGCGCGCACCATCACGCGGATGGCTCCGCGCGCGGTGCAGAACTTCCACCAGCTGATCTACCAGTGCTGGAACCAGAGCATCCCGGAGTCCCAGCAGACTGCGGCGGCGCTCGAGTTCAACCTCCGCGGCATGGAGGACTCGCTCGAGGGCCCGCTGGCCTTCGCCGAGAAGCGGCCGGCGGTCTTCAAGAACCGCTAGTCCGCAGCAAGTGAACAAACATAAGGGCGGCCCTTGGGCCGCCCTTATGGTGTGCCGGGGTCGGCGGGAGCGGGTTACCTACATAACAGGCTAGTCGCCGAGGATGGTGTCGTAGCCGAGCGAGCGGATCTCCTCGACGTACTCGGCGCGCCACCCGGCGGCGGGGATGCGGCGGCGCAGGCTGCGGAACTCGGCGTGGTAGCGGAGGTACTCCTCCTCCAGGCGCCGACGCCACGCCGCCTCCTCGCGGGCCGCGTCCGGCGCGACCTCCTCGAAGGGGAGCTCGAACTGGTCCTCGGTGAGGTCGTACTCGTCACGCCAGTACTCGGCGAGGTAGTCGAGCGAGTCTTCCAGGTCGCGCCGGCAGTCCAGCATGTAGGTCTCGAGGAGTTGCCCGGCGTCGGCGAGGGTGCCGCGCAGGCGCTCGCTGCGCGCGCAGTCAACGCAGAGCGTGGTGAGCTTGCGCGCCTCGCAGGCGTCACCGCGCGGGCAGTTCTGGTGGCGGGGGGCAAACGGGGAGAGCGACGGCTTTCGCGAGTACCCGACGACGAGTGCATCGCAGTCGGCCTCACAGCGCGGGCAGGTGAGGCGACGCGCGAAGATCTGGTTGATCGCGTTCTCCCAGTCGATCTGCACGCCGCACGCTCCGATCAGTGGATGCTGCTCCGGCCGAGCGACGTTCCGTGGGTGGCCGCGAGCCGTCAATCGATGGTACGCGGGGCGCGAGAACTGTCAACGCGAGCGGGAGCGCTCTGGTGGGCTACGCCCGGACCGCCTCGATCCACCCCGGAGCCAGGTCGCGGCTGTAGCGGCCGCTCTGCCCCGGCATCTCCTCGATCTCCACCTCGATGCGCGTGAGGTTGCCGTGCTCACCCGCCGCCAGCGAGGCGAGCACGCGCCCGGCGACCCACTCCGCGAGCAGCTCTGCCGTGCTGTTCTCGATGGGCAGTGCGACGACGTCGCTCGCCGGGAAGCGGTAATCGCGGTCGCCGAAGCCGACCGTCCAGCCGGCAGCGTCCTCGGTGATGTCGAGGAGGCGCGAGTCATGCTGGAGCAGGAAACGGTGGTCCAGCTCCTCGCACGCCTCGCGGACGGCGCGCTTGAGCACGCTGAAGTCGATGACCCACCGGTCGTCGGTGAGGGCGCCGTCGACACGGCAGCTTGCGATGTAGTTGTGCCCGTGGAGCGGCTCGAGGTCGTCGCCGAGCGTCGCCATGTGCGCTGCGGCGAAGCGCAGCCGGACGCCCTGGACGGTGACGGAGCGGGAGACGTCGAGGATGTCGTCAGTCATGCGGTCCTCGGTTGCTGTGTCCAGCCCGGCGCTACATAACAGAATGGCAGCCGTTCGGCTGCCATTCCAGTTGTGCGCTGCGAGGTGAGCGACGGGCGCGCGTGGCGCCCGCTGCTCCGCTCGTCTAGATCGCCAGCGTGTCGAGCATCTCCTCGACGGTGCGCTGCTTCGCCTTGGTGCGCTCGCGCGCTTCGGCGAGGCGCTCATGCATCGGCGTGCTCTCGCGTGCGCGGTAGAGCAGGCCGATGGGGATGCCACCTTGCTGCGCGATGTCGAGCGCGCTGGCGAGGTTCGACGGGTCGTGGCTCTCCGGGATGTCCCACGCGCCGGGGTCGATGCCCTTCGCCGGGTTGCCCTTCAGCGCCTCGTACGTGTCGTTGTACGTGGTGCAGGGCGACTGGACGTGGACCATCGAGAATCCCGGGTAGTCCATGGCGTCGCTGATGTGCTGCGCCAGGACGCGCGGCTGCGTCGAGATGGCCGAGACGACGTAGCCGACGCCGTAGGAGAGGTACAGCAGCAGCGGGTTGATCTGGTCGTCCAGCTTCCCGTACGGGGTCGTCGGGGTGACCATCCCGAACTCGGTGGTCGGCGAGGCCTGGCCCTTGGTGAGGCCGTACACGCCGTTGTCCATGATGATGCAGGTCACATCCAGGTTGCGCTTCGCGGCCGGGGCGATGTGCTCGCCGCCGATGCTCAGGAAGTCACCGTCGCCGGCGACGACCACCACGTTCAGGTCGGGCCGCCCGGACTTGATGCCGAGCGCGACCGGGAGCGTGCGGCCGTGGATGCCGTGGATGCCGAAGGGCTGCGGGCCCTCCTGCAGGTGCACGAGGTTCCCGGAGCAGCCGATGCCGGCCACCATCACGGTGTCCTCGATCGGCCGGCTCTTCGTGTTCACCCAGTCGGCGAGCGCCAGCTCGATGGAGCGGACGACGGCGAAGTCGCCGCAGCCGGGGCACCACTTGAAGTCGTAGTCGGGGTTTCGCTTGGTCATACCGTGGCCAGCCTTTCGGCTCCGCTGCGTGCACCGACCCGCGTGACAAGGTCACTGACCTTGAACGGCAGTCCGGTGATCTGCGTGACTGATTCGGCCTTCACTCCCTGCTGCCGCAGCCAGCCGGAGAACTGGCCGAGGTAGTTGAGCTCCGGCACGATGACCAGCTCCTTCGTGCGCAACTCTTCCAGCAACGCCGATGGGAGCGGGTTCAGATACATGGTGTAGTACCAGCCGATGTCGACGCCGGCGTCTCGCAGCTGCTCGAACGCCGCGCGCGAGGTCCCCTTCGCGCCGCCCCACGGCATGATGGCCACGGAGGCGCCGCTGTTCTCGGCCTCAAAGTCGCTCTCGTCCAGCAGTTCGAGCTTGCCGAACCGCCGGCGCGTCATCGGCAGGTGCGTGTGCGGCTGGTGCACGGTGTCGCCCTGCTCGTCGTGCTCGGAGGCGTTGGCGACGTAGGCGCCGGGGCCGCCGGGCACCGGGAACGGGCTGAGCGTCTCACCGGCGTAGCGCCGGTTGCCGTCGGCGCCTTCCGACACCACGCGGTTCTCGATGGTGAATGCGGTCGGGTCGGGGCGCACGATGTCCTGCGCCCGCTCGGCGATCTGCATCTCCGTGAGCAGGATGACCGGGCCCTGGTACCGCTCGGCCCAGTTGAGGGACATGATGCCGGCCTTGAAGCACTCCTCGACGGTGCCGGGGGCGATGACGGGGAGCCGCATGTCGCCGTGGCCCGGGTTGAGGCACGCCAGCAGGTCCGACTGCTCGGTCTTCGTCGGCAGGCCGGTGGCCGGGCCACCGCGCTGCACGTCGACGACCACGCAGGGGATCTCCGCCATCCACGCGAACCCGAGTCCCTCGCCCATGAGGCTGAAGCCGGGGCCGGCCGTGGAGGTCATCGCCTTCTTGCCGGCGTAGCCCGCGCCGATGATGGCGGAGATCGACTCGATCTCCGAGCTGGCCTGCACCACCGACTTGTCGTGCCCGTGGAGGTTGCCCTCCATGAAGACGAGGATGGTGGTCGCCGGCGAGATCGGGTAGCCGACGAAGACGTCAAGGCCGGCCGCGATGGCGCCGAGCGAGAGGGCGTCGTTGCCCTTGATCACGACGCGCGGCTGCGTCTCCTCCGGCGGGTCCTCGAGGTCCGCGACCTTGAAGCCGGTCTTGGTGACCTCGTCGAAGCCCAGCCCGAGGGCCTGGATGTTCGCGCGGATGATCTCTTCGTCGTTCGGGCGGCCGCGCGTGAAGCGGACCGTGATGAAGTCCTCGAAGTAGTCCGGCGGCATCCCGCCGAGCGCGGCGACCGCGCCGATGACGACCATGTTCGCGGCGCGGGGGTTACCCGTGGAGCGAGCGAGCTCGTCGACGGCAAGGCCGATGGCGTTGCCATTCGACTCGAGCTCGAAGTCCTCGGCGTTGTAGACCAGCACGCCGCCATCGCGGAGATCGCTGATGTGGTCCTCGTAGGCCTCACGGTTGAGGACGACGAGCACATCGAGCGCGTCTCCGTCGTGGAGGATCGGCTCTGTGGAGATCCGGGTCTGGGCCCACGTGGGGCCGCCCTTGATCTGCGAGGGATAGGTGGCATACGTCTGTACGTGGTAGCCCACGCGCGCTGCCGCCTCGGCGAGCCCCTCGGCTGCCGTGACCTGACCCTGTCCGCCCTCGCCGGCGAACCTGACGATGAGATCCGTACTCATCTAACCGACCTCGTCACGCGGTGATCCTGTTGCTGGGTGAACCCGATGGACACGGGGAGGCCCGGACGACCGGAAGAGCCGCCTGACGAGCCTGCGCGAGCATGTGCGGTGCCGCGGGCCTGCTGGCTCGGAGACCGTGATGCTCGTCGCTGTCTCATCCGGCGTGTCCGGTTGCGCTGAGCGTTCCCCGATGCAAGCACGCAAGCGTGCTCAAGAAGGGAGTATCCGCCTCGCACGCGGGTACGTTCAACCGTCCCCATGGTTATCCAAACCTGCGGCCATGGTATCGCGTGGAAGCCGCCCCGCGTACCGTGTCGGGAAACCCCCCGCACGGCCCCCGGAGCGTGGTGTGGTCAAGACCTACGTGCTGATCGTGACCGACCCCGGCCGCACGCGTCGCGTCACCGCCGCACTGGCCGACGTACCGCACGTCGAGGCCGTCAACGAGGTGATGGGCCCGTACGACATCGTCGTCGAAATCGTGACCGAGAGCCTCACCGACATCCCCCCGATCCTCTCCGACCACATCCGCGTCCTCGAAGGCATCGAGTCGACCACGTCGCTCGTCGCGTTCCCCCAGCAGGCCCCGCCAGGCGAGGCGTCGTCGTAGGTGGGCGTACACCTCGACCGCTGGCGGGCGCTCGTACGCGAGCGCCGCGAACAGATGGACCGGCACCTCGCCGCCCTGGGCGGGCCTCCCGAGGACTGGTGGGCGGGGCGCGCGGGACTGTTCACGCGCGGCATCGGCGACGCGGCGGCAGCGCCGCCCCCGGGCCTCGAGGCGATCGTCGGGCGGCTCGAGCGGCATCACACCGTCCTCGATGTCGGGGCGGGCGCCGGCCGCTACGCCGTGCCGCTCTCACGCGCCGTGCGCCACATCACGCTCGTCGAGCCGTCGCCGGCGATGGCGCAGCTTGCCCGCGACGAGTTCGAGCGCCTCGGCCGCGGCAACTGGACGCTCGTCGAGCGCGAGTGGCTGGAGGCCGAGGACCTCGACCCGGCGTCGGCCGTGCTGCTCGCCAACGTGCTGAACCCGCACGAGGACCTCGAGGCGTGGATCGACAAGGCGCTGTCGCTGGCTCGCGGCTGGCTGTTCATCGTCCACGGCTCCATCCCCGAGATGACGCCCCACATGCAGCGCGTCGCGCGGGCACTCCACGGCGAGGAGCGCGTGCCGCAGCCGGGCATCAGCCACCTCATCCCGGCCCTGCACGACCTGGACATCTACCCCGACATAATGATGTTCGAACGTCGCTTCGCACGGTCCTACGCCGACGCCGGCGAGGCGGCCCGCGAGATCGCCTCGACGCTGCTGGTCGAGCCGACCGGGGACGCGCTGGGGCGCATCCGGGAGATCGTCGAGCCGGACCTGCGGCTGCGTGCGGACGGCCGTGTCGCGCCGCCGGCGGTCACGGCGCCGCACGCGCTGCTGATCTGGCGCACCGCCGGGCGAGGCGATGGCCGCCGCTGGCGATGGCTGCGAGACTAGAGCCGGAAGGGAGCGTCCATGCCTATCACCCTCGGCGCCGGGGATCCGGCCCCCACGTTCGAGCTGTCCGACCAGGACGGCGAGGTGCATCGCCTGGCGGACTACCAGGGGCAGACGGTGGTCCTCTATTTCTACCCTCGGGACTTCACGCCGGGCTGCACGACCCAGGCCTGCTCGCTCCGTGACACTCACCAGGAGATCGCCGACGAGGGCGCGGTCGTCCTCGGCGTCTCCACCGACGACGCCGAGTCGCACCAGAAGTTCCGCGAGGAGCACGGCTTGCCGTTCCCGCTGCTGGTCGACGCGGAGGCGAAGGTCTCCACGCGATACGGCGCGTGGGGCGAGAAGACGCTCTACGGCCGCAAGAGCATCGGCATGACGCGCGCGACGTTCGTGATCGGCCCGAGCGGGCGGCTGCTCAAGGTGTGGAAGCGCGCCCGCGCCGCCGACCACGGCGAGGCAGTCCTGAAGGCGCTGCGCGACCTCGTCGGCCACGCGTAGCGCGCGCGGCCGGCGCTCAGCGCGCGGGGAGCCGGTCCTGCGCATCCCAGATGCGGTCGAGGATCGGGCGTCCCTCGCCGGCCGGGTCGACGAATTCCGGCCGGTAGATCCAGTGGACCTCGCCGCCGTCGCCCCGGATGACGACGGGGCGGATGCGGTAGCCGATGAGCCGCTCCGGCGTGAAGCCCAGCTCCAGCACCAGCCCCTGCGCCGTCTCCTCGGACCAGTCCTGGTCGAAGACGAAGTTGCCGCCCGCGTAGGAGACGAGCGCCCCCTCGAAGTGCTCGACGGCCTGCACCCAGTGCGGGTGGTTGCCAACCACGAGCGTTGCGCCGAGGTCCATCGCCAGCCCCGCCATCTCGCGCTGGTACCAGTTGGGGTCCGACTTGTACTCGATGCCCCAGTTCGCGCCGACCACGACGTGGTCGGCCACCTCGAGGGCGGCGGCGATGTCCTCGCGCAGGCTCTGAGCCGTGAGTGGGGCCGTGCCGACGGCGGCGTCCGTGGCGTGGAACCACGGCGCCATCGAGTCGTACCCGAGGAACGCGAAGCGCACCGGCTCGGCGGCGCCCTCCACCGTGAAGAGGGCAGGCGTGCGGGCCTCCGCCACGTGCTCACCGGCGCCCGCGGTGGCGATGCCCGCCGCGTGCAGCCGCTCCAGCGTGTCGCGGATCGCCAGGGCCGCCGCGCAGCCCTCCCAGCAGTCGCCGATGTGGTTGCCGATGGGAAACACCACGTCGATCCCGGCCTCGGCCATCGCATCGACGGCGCGCGGGCTGCCTTGCAGCACGTAGGTCTCGATGCACTCCGTCGGCGCGCCGAGGTCGGTGAGCGAGCTCTCGAGCGACGAGACGGTGACATCCGCCGCAGTCATCAGATCGCGCACGCCGTCGAACATCGCGCCGTAGTCGTCGAGGTAGCTCAGCACGAAGTTCGAGCAGCGCACCGGGAGCAGCTCGCCGGTGACCAGCATCCCGGCCGGGTCGAACGGGGGCGCCTCGGTGAGCCCGGCGGCGGTGGCGAGCGCGGACGCGTCGGCGATGCCGGGAGCGCGTATCCAGCGCGCCCGGCGGAGCGGCGAGCCGCGCGCAGGGTCGCGGTAGGCGTCGTGCCCGTCGACGGTGAGCGCGAGTACCCCCATCCGCAGGTCCTCGGGCGCGATGAGGGCGAACGCGCCCGGCGTGTCCGTGACGGCCGTCACCAGCTCCTCGTCGAGCACCAGCCCGGCGCCCAGCACCGACGCCGACGCGCCCAGGGAGTCCACGATCCTCGAGGCCTGCGACGCCGGGAGGTAGACGGTGATCGGCTGCGCGCTGCCGCCGAGCTCGGACCAGTCGCGGATCTCGCCGCGCAGGATGCCCAGCACGTCGCCAAGCGTGAGATCGAGCACGTCGCGCCGCTGGTCCGTGATCGCAACCCAGCGGGCGAGCACGACCTCGATGCGAGCACCGGCGATGGGCCTGTCGGCGATGGCAAGACGCGCGGCGTCCGGGTCAGCGGCGACGGTGAACGTGTCGGTCGTTGCGAGCGCGGCCTCGATGCGTGCTCGCTCGGCTGCGTCGGAGACGAGGACGGCCACGGCGGGGCGTGGTTCCGGCGTCGGTGTTGTGGCCTGGGTGGGATCGGGTGGCGGCGCGGCGGTCGCCGCGGGTACCGGTCGGGCTGTCGCAGTCGGGTCGGGAGCGGGCGCCTCGGCGTCGCTCGTGCATCCGGCCGCGAGGAGCGGTAGCGCGCCGGCCACGAGCACCACGGCGCACGTTGCTCGCAGCAAGCGCACGCGTGCTAGAGCCGGCATGGATACATGCGCAAATGTCTCGCCATACTCGCGGCCGTCACGATCATAGAACGCATCGCACAGTACCGCTGGATTCGTTGAGGCGAGCTGGCAGCCCGGAGGCGCACAGTTATGTCGATGACTGAGCATTGCGCGACGGTCTAGTGAACATAATGGGAATAGTGCGAAGTCAGGAACGGCGAAGCCGGCGCGGCTGCACGCTCACCCTCCCGCGCTCGACCCGCGTGCATCGCCCCCAGCCCCGGACCCCCGCGTGTCTGGGCGACGACGGGTCGAGGGCTGACCCAGCGCGGACCGGTGGTAGACTTGGACGGACGCAATCGCCCCACCGTCTCGTCCGCCGGTTCCGGCGGGCATCCCCGAGGAGCTCGTGAATGAACTCCAACTTCGTGCAGACGTTGCTCGTGGGCGTCCTTTCCGTCTTCATCGCGGGCCTGCTGGTCGCCGCCGGCTTCCTCGCCCGTGTCGTGATCGAGGGCGACCCGGAGTCCGTCACGCAGATCCAGACGGTCGAGGTCACCGCCACGCCCGCCGCCGGCGATGCTGCTGCTGATGCCGACGACGCCGATCAGCCCGGCGTCTTCTCCGACATCGACGCCGAGCTGCTCGACGAGATCATCGAGATCCTCGAGGACGACTTCGTCGAGCCCGACCTCATCGACCGCCAGCTCCTCCTCGAAGGCGCCATCAATGGCCTCTTCCAGGCGCTCGGTGACCCCCACTCCGTCTACATCGACCCTCAGACGTACGCGGTCTCCCGGGACGATTTCAGCGGCGCCTTCGAGGGCATCGGGGCGACGGTGTCACGACAGGATAATTATGTCGTGATCGTGCGCCCGCTCCCGAACACGCCCGCCGAGCGCGCCGGTGTCCGCGCCGGCGACATCATCCTCGCCGTCGACGGCGAGGACGCCGAGGGGTGGAGCGTGGAGAAGGCCGTGCTGCGCATCCGCGGCCGCCGCGGCACCGAGGTCGACATCACCGTCCGCCACACCGACGGCACCGAGGAGACGATCACGATCGTGCGCGACAACATCCTCGTCGCCTCGGTCGACACCGCCCCACCCGGCGGGATCCTCAAGGACAGCGCGGGCGACGAGGTCACGAACATCGGCTACATCCGGATCCGCAGCTTTACAGCACGCACGCCGCAGGAGCTCAGCGACCTGGTGCGGCAACTCGAGGACACCGGCGAGATCGACGCGCTCATCCTGGACGTCCGCGCCAATCCCGGCGGGCTCCTGGACGAGACAGCGGAGACCGCCGACCTCTTCCTCGACGACGGCACGATCCTCGTGCAAGTCGACCGCAGCGGGACCGAGCAGGTCTACCGCGCCGACCGCAACATCGTGACCCACCTCCCGATCGCCGTGGTGCAGGACGAGTTCTCGGCGTCGGGCTCCGAGGTGCTCGCCGCGGCGATCCAGGAGAACGGCCGCGGCATCGTCGTGGGCTCGACGTCGTTCGGCAAGGGCACGGTCAACCGGGCGCGTGACCTGAGCAACGGCGGCGCGGTTTATGTCTCGATCGCGCGCTGGCTCACCCCCGACCGCAACATCATCGAGGGCCGCGGCGTGATCCCGGACATCGAGGTCACGCTCACCGCCGACGACATCGAGGCGGACCGCGACCTTGCCGTGTACCGGGCGATCGAGGCCCTGCGCACCATGCTCTCCTCGTCCGCGCAGGGTTCGTAAGCGCATACTGAACGGGTAGTTATGTCCCGTCCCTGCCCTCCGGGTTCCACCCGGGGGGTGCGGGCGCGTGGCGACGATGAGGGTGAGGACGGGCGCGGTGGCGAAGCGCTCCTCGAAGAAGAAGCAGCCCGAGCTGCGCGAGGGTGGCACCATCGCGACGAACCGTCGCGCCCGCTACGACTACAGCATCGAGGGGACCTACGAGGCCGGCCTGGTCCTCACCGGCTCCGAGATCAAGTCGATACGCTCCGGCCGCGCCGACATCGCCGAAGGCTTCGCGCGCTTCGAAGGCGGCGAGCTGTGGCTGCATAACGTGCACATCGCCCCCTACGCGCCCGCCGGGGTGAACCATGAGCCGCTGCGGACCCGCAAGCTGCTCCTGCACCGCAACGAGCTCGAGCGCCTGGAGCGGGCGCTGCGCGAGCAGCCCGGGATGACCATCGTCCCGCTGCGGCTCTACCTGGCGCGCGGACTGGCGAAGGTCGAGATCGGCCTCGCGCGTGGCCGCCGACGCTACGACAAGCGCCAGGCGATCGCGAAGCGCGAGGCGGAACGGACCATGCAGCGGGCGATGCGACGGGACGCGCGCTAGGACGGGCTTCCATTGCGCGAGCCGACGTGGGAGCATGGATATGTGGGGACGAAAGGGGTCGACAGCGGTTAACGGACACGGTTTGCGGGTCGAGGCGCCACCAACCTCGTAAAACAGGTGGCACCTTCATAACAGGCGATAACGAACTCGCCCTCGCCGCTTAGACAGCGGTGACGTTGTCCCCGGCTCTCGCCTGGCGAGCCGGGAGACAGCGCCGAAATGCCGGGCTGCAATCGCGGGCGCGCGTCACAGGCCTCGCGACCAAGACTACTGCGACTGGCCGGCAGCCTCCCTCGTCAGCGCAGGGATGCCGGTGAGAACCCGCCGCTGACTACGCCCGTAGCAGATCCGTGACGAAGGCTTGCTGGACGGGGAGTTCAATTCTCCCCCGTCTCCACCAACCACCACCCCCTATGCCCGCCAGGGCCGCGACGACCGCCGGACAGCCGGCGCCACCGTCGACGTGCCCGGCGCGGCTCCGGCGCCCGCAGGACCCGCCAACCCGACGTGCGACGTGAGCTCGGAGCGTGGCGAGGACGCGACGCGTAGGCTCTGCAGTGCCACTGCCGGGGAGCCGCCGTGGATGAGCGCACCGAGCAAACCACTGCCGAGCACCGAGGCGTCGTCCGCCGCGCGCTGCGCTCGCTGAGGTTCCCGGGGTTCCGCTACTTCTGGGCCAGCAACTTCATCGTGGCGATGGGCCTGATGGTGCAGTTCACCGCGCGCGCCTGGCTGGTCGTGCAGCTCACCGACTCCGCGCTCGTCCTCGGCGCCGTCGAGGCGGCCTGGGCGCTCAGCTTCGCGCTCGGGTCGATCCCGATGGGCCTCGTCGCGGACCGGTTCAACCGACGCAACCTGCTGCTCATCGACAACCTGGTCGCGGTGCTCGTGGCGCTCACGATCGGGGTGCTGGTCGTTGCGGACCTCGTGGCGGTCTGGCACGTCTTCGCCGCGTCGCTGATCAGCGGGCTGCTCGGTGCGGTGCGCTTCCCGGCGAGCCAGGCCATGACAGGCCGCCTGGTGCCGCAGGGGTACTTCATGAACGCCGCGTCGCTGAACACGGCCAGCCACAGCGTACCGAGCGTGGTCGGCCCGGCGCTCGGAGGGCTGCTGGTAGGCGGGGTGGGCGTCGGCGTCGTCTACTTCGCAACGTCCGGCGCGCACCTCGCGGCCGCCGTGATGCTGATGGTCGGCGTCGCGGCCTCGTTCGGGTCGATCGAGCGCACCGATGCCCGGTCGCTGACCGCGGACCTGCGACAGGCGATCGACTACATGCGGGCGGAGCCGGACCTGCTGCGGCTCACAGCAGTGGTCGTGACGCCGTTCGTGCTCGGCCAGTCGTTCATCCTGCTCCTGGCGCTCTTCGTCGAGCGGGAGCTCGGCGGCGGCGCGGCGATGTTCGGGTTCCTCAGCGCGTCGCTCGGCGCGGGCGGTGCGACCGGAGCGATGGTCGTCGCAGCCACGGGACGGCAGCGGCAGATCGGCCAGCTCATCTTCCTCGGGATCGCGGGCATCGGCGTCGCGGGCGTGGTGTACGGCTTCTCCCAGTGGCTCCTGGTCACAGCCGCCGCCCTCTGTGTCGCGGGCGCGGCGCAGAGCGCCCTGTTCGTCGGCTTCGAGACGTTCCTGCTGCTGCGCGTGCCCGACGAGATGCGAGGCCGCGTGATGGGCCTCACGTTCACGGTGTTCGGGCTCTTCCCGGTGGGCGCGATCTTCGCCGGCGCACTCGCCGACCTCATCGGCCTGCGCGCCGTCGCCATCCTCGAGGGCTTCGTCGTGCTCGCCCTCGCGCTGCTCGGCTGGCGGTTCGCGCTGCGCCGAATCACGGGGGACGGGGCGGGCGTCGGTGCTTCCGGGTAGGTCGAGGCTCGCCCCGCGAGCGGCGATGGATGCGAAGCGGCGCGGCCCCTGCGAGCCGCGCCGCCTGACTGGCCTTGCCTCGCGTCCTCGACGCCTCGGCGTCGTTACGCGTCGATGAAGTTCGGGCGGCGCTTCTCCGAGAACGCCGTCGGGCCCTCGATCGAGTCCTGCATCCCGGCGAGGTTCTGCTCGAGCGCGTTCCCCCACTCCTGCGCGACCTCCGGCGGCATGTTGAAGCCGCGGTAGAGCGCCTGCTTGTTGTTGCGGACCGCGCGCGGCGCCATGTCCAGCATCCGCTGCGCGTACTCCATCGCCGTGTCCATGAGCTGGTCGTCCGGCACCACGCGCTGCGCCCAGCCGAGCTGGTACGCGCGCTGCGCGTCCCACTGCGTGTCGCCCCACAGGGTCAACTCGAGGGCCGAGCTCAGGCCGATCTGGCGCAGGACGGGGATCATCCAGCCGGCGCCTGGCATGTTCCACCGCACCTCGGCGATGCCCACGCGCGCCGACTCGGCCATGATGCGGATGTCGGTCTGCATCGCATACATGAAGCCGCCGGCGATCGCGAAGCCGTTGATGGCGGCGATGGTTGGCTTCCACAGCCCCATGCCCTCGGCGAGCGGGACCGAGTTCTTGCGCGGGCCGGCCGCGGGCCTCGGCGCGTCGTCACCCGACGCCTCGGCCTGGCGGGTCTCCGAGGTCTGGATGAGGTCGGCCCCCGCGCAGAACGCCTTGTTGCCGGCGCCCGTGAGGATCGAGACGCGCGCGGTGGGGTCGTCGCGGAACTCGGCGTAGGCGTCGTAGAGCGCCTCGCCGAGGCCGTCGCCGATGGAGTTCATGCGGTGCGGGCGGTTGAGCGTGATCACGTGGATCTTCCCGCCCTCGTGCTTGTCGACCTTCACCACTGGGCCGAAGGTCTCCTGCGGCGTGTCACGGCCGTGCTTCTGCGGGTCGTAGGCTTCGTACTCGGGCATGTCTGCTGCTCCTTCCGGCGCTCCGGGCGGCGCCGCTGGCAGTGTAGTGCGATGGCGTTGCGCCTGCGTCGACGGGACGCCGCGCACGTGGAGCGCGCGGGCATGCGACGTGCGGGCATACAGAAGGGCGGCGTCGCGATGACGCCGCCCTCCGCGTTGTCGAGTCCGCGTGCCCGGCGCAGCAGCGGCCGGGCACGTCGGGCGCTAGCTTCGGACCTGCCGTCGCCTCCCGGTGACGGCCCTCGCCGCCAGCACCACGACGACCGTCGCCAGCGCGACCGCAGCGAGGGTGCTCGCGCCGGTGCTGCCGTCGTAGGCGCCGGCGAGGATGCCGTGGCCGTCGTCGGGCTTGGCGGGCATGACGTCCCCTGAGGCCGTCGTGCTCGCCCTGAGCTGACGCGGCTCCGAGCTGGTGAAGTCGATGTCCCAGATGAACGCGCCGCCCTCGATGCGGTCCGCGTTATGTTCGGCCGGCACGCCCGGCAGCTCGACGCGCACGCGCGCCCAGCCGCCCTGGAGCAGCTCGGGCGGCAGTGCATCCGCGCCCGCGGCCTGCGGTCCAGCGGCCTCGGCGGCGGGTGCGAGGGTCGTGGCGAATGACCACCCGCCCTGGCCGTCGGGCCGAATCTCGAAGTCGCTCGTGATGGAGTCGACCTGCGGCGCGCCGAGGTAGAGCGCGAGCTGCTGGAGGCTCGCGAACGGCAGCGCCAGCTGGATGCCGGTGAACCCGTCCTGGCTGTACTCCTCGACGGTGGCCCCCGGCGGAGGCTGGCCGCCGAGCCCGAGGGCGTCCTCGGTCGTCATGCCGGTCATGGCCGTGACCTGGTCGCTCAGCGCCATGAGCACGTTCATCGCGCCTGACCCGTCGGCATTCACGACGAAGCCAAGCTCGTAGCGGATGCAGCCGACCATCGAGAACGCCGTGACCGCCAGCACAAGCGTCAACGCCCGCACCCGGCGGGTCGCCGTCCGTGTCCATCTCATGTCGATTACTCCCATCGCGCGCGACCATCCTACGACGCAACGGCGTCGATGGCACTACCGCCGATACCCGGTCGCCTTCCGGCGGCGCGAGACGGCGCGGCGCTGGGTTGCTACCGTCTGAGCGTCGGGAGAGGAGCACCGCGATGCGCGTGACAGCGATGTACGACCTGCGAGGGGTGATGGGCGACGCCGTCGAGTGGGCGACGCAGCACGAAGCGCTCGGCTTCGACGCGATCCACTTCCCGGAGGTGGCCCGCAATCCGTTCACGTCCCTGACGCTCGCGGCCGAGCACACCGAGTCGATCCGCGTCGGCACGAGCGTCGCGATCGCCTTCGCGCGGTCGCCGTACGTGATGGCGAACCTCGGGTGGGACCTGCAGGAGTACTCCGGCGGCCGGCTCATGCTCGGCCTCGGCACGCAGGTGAAGGGCCACAACGAGCGGCGCTTCTCCGTGCCGTGGGGTCCGCCCACCGCGCGACTGCGCGAGTACATCGAGATGATGCGCGCCATCTGGCACACGTGGCGCACGGGCGAGCGCCCGGACTACGAGGGCGAGCACTACCGCTACACCCTCGACAGCTACGTCTTCAACCCCGGACCCATCGACTACCCCGACCCGCGGATCGCGGTCGCCGCGGTGCGCCCTCGGAACACTGCGCTGGGCTGCGAGATCGCCGATGGCGTGATGTGGCACGGGATGCTGAGCTGGGCGTACCGCGACCAGGTGCTGCTCCCGGCCGTCGAGGAGGGCGCGCGTGCCGGCGGCAAGGATCCGAAGGACCTCATCATCTCGGGCGGAGGCTTCGTCATCACCGCGCCCGACGAGGAACGCCTGCGCGAGATGCTGGGCGAGGCGCGCCGGACGATCGCCTTCTACGCCTCGACGCGGTCGTACCAGGACAGCATCAAGATGGCGGGGTTCGAGGACGAGGCGGCGCTGCTGCACCGCCTGTCGGTGGAGCAGCGCTGGGCAGAGATGGCGAAGATCGTCGACGACGACTTCGTCGAGCACTTCGCCATCGTCGCCACGTGGGACGAGCTGCCTGCGAAGATGGCGGAGCGCTATGCGGGCGTGAACACCGAGGTCGCCTTCAGCGCCCGGCTCGAGACGCCCGAGGACGCCGAGCACGCGCGCGAGGTCATCGAGCAGCTACGGGCGATCCCCGCCTACGGCGAGGTCGAGCCGGCAGCGGTCTCTGGGTAGCGCACGGGGCGTCTGGCGCGCGGGGGCAAGGTAGCGGCGCCAGTCGCCGGCGCTGTGATGCCGTCGTGGTCAGGCAACGGCGAGTCGGCCGACGGGCCGCAGTCCCTCGCGAATGATCGCCTTGTCATCGTCGTCGATGCCGTCGAGCGACACGCCCGAACTCACCGCGAGGAACTCGTATGCGAAGACGCTTCCTGACCGGTCAACATGCGCAATGCGTCGATGGTCGAGGCGTCGCCCGCCGCCCTCACCGCCCTGGGCGGCGCGGAGCGCGATGAAGAGCGCGTCGGCCTCGGAGTCGTAGCGGAGTTGCACGGCGAGCTGCGACAGGACGAGGAGCAGGCGCGCCGCGCGCGGACCGACCGTGCGCGCTACCCGCGCGAGGGCAGCAGCACCGTGCCGGTCGCGCGGGTCGCCATGCCCTCGCGGTCATTCTGGATCGAGAGCTCGATCTCGACGACGTTGCCGTCCTCGGTCGCTTCCTTGCCCACGACTTCGCCGCTCACCACGATCGTGTCGTCCGCCATGTTCATGCGGCGCATCTCGAAGTGGAGCTTGCGCACCCAGCCATCCGGGCCTGCGTAGTCGGCGAGCAGGCGGTAGAGGTTCGCCCGCGTCCAGCCGGTGTTGTAGAAGATCCCGCTGTGCCCGCCCGACTGCGCGAACGGCGGGTCATGGTGCACGGCGTAGAAGTCCTGCGAGCCGCTGACCTGCTTGACCATCTCGGTCCAGGTCAGGTCGTAGCTGAAGCCGGGGAGCTTGTCGCCGACCTCGACGTCCTCGAAGTACGTCTGCGGCAGCGGGTCGAGCTTGACGGCCATGATCGATCCTCCCTCGTCGGGGTGAGCTTACTTCGTCTGCAGGCCGAGCGGGTCGGGGTTGGCCTCGACCTCCTCGGGCTCACGGTGGCGGAGGCCGGTGTTGCGGCTGATCGCCACCAGTTCGTCGTCCTGGTTGTAGAAACGGGTCTCGTTCACGATCCAGATCGCGTTCGGGTCCAGCCGGATCGGCTTCACGAACACGTCGGCCACCGAGGGCTGGGACCACAGCACGTCGCCGATCTTGATCGGCCTGAGGAACTCCCACGTCGTGCTGAGGTTGATCGCGCGGTCCCCGATGGTCGGCACGTCGAGGTTCGGGTCGCCGCGGCTCGGCAGCTCGTGGCCGCCGTTCCAGGACGGCCAGGTGCCGTCGCCGGCGAAGTAGTCGGCCATCACGCTCGGCGCGATGGTGCTGCCGTACTGGCTCTCGCGCCCGTACGCGGGGTCGAGGAACAGCGGGTTGGTGCCGTAGCACATGTGCTCATGGCGGCGGATCGGGTCGTGCTCGACGGGATACAGCCCGTCGGATCGCTCGCCCAGCTTGCCCACGTACTCGGTCCGGACCTGGTCGATGTCGAAGTCTTCCGGGGCGACCTTGCCCATGCGCCTCCCCCTCCTCGCACGCTTGATTTCGGCGCCAGCATACCGGATGAGGCGCGGTCATGGCTGGACGGTGGCCGCGTGGCGCGCCCTGCTACTGGATGCGCCAGAGCTCGCTGTCCGGGTAGAACACGTACCACCCCAGCCAGAAGGCGATGTGCCCGTTGATGCGCTCGAGGCGTTCACCGGCCGGACCGACCAGCGCCTCCTCGGTGACAGTCCACTCCCCGCCGCCCTCGTCGAGGATCGTGTCCGGGTCCGGCCCCGGTGAGAACGTGTCGCGCCCGCGCTCGAACGAGCGGATCTCGCCGCCGTAGTCGTAGTTCGGCCACGGGATGCGGACCTCGATGTCCTCGACGTCCGCGAGCCCGCGTGTGGCGACCAGCACGATGGGCTCTCCCGCGAAGTCGTCGTTGAGCACCTGCTCCCCGACGAGGTCATCGATGACCCAGGCCTTGCGGATGCCGCCCAGGCGAAGCCCGTAGACGCGCTGCTTGGGGTGCAGCTCGTCGCTGCGGAGGAACACGGGGAAGCGGATCTCGTTGGTGCGGAAGTAGTCGCCGTAGGGCTGCCCGAAGACCTCGTAGATGCGGTCGTGGCCGGTCCTCACGTCCAGCACCTCGGTGTTCGGGTGCTGCTCCAGCCAGTCGCGCCACGAGGTAGTCACGGCGGGCAGGAGGTTGAGCTCGAGCGCGTCCGCGTCGGCGGCGAGGGGGCCGAGCACCGGCTTGCCGGTGAACTGGTTCCACAACGTCCGCGTGGTCCGGTCGTACATGAGCTTGTTGCTGCGGTAGAGCAGGCCCGACGTGCCGAACGTGTAGGTGTTGCCGTCCGGCGCGCTCCCGTCGAACGCGATCCCGGCGCCGCAGAGCGTGCAGTACGCGAGCGAGACCGGCACGCCGCCGATGACGTCGTTGGCGAGCTCGTGCCAGTCCAGGATGCGCACCGGGTACGCCATCGCCTCACCGTTGAGGGCGATGCCGAAGACCGGCTCGTCGGGGTCGAGGTAGGTCGCAGCCTCGGGGCTCAGCCGGTCCGCGTTGTCGAGCGACGGGATGCCGTCGACGCGCACGCCACCCCAGATGACCTCCTCGACGCGGATGGTCGTGGGGCTGTCGGGCGCGAGGAAGCCTGCGAACAGGGGGTCGATGCGGGAGAGGAGCTGGCCCTTCCAGCCGGTGAACCCCGGTGGGGGTTCGAGATCGGTCCCCGCGTACCACTCGAACCATCCGAACCAGTGCGGTCCGAGGTCGACGCCGGACATCGCGATCAGCGCGTCCTGCACGACGTTGAGCGACTCGATCCCCTGCACGCTGCGGTGGAACGATGCGCGAATGATCTCGAGGAATGGCGCGATGAAGCGGTAGTCCCGAGCCTCCTTGATGCGCTCGACGGTGGCGACGGTGAGTTCGAGGTTGGTCCCCACCTCGAGCAGGTCCTCCAGGAGCTGGCGGGCCTCCACGTCGGGGATCGGCGGCGTCGGGGTGGGCTCGGGTGTCGGTGCCGCGGCGGTGGGTTCCGGCGTCTCCGCCGCGGGCTCGGGCTCGTCGTCGGTGCATGCGGCGACGAGCAGCAGGAGGATGGTGAGCGAAGCAAGGGCGAGCCCTCGCAACGAAGACGTGATGCCGGGGCGAGCAGGACGCCCGCCGGTTCGAGCGCGCACAGGCGCTCCTCTCAGGAGCATGGTGGTAGCGGCTGCCCTACCAGCCTATCACCCGCGCGAACTGTTGCCTGCGGCACGCTAATGGATGGCCTGCTCGACGGCCTCGGTCAGCCAGGCGTTGAGGCTCTTGCCCCGGGCGCGCGCGGTCTCGGTGGCGGCGCGATGGAGGTCCGGACCGATCCTCAGCGGGATGTTGCCGGAGTACGCCTTGTCAGGGGTGCGCCCGCGCTCGGCGCATACCTGCAGGTACTCGTCCACCGACGCGGCGAACGCCTCGCGCAACTCCGGCACCGACGTCCCCTGGAACGTGATCACGTCGCGGGTCCCCACCACCTCGCCGTGGAACAGCTCGGCGTCGTCGTCGAACACGACAGTGGCGCGGTATCCCTGGTACTCCATGACGACTCTCTACCCCCTACTCGGTAGGCTGGATCCCTGCGTGGGCGAGGAATCGCTGGACAGACGCTACCGATCCCTTGTCAGCCTCCTTGCGCGGGTGCGGGCGATGGAAGATCGCGATCACGTCGTGCAACTCGACCGCTATGCGCGAGCCCGCGCGCTCCTCGATGTCCGCACCACACGCGACGAGGAGTGATTCGACATCCGCCCAGCGGATACCAGCCTGTGTCGGCTGGCGAAAGACTGCCTCCAGCGTGCGACGATGCCGCCGCCTCACCGGCGTATGATATCACTACAAGATATCGTCTGCACGCCGCCTGATGCCGCTCACGCAGGCACGAACACCGGGATCGGGTACTCGCCCTCGTCCTGCTCCTCGAACGACACGCGCACGCGCATCCCGCACTCGATGTCGGTGGTGGGGTTCTCCACGCCCATGATGTTCGTGAAGATGCGGAACCCCTCGTCCAGGTCCACGTACGCCACGGCGTACGCGCCGAGGTCCGAGAAGCTCGGGTTCCGGTTCTGCCGCACCACCGAGTACGTGTAGACGGTGCCCTCGCCTGCCGAGGTGCGCCACTCGAGGTCGTCGGTGCCGCACGCCGTGCAGTGCAGCCGGGGTGTGAACACCACCTCGGGGCAGGTGTTGCACGTCTGGTAGCGCAGCTTGCGCTCCTTGACGCCCTCCCAGTACGGCTCGGTGTTCGGCTCGGGGAATCGTGGCTGGGGCCGGTTCGGCATTGCTGTACTCCGTTCGTGTCGTTCGTTGTGTGGGCGTCCGCGCTAGTCGCGCGCGAGGATGACGGTGCCGCCGGAGTGTGACCCGCCCAGCGTGCCGCCGTTGCCGTGCGCTACGGCCAGGCTTGCACCCTCCACCTGCGAGGTGGACTCGCCACGCAGCTGCCGCACCGACTCGAGCAGCAGGAACAGCCCTCGCATGCCCGGGTGGTTCGAGGACAGCCCGCCGCCGTCCGTGTTGAGTGTCGGCCTGAGCCCGCTGTCGAAGCGCAGCCGGCCGCCCTGCACGAAGTCGCCGATTTCGCCCTTGCCGCAGAACCCGAGGTCCTCGATGCACGTCGCCGTGGTGATCGAGAACGAGTCGTAGATCATCGCGATGTCGATCTCTTCAGCCGTGACGCCTGCCTGGGCGTAGGCGATCGGCGCGCTCTGCGCGCCGGCGGTGGTGGTGATATCGCCGCCGTTCTCGCGGTACTTCGTCGCCTCGCCGGTGCCGAGGATCCAGACGGGCGGCTTTGCGATGTCCTGCGCCACCTCGGGCGAGACGATGACGAGCGCCCCGCCGCCGTCGCTGACCATGCAGCATTCGAGGAGGTGCAGCGGGTCGGCGATGACCCGCGAGTCGAGCACGTCCTCGATGGTGATCTCGCTGACGGGGTGGACGGCGCCGAACTCGAGGTCGTTCATCGCCTGCACGGCCTCGGGGTTACGCATCGCGTGGGCGCGGGTAACCACGGAAAGCTCCGCGAAGGCCTCCTCGGGAGTGCCGTACTCGTGCATGTGCCGCATCTTCACCATGGCGTAGCCGGAGATCAGCGTGAGGCCGTAGGGGTCCTCCATGTTGCCCTGCCAGTTGGCGGGCCCCTGCCCGGTCATGCCGCCGGTGCCGATGGCGCGCCGGTCGGAGTGCGACGTCGAGCCGTAGCTGAGCACCGCGACGTTGCAGGCGCCCGCGGCGATGTCGCGCAGGGCGTGCGCGGTCTGGAACTCGAACGCCGACCCGCCGACCTGCGTGGTGTCGGTGACGGTGGGCTTGATGCCCAGGTACGCGGCCATGCCGAGGCCGCCGCCACCCTCGCCCTCGTCGCAGTCGTAGAGGCCGTCGACGTCGGACCAGTCGAGGCCGGCGTCGGCGAGTGCCGCGCGGATCGACTCGACCTTGATCTGCATCGCACTCACGCCGGGCGCGACGCGCAGGGGGTATTCGTGGATGCCGGCGATCGCCGCCAGCCGGCTCTGGGTGGCCATGGGTGACTCCTTCGGCGGCGCCGCGGTGCCTGCGGCGCGTTGCACGCGCACTAGAGCACTCGTGCGCGAGCGCGTCAACGCCGCGAAGCAGGAGTCGCGTTACGTCGTGTCGACTGGGTCGATTGAGGTGAGTCGGTCGCCCAGGCGGTCCTCGGCGAGTTCGAGGTCGTACTGGTTCTGCAGGCCCATCCAAAAGCGCGCGCTGGTACCGAAGTAGCGGGAGAGGAGCAGCGCGGTTTCCGCGGTGATGGACCGCTCGCCATGGACGATGGCGTGGATGCGTCGCGCGTCGACGCCGATCGCCTTCGCCAGGCGGTACTGCGTGATCTCCATCGGCCGCAGGAACTCCTCGTCGAGGATCTCTCCGGGGTGGATGGATGGGAGGGTGCGGTCCGTTGTCGTCATTTCGATCTCACGCTCTGTTCCTGCTAATCGTAGTCCACGATCTCTACCCCGTGGGCTTCTCCGTCGATCCAGACGAAGCAGCTCCGCCACTGGTGGTTGATCCTGATGCTGTGTTGGCGTCGCCGATCGCCAGAGAGTGCCTCGAGGCGATTGCCCGGTGCGGCTCTGAGGTCGTTCAGGTCGTCAGCGCTATTCAGCATCATGAGTTTCCGCTGCGCACGGCGCTGGATGTCGGGCGGGAGCCTCCGCGCGCGGCGTCCCTCGGTAAGGGCACGGGCGTCGGGATCTCTGAAGCTCGCGATCACGACATCCACGATAGCTCGCTGCGCTAATAGCGCAACCCACTATTACAATGTGGATTTGCGGCATGCCTTGCCCGCCGCGCGAGGCGCGGCTACGGTTCGGCGATGCGAGTAGGTCTCATCTCGGATACGCATCTCCCCTCCCTCATCCGCCACCTCGACGGGCTCGGGCCGGAGCCCGCCGCCTTCCTCGAGACCGTCGACTTGATCCTGCACGCGGGTGACATCAGCACCCGCACCGTGCTCGACTGGTGCGAGCAGTTCGCGCCGGTCCTCGCCGCGCGCGGCAACCACGACGTCTTCGACGACCCACGGCTCGCCGAACGCCAGGTCGTGGAGCTCGAGGGCTGGCGCATCGGCATGACCCACGACCTGCGGCCGCGCACTGCGCCGCCCGTAGACCTGGCCGCGCTGCACTTCGGCGGCGCCGAGCTGGACGTGATGGTCGGGGGCGACACGCACGTCGAGTGGCTCGAGTACCGCGACAGCGTGCTGCTGGTGAACTCCGGCAGCCCGAACCTGCCGCACAACAAGGAGACGCGGCTCGGCACCGTCGGGCTGCTCGAACTCGAGCGCGGCCGGCTGCGGGCCGAGATCCTGACGCTCGGCGAGACGGATGGGCGACCAAACCCCGGTAGCCGCCAGCACGTCGAGATCGAGGGTGGCCGCCTCATCGGGAGCTCGTACAGGGACGACCACACCGCCGAGCCGCCGCGCGCCGCCTTGCGAGGCTAGCGGCCCCAGCCGGGTGCGGCCTTCGGCTCTCCCAGGGTTCTGACACACGGCGCCTCCATCGCTAACCTCATTCGTGATTGAGACGACGTAGCCCCGTCGACGGGAGTGGTCCTGGTGTTCAGCCCCGTGGTCGTTGCGGTCTTCGTCGGCTACTTCCTCGCGCTGGTCGGCATCGCCATCGTGCGGGCGCGGCGCATGAACGCCATGTCGGACTACGTGCTCGGCGGGCGGCGCATGAGCAGCCTCACCTCGGGCCTCAGCGCGAGCGTCTCGACGACGAGCGGATGGACGATGCTGGCGCTGCCGGCGCTCGCCTTCACCGGGGGCGCGAACATCCTCTGGCTCGTCGGCTTCCTCGCCGTGGGTGTCTGGCTCAACTGGACGCTGGTGGCGAAGCGGCTGCGACGCTACACGATTGCCGCCGAGGACTCTCTGACCGTGCCCGAGTTCTTCGAGCGCCGCTTCGCGGACGGCAGCGGGGCGGTGCGCGCCGTGGCGGCAGTGCTCACGATCTTCTTCATCGTCTTCTACACCAACTCGGGCCTCATCGCGGGCGCCGAGCTGCTCGGCTCGGTGTTCGAGATCGACCTCAATCCCGGGATCTGGATCACGCTCTTCGCCGTCGCCTCGTACACGTTCATCGGCGGCTTCCTCGCCGTGTCGCGGACGGACGTGTTCCAGGCCGTGCTGATGCTGGCGGGCTTCATCATCATCCCGCTCACGCTGTTGTTCCTCGCCGACGACCCGTTCGGCGAGGTGGGCGACCAGCCGGGGTTCTTCAACCCCTTCACCGACCCACAGGGCGAGGTCGTGACGCCGGTGTATCTCATCGGCCTCGCAGGCTGGGGTCTCGGCGCCTTCGGTTCTCAGCGCGTGCTGCAGCGCTTCATGGCGGTGGAGAGCGAGGCCAAGATCGACGAGAGCCGCAACATCTCCGCGGCGTGGATCATCGGCATCTACGCGCTGAGCTTCCTGCTGGGGCTGCTGGCCCATCCCGCGCTCGAGGCGGCGGGGATCGAGACGACGGACCCCGAGCAGGTCTACTTCGCGGTCGTGGACCACTTCTTCCCGGCGTTGATCGGCGCGCTGCTGCTCTCGGCGGTCATCGCTGCCGTCATGAGCACGGCCGACTCCCAGCTGCTGCTCGCCTCGGCGGTCGCGTCGAACGACCTGCCGTACGTTCGACGCATCAGCGCGGCCCTCGACACGCGACGCCAGGTCTGGCTGGGCCGCGCCTGGCTGGTCGTCGTCGGCCTCTTCTCCGGCGTGCTCACGGTCGCGTTCCCTGACTCGATCCTCAACCTCGTGGCGTACGCGTGGGGCGGGATGGGCGCGGCCTTCGGGCCGGTAGTGCTGCTGGCGCTCTACTGGCGGCGGTTCAACGCGGCGGGGGCGCTGGCGGGCATGCTCGCGGGGTTCGGAGTGGCCACGCTCTGGCAGTTCGGCCTCGAGGGCGGCCCGCAGGGCGTCTTCGACATCATGCCCGCCTCGCCAGGGTGCATCGCCGGAACCGCCGCGGCGATCGTCGTGACGCTCCGGACCGCGCCGCCGGCCGCGCACGTCCTCGCCACGTTCGACGAGGTCGCAGGGCGCGCAGCGGCCCGCCCCTGAGGGCGGGCCGCGTGGTGCGCTCCGAGCGGATGCGGGTGACTATGCCTGCGCGAGCAGCGGGCGGTCGTAGACGACGTTGCCGGTGTACGCGCTCGGGTCCTGCTCGCAGATCCAGACCGTGGCTTCACCCATGGGGTCGGCTGCCTCGAAGTTGAGGTCGGGGTTCTCCGGGTCGTTGCCGGCGAAGATCAGTCCGGGCGTGCGGTAGCCGCTCTCCGGCGAGAGCACGTTGACGGCGATGTTGTCGTCCTGCAGCTCGACGGCCTGCGACTGCGAGAAGTGCTCAAGGCCGGCCTTGATGCCGCCGTAGAGCAGGTCGCCGCCACGGCGCACGTCGTCGCCGTACGGGCCGGGGCCGGGAGCGATCGCGCCACGCGAGGAGATGTTGATGATGTGTCCGCCGCCGCCCTCGCGCATGTGGGGGATGGCCGCCCGCATCATCATGATGTAGCCGATGTAGTTCACCTCGAGGCTGAGGTGGATGTGGCGCTCTCGCGCGGACTCGATGGTGCCCGGGATGAAGATCGCGGCGTTGTTGACCAGGATGTCGATGCGGCCCCACTCGTCCATCACGGTCTGCGCGCACGCCATGATGCTCTCGGCGTCGCGGAGGTTGAGCACCACGGGCATTGCAGTCCCGCCGGCATCGGTGATCGCCTCGGTGACCGAGTGGATGGTGCCGGGCAGGCGCGCGTCCTGCACGCTCTCGGTGCGGGCGGCGACGGCGGTCTTCGCGCCCGCCGCTGCGAGGTGTCGAGCTATGTCGGCGCCGATCCCGCGGCTCGCGCCGGCGACGATGGCGACCTTTCCGTCCAGCGACATGTGATCCTCCTTGATGCGTCGAGGCGGGGCCCCCGCCGCGCCTCGGTGTATGTCCGTCTCGGCTGGCGAGTCTAGCCCGATCCCGCCGCGCGCACACCCCGAGGCCCCACGATGCTCTCCCCGCAGTGTCTGATAGGTTGGAAGCGGAGCATGAGTGCGAGGAGAGTCTTCGTGTCTGACCCACCTGATCGCCGACCTCATCGTCGCGGCCACGAACAGCCATGGCGAGCGTTACTCCCCGACACGTCCTCGCCCGAATTCGCCGCCGAGGCCCGTCGGCAGTCGCTCATCGTTGCGAACAGCCCGCACGCGGAAGAGGACCAGGCGTTCGTCGACTCCATCTCCCACTGGCCGGAGTGAGAGCGCCCCCGCGCCGCCTCTCATCCCCTACACTCCCCCCATGACCCCCACCGGCAGGCAGCCGCGACGGCGCGGCGACGCGCCTCCCGGGCTCCAACGCGACTTCTTCAGCGGCGATGAGCCTCGCCTCCCCGACGGCGCTGTCGGCGATGCGCCGCGCGGCTCCGCCCCGCTCGCCACACGGCAACGCCCGAGGGATCTCGATGACTTCGTGGGGCAGGAGGAGGTCGTGGGGCCGGGGAGCCCGCTGCGCGGGATGATCGAGCGCGACGAGACTCCCTCGCTCGTGCTGTGGGGGCCTCCCGGCTCCGGCAAGACCACGCTCGCCGCCATCATCGCACGGCGCACGCAGCGCTACTTCGAGCCCCTCTCGGCCGTCGACGCCGGTGTCGCGGACATCCGCCGCGTGGTGGGCGACGCGCGGCAGCGCCGCTCGGCGGGCGGCGTCGAGACCATCCTGTTCATCGACGAGCTGCACCGCTTCAACCGCGCGCAACAGGACCACGTGCTCCCCCACGTCGAGGACGGCACGGTCACGCTCATCGGCGCGACGACGGAGAATCCGTCGTTTTATGTCGTGGCGCCGCTCATCTCGCGCGCCCGCGTCTTCAAGCTCGACCTGCTCACCGAGCACGACGTCCGCACCATCGTGATGCGTGCGCTGGAGCGCGACGCACAGCTTGCCGGCCTTGAGCTCGACGTGGCCGAGGACGCCGTCGACGCCATCGTGCGGCTCGCGGGCGGCGACGCGCGCGCGGCGCTCAACCTGCTCGAGCTCGCCGCGACCTCGACGCGCCCCGGTGGCGACGGCGTGCGTCATGTGACGCGCGAAGCCGTCGAGGCGACCGGGCAACGGCCGACCGTGCTCTACGATCGCATGGGCGACGCCCACTACGACCACATCTCCGCGTATATCAAGTCGGTGCGGGACTCCGACCCGGACGGCGCGCTGTACTGGCTCGCGCGGATGATCGAGGCCGGCGAGGACCCGCTGTTCGTGGCGCGCCGCATGGTGATCCTCGCCGCCGAGGACGTCGGGCTCGCCGACCCGCAGGCGCTCGTCGTCGCGGTGTCCGGGCAGCAGGCCGTGCACTTCCTCGGCATGCCCGAGGCGCGACTACCGCTCGCCGAGGTGACCGTGTACCTGGCGCGCGCGCCGAAGTCGAACTCGGCCTACGCCGCCTACACCCGCGCCGCCGCCGACGTGGAGCGCACGCGCAACGACCCCGTCCCCATCCATCTCCGCAACGCCGCGACCCGGCTGATGCGCGACTTCGGATACGGCGAGGGCTACCGCTACGCACACGACTTCGAGGGCCACGTCGTGCCCGACCAGACCCACCGCCCCCCTTCGGCCGAAGGGAACGTCTACTACGAGCCCGGATCGCTCGGCGACGAGGCCCGATCCGACGACGTCTAGCCGGCCGCGCCCATCCCGAGCGTCGAGGGTGGCGTCGCGGCCTCGAAGGCTGCGTGCTCGGCTCGGCGTCGCTCGATCTCGCCCGACGCCGGGCCGCTCCCCGCGTCGAGCGCCGCAACCAGCTCGGAGCGGGCGAGGTAGAACACGTCGCGCCCGTCGGCCAGTGCGCCGCGCGACTCGAGGTCCGCGCCGGCGCGGAGCCACATCGACCGCGCCGACGCGATGAGGCGGCCGACCGGCTCGGCCAGGGCGTCGACCGCGAGGCCCTGCTCCTGGGCCTTCGGCAGCAGCTCCATCAGGTCGGCGACGCCCGGCAGCATGGCCGCACGGGCGAGTTCCGCCTGCACTGTGCTGCGCTGATGGAGGCGTTGCTGCTGCGCCGCGATCGGGCTCGCCTCGTCCCGCAGTCCCGACGCCGCTCGAACGGCTCTCGTAATTGTCGAGTGATCCTCGCCCCACGCGGGCACGTCCTGGCGGTACCCCGGCACGCGGAACGGGAACTCTTGCTGCGCACGGTCGCGAAGCTGCATGTAGTCGCGCTGTCCCCCTGTGGGGCCGAACGTCCTCGAGAGCCTGCTGCCCTGGCTGCGCACCAGCCGGCTCATCTCCCACACCACGGCCGCGCGTCGCGACGCCCGCGACGGGATCGCCTCGATCAGCGTCCGTGCGTCGTCGTCGCGCCCCTCGCCGAAGTGGGTGATGAACGCCTCGACGAACGCGGCGGCCGCTCGCGCAGCCGGTTGCAGGACCTCGTCTTGCACGCCCGCAGCGACGTCGCTCCACTCGTCGACGTGTTCGGCGAACGTGTCGGTCCCGAGCTGCGCGGGCTCGACGCCGTCCAGCGAGGCGGCGAGCGCCTCCACGCGCGGCAGCCACTCGACGTAGAGGCGGTCGAGTGGCCCCGTCCCCTCGCCGGCGGTGTCGGCGCGCCCCTGCGCGTCGTCGCGCGTGTAGAGGTACCCCCCGACGACCAGCGCGCCCTCGCCCTGGATCGCGGCGTAGAGCTCGGCGATGAGCGGCGGATGGGCTTCCGCGTCGCCCGGGCACGCGAGGCGCCATCGGTGTACCGCGAGGGCGGGACTGGGTAGCTCGAATGAGATGCCGCTGCTCATGCCGCTCCTCTGCCACTCGGCTCCCGGCCGTCCGCGCCATGCTAAGGCCGCGAGCGCCACAGCGGGAGCGGGAGCGGGCAGACCGCCCCGCCTCGGTGATACCCTCGCAGGGTGAAATCGTGACGAGGTGCACGGTGGGCACGACGAGGTGGCGATGACGACATCGGAGGCAGGGGCGCTCCATCTCGGAGCCCCGGAGCGGGTAAGCGCTGTCGAGGCAATCGATGAGTTCCGGCGGGGACGTCCCATCATCATCGTCGACGACGAAGGTCGCGAGAACGAGGGCGACCTGTGTATCGCCGCGCAGTTCATCGACGCGGAGATGATCGCGTTCATGACGGCCGGTGCGCGCGGGATGATGTGCGTCGCCATGGCCGGTGAGCGCCTCGACGCGATGAACGTGCCGCTTATGACAGGGAGCAACACGTCACCGCTCTCGAAGCAGTTCACCGTCTCCGTCGAGGCGCGCGACGGCGTCTCCACCGGAGCGTCGGCCGCCGACCGCGCCCGCACGATCCAGGTGCTCGTCGGCCCCGATTCCACGCCCGAGCAGCTGACACGGCCGGGGCACATCTTCCCGCTGCGCGCCCGCGACGGCGGGGTGCTCGTGCGCGCCGGCCACACCGAGGCGTCCGTGGACATGGCGCGCCTTGCCGGGTGCACGCCCGCTGCGGTCATCTGCGAGATGCTTGACGAGGACGGCTCGGTCGCCCGCACCCCGGACCTCGTGGCGTTCGCCCGCGAGCACGACATCAAGATCGTCACCGTCAACGACGTGATCGCGCACCGGCTCCGCACCGACACGCTCATCGAGCGCGTCACCGATGCCGGCCTGCCCAGCCGCTTCGGGGACTTCACCGCGGTCGCGTACCGCACGCTCGTCGACACTCGCGAGCACATCGCCTTCGTGCTCGGTGACATCTCCACGCCCGAGCCGGTGCTGGTGCGCGTGCACGACCAGTGCGTGACGGGCGACGTGTTCCGTTCGCTCAGCTGCGACTGTGGCTACCAGCTGCGAGCCGCCATGAACCTCGTCCGCGAGGCCGGACGGGGCGTCGTCGTCTACCTGTACCAGCAGGGGAGCGCCCTCTGCCTGCACCCGACGGGCACCCAGCCCGCCGAGGCAAGCGATGGCGAGGCGTCGGCCGCGATCGAGTCGCTCGGGTTGCCCGACTACGGGATTGGCATGCAGATCCTCGTCGATCTTGGCCTACGCGAGATGCGGCTCATCACCGACAACCCGGTGAAGCGGTCCGGCCTTGAAGGCTACGGCCTTGAGATCGCCGAACTCGTCCCCCTCGCCGAGCGTACGCACGCACAGCGCGAGGAGGCGCTCGCCGCCGCCCGCCGGGACGACGAGGGCGCGTAGCACCGCAGTGCTACGCGCCCGCATTGCGTTCCGCCCAGCGGGACGACGCGCGCCCCGCGCGGGATCAATCGAGCCGTATCAGTCGATCAGCGCCGCGATCACCTCGTCGATGACGGCGTCCGCCTTGGCGTAGAGCTCGTCGTCCGTCGCATCCTGGATCGGGTGCTGGACGAACGAGCGCTGCATGGCCGGCAGGCCGAGCGAGACCGCCTGCGCCTCGGCGGCGTCGACGAACTCATCGGAGGCCATCATCACCGAGGGAATGCCCTGAATCTCGAACCAGACCGTGTCGTGCACACTGCACGTCGTGCACGAGCCTCAGTCGGCGAGGGCTTCGATGACGAAGTCCACCTCCTCCATCATCTTGCGCCGCAGCTCGTCCGGCGCGGGCTTGGCGAAGGTCGGCTTCATGTAGCGGTTGACCTGCACCTCGGGCACGCGCTCGTTCAGCAGCGACTCGATGCGGTCGAGCAGCACGTTGCCGCGCGGCTTGCTGATGTCGAGCAGGCCGACGGTCCCGGTGATGTGCTCGGGGCGCTTCGTGAGTTGCCGCCCGATCGGTTCTCGTTCATCCGTCGGGTCAAGAATCGTCGTCATACGACCTCCTCGATGATCCTGCTGTCCAGGCCGCTGGCCCAGCCCGGGAAGATCGACGTGAACTTCCCGGCGCCGCTCCCGGCTACCACGATGTGGATGTTATCGGGCGATTGGAACTTCGGTATGAGCTCCTCGAGCTGCTCCTCGCTCGGCCCGTCCGGGCCAAAGCTCTCCGGCGGGATGCCGGCGCCTGCCCGCTCGTCGATGAGGAGCTCACGGACCGGCCGGTGCGTGAGCTCCCAGAGCCGTTGCTGGAGCTGCGCCCGCGTCCAGCCGTCCCTCGAGATGGTGTCGACGTGCTCGGGGCAGATCACCATGAGCACCTCGCCCGACCTCGATCGCGGGTGCCCGATCGCCTGCAACGACATGGCGAGGCTGCCCGCGAGCGCCTCCGCCGTGCGCGATGTCTGGTCGACGCACACCAGTGGCCCCGGCGAGGCCGGGAAGACCGAGACCACGCTCTCCGTGGCGTCGTAGCCATGCCCGGCGTGGAACGGCTCCCAGGGGCTGGCCTCCTCGCGCTCTGCGAACGCGAGCGTGAACTTCGCCGGCGACCCGAGCATCGAGCGCTCGGTGCCGCCGGGTTTGGCCCCGCCCACGTTGCGCAGCACGAGCCGGACGGCGCGCCCGATGGTCGCGTTCGCGCGGTTGCCCTGCCCGAGCGCGCCCAGGCCTGAGTTCATCCTGATGCGGTCCCGGATCGGCCCGTTCACGATGACGGCGGGCGAAGCGCCCATCGTCGTGGCCATCACGCCGTGTGCGTTGAACTGCTCGGTGCAGACGGCCTCGACGGCGGCGAGGACGACCGGGAGGTACTCGGGCTTGCACCCGGCGAGCACCGCGTTGATCGCGATCTTCTCGACCGTCGCCTCGCCCATGTTGGGCGGCACCACGGCGACCACCTCCTGCGCGTCGCGGCGGGTGCCGCCGAGCATCCGCAGCACGCGCTCCGGGCTCGGGGCCACGACAGGGAGCCCGTCCGTGAAGCCCTGGTCGAACATGAACTCGTCGATGTCGTCGGCGCTCCCCACCTCGATGCGCCGCGCGCGCAGCGGGCTGCCCTCGGCCTCGGCGGCGAGCCGCTCGGCGATGCCGGGCTCGAGGGTGCGCGAGCCGCAGCCGGGCTGCGATATCGGGTAGCGCTCCCAGTCGACATCGCCGGCCTCTGTATCGGAGAGGTCGGCGAGCCGGCCGTAGAGTGCGCGCCAGTCCTCGCGCCCGAAGCCGACGAAGCGGTCGACCTCGGCGCCCTCGCCGTCGGTGAGGATCACGGTCGGCACCGTCTCGAGGTCGTAGTTGTACGAGACCGCAAGCTCGGAGTCGTCGAGCAACGGGAGCGTCAGGTCGTGGCGGTCGACGAGGATGGCGTTGCCCTCGGCCTCCTGGCCGATCGCGAGCACGTCGACGGCGCTACCGAAGGCGCGGTGCGCGCCCTCGATGAGCGGCATCGAGGTGCCGCATGTCGGGCAGTCCTCCTTGACGAAGGCCAGGAGCGTCGGGCGGCCGGTCGGGAACGCGCGTTCCTCGCTGCGCTGGTCCAGCAGTTCGAAGCCGGGTAGCTCGGTCACGTCGAGCTCCTCAGGTGCGGCATCCCGTCCGCGTGCATTCTAGCCACATCGAGGGACCAGCGTGTTGTGAGCCGCGTGGCTCAGGTCCGCGCGTCGATGCGGTCCATCTCGCCGGGCCACTCGAGGAGCCGCTCGTCGGCGGTCAGCAGCCGGCAGTCGTCGAGCGTGAGCGCCGTGGCGGCGATGATCCGGTCGGCGGGGTCGCCGTGCATGTCGGGGATCTCGCCCGCGAGCGTGGCGATCTCAGCGGTCACCCCGACCTCTCCCAGGCCGGTGGCGCGCAGGCCCGCTCGCCAGCCCAGCACGTCGCGCGTCACCCCCACGCGGCCCTTGCGCTGCAGCATCGCGACTTCCCAGAACGTAATGGTTGAGACCGCGGCCTCGCCGTCCGGCCAGGCCCGATCGAGCAATGCGCGAGCCCGCCGCCCCAGGTCACGGGTGTCGAGATGCATCCAGACCAGCACATGGGTATCGAGCAGGATCACGGGCGCCGGTCAGGGATTGAGCACGCGGTCCGGGTCGGCAAGCACGTCTATCTCGTCCTCATCCATGGGGCTGATGATGTCCCCGAGGATGCGGATCTGACCCTTGCCGGCGCCCCACGGCGCCTTGCGCGGGTGCTGATACGGCGTCAACTTCGCCACAGGCTCCCCCCGCTTCATGATGATGACCTCCCGGCCGGTCTCGGCGACCTCATCCATGAGTTGCAGGCATTTTGCCTTGAACTCGGACGCCTTGATGAACCGCCGCGTGCTGTACACGCCAACGAACTCCCTGATCAAGGAGCCCCTCGGTTCCTCTTGCTCAACCATGGTCATGACTATAGTGCCATCTCCCGGGGTCATGCAAGCCCCCGCGCCACCGTGCGGAGCCTAGCTCCGGGGGCTGGTAGGCTCGTTTGAACCTCTGACGAGACTGGAGCTTTCGCGAGTGAGACTGCTGTCGGCGCCGCGCGTCTTCTACGGCTGGTGGATCGTTGTCGCCGGTTTTGGCACCCAGTGGCTCGTCGGCGCACTCATGCTCCACCCCTTTGGCCTCTACGTGGTCGAGTTCGAGAAGCACTTCGGCTGGAACCGCACCGAGCTGGCGATCGCCTTCTCCCTCGCACGCGTCGAGGACGGGCTGCTCGGTCCGATCCAGGGCTGGATGATCGACCGTTTCGGGCCTCGGGCCGTGATCAGGGTCGGCATCGTGCTCTTCGCGCTCGGGTTCGTGGCGTTCAGCCAGATGAACTCGCTCGCGATGTTCTACGTCACGTTCCTGCTCATGGCGGTCGGCGCCGCGATGGCTGGATTCCTGTCGGTCAACACGGCGGTCGTCAACTGGTTCGTCCGACGCCGCACGCTCGCCGTCAGCATCGCGCTGATCGGGGTTGCCGGTGGCGGCTTCGCGGCGCCCGCTATCGCGTTCCTGATGGAGGAGATCGGCTGGCGTGGCACCGCCCTCGCGTCGGCGGCACTCATCCTCATCATCGGGCTGCCCGCGGCCCAGCTCATCAGGCATCGCCCCGAGCCGTACGGCCTGCGCCCAGACGGCGACCCCGCCCCGCCTCCGACGGGAGGAGACGGCGCCTCCCAGTTCGCCGAGGTCAGCATGACCCCCCAGCAGGCGCTGCGGAGCCGGGCGTTCTGGGCCATCTCGTTCGCGCACGCGGCGGCGCTGCTCGTGGTCTCGGCGGTGATGGTGCACTTCGTCGCGCACGTCGAGGAGCAGCTCGACTACAGCCGTGCGCAGGCAGCTTCGCTCATCACGCTCCTGACCGTCATGGTCATCGTCGGACAGGTCGTGGGCGGCTGGGCCGGCGACCGCCTCAATACGCGCGCGATCATCGCCGTGTGCCTCCTGGGACACGCGACCGCCATGCTCTTCCTGACGTTCGCCACGACCCTCTGGATGGTGGTGGCGTTCTCGTTGCTGCACGGCGTCGCCTGGGGTGTGCGAGGCCCGGTCATCCTCTCGATGCGCGCCGAGTACTTCGGCCCGCGCTCATTCGGCACGATCATGGGTTTCTCGTCGCTGATCGTGATGCTGGGGATGATCGTCGGCCCGATCTTCGCCGGGATGGTCTACGACAACACCGGCTCGTACGAGGTCGGGTTCACGCTGCTGGCCCTGATTGCAGGCGCCAGCTCGCTGCTGATGTTCTGGGCGGGGAGCCCACCGCCACGCCCTGCCAGCATGCCCGCGGCGACGTCGCTGGCTGCCGAGGCAAGTGAGGCGCCTGCCGCGTAGCCCTGGGCGAGCCCGCTACGCCCGCCCGACCGCCGCGTCGATGCGCGCCATCACCTCGCCCTCCAGGGGTCCGCGCGCTTCGGCCTCGACGCATTCGCGCAGCTCTACTCGGTGCTTCACGCCGAGCACTACCGTGGCGATGCCCGGCATCGACAGCGCGTAGCGATGCGCGAGCGCGGCCGGCGACTCGCCGAGCTCGCGCGCCAGGTCGCGGAACGGCGCGGCGCGCTCGAAGTCCACGGCGTCGCCGTGCTCCTCCGGCAGCTCGCGGTCGATCCCGTCGGTGAGCGCGCCCGCCTGCACGGCGCGGATGCCCATGACGCCGACACCTTGCTCGGCAGCGGCCGCGATCACCTCGCGCGGGCGGAGCGCGCCGTCGAAGCGCTGGATCGCTCCGGCCGAGTCAAGCAGGTTGGCGATGCACTGCACCGCTCCGGGGGGCGCGTCCGAGCGCAGCGCGGCGATCACGGCGTCGGGGACGCCGATGCCCGTGATGCCCCACGCGCCCGCCAGCCCCTCCGCCACGAGGCCCTCGAGGGCGGGCCGCACCGCCTCCTCGAAGAGCGTCAGCGGCGTCCCCGCGTAGCGCTCCGCGTCGGCGTCCGCGACCAGCATGTTGTGCACGAGGAACAGGTCGACGCGCTCGAGGCGGAGCCGATCGAGGCTCGCGGTGAGGCTGGAGCGCAGCAGGCCGGCGACTTCATCGGCCGGCGGGGTATTGACGCGGCACTTGGTCGAGACCAGGACACCGTCCGGGAGCCGACCGTCGAACGCCTCGCCGACCACGCGCTCGGCCTCGCCGTCCCCGTAGCTGGGGGCGACGTCGAGCAGGTTGATGCCCAGCTCGATCGCCTCGCGGGTGGTGGCGACGGCCTCTTCGCGGGTGGTCGGCCCCCACACCTGGCCAATGCCCCCGCCTCCGAGCGAGAGCGCGCTGACGTCGGATCCGAGGCTGCCGAACGGTCGTCGTTCCATGAGCGCTAGCCGAACGCGCCAGCCTCGCGCAGCGAGGCGATCTCCTCCGGTGTGAGGCCGTGCTCCGCCAGTACCTCGTCGGTGTGGCCCCCGAGGGGCGGCGACGGCCGGTCCGTGCCCGTCGGAGCGTTCGTCATGCGCAGGATCGGGCCGACCAGCTGTTCGGGGCCCGTGAGGGGGTGGTCGATGTCCACCATGTAGCCCATCGCCTGCACCTGCGGGTCTTCCGACATCTCCTCGGGGAAGTTCACCTTGGTTGCCGGCGCCCCCTGCGCGTCGAGGAGCTCGATCCACTCGTCCATGGTCTTGGTGCGGTACAGCTGCCTGACGCGCTCCTGGAACGCCTGCGCCTTCGCCTCCCACTCCGGGTCGAGGGCGTCGAAGTCCGGGTCCTCCATGGGATCCTCGCCGGTCAGTCCCAGCGCCTCGCGGATCTGCGCCTGGTTGCGAGGGGTGAGCGCACCGACGACGATCGCGCCGTCCTGCACCACGTAGGTGCCGTAGTACGTCAGGAACGCCGTCGCGATCGCGCGCTGGCCCTCGTGGATGTCCATCAGCTCCTGGTAGTTGGCGCCTGCCTGCTGCGCGGCGGTGAGGGCCTCCATCATCGGGTCCCGCGTGATTGCGTCCTGCACGGGCACTCGCCCGACGGAGGCGCCGAGCAGCGACAGCGCCGAGTTGAGCAGCGAGGTCTGGATGAACTCGCCCTGCCCCGTCAGCTCGCGGCGGAACAGCGCGGCGCACACGCCCATCGCCATTGCCAGTCCCGTGCTCATGTCGCCGATCGCGATCGACATCATCTGCGGCGCGCCGTGCTCGTCGAGCTTGTGGTTGTTCGCCATCAGGCCCGAGTAGCCCTGCGAGACCACGTCGGAGCCGGAGCGCTCGGCGCTCGGCCCCTCGGTGCCGAAGCCGGTGCTGTCGACGTAGACGAGGTCCGGGCGGAACTGCCGCAGCGTGTCGTAGTCCACCTTCAGGCGCTTCGAGACGCCGGGGCGGGCGTTGATGATGAAGACGTCGTAGTCCTTGATGATGCGGTGCACCAGCCCCTGCGCGTCGGGGCTCTGGAGGTTGAGCACCAGCCCCCGCTTCCCGCGGTTCACGACGTGGAAGAACTTCGACTCGTTCGGGACGACGGCGCCCAGGATGCGGGTGCTGTCGCCGTCCGGTGACTCGACCTTGAGGACGTCGGCCCCGAGGTCGGCGAGCATCATCCCGCCGTACGGCGCCGCCAGGATCTGTGACACCTCGAACACCTTGATGCCTTCAAGTGGACCACCCACGATGCGCACCCCCCGGATTGCAAGCGGGGCGGGTGCTTGAGCACCCGCCCCGTCGAGCGTGTGGCTTCGGCCGTATCGTACTAGGACTCGATGGGCGTGTCTGTGCGGTTGCCCCACTCGGTCCAGGAGCCATCGTAGACCTTCACGTTCTCGTAGCCGAGCAGATCGCTCAGCACGAACCACGTGTGGGTCGCACGCACGGCCGTCTGGCAGAGCGTGTAGATGGTCTTGCCGCCCACAACGCCCTCGCCCTCGTAGAGCTCGCGGAGCTCATCGGCGGGGAGGAACGTGCCGTCCTCGGCCAGCGCGCGGCCCCAGTCGACGTTGACCGACTCGGGGATGTGGCCGCCGCGGTCAGCACGGACGTCACGCCCGGCGTACTCCTCGGCCGACCTGGCGTCGCAGACCAGCGACGAGGGGTCCTCGATCTGATCCACGATCTCCTGCCAGCCGGCGATGATCGCCTCGTTCGGAGCCGCGCTGAACGCGTACTCCGCAGCCGTGGGCGACGGCACGTCGGTGCTCACCTCGCGGCCCTCTGACTGCCAGAGCGGGAAGTCGCCGTCGAGCAGCCGCACATCCGCGTGCCCGTAGACCGCGAGCACCCACACGGCGCGCGAAGCCCAGATCGAGCCCCTGGCGTCGTAGAAGACCAGCGTGTGGTCGGGCGTCACGCCGAATGATGCGAGCGATGCCGCCACTTCCTCGGCGGGCGGGATCAGGCCCGCGACGCCGTCGATCTCCTTCTGGAAGACCGCACCGGCCTGCATCCGGACCGCGCCCGGGATGTGGCCCTCGCCGTACTGTTCCTCGTTGCGGAGGTCGAACAGCAGCACCCTGTCGTTGTCGAGGTTGTCCTCGATCCACTGGGTGGTCACGAGGCGGCTCGTGTTCGCGTAGCCCCGGTCCTCGAGGCCCGTAGCCTGGGCGACCCCGGCGTCGTCCGCGTCACCCTCCTCGGAGGTGGTGGCGGCGGTGTCGTCCGCGTCGTCGTCCTCCTCGGTGGCGGCGGCGGTGTCATCCGCGTCGTCGTCCTCCTCGGTGGCGGCGGCCGTGTCGGTGGCGTCGTCGGAGTCGTCGGTGGCCGCGGCCTGCTGCGTGGCGGGCGTCGCCTGCGTGGTCGTCGCCGCGTCGTCGTCATCGTCGTCGCCGCACGCGATGAGCAGCGCCGAGGAGGCGATCACCAGCAGCGCAAGCAGCGCGGCACCGCGTCCGAGCAGGCCCCAGGCGGGCCTCGTTCGTACTTCTGTTGCCATCATGCTTCCCTTCGGGCCGGGACGCGTCCGCGCGCCGGCACTATCGAGGGCGGTGCGGGGCTAGCCCGCCGCGCCCGCCTCCGCGTTGAAGATGCGGATTTCCCACTCGCCGGCAGCCCGCTCGGCGATCTCGCAGCCGTAGCCGCGCTTCATCGCCTCGGGCGGGATCGTCGACAGTGCGGGCGGGTGGTCCGTCCACACGCGCAGCTCCGGCACGCCGGGCTGCACCTCGTCGAGCTCCCGGTTGGTGCGCAGCATGGGGTACGGGCAGATCTCGCCGCGCACGTCCAGGACTGGCGCTTCGCTCTGATCGGTCATGGAGTCTCCTCCTTGCTCCCTATTCAGTGGCCGCCACCGGGCGTGCGCCCGGCGACAGCGTCATCTCGCGCACGCCCTCGGCGGGCGGCTCGAGGCGGCATCGCACGCCGCGCTCGGCTGCCGCGGGCAGCACGTACGTGGCGACGACGTCGAGATCGGTGACGATCCGCACCGCCGTTCCCTCGGCGGCCTGCTCGACAGCGGCGTGCGCGGCCTGCATCTGCTCCGGCGGCGGCTTGCCGCGCAGGTCCAGCACCTCGGTGGTCTCGTTGGTCATGGGAACCGCCGGATGAACGCGGTGCCGCCGTACGCGCCGATCGCCAGCGCGATGGCGTAGATCCAGCCGTTGAGCGCGAGCGACGGGATCGCCGAGAAGAACGCGCCGATGGTGCAGCCGAGGCCGAGCCCCGCGCCGTAGCCCATGATCAACCCGCCGCCGAGCGACTGGATGTAGCGACGCGGCCCGCGCGGCACGCGCAGCCGGAACTCGCGCGCCAGCAGTGCGGCGGTGAAGGCTCCGGCGATGATGCCGGCGTTGAGCATGAACGCGTCGGTGAACCACGTCCCCTCGACGAAGCGGGGCACGCAGCCGGGGATGTCGTTGATGCCGTTGAGCTCGCCCACGCCGGCGCCGATGTTGTTCGCGAAGTCCGTCGACCAGCGCGTGAGCTCGCCGACGACGCCGAGCGGGCGGTAGCGGATGAAGATCAGGACGTTGACCGCCGCCAGCGCGATGCCGCCGACAAGCGGCGTCCACTCGGCGCGGAAGATCTTGTGTGCGAGCGCTCCGAGGGTGGTGTCGGCGCCGGGCGCGGCCCCTGCGGTGGCGGTGCCCGGGATGACCGGAAGCGTGAAGTTCATCCCCGCGAACGCGCGGCGCTCCCACCACGAGACGGCGGCCCACGCCAGGCCAAGCAGCACGAACGTCGCCACGACAGCGCCCGTGTAGTTCATGTCCGTGGGCAGCCAGGAGAGGCGGTCCATGCTGATCTGGTTGTCCCACCACCAGTTCCAGGTGCTGGCCATCGCGTAGAGCCCCACGAGGACGCCGAAGATGGCGACCCATGACCCGAGGTAGCCCTCGCCCATGCGGTAGAGCGTGCCGCTCACGCAGCCGCCGGAGAGCACCATGCCGAACCCGAACATGAGGCCGCCGAGCACCGTGGCGATGCCGAGCGGCAGGATGTGCGCGTCGGACGGCAGCACGCCGCTGCCGGGGTTGGGGATGACGGTCGCCATGATCATCGCGAAGCCGGCCGTGCCGATGGCGAGGCCGGCGATGATGCCGCGCATCATCCGTCCCTGCTTCATGAGGAACAGGTCGCGGAATCCCGCGACGAAGCAGAACCGGCTGCGCTGGCAGATTACCCCGAAGGCGACGCCGGACACCCAGAACACCGGCCACGCGGCGTCGGTGCGCAGCGCGATCACGTACACGACCACGAGGCCGGCGACGGCGAGGATGCCGACGCCCGTCGAGCGGTCGATCGTGCGGACGGTGTCCATGGACATGGGGAGGGCGCTCATCCCGGTAATGTTCACATAGTTGAGTCGGCTACTCAACATCTCTCCGTTATGGCCGCACTGCGCGTGTGATGCGGTCCCGCGCTCTGTATCATCGCGACCGCAGGCGACAGCGCCAGACGGCCAACGGCCAGAGAGGGAGGAGACATGCCTCCGAACACAGAAACCGTCCTGTACGAGAAGCGCGACCGCGTCGCGTGGGTGACACTCAACCGCCCCGAAGCGATGAACGCGCTCAACCCCGAGATCAGCCTCGGCATCAAGGAAGCGATCGACGAGGCGACCGCGGACGACGACGTCCTCGTCGTCGTGCTGATCGGCAACGGCGGCCGCGCGTTCTGCGCCGGCATGGACCTCAAGTGGCGCGCCCAGGAGGACGCTGCCGGCGGTACCGACATGTCGGGTGACGATGTCGGGCCGGGCACCGGCCTGGACGCCGTCGGCGCATGCCCGAAGCCCGTGATCGCGGCCATCGACGGCTACGCACTGGCGGGCGGCATGCAACTCAGCAACCGCTGCGACATGCGCATCGCGACGCGGAAGTCGCGGTTCGGGATGCCCGAGGCGCGCCGCGCCCTGGCGGCCGTGGGCGTCGAGGACACGCCGGAGCTGTTCACGACGCCGGGCGAGGCGGCGTGGATCCTGCTCACCGGCGGCCACATGACCGCCGAGCGTGCCTATCAGAACGGCCTTGTGCAGGTCCTGGTCGAGGACCGCGATGAGCTGATGCAGGCGGCCGAAGACCTCGCGGGCGAGATCAAGCTCTGCGCGCCCCTCGCGATCCGCGCCATCAAGGAGACGCTGCGCACCAAGCGCAACATGCCCGCCCCGAATCCCGGCCAGACCGAGCTCGACAAGCTCGCCGAGCTGACCTTCGAGGTGAAGGAGATCAACAACAACAGCGAGGACCGGCTCGAGGGACCGCTGGCATTCGCCGAGAAGCGCGACCCGAACTGGAAGAACCGCTAGCCGGGAGCATCGAGGAGAGAGAGCCACCAGGTCACCCGCGTGCAGCACCACTGCATGCGGCCGACGATCGGACCCCGCCGTGGCTCGCCACGCCGGGGGCGCGAGCGAGAGGAGCCCTCCACACGGAGGGCTTCTTCGCGACTGCCCACTGAGCAGCGTCGATGACGGTCACGCACGCCGGCATGTCCGAGGTCGCCGAGCTCATCGCCGAGCGTGCGGTGGTCGCGGCGCGGCGCGGCCTGTTCTACGGCTGGTACATCGTCGCGGCGGGCGCGGGCACCAACTTCCTCGTCATCGGCCTCGTCACGTTCAGCTTCGGCGTCTTCATCGGCCCGATGCGCGACGAGCTGGGGTGGAGCGTCGCGGCGATCGCGGCCGGCCAGTCGCTGCGCAGCTTCGAGCAGGGGCTGCTCGCGCCGGTCACGGGCGTGATGATCGACCGGCTCGGGCCGCGCAAGATGGCGATCACCGGGATCGTCTTCACGACCATCGGGCTGGTCGTCTTCTCGCAGGCCCGCACGCTCGAGATCTACTACCTGGCGAGCCTGGTACTGGCCTTCGGGCAGAGCCTCGGCTCGCTGCAGCCGTTCTCCGCGGCGTTGATGTTCTGGTTCCAGCGCAAGCGCGGACAGGCGATGGGGCTGCTCAACACCGGCAACGGGGCGGGGCACCTCATGGCCCCGGTCGTCGCGCTGCTCGTCCTCTGGGTGGGATGGCGCTCGACGCTGCTGTTGGCCGCCGTGGTCGTCTTCCTGCTCGGCATCCCCCTCGCGATGGTGCTTCGCGACCGCCCCGAGCCCTACGGCTACACGGTCGACGGCGATGCGCCCGAACCGGGCGCCGGTGAGCCGTCCGTCGCCCCCGACGCCACGGGGATGTCCGTGGGCGAGGGCCTGCGCACGCCGACGTTCTACCTGCTGTCGGTGTCCTCGGCGCTGGCCGGGGGCCTGATCGTCTCGTGGATCGTCCACCAGATCCCGCACCTGGAGAGCGTCGGGTTCTCGACGGCCGGTGCCGCGACGATCGTCGGCATCTACGGCGTGTGCCAGCTCGGGCTCCGCCCGATCGTCGGGTGGCTGGGCGACCGCTTCGGGCGCGTCCGCCTCTACTCGTTCGCGTTCGTGTGCCAGGGCCTCGGGATGATCATCTTCGCGAACCTCACCGCGGACCGGCTGTGGCTCCTGCCGCTCTACTACGCGCTGTTCGCGTTCGGGAGCTCGGCCTGGATCGTGCTCCAACTGGCGCTGGTCGCCGACTACTTCGGGCCGAGGCGGTACGCGACGCTGCGCGGGTTTGCATCGACGCTCAACATGCCCGTCGGGATCGTCTCGCCGTTCGTGGCGGGCTACATCTTCGACCGCACCGGGAGCTACGTGGAGATCTTCATGGTCTTCGGGGTGCTCGCGATGATGGGCTCGATCATGATCCTGATGATCCGCCGCCCGTTCTGGGCCGACTTCGTGCGTGAGCGCGAGGAGGCGGCCGCCGCCGCCCGCGCCGCCGAGGCAGCAAGGGCGTACGCCACGCGCATACAATCGCCTCCCCGGTAACGGGAAGAGCATCAGCGGGAGGGACTCGTGCCTGACACCGCACTGGACGGTCTCCGCATCATCGAGCTCGCCGAAGGGGTGGCCGGCCCCTACTGCGGCAAGCTCTTCGCCGACCTCGGCGCCGACGTCATCAAGGTCGAGCCGCCCGAGGGCGACCGCACGCGCCGGGAGGGCCCGTTCAAGGACGGGGTACCCAACCCGGAGGGCAGCGGGCTCTTCCTCTACCTCAACACCAACAAGCGGGGCGTCACCGCCGACGTGACCACGGACGAGGGCCGCGAGGCCCTCCTCGGCCTGCTCGCCGGCGCTGACGCGCTCGTCACCGACATGCACGAGGACGACCTGCGCGCACTCGGGCTCGACTACGCCGACCTGCGCGAGCGCTTTCCAGCCCTCGTCTTCTCCTCGCTCACGCCGTTCGGCCGTGGCGGCCCGCACGGCGCGTACCGGGGCAATGCGTTCCTCGCGTACCACGCCAGCGGGATGAGCTGGGAGACGCCGACGAACCAGGTGCGCGACCCGGCCACCCAGCCACCCCTCGCGCCCGGGAACCCGCAGGCCGACTACCTCACGGGCTCCACCGGGGCCGCCGCGACGCTGGCCGCGATCTTCCAGCGCGAGTCGACCGGCCGTGGGCAGCTCGTCGACATCTCCGGGCAGGAGGCGAACGCCAACCACATCCGCACGACGATCTCATCCGTGATCCACACGCCCGACCTCGTTCCGGGTCGCGAGAAGAGCAACTTCGACTTCCTCGTGCCGTGTAGTGACGGTTATGTCTTCCTCACCCCGTACAACTTCGACCACTGGTGGGAGCGCCTCCAGCACCTCATGGGCGACCCGGAGTGGGCGAAGAGCGAGGCCTTCGCCACCACGGCCGACCGCGCCCTCAACTGCGACGCGATCGAGCCGCTCGTGGCCCTCTGGTCGGCGGAGCACACCCGCGCGGAGCTGTACCAGATGTCGCTCGACATCGGGATCCCGTGCTTCCCGGTGTACTCGCCCGCCGAGATGATGGAGTCGGCGCAGTTCGCGTTCCGCGACTTCCTCGAGTCCGTCGAGGACCCCGAGGCGGGCTCGTTCGTCCGCCCGGGCCCGGCAGCGCTGCTCTCGCGGACGCCGTACCGGCAGGACAGGCGCGCGCCGCGTCTCGGCGAGCACAACGCCGAGTTGCTCGCGCAGCCCGCCGCCGAGCCCTCGCCCGCGCCGCCCGGCGACCAGCGACCCGAGTACCGCAGGGGCACGGGCAACCTGCCGCTGAGCGGGGTGCGCGTGGTCGACTTCGGGTGGATCCTCTCCGTCCCGCACTCGACGGCCTGGCTGGGCACACTTGGCGCCGAGGTGATCCGCGTCGAGTCCGAGCAGCGCCTCGACCTGCTGCGCGCCATGGGCATGCAGCGCGGCTCGAGCGGGATTCACGGGCTCAACCGCTCGGGGCCGTTCAACGGCCTCAACTACAGCAAGCACGGCGTGACGCTGAACCTCCAGACCGACCGCGGCAAGGAGCTCGCGAAGGAGCTGATCAGCCGCGCCGACATCGTCACGATGAACTACGCGGCCGGGGTGGCCGAGCGACTCGGCCTCGGCTACGAGGACCTCACGGCCATCAAGCCCGACCTCATCATGCTGTCGGGCTCCCCCCTCGGGCAGACCGGGCCGGAGGCGCACTCGACCGGCTGGGGCCCGACGACGCTCGCCTACACGATGCTGCCGTATATCACCGGCTACCGCGGCGGGACGCCCAGCTCGATGGGCGGCTCCTACCCGGACTTCGTCGTCGGCGTGCACATGGCGTTCGCCATGATGAGCGCGCTGCGCCACCGTGAGCGCACCGGCCACGGCCAGCACATCGATGTCGCGATGGGCGAGACCGTCGTGGCGATGACGCCCGAGCCGCTCCTGCAGTGGACGATGCTCGGCGTCGACCCGGTGATGCTCGGCAACCGCGATCCCGGGTGCGCGCCGCAGGGCGCCTACCCGTCGGCCGGCGAGGACCGCTGGGTCGCCGTCTCCGTCGAGGACGACGCGATGTGGGCGCGGCTGCGAGGCGCCCTCGGCGACCCCGCGTGGGCGCGGGACCCCGGGCTCGAGACCCTCGAGGGCCGGCACGCGCGCCACGACGACATCGACCGTGAGCTCGGCGCCTGGACCGCCCAGCGCACTGCGTACGAGGCCGCTGACGCACTCCAGCGCGCCGGCGTGGCGGCCACGGCCGTGCTCGACGCGGCGGGGCTCCTCGACGACCCGCAGCTTCGCCACCGCGGCTTCTTCGTGGACATCGACCATCCCGAGATCGGGGTGACCGCGTCCGCGGGCATCCCGGTGCGCTTCAGCGAGACGCAGCTCCACTACGGTTCGGCGCCGCTGCTGGGCGAGCACAACCGCGAGGTGTTCACGGAGCTCGTCGGCCTCGAGGCGGCGGAGTTCGAGCGGCTTGCCGCGGAGGACGTGATCGTCTAGCCGCCGATCGTGCAGGGGCCTCTCCGACCCGCCTACAATCGGTTCCCCCAACACCGGGAGGGAGCAACACGGCGGGAGGGACTCGTGCCTGACACCGCACTCAACGATCTCCGCATCATCGAACTCGCCGAGGGGGTGGCCGGCCCCTACTGCGGCAAGCTCTTCGCCGACCTCGGCGCCGACGTCATCAAGGTCGAGCCGCCCGGAGGCGACCGCGCCCGCCGGGCGGGCCCGTTCAAGGACGGCGAACCGAACCCCGAGGGCAGCGGGCTCTTCCTCTACCTCAACACCAATAAACGCAGCGTCACCGCCGACCTCGACACCGACGAGGGCCGCGACGCCGTGCTCAGCCTCCTCGCGGGCGCCGACGTGCTGGTCACCGACCGGTACGAGGACGACCTGCGCGCGCTCGGGCTCGACTACGCCGACCTGCGCGAGCGTTTCCCCGCGCTCGTCTTCACGTCGCTGACCCCGTTCGGGCGAGGCGGACCGCACGGGTCGTACCGGGGGAACGCGTTCACCGTGTACCACTCGAGCGGCCTCGGCTGGGAGACGCCTGCGCAGCAGGTGCGCGACCCGGCCAACCAGCCGCCCCTCGCACCCGGCAACCCGCAGGCCGACTACTTCACGGGCGTGACCGGAGCGGCGGCGACGATGGGCGCGCTCTACCAGCGCGAGTCCTCGGGCCGCGGGCAACTCGTCGATATTTCGGGGCAGGAAGCGAACGCCAACCACGTGCGGCTGACGATCTCCTCGGTCGTACACACGCCCGATCTCGTCCCGGGGCGAGCGAAGGGCAACTTCGACTTCCTCGTGCCGGCCAGGGACGGTTATGTCTTCCTCACCCCGTACAACCTCGACCACTGGTGGGAGCGCTTCCAGTCGATCATGGGCAACCCCGACTGGGCGGCGAGCGACGCCTTCCTGACGGCCGAGGACCGCGGCCTCAACTGCGACGCGATCGAGCCGCTGGTCAATATGTGGTCGACGCAGCACACACGGGCCGAGCTGTACCAGATGGCGCTCGACATCGGCATCCCGTGCTTCCCGGTCTACTCCCCCGCCGAGATGATGGAGTCGGCCCAGTTCCAGTCCCGCGGGTTCCTCGAGACCGTCGAGGACCCCGAGGCCGGTTCGTTCGTGCGGCCCGGGCCGGCTGCAGTGTTCTCCGCGACCCCGTCCAGCCAGGACGGCCGCGGGCCTCGCCTCGGCGAGCACAGCGCCGAGCTGCTCTCACAGCCCTCCTCGGAGGCGGCTCCCGCACCGTCCGGCGACCGCCGCCCTGCGCACCGCAAGGCGGCCGGCGACCTGCCGCTGAGCGGCGTGCGCGTCGCCGACTTCGGGTGGATCCTCTCCGTCCCGCACTCGACGGCCTGGCTGGGCGCCCTCGGCGCCGAGGTGATCCGCATCGAGTCGGAGCAGCGCCTGGACCTGCTGCGCACGATGGGCCTGACTCGCGGCTCCGGCGGCATCCCCGGCATCGAGCGGTCCGGCAACTACAACGGGCTCAACTACTCGAAGCAGGGCGTGACGCTCAACATCCAGACGGACCGCGGCAAGGAGCTCGCGAAGGAGCTCGTGAGCCGCAGCGACATCGTCACCATGAACTTCGCGGCCGGGGTCGCCGAGCGCCTCGGCCTCGGCTATGAGGACCTCAAGGCGGTGAAGCCCGACGTGATCATGATGTCCGGCTCGCCCCTCGGGCAGACCGGCCCGGAGAGCCACTCGACGGGCTGGGGTCCGACGACGCTTGCCTACACCACGCTGCCCTACGTCACGGGCTACGAGGGCGGCACGCCGAGCTCGATGGGCGGCGCCTACCCCGACTTCGCCATCGGCGTGCACATGGCGTTCGCGATGATGAGCGCGCTGCACTACCGCGACCGCACGGGCCACGGCCAGCACATCGACGTCGCGATGGGCGAGACGGTCGTGGCGATGACGCCCGAGCCACTCCTCGAGTGGACGATGCTCGGCGCCGACCCGCAGCGGCGCGGGAACCGCGACCCGAACCGCGCGCCGCAGGGCGTGTACCCCTCGGCGGGCGAGGACCGCTGGGTGGCGATCTCGGTGGAGGACGACGCCGCGTGGGCAGCGCTCCGGAGCGCCCTCGGCGACCCCGCGTGGGCACAGGACGCCGCACTCGCGGCGCTCGACGGCCGGCTTGCGCGGCACGACGACATCGACCGCGAGCTCGCCGCCTGGACCGGCGCGCGCACCTCCCACGAGGCGATGCACCTGCTCCAGGCCGTGGGCGTTGCGGCTGTGGCCGTCCTCGACGGCCCCGAACTCGTCGCCGACCCGCAGTTGAGGCACCGCGGCTTCTTCGTCGACATCGACCACCCGGAGCTGGGCGTGACGGCGTCGGCGGGCATCCCGCTCTCGTTCAGCGAGACGCAACTCCACTATGGCTCCGCGCCGCTGCTCGGCCAGCACAACCGCGAGGTCTTCACTGAGCTGGTCGGCCTTGAGCCCGAGGAGTTCGAGCAACTCGTGCGGGACTCGGTTATCGTCTGACGGGTCCGCTGCCTGGCGGGCGAACACGGTTCGGACGCGGCAGCCTGCGGGGCTGCGCGTGCATGCGCGCTCGGCAGCCGAAGCTGCCTCAGGGAGGGCCGGGAACGGTATGGAGTACCACCACATCCTCGTCGACCGGGAAGACGGCGTCGTGACGATCACGATGAACCAGCCCGAGCATCTCAACCCGTGGCTGATCCCGATGATGGAAGAGATGATGGTCGAACTCGACCTCATCGCCGTGAACCCCGACGACAAGGTGCTCGTCATCACCGGGGCGGGGCGGGCCTTCTCATCCGGCGGCGATGTCTCGTCGATGGGCGGCATCGACCACGCAGACCCGCACTTCATGAAGTGGCTGCCCGACCACAAGCGCGGCCTCCTCACGTACCCGACCATGACGGCCGAGGAACGGATGCAGAACCAGACGTTCAGCGGCACACCCATCCACAAGAAGGTGTTCGCCCTCGACAAGCCGACGATCGCCGCCGTCAACGGCGTCGCGGCCGGAGCCGGCGCGGACCTCGCGTTCACGTGCGACCTCCGCATCGCCTCGGACACCGCACGCTTCATCGAGGTCTACGTGCGTCGCGCGTTCACCCCGCTCGACGGCGGCGCGTTCTGGGCGCCGTATCACCTCCCGCACGCCAAGGCAATGGAGATGCTGCTGACCGGCGACCCGATGAGCGCCGAGGAGGCGAAGCACTTCGGCCTCGTCAACGACGTCGTGCCGCGCGACGAGTTGATGCCGCGCACGATGGAGCTCGCGAAGCGCCTCGCGAAGGGGCCGACGGTCGCCATGCAGCTCACGAAGCACATGGTCCGCGAGATCTTCATGCGCGAGGGCTACGAGCACATGTGGGACTTGGCGAAGCAGGCCACTCCGCATTCGATGTCGTCCCGGGACGCCGACGAGGGTGTGCAGTCGTTCCTCGAGAAGCGGCCGCCGGAGTTCAAGGGCTACTGACGACCGGACCAAGCGCCTATGGCGCGGCTCCGTTGCTCTCGTCAGAGGCGACCACGGAGTCGCGCCACTCGTCGATCTCGCCGGGATCGAGGCGTGTCACTCCGGGTATCTCGTCGAAGTGCCTGTCGGCTGAGACGATCCACTCGAGCCCGAGTCGGCGCATGACAGCGACGTGGACGAGGTCCCGCGAGTTGATGCGCTGATGCTCTTCGGCTAGTGCGATGGCCGCCTCGACGTCCTGCGCAAACACCGGCTCTACCCGGCTGCGCATCAGAGTGGCGAACCCCTCCAGTACTTCACGCCCGGCCGCCCACTGCTCCGGCGAGAGGTATCGATGGAGCAACTCTTGCAACACCTCGACGCTCGTCATGAACGAGCGGGGATGCAACGCGGCCAGCCCCAGCACCTCGCGAGCGGGCGCACGATAGCGATGCGCGCCGCCCGCCGCGTACATCGGGACGTTCGCGTCAATGAAGGTCGGGGGGCTCATAGCGCTCTTCAAGCTCGTTGCACAGGTCCGCCGGATCGTCCGGCACATCCAGCTCAACGCTGGTGATGCGGCGCACCGCCGAGAGGCGCCGCTCCAGCGTGATCGTCTCCCACGCGTCGTCGATGAGGCGACGCACCAGTTCGGAGACGGGGACGTCCCGCTCCCTGGCGATCTCATCCAACCGCCGCCGACGCTCTTCGTCCAGTCGGACCTCGAGTCGAGAGACCATGATGCCTCCTGTCCGGCACCCACCGTACGGCACGCCTCGTACGGCCTAGATTGTACGGCACGATCCGTACGGTATGCGATACCCGGATGAGCGCACCGGTCGATCTGCCATACTCGCGCACGGCCCAGGCAACGCGACGCAGGCCGAGGAGGACAACATGCAGGCCCACCAGCTCACCCCCGGCGGCGGCATCGACGGCGTCACACAGGTCACGCTGGACGACCCCGAGCCCGCCGCCGACGAGGTCGTCGTCCGCGTGCGCGCCACCTCGCTCAACTACCGCGACCTGATGCTCACGCAGGGCAACCGCGAGGCCGTCATCCCGCTCTCCGACGGCGCCGGCGAGGTCGTCGCGGTCGGCGACGAGGTCACCCGCTTCGCCGTCGGTGACCGGGTGACGAGCTGCTTCTTCCTCGACTGGCTCGACGGCGACGGGACACCGGCGAACACGCGCCGCGCGCTCGGCGGCGCAGACACCAACGGCACGCTCGCCGAGCTGGTCGCGCTGCCCGAGCGCGCCGTCGTCGCCACTCCGGCGCACATGACGGACGAGGAGGCCGCGACGCTCTCGTGCGCCGCGCTGACCGCGTGGTGCTCGATGTTCCCGGTGGCCGGGCTGCAGCCGGGGTCGAGCGTGCTGCTGCTCGGCACGGGGGGCGTCTCCATCGCCGGGCTGCAACTCGCCGCGATTGCGGGGGTGCGCAGCATCATTACGTCGAGCAGCGACGAGAAGCTGGCGCGCGCCCGCGAGCACGGCGCGGACCACACCATCAACTACGTCGACGACGACAATTGGGGCCGCACGGTCCGTGACCTCACGGACGGCCGGGGCGTCGACCTGACGCTCGAGGTGGGCGGTGAGGGCACGTTCGCGAAGTCGATGACCGCGACGCGCTTCGGCGGGGACATCGCGCTGATCGGCGGGCTCGCGCGTGAGGAGTCGGACGAGACGCAGGTGCCCCTCGTCGGCCGCGGGCTGCGGGCGAGCCGCATCTACGTCGGCAGCCGCGCGATGTTCGAGCAGATGAACCGCGCGCTGGCGCTGCGCGAGGTCCACCCGGTGATCGACCGTGTCTTCGAGTTTGGCGAGGCGCGCGAGGCGTATCGCTACCTGGAGTCGCAGCGGCACTTCGGCAAGGTTGTGATCCGCGTCTGACGCCGCCGCACAGCGCTCGGCACCACGTCACAATCACAAGCAGGTGGGCCGCCACGGGGCGGCCCACCTCTGGTGCTGCGGTCGGCGCCCGCTACCCGCGAGGCAGGCCCAGTCCGCGCGTCGCGATGATGTTGCGCTGGATCTCCGAGGAGCCGCCGCCGATCGTCGAGGGGATCGAGCGGACGTAGCCGTGGATGTGCTTGCCGTTGAGCGGCGCCTTTGGGTCGCCCGGCCACAGGTCGCCGTACAGCCCGAACGTGCGGATGCCGACGCGGTACAGCTCCTGGCCGTGCTCCGATGAGAACATCTTGCCCATCGACGCCTCGTAGTTCGGCACCATCCCCGCCGCCTGCATCGACGCGATGCGCATCGAGAGCTGGTAGCAGACCTCGATCGCGAGCGCGCGCTCGGCGAGTCGCGCCCTGACGGCAGGGCTGCGGGCGAGCACCGAGCGGTCGTCGTTGCGCGCCGCGTCCAGCAGCTCCTCGAGGTCCTGCCGCTGCGAGACCGCGCCGGAGATGCCGGAGCGCTCGTAGTCGAGCAGCGTCATGCCGACGTACCAGCCGCGGTCGACCTCGCCGAGGACGTTCGCGGCGGGCACGCGCACGTCCTCGAAGAACGTCTCGTTGACGTGGTGGCCCCACGCCATGTCGATCAGCGGACGCACCGTCAGGCCCGATGTCTTGATGTCGTCGATGAGCAGGAACGAGATGCCGCGGTGCTTCGGCGCGTCCGGGTTCGTCCGCACGAGCGCGAAGATGGCCGTGGCCTGGTGGGCCGAGGACGTCCAGATCTTCTGCCCGTTCACCACGAACTCGTCGCCGTCTCGCGTGGCGCGCGTCTGCAGCGAGCCGAGGTCGGATCCCGCGCCCGGCTCCGAGTAGCCCTGCGTCCAGCGGGTTTCGCCGGAGAGGATCGCCGGCAGGTACTTCTGCTTCTGCTCATCGGTCCCGTGGACGAGCAGCGTCGGGCCGAGGAGCATCACGCCGCTCCCGCCGACCGGCGGAGCCATGGCCTTGGCCATCTCCTCGTTGAAGATGAACTGCTCCATGGCCGTCAGTCCCGCGCCGCCGTACTCCGACGGCCAGTGCGGCGCCACCCACCCGCGCTCGGAGAGGGCGTCCGCCCACTCGCGCGCGGCAGTCTGCACCTCGGCGTCGTCGTTGTGGAGGTCTTCGTACCAGGTGTAGATGCTGACCGAGTGCCGGGGGATCTCGGCAATCCGTTGCGGCAGCCGCTCGCGGATGAATCCGGCGACGTCCTCGCGGAAGGCCGCCTGCTCTGCGTTGTCGCTCCAGTCCATCGTTGTCCTCCTTGAGCAGCCGGCCGTGCCGGCCCTGTACCGCGACTATACGAGCCCCGCTCGCGCCCCCGACTATCCGCCGAGGCGGTCCGCGAACTCGGCGGCGGTGATGACCGTCGCCTGGCGCGGGAATACCTTCTCGGTGAGCACGCGGTGCACCTCTTCGTCGCCGTCGTCGCAGCCGTCCTTCACAACGACGAGGTTGTAGCTGATGTCCGCGCCCCAGCGCAGCGTGGACAGGACGCACCCGCTCGTCGCGACACCCATCAGCACCAGCGTGTCGCGACCGTCCTCGCGCAGGATGGCGTCGAGGCCGGTAGTCGAGAACGAGCCGGCGCGCACCTTGCGGATCACCTGCTCACCCTCGACCGGCGCGACGCCGGGGTGGATCTCGACATCCGGCGAGTCGGCCTCGAACGGCCCCCCGCGGTGCACGATGTGAAACACCGGCACGCCCGCGCCGCGCGCGGCCGCAAGCACCGAGGCCGCACGTTCGACGACCTGCTCGGGGTTGCTGGCGTAGGGACCGACGATCCCCACCTGGAAGTCCATGATCACGACCGCCGTGCGGCCGGGATCGATCGCTGTCTCCTGCGTCATGGCGCCTGCCTCCTCGTCACTTGTGCGTCGCCTCCGCGCGCGCGTCGCGCGCTCACCAGGCGAGCGTGCCTCCTCCGTCAACCGTGCGAAACGTGCCCGCGTCGTCCGGCCCCGCGCCTAGCACGAGGTCCGCGAGCCGCCGCGCCGACTCACCGGGCGTCAGCGGGGCCGCCGAGCCACCCATCGAGGTCGAGACCCAGCCGGGGCTCGCCGAGAACGCGACGATGCCGTCGCGACGCACCGTCGCGGCGAGCTGCTTCGTGAGCGCGTTCTGGAGCGCCTTCGCGGGCGCGTAGTACGTCGAGCCCGCGTCCATGTCCGCGATGCTGCCGAGGCTCGACGAGACGCTCACGGCGACGGCGCCGCGCCCCATCAGCGGCAGCAGCGCGCGCGTCACGCGCAGCATCCCGACGCCGTGCACCTGCAACTGGTACTCGAGGTCCTCGATCGACGCGGTCACGACCGAGCCCTCGCTGGCCCCGATCCCCGCGTTGTTCACGAGGAGGTCGACGTGTTCGAGGTGCTGTGCGCACCAGCGCCCGAAGGCCTCGGCCGAGGCATCCGAGGTCACGTCCACCTCGGCGGCGAGCACGTCCGGGTCCGATGCGGCCGCGTCGAGGAGCGCCTCGGCGGTAGCGGCGTCGCGGTACGTGCCGACGACGGGCGCGCAGCCGCGTGCTCGTAGCTCGCGGACAAGCGCGAGGCCGATGCCGTCGGCGCGGTTGGCGCCGGTGACGACGGCGGTACGGGCTGAGGGTGCGGTCATTGGCGCCTCCGCGAGCAGTCTAGCGTCCGCGGAGAGGGCACGGGCGCGCCGGGTCGAACGATGCATCTACCATCACGCGTGGTACGTTCGAGGCAGCGGGTGCGGGGGGCCCGCCGAGGGCGGCGCAGCGGTCAGTCCGGGACGCCGCTTCCGCAGCGACGGAGGGTGCGATGTCGGGGACCCCGAGCTTCCTGTCCAGCGTCATGGAGCAGTTCGACCGTGCCGCCGGGTATTCGAACCTGCCCCCCGGACTCATCAACCAGGTCCGCTCCTGTAACTCCGTCTACCACCTCCGCTTCCCGGTCGAACTCGAGGACGGCAGGATCGAAGTCGTCGAGGCGTACCGGGCCGAGCACAGCCACCACCGCCTCCCGACCAAGGGCGGCCTCCGCGTCAGCACCGACATCACCGAGGACGAGGTCACGGCGCTCGCGGCGCTGATGACCTTCAAGTGCGCAGTCGTCGAGGTGCCCTTCGGCGGGGCGAAAGGCGGGATCTGCTTCGACCCGCACGCGCCGGAAGCGGTGCGCCGCCGCGTCATCCGCCGCTACACCGCCGAGCTCATCGAGAAGAACTTCGTCGGCCCCGGCGTCGACGTGCCCGCGCCCGACTACGGCACCGGCGAGCAGGAGATGGGCTGGATCGCCGACACCTACCGGGCGCTCCGCGGCGCGGACCTCGACGCCTGGGGCTGTGTCACCGGGAAGCCGGTGACCCTGCACGGCATTCCCGGCCGCATCGAGGCGACGGGACTGGGCGTCTACTACGGGATCTCCGAGGTGGTGGCCGACCCGGAAGAGATGGCGAAGCTGGGCCTTGCGGCAGGCACCGAGGGCAAGCGGGTCATCGTGCAGGGGCTGGGCAACGTCGGCTCGCACGCCGCCGCCTGCCTCCAGGACGAGGGTGGCGCCACCATCGTCGGCATCGCGGAGATCGACGGCGGCATCTACAACCCCGACGGCCTCGACGTGGGCGCCGTTCTCGCCCACCACGCCGAGCGGGGCTCGATCCTCGACTTCCCCGGCGCGACGAACGTCCCGACGTGGCAAGAGACGATCGAGATGGACTGCGACATCCTCGTGCCCGCCGCGGTCGAAGGCGCCATCACCGCCGCGAATGCGTCCCGCATCCGGGCGCGCATCATCGCCGAGGCGGCCAACGGCCCCGTCTACTCAGACGCCGAGCCGATCCTCGCGGAGATGGGGACGCTGCTCATCCCCGACGTCTGGCTGAACGCGGGAGGCGTCACCGTCTCCTACTTCGAGTGGCTCAAGAACCTCTCGCACGTCAGCTTCGACCGCATGTACAAGCGCTACGAGGAGATCTCGACACGCCGCCAGCTCGAGGCGACCGAGCGGCTGGCCGGCATGGAGTTCCCGCCCGACGAGATGCGCATCCTGACGCGCGGCCCCTCGGAGATCGACTTTGTCCGCTCCGCCCTGCAGGAGACGATGAGCGAGTCGTACCGCCAGATCTACGAGACGTGGCGGGGCCGGGACCTCCCGGACCTCCGTACCGCGGCCTTCCTGATCGCGATCGAGCGCGTGGCCGCGAACTACCTCGCGCTCGGCATCTTCCCCTGATCCGAGTCCTCCGGCCGGGGAGCGAATGGCCTGGGCAAGCCCTCCGGCCGTTCGTCGGCCGCCGCCGTCCACTGGCCGGTGGCGCCCGTCAGGTATTCGGAGTTCGATGAGGCAAGCGCCCGGCTGATCTGCGCGCGGATCTCCGGTGCGTCGAGGCCAAGCGCTCCCAGGGTCCGGGCGGACATCTCCGTGCCGCCCTCGAGCTCCTCGCACACGACGTGGTTGGCGCCGAGGGCGAGCAGGCCCGGGCGCTCCGCGACGAAGCGCGTGCGCGCCAGGATCGGCACGTCCGGCCAGTCCGCGCGCACGGCTGCGATCGCGCGTCGCACGGCGGGAGGGTCGTTGATGAGCAGGACCAGCACGCGCGCGTGACCGACGCGGGCGTGGGCGAGCGCCTCCGGGCTCGTGATGTCGCCGTAGTAGACGTGCGTGTACTCCCGGCGGGCGTCGCGGACGGTCTCGGCGTTGAGTTCGAGCACCACGTACGGGATGCGCGCCTGCGCCAGCGTGCGCGCCAGGAGTTGGCCGGCCACCCCGTACCCGGCGATCACGACGTGGTCCGTCAGGAACTGGTCCTGCGCCATCGGCTCATCGATGCCGCGCGCCCGGAGCAGGCGCTCAAGCGGCCGCAGCAGCGTCTCGCCGGCGTGCAGCCCGCCCGCCCAGCGCATGAGCAGCCGCGACAGCACGATGCTGACCACGCCGGTCGTGACCACCAGCCGCAGCTCATCGGAGCTCACGATGCCCTCGCTCGCGCCGAGCACGAGCACGATGTAGCCGAACTCCCCGAACTGCGCGAGGTAGACGCCGGACCGCCACGCCACGCTCGCCGGGTTGCGCATCGCCAGGGCCGCCAGCGAGGCGATGACCGCCTTGCCGAGCACCAGGCCCGCCACGATGAGCACGGCGATCACGGGCTCCTCGGTGATGACTCGCCAGTCCACCAGCATCCCGAGCGAGATGAAGAAGAAGCTCGTGAACGCGTCTCGCAGCGGGATGATGTCGCTGGTCGCGCGGTGCGTGTAGTCGGTGTCGGCCAGCAGCATCCCGGCGAGGAACGCGCCGAGGGCGAACGAGAGACCGATCTGGTTCATCAGCCACGCCGAGCCGAGCGCGATCGAGATCACGGACAGCAGGAACACCTCGCGCGTGCGGGTGGCGTCGACGGCGTGGAAGACGCGCGGGATGAGGAACCGTGCGACGAGCAGCACCGCGCCGATGGCGAGCGTTGCGCGCGTCAGCGCCCACGCGATCTCGATCGCGAATCCGCTGCGGTCGCCGCCCGCGAGCACGGGCACCAGCAGCGTGAGCGGGATGACGAGCAGGTCCTGGAAGATCAGCGCCCCGACGATGAACCGCCCGTGCGGCGCGTCGAGCTCTCCGCGCTCGTCAAGCACGCGAAGGACCACCACCGTGCTCGACAGCGCGACCACCAGCCCGAAGACGATGCCGCGCTCGATGGTGTCGCCGGCGAGCACGAGGATCGCGAGCGCGGCGGCCGTTGTGACGCCGACCTGCAACGAGCCGCCGACCGCCACGGCGCGCCAGATGAAGCGCAGCCGTTCCAGTGAGAACTCCAGGCCGATCGCGAAGAGCAGCAGGATGACGCCGACCTCGGCGATCTGCTCGATGTGCTCGGTGTCACCCACCAGCCCGACGCCGTGCGGCCCGGCGAGCGCGCCCGTGGTGAGGAAGCCAATCGTTGCGGGGAGGCCGACGCGCGAGAGCCCGACGGTGGTCACGACGGCGAGGCTGCCGATCACCGCAAGCTCGCCGAAGAGCGCCTGCTCAGCCACTACCCGTCCCTACGAACGACGCCCGCGCCCATCCATCCGGACGGGCGCGGGCGTGCAGTTGTGCACCACGCGTCGGCGGTGCGTCGCGCCTAGCCACACCCCGATTCGTAGAGGGCGCGCTCGAGCGCGGAAAGCTCGTCGTTGAGCCGGTGCTCGCGGGCCGGCAGCGCGATGCCGACGTCGCCCTCGGACAGCGCCTCGATGCGCGCAAGCTGGCTCCGAGCCGTCTCGGCGGCGTGGCGCAGCCGTTGGCAGTACTCATCCCGGGCCACCGGGTTATCCGGCGCGCGGTACGCGATAACGTGCTCGACCGGGATGTCCAGGCGACGCTCCACCTGGTGCGCCGTGTCCATGCGGACCCAGCGCGACATGCCGGGCGGGAACGTGCACAGGATCACCGTGTCGTACGCCTCCGGGTGCGCATGCAACTCGTCCTCGATGGCCAGCAGCGGCGTCGGGTCACCGACCTTGGCGTCGGCGAGGTTGATACCGGCGTCCCTCAGCACGGCTCGCGTCTCGGCCGCTGAAGACTCGGCGCTCCCCATGTGGTCGTCCGATTCACCAAGCAGCCCCGACGAGTGCGTCGCGGGAATGAGCAGCGTGAAGCTCGCGCGCGAGTCCCGCTCGGAGATCGCCGCGAGGTGATCGCGCAGCTCGACGCTGCGGGCGGTGTCGTGCGCGACCACCAGGTAGTGCGCACCGGGGTGCACCACGGAGCCCTGGTGGACGACGAAGACCGGGATACGCGCCTGCCGGATCACCTCCTCGGCGACGCTACCGCCGAGGACGCGCCGCAGGCCGGTGCGGCCGTGCGTACCGATCGCGATCATGTCGGCGCCGTAGTCGTCGGCTGCCTCGAGGATCGCCTGCGGTACATCCTCGGAGCCCTCGATCTCCACGTCGAACGAGCCCTTGAGATGGCGCTCGCCGAGCGATCGCAACGAGGCAATGCGCTCGTTGCGGATGCGCTGGATCATCTGTCCGCGCCGCTCGGTCCGTTGCTGGGTGTAGTCGACCGGAGCCCGGGCCCAGCTGTCGGAGGTCACGACCGGGTCGGACACGATGAGGTCCGGTGGATGGGTCGGCGACTCCGGGTGGGCCTGCCTCGAGTCCCACACCATCATCAAGCGCGCCTCGGCACCCGCGGCAGACAGCCATGGGGCAAGGGCCTCGACGACCTCATCGGCAAGTTCACTGTCGTCCAGTGCAGCCAGTACACGCATCAGTGGCCCTCCTCTCGTAGTCGTTCTCCCGGCGAACGGTGCCGGTATGTCCATGGTACAGACTGCCCGGCTATCGAGGCAGATGCACGAATGGAATGCGGCTGAGTTCCGGGACCCGCCGGCGGGGACCGCATTGCCGTCGCCGCAACCGCCCCCGTACTATTGGAGTCGGTCCGGCGGAAGTAGCTCAGTGGTAGAGCGCCTCCTTGCCAAGGAGGAGGTCGCGGGTTCGACCCCCGTCTTCCGCTCCATCCCACCCACCATCGGAACAATCGCCGAGGCGCCCGCTTGAGGGCGGCGCGTCGTCGCGCGATGCTGGGATGGCGCCGAAGTGGCGGAATCGGTAGACGCGACGGTCTCAAACACCGTTGGGGTTCACCCCCCGTGTGGGTTCGAGTCCCACCTTCGGCACCAGTATTTTCAACGGTTTTTCGGGATCGGCCCTCGCCGATATGTACTCAGCAGGGCGATCAGTTGTGGCCATTTGATGGCCATCTTTTGAGAAAGCACAGCGAGCGCGGCCCCGGCCGAGGCCCGCGCTGGGGCGCGGGGGCCAGGATTGGCTTCGGTTGCTCGCGTGGCTGGGCCTCGGCCGCGACCGGCTCACCGTCGACATCCCGGCATGCCCGCTTCCAGGCAGTCTCCGCCTTGTCGAGCTCGGCCTCCCGGTCGCGGAACCAGGCCGTGGACCAGATGCGATGGAGCGCCAGCCCTTACCCTCGAGCACCTGCAGTCGCAGTCGGTCGCGGTCGCGGGCAGTCGGCGTCGCGTGGTAGTTGGCGCCGCCGGCCTCGACGGCCAGCACCATGCGTCCGGGCTCGTCGGGGTGCGCGCAGGCGAAGTCGATGCGGTGCCCGGAGACCCCGAACTGCGGAGTGACGAGGATCCCTCTCCGTTCCAGCCCGTCCCCAATCGAGAGCTCAAGGGGGTTGAGCGGTACATCGCTGAGTTATCGGTTTCCAATCCACACCAAACACTGCGCTACTCGTGGTCAGTCGACCTGCCAGCGGTTGGCTGACTGCCGCGCGAGCGGAAGCGCCGAGCGCATCGGCGAAGTGCCGGGACTTCCCGATGTCGAGGCCGATCCACACGTCGATGTCGTCGGGCGTTCCCGCGCCTCGCCTGCGCTGAGGTCGCCGGCGAGCTACGGCTCCCCCCGGATACTCCGTGCACTCGTCCGGAAGGCAGGTACGATCGCCGTCATCCACCTTACGAATCAGCGATCAGGTCGCATGTCCCCATCAGAGGTTCACGTACCGAGCAGTGCCGGTGGCAACACCCCCCAGGCCCGTCGAGCGACAGGGGGCACCGAGCGATGCCGACACTGCCGGATTTCCGGCCCGGGACGCTATGCGGGCCGCTCAAAGAAGGTCATGGGACGAATGTGGGACGTAATACGCGTCGGCACCCGCCGCGTTCAGATTGGGCGGTCCCGCTGCTCCCGGTCCGCAACGTCGCCCGATCGACCCGCTTGAAGACCTTCTCCGACAGGCGTCGCGTCAGGGCGGGCATCCCGCCGGCGGCAGGGTTAGCGGGTCCAGACGATGTTGAAGACTGGTGAGGTCGCGGACGCGCCGGAGGCGTAGGTTACGGTCACCCGAAACGCCCGAGGAACCTCGGACTCTCCTTCCCTCATGGTCATCACCGTGTACCCGGCCCTGGATGTGCGGCTCGTGACTAACCAATCCTCATCCCACTGAAACTCCCACAGGTAGGCGGGCGTCTCCCCCGAGGGGGCGTTGGCGATGAGCGCCGTCATGCCGGCGGTTTGTTCCAGCCTGGGGCTGTGCGTGTCGGCCAGGATGCGGACCTGCAGCGCGTCGGTAAGCGTCAGGTCAAACGCCTGCACCCGGAAGTCTCCCGAGTGGGGACCGCCGTCCTCGACGCCCCGCAAGGGCGAGGCGTCGTCGTGGGTGTAGTCCAGCGTGACAGTCTGGCCCTCGCTGAGCGCCGACGCCAGCGCCAGCGCAACCGTCGCTCCATTCACCGCCACGCTGTCCACGCTCACGGATCCAGTGGAACCGTCCGAGTTCGCTACATGCGCGGAGAACTGGCCGGGCGTCGGCGCCGGCGAAGCTTGCACCGCCTTGTCGAAGGTCAGATTGACGGCCGTCCCGACCGCCGCGGCGAAGGTCAGCGCGGGAGCAGTCGGCGGCGGCGGGGTCAGTTGCCAGTCCACCTTGTGGCCGGCGTCGTGGGCGAGCCCCGCGTGGCCCAGCACGGCGTCCACGCCGGCTGCGGTACGGATGGCGCCGCCGTTGAGCTCGAGCGAGTGGGAGAGCACGGCGATGCCCCGGGTGGAGAGATTGGGTTCCACCACCGTGTGGCTGAAGGTCAGCGTGGCCGTGCCGGAGCCGCCGGCGTAGGCCGCCCACTTCTCGCCGTAGTTCGGGTCCATCTTGATCCTGAGGCGCGGCGTGCCGTTGGCGGCGTCCACGTGCACCGCTTCGGGGAAGGTCACGCGCACGCTGATCGTCTCGCCCACGCCGTAGGTGTCGTTCACGCCGTCACCGTCGGCGTCCTTGCCCGGCGTCGATTCCAGGGCGACCTCGGCCCCGATCGGCGGGGACACGTTCACCACCGGGACATCCTCGAAGGCCCGGGCATGCACCGCTTCATACCGCGGGTGGTCCGCGATGGGGTTGCGGCCCGGCACGTAGCTCACCGTCAGCGATTGGGAAGCGCCGACCTCGGCGGCCAGCGTCAGGGTCACCGATTGGTCCTCGACCCGGACTGCGCCGCTGTCCGCGAGCGCAACGGTCGCGCCGTCGACCTTGACCACGAAATCGCCGGCCGCGGGCACCGAGTCTCTATCCAGGTCCACGTCGAAGGTCAGGGTCAATGCCGCGCCGTTGACCCTGGCGTCCACCAGGTGCGGGCATCCGTGGAGCCAGCCATGCGATCCGAGATAGTGGGTGATGAAGTAGGCCTGTCCGGTCGCCGATGCGCCCTCAGGGTCGGTCGCCGTCACGGTGACCGTCGTGACGAAGGGGCTCGGCAGCGCCGGGGTGATGTCCTTCAGGTCGCAGTGTCCCCAGGCCTGGAAGCGCAGCCGGTTGGTGGGACCGTCATAGTCGATCCACTTGGACACTTCGGGACGGTCGGAGCTCAGGGAGAACTCCAGCGTGTCGCCATCGGCATCGTTGCATATCACGTCCTGGTAGTACGCGATCAGCAGCGGGGCCGCGTAGCGCTCGTCCCAGGTCTCGGCGCTGGCGCATTCCGGTGCGCTGTTCGCCGGCGCGGTTTCGGATCCGTCCACCAGGTGGCTGGCGTCGGCCGCCAGCCCGGAGTGGGCTACCGGGGCGTTGCCTCCTGTTGCGTCCCGCAGCGTAGCGCCGTTGCGCACGAGCGCCAGCGCGCCGCCGCTGTCGGGCGTGACCGAGATGCCGTCGTCGTCGGAGTCGGCGGCGACGACGGTGTAGCTGAACCGCAGCGTCTGCGCCGCGCCGCTGGTTGCCCCGCCGGTCACCAGCTGGGCCTCCCGCAGGTTGTTCCCGATCCGCAGGCCCACGACGACCTTCGCATCGGTCGCCGACACGTCCCACGAGACCGTGTCCGACCACGTCAGGTCGACCAGGATCGCCTGACCGTCGCCGTAGGTTTCACCGGTTCCGTCGTCGTCAGCGTCCAGCCGCGGCTTCGACGCCAACGCCACGCCGGTCAATGACGGAGTCCCCGCCGGCGACCGTCGCCAGTCCACCCTGTGGTCGAGGCCGTGAGCCAGGCCCGGGTGGGCCAGATCGGCGTCGCCCCAGGTCGATGTCGACTGGATGATGCCCCCGTTGAGTTCCAGGGAGCTTCCCAGCACCGCGACGCCGGCGGTGGAGATGTCGGGTTCCACCACGTCGTAGGTGAAGGTCAGGCGGTCTGAGCCGGAGCCGCTGTGATAGCCGGCGAACCTGAGCCCGGTCACGTGGCGCAGCTCAACGCTGTCGGCGTTCGTCGCCAGCAGGAATGCGGGGACGAAGCCGTAATGCATCTCCCATGCCTCCGGGTCCAGGTCGATCCTCAGCCGCGGCGATCCGCTCACGTCCACCGCCTCGCTGAAGGTCAGCGTGACCTCGATGCTCTCGCCCATGGCGTACGCGCCGTCGCCGCCGGCGTTCGACGAGATTGCCACGCCGGTCACCGTCGGGATCTCCGTCTGCTGCGCCGAAGCCAACGCGACGGCTTGACCGATGAAGTCGCGGACGTGCGCGTTACCGCCGGCGGCGCGCCGTAGCGGCGTGTCGGCGTCGTGGGCATAGTCCAGCGTGACCGTCCGGCCATCCTCGATCGCCGACGCCAGCTTCAGCCTGACCACCGCTCCGTCGACCGCCACCCTGGTCACCCCGATGATTCCCGAGGAGCCGTCCTCGTTGACTGCCCGAACCGTGAACTGTCCGGGCGTCGGATTGCCCCGCACGCCCTGGTCGAAGGTCAACTGCAGGGTTGCCCCCTTGGCCTCCGCCCGCACGGGTACGGGACGGTTCTCCCAGGCGATGAGAAAGTCGCCGTTCACCGAGGCCGACAGTCCCTGCGGGTCCGTTGCCGTCAGCGTGGCCGTGACCGTCACGGGATTGGGCAGGCCCGCCGTGAGCCTGCGCCAGTCCTCGGCGTCGGCCCGGAACCAGACCCGCTGGATGACCTCGAGGGACAGGTCGCTCTGCGCCGCCAGGACATCGCTACTCCCGTCCTCGCGGATGTGGAGCAGCTCCACCAGTCCGGCGTACTCGGCGGGGATCGACACGGCATAGGTCAGCGGGTCGCCGTCGGGGTCGGAGAAGATCCCATGGAAGCCTTTGCTCACCAGCACGCCCCGGGGCGCGTTGTTGTGCTGGACAAACCAGGCGTGATTCCGGGCCTGCCGGTTCACCACCGGGGCCCGATTCGTGGAGACCAGTCCCGCGTCCACCTTGTGGTTCGCATCGTGGCCCAGACCGGCGTGTTCCAGATCGGCGTCCGCGCCGGCCGCCGAGCGGATCGTCCCACCGTTCAGTTCCAGCGTGTCGGCCAGGACAGCGATGCCCTGGTTGGAGTAGTTGGGTTCCACCACCCTGTGGGCGAAGGTGAGTTCCGCGGTGCCGCCGCCACGCTCATACGCAGCCCGCTTCTCGCCGTACGCCGGGTCCATCTTTATTGTCAATTGCGGCGTACCGTTGGTCGTGTCCACGTCCACAGCCTGGTTAAACGTCAGCCGGACGCGGATGGTCTCGTCTACGCGGTAGATGTTGTCGCTGTGCGCCGGCGACGACGTCACCGCCACGCCGGTCACCATTGGGGCGCCCGGCGGCAGCAACTGCCAGTTCACCTTGTGGCTCGCGTCGTGGGCCAGGCCGGCGTGGGCCAGATGCACGTCCAGGCCTGAGGCTGATTGGATCGTCCCGCCGTTCAGTTCCAGCGTGTCGGCGAGGACGGCGATGCCCTGGGTGGAGTAGTTGGGCTCCACCACCGTGTGGACAAAGACCAGCTCCGTCGTGCCGCTGCCGCGGGCGTAGGCCGCCCACTTGGTTCCCCAGTCCGCCGGGTCCATGTCGATGTTGAGACGAGGCGTCCCGTTCGTGGTGTCCACGGTTACGGCTTCACTGAGGGTCAGCGTGACCTCAATGCTGTCGCCCAGGGAGTAGGTGTCGTCGTCGCCCGCGTCCGACGTCACCGCGATGCCGGCAACAGTCGGCCCGCCGTGATCCGCCGTCGCCGGCTCAGGTCCCAACACCAGGGCTCCCACGCCCAGCAGCGCGGCCAGCGCGATGATGCCGACCATGCTCGCTCGAGTCCTGTGTCTCGTCGCCATGTCGACCCTCCAGCGCGTGCCTTCTACGTGATCGTACGTTCTTTAGTGCCCCCAATACGTGATATTGGGCGTTACATCGCGTGATTCTGTGTGACTTCCGGGGAACGTGCGATCCTGTAGCGTGCCGCCGCGCCTTCCCGGTCAGCAGGCCGGGCGGGGCGTGGTCGCGCACGGTCTCGGCCATCACGCAGCTCTCCCCGCCCGACGCGCCGTGGTTGAGCGACGTGGCCGCCGACGGCCCCAACGCCATCGTGGTGACCTGGCGCACGACGCCGAGCACCGGGTGGGACTGGCGGTTGGTGCCGCGGCCGCCGGGGTCGCCGTCGATCACCCGCGTGCCCGCGTCGTCGCCGTCCGGGTCCAGCACGCCGTACCGGGCGCACCTGGGCGGCGTGGCGCGTCCCCTGACCGCTGCTGCCTGATGGCGGCGCATGGCGCCCTCTGGCGCCTCCCCTATTCCGTGAGTCCGCCCCCCTCGAGCTCCGCGACGAGGTCGATGAGGATCTGGACCAGGCCGGACAGTGCTTCGGTGAGCGGCGCGATCCCCTCCTCGGTCGCCGCTGGAACGTCTGCCACAACCTCCTCGACGGTCTCGTCCGCCGCCGCATCGATGGCGGCGATGATCTCCGCAACGGCTGCGGTCAGCGCTTCGCTCAAGGCCAGGACGAGCCCAGCGCTGATCTCGTCCGGGTCCAGGGGGCTCGCGCTGGGCGTCGCCTCCTGCGCATCCGGCGCCGGCGCCGGTGTCTCCCAGGCGCGGCCCGCCCTCGTGCCCACGAGTTGCTGCCCCGCGCGGACGCCAACCCCCACGGCGTAGACGCCCGCGCCGGCCTGGACCGCCGGCGCCCCGTAGCCGCTCACATACCGGCTGTCCACCCACGATCGGCGGTACCCTGTCCAGGCGCTGAGGCTCCCCTCAACGAGGAGCCAGCCGGCGCAGCTGTTCACGCCTACGCCGTACACCTCGACCCGCTCAGTCTCGGCCCAGCCCCACCCGGGGACGCGGGCGTCCTGATCACAGAAGCCGCGATGCGCGACGCCTCGCCCGCCCGTGTTGTCGATGCGCGGACCATCGGCACGGGCCTGCTCCGCGATCGGCAGGCCGAGGACGAAGACGGCGAGGGCTGCGAGGATGGCAACGGCCGGGCGGTTCAACTGCACCCATCCGGCTCCATCCCCTGTCCCCTCGCCCACTCACAGAGCCGGGCCAGGAACCCGGAAAGAGCCTCGGGCTCGCCTTCCGTGCCGGAAGGCGGGGTACTACCGACGCCCGTGGCGACAAGCGGCGTGGCGCCCCCGCCCCCCGCGCCGGAAAGCGGCGTGGCGCCCCCGCCCCCCGTGGTCCCGTCGGGCGGGGCGCCCTGGGCGCCTGGTCCGTTTCCGGGCGAGGGGGCGCTGTTGGTCTGCGCGCCTGCCTGGCGATCCGGGCAGGCGGAGACGCAGCCGAACACGACGGTCCCGTCACGGCGAACCTCGGAGTCGTCGGGGTTGAGGGTGAACGATGGTGTGCCGTCCCACAGCGCGAACTGGTAGCTGAGGCACGGAGGCGAGTTGCCGTGCTGCCGGAGCACGAGGAGTTGGTCGTCTGGCGGACTGCGCCGGACCCACGAGCACTCCGGCCCGTCGCTCCCGTCTATGAGCGCCTGCGAGACCGTCGACGCCTGGTAGTACGGGTTCGAGTTGCCGGGACCGGGGACGTTCCCGTCGCCGTTGTCGGTGAACACGAACAGCGGGTAGGGCGCGCCCGACTCCGGGCGCAGGTAGACCAGGTGCTGGTTGATGAGACTGCCGTGGTAGGCAGGGTTGTTCGTCGGCGCGGGCGGAGGCTCGGGCGGGAGCCAGAAGTACCCGGGGCCGCGACAGAGGCCCCACTCGCACTCGTACGTGACGTAGACCTCGATCACTCGACAACCTGAGCATCCAGGAGCCGGAGACTCGCCCTCCAGCCACGCGTTGACGCCGCGCTCAACGCAGAATTCGGCGTCGTCATCGTTCTGCGAGCAGGCAATGCCCGCTGACGCGGTATCGATATCGGTGGTGAGGCCACTGCCCATGGCCACGAACGCGACCAGCGCGACGAACCCGGCTATCAGTACGTTCTTCATGTCGCTTCTCTCCCCCGGGAGCCGCACCCGCGCGGCCGGCCGTCGAGCGTCGCCGCGCGGCGGTCAGGACCACGACGACAGCTAGCAGGCTCCGAGCTTGAGTGATCATCGAGCCGCTCCCGGGAACGGGACTCACGTGCACACGATCGTGATTGCGAGCACGATCGTGATTGACATATGGTATCGATGCGGACGAGGGTTCGTGTTACCAGCAAGTGACTTATGTAGCGTTGGGCCGTGAATCTTCTGTGACTTCTGGCACGGCAGGCGTGCCCGCGCCCCCGTTGCCTCCCCGGCCCCTACTCGATGACGCCGTAGTCGCGCTTGAGGGCCGTGATCCGCTCGAGCGACTCATGGATGCGGTCCACGGTGATCCGGCCGTCGCCCACCGCTCCCAGGATCGCGTCGCGGACGCGGGTGATGACGGCGAGGTCGTAGGGAGCGTGCTGGTTGGTGAGCATGATGACGTCGACGCCCGCCCGGACGGCCTCCACGGCCGCTTCCTCGAGGCCGTACTCGGCCACGATCGCGCCCATCTGCATGTCGTCGGACAGCAGGAGGCCGCCGAAACCGAGTTCGCCCCGCAGCAGGTCGGTCATGATGAGGCGCGAGAGGGTAGCCGGCCGGCCGCTCTCGTCGAGGTTCCGGTTGACGATATGGGCGGTCATGACGGGGCCGTCGTAGCCCTCCGCGATGAGCAGGCGGTAGGGCGCGAGCTCTTCGCCGCGCCGGAAGGTGGCGGTGACGTCGGTGACGCCGGCGTGGGTGTCGCCGGCGGCGCTCCCGTGCCCCGGGAAGTGCTTGAGCGTGGCGATCACGCCCTGCGCGCTGTGCGCTTCGATGAAGGCGCGGGCGTGGGCCGTCACGGCCGCGGGATCGGCGCTGAAGGAGCGCTCCAGCGCGCCGATGGCGGGGCTCTCGGGGTCGATGTCGACGTCGACGACCGGAGCGAGGTTCCAGTTGATCCCGTGGGCGCGCAGCTCCGCGGCGAGGTCGGAGGCGACCGCCGCGGTGTCCTCGGGCGACCCCCGGCCCAGCGACTCCGCCGAGGGCACATCGACGGAGAAGCCGTAGCGCGGCTTGAGCCGCTGGACGTAGCCGCCCTCGGCGTCGACGGCGATGAGGAGGGGGATGGCGGAGGCCTCCTGCAGCTCGGCGGTGAGGGCGCGGAGTTGCTCGGGGCCGGTGATGTTGCGGTCCTCGGCGCCACCGCTGGGGCTGTCGTGGTCGAAGAGGAGGACGCCGCCGGGCTGCACGCCGGAGATCATGGCGCGGGACTCCGCATCGAGCGTGACGCCCCGGAAGCCGACGAGCAGCATCTGCCCGACGGCCGCCCGCAGGGCCTCCGCAACCGCATGCGCCTCGCCCTTGACGATGAGCGGGGTGAGCGCGGGCACGCCGTCCGGGAACAGCTCGGCGAAGTCGCGGTTCTCCTCCTCCGCCGCGCCGAGGGTGTACGAGACCCACCGGCCGTCGTGGAGGACGTAGAGCACCGTCGCGCCGCTGCTCCCGGCGCATTCCGCCAGCTCCTGGACGCTGCCGCCCGCATAGACGACGGCGCTGAAGCCCGTCGCGGCGACCGTGCCGTGCAGGCAGGCGGGCCAGCCGCCGGGGGTGGCGACGACGCCAGCCGGGTCGGCGCTGGGCGGCCCGTCGCTCGCGGCGACCAGCGGGGTGAGCGCGGGCACGCCGTCCGCGAAGAGCTGGGCGAACGGGCGGTTCACGAAGGCCGGCGCGGCGAGGATGTAGGCGCGGTAGCTCCCTTCGTGGAGGGCGTAGAGCGCCGCCACGCCTCGGCTCTCAGCGCAGTCCACCAGTTCCTGGACGCTGCCGCCCTGGTAGACGAGGAGGCTGAAGCCCGCGGTCACGGCGCCCTTCAGGCAGTGCGCCCAGGCGAGGTCCACGGCGTCACCGCCGGAACCAACCCCGGTGGCGCCCTGCTGGGAAGTCCGCGGCGGGTCACCGGCAGGCGGGGCGCCCCCGCCGCCCGTGCCGGAAGGCGGCGTGAGGGCCCCACCACCTGTGCCGCCCGGCGGCGGCGCGCTCGTTGCGCCCGGGCTCCCGGTGAGCAACCCGGCCGCGGCGGGAGCGCTACCGGCCCTGTCGCGCGCGGGCGCAGCCAGCGAGGGATGGTAGATCGGGCCCTGCGGCGGGCGGACGGCATAGATGCACATGGTGTCGCGGCCGTCGATCGTGCACGCTCGCGAGCCGTAGATGGGATCGGTGGCGGGGTTGTCCGGGCAGTTCTCGTCGATCCGCCACCAGGTCCCGTCGTCGGTGAAGTCGCCGTTCTGGTTCGGGTCCACGCCGTACCAGGCGCACGTGGGCGGCCTGTCGCCGACCGAGTAGCCCCCCAGCCGGGCGTACCGCGCCTGCCTGGCAGCCTCGACGTCCTCGCACCACGGGATGCCGAGGCCGTCCCAGACATGAGACTGCGGCTGGTCCCGGTGCACGCACTGGGTCGCGTCCGCCAGCTCTTCGCCCGGGGGCGTCTGCGCCCGGGCCGGCGTGGCGTCGCCGCCCGGCAGGGCGACGGCGAAGAGAGATGCCGCGAGGAGGAGCGAGGCCGCGAGGCGGCCCAGCGGCCCGCGGAGCGTCCCGTTGCGCGGCTCCCGGCGGCTCATGCCCTCAACCCGCGACCGGGATGCGGGGGGCGACTTCGTGCGCCTGACGGGCGTCCCGGAGCGTTGATCCGCAGCCACCGCGTCACGCTTCGACAGTCGCCCCGGGGAGTCAGGGGGCGCCGGGCCGGCTGAACGGACAGCGCGCTTCCCTGGCCGCTACTGGTAGATGAGCCAGTGTGAGCGTTCGGAAGCGATCTGGCCGATGGCTGACGCGCCACACCCCACGTAGCTCGATGAGTTCCCGGAGTTGCGCCATGCCGCGTGAGCCTCGGCGCGCTCCTCGGCGTTCCTGCCGTAGACGCAGCGCACTACCACCGTCCCGCTCTGCTCCTCCTCGGGATGTATCTGACCCACGACGGCCCAGAGGAATTCGTTCGGATTGGCGCGGTATTCCACGTCCGCGATGGTCCATCTGTCCTGGTGGAGCTGGACCGCATAGAAGCTGCCGGTCAGCAGCCGCGGCTGCCCGGGTCCGAACTGGTAACCAGCGGGAGGGCCAAGCGGCCGCAGCTCGGTCCTGATGTCGCAGGTTCGCTCCGGCGGATCGTCGGGGTCTCCGGGCGTGCCGCGCCAGTCGACGCACGCGCCGCCGGTGTACTCCCTGTTGGTGCCCGGGTGGTAGGCGACGGGCGTGGGGACTCGTAGCTGATCGCGAGTCTGGTCCGTGATGAAGATGATGCGGTCGCAGTCATCAAAGTACGAGTCGCAGTCCGAGTTGTAGATCCACGTCGGACGCTCCTCCGTGACCGGCACGTTCGAGGTCTGGATGTACGAGCCGCACTCATACAGCGCCCAGTAGCGCCCGGTCCAACTCGGCAGGATCTCGAAGCCGCAGGCTTCGGCGCGGTCGGGGGTGAGGGGCGTAGAGACGGATGATGGTGCGAAGAGCGCGCCGGCTGCTGCCAGCACCACGACGACAACCAGCAGGCTCCGGGTCCGAGTGATCATCGAGCCACCTCCTGGGAAGCGAACTACACGCGTCACACGATCGTGATTACGAGCACGATCGTGATTGAGACATGATACCGAGGCGGACGAGGGTTCGAGTTACCAACTCGTGACTCTCAGAGCCGTTGCCCGTGAATCTCTGTGACTCCCCGCGGGGTGCGGCATCACCGCCTCCCTGGCGCGACCGGGGCGTCCAGCCGGGGGCGTCCCGGCCGTCGCCGGGCAGGGCAATTCGCCTCGAGGCGACTACTCGCCCGCCTCGCAGATCACCACGCGGGAGCCGTCGGCGTTGGTGTGCACGGCGTGGGACGTCCCCGCGAGGCTGAAGGCCAGCCGGTAGCCCGGCGTGATGACCTGGGCGTAGGACTCGCCCTCCCGGGGACATCCGAGGCTGGCGTCGGACCAGTCCACCGGCTCGGCGCTCTCGAGTTCGAGGTCCCCCGCGTCCGCGTCCAGCTCGGCGGCCACGAGCTGTCGCGCCGCGCTCTCGACCTCCGCGGGGACGGGGGGTCCCTTGACGACGAACGGCGTGAGCGCGGGCACGCCGCCGGCGAACAGCTCGGCGAAGTCGCGGTTCACGAACGCCGGCGCGCTGACGACGTACGCCTCCCACTCGCCCTCGTGCAGGACGTAGAGCGCCGTCACGCCGAGGGTGCTCGCGCAGTCCGCAAGTTCCTCGACGCTGCCGCCTCCGTAGACGACGGCGCTGAAGCCCCCGCCGACGTCGCCGTGCAGGCAGGCGGGCCAGTCGCCGGGTGCGGCGGCGGCGCCGACCGGGTCGGCCGAGGGTGGCCCGTCGCTCTTGACGATGAGCGGCGTCAGCGCCGGCACGCCGCCCGCGAACAGCCTGGTGAAGTCGCGGTTCACGAAGTCCGGCGCGGCGAGGATGTAGGAGACGTACTCGCCCTCGTGGAGGGCGTAGAGCGCCGTCACGCCGCGGCTGCGCGCGGCCTCGACGAGCTCGGCGACGCTGCCGCCCTCGTAGACGACGAGGCTGAAGCCCTCGGCCACCGCGCCCTTGAGGGCGTGCGCCCAGCGCTCCTCCGTGGCCTCGACGGTGACCCGGTAGACCCTCGTGCGGCTGCCGTCGGCCGAGGTCACGGTGACGGTGATCTCGCCGAGGCCTTCGAGCGCGAGCTGGTGGCCGTCCGTGGCCGGGTCGGCGTCCGGCGGCTCGATGGCGACGGTGGCGTCGTCCTGCGTCGCCGCGGCGGCGACGGTGGTGGCCGTCACGCCCTCGCCCGGCACGCCCTCGTACGCCGTGCGGCCGGCGTCGAACTCGCCGATCTCGACGCCCTCGAGGGTGAGCGAGGCGAGACGCGCGTCGATCGCGTCGGGCATGTTGTAGGTGTAGACCTTGCCGTCGTTCGCGTCGGCGACGTACATCACGTCGCCGTCGGACCAGAGGCCACGAGGGCTGTTGTTGCCGACGCGGCCGGGCTCCTCGAAGTCCTCGGCGGGCACGCGCTCCAGCGCGATCGGCTCCTCGGCCGGGGTGGCGGGCGGCTCGGGCAGGCGGTAGGCGAAGATGCGCTTCGCGCCGTGGTCGGAGACCCAGACCGTGACGCCGTCCGACCACACCCCGCGCGGGTCGCGGTTGGCGGGGTCGAGGTCGTACTCGGCCAGCAGCGCGCCGCTCTCCAGGTCGTAGGAGAAGAACGAGCCCAGCACCCAGATCACGTTGCCCTGGCCCCAGATGCCTCGCGCGTTGTTGTTGCGGCGATGGAGCGCGATGTCGCGCTCGGGCAGGTGCTGACCGGTCTCGAGGTCGTAGGCGAAGATGCGGTCGCGGCCGCTGTCGGAGACGTAGACCACGCCGCCCGCGATCCAGATGCCGCGCGGCGCGCGGTTCCCGGGCGCGAGCGTGATCTCGAGCGCCGTGACACGCTCGCCCGTGGCGAGGTCGTAGGCGTAGACGGCGTCACCGGCGCCCGAGGCGTTATCGGCGATCCAGAGCGTCACGCCGTCGGAGAAGATGCCCGTCGCCTGCTGGTTGGCCGGGGCCAGTGCCTCGATGTCGTGCGTCACGGTCCACTCGAAGTCCAGCTCGCTCGGCGGGGGGCCGCTCGGCCCGCCGCCACCGGGGATGCCGCCGCCGCCCGGGATGCCGCCGCCTCCGCCGACGGGAGGACTGCCGCCGCCGCCGCCCGTCTGGTTGGTCAGCCGGCGGTCGGCGAGGTAGCCCGCCTGGAGCCCCGCCTCGTTGCGGATGTGCCTGTCAGCCGGCTGGGAGGTTGCGGCGTAGGTCAACAGCACCGTGTCGCCGGCCGAGACCGCAGCGGCCAGCCGTACGGTCACGGCCATGCCGGAGATGGAGACCGGGCTGGACGACGCCAGCTCCACGCCGGTCCCGTTCACCGTCACCGTGAACACGCTCGCCGGCGGCACCGCGGCCTCGTCCAGCGGATCGTCGTAGGTGAGCGTGATCGTCGCGCCGTTCACCGTGGCGCTCTGCAGGAGCGGGTAGGTGCTGTCGGGCGACTCGTTGGTTACGCTCCGGTCGGTGAAGGCGGCCGCGTCGTTGCCGGCGGCGTCCTGGATGGGGTTCGAGGAAGGCACGGCGTAGCTGACCGTCACCGTGTCGGTGTCGCTCACCGCGGCGGCCAGGGTCAGCGTCACGGCCATGCCCGAGACGGCGACCGGGTTGGTCGCCGGCAGGGTCACGGCGGAGCCGTTCACCTTGACCGTGAAGGCGCTCCCGGCGGGCGTGGAGTTGCCGTCGAGCGCCTCGTTGTAGGTGAGCGTGAGCGTCGTGCCGTTCACCACGGCGGTCTGCAGCACCGGCGGGACCGTCTCCGCCGGCGTGTTGTTGGTCACGGACCGGTCGGTGAAGTCCGCCACGTCGAGGCCGCTGGCGGTCTGGATCTGGTTCGAGGAGGGCTTGGTGTAGCTCACCGTGACCGTCTCGCCGTGGATCACCGTCGTGCCCAGCGCCAGCGTCACCGTCGTCGGGGCCGTCTGCGAGAGCGTGACGCTGCTGACCATGGCTACGTTGCCGTCGATCTCGACCGTGTAGGCGCTGGTCGCGGGAGCGGTGCGGGTCGTGTCCAGGTCCAGGCAGTAGGTCAGCACCAGCGAGGAGCCGTTGACCGTCACCGAGGAGGGCAGGATGTCCCACTCCGTGCGGAACGTGTAAGTCTGCTGCACCGACGCGCCCGACGGGTCGGTGGCCGTGATCGTGGCGGTCGTGGTGAACGGGTTGGTCGGCCGCGGATCGAGGAGCGCAATCTCGCAGGCTGACTTCGCCCTGAACCACAGGAGACCCTGGTTCGGGGTCCAGGCAGTATCCGCCGCGACGAACACGTCGGTGCGGCTCCAGGTCGGACCTGTGAAGGTCAGCGTGCCGCCGTCGGGGTCGCTGAAGTGATTCTCCCGCACCCTGAGCGTGACCTGCGTGCCGGGGACGGCGTTGTCGAAGTGCCGATCCTCCGTCCCGACATACGTCGGCGCCCAGTTGACCGCCGCGTCCGTGAAGCGGTCCGTCGCGGTGCCGTCGGACTTCTGGAGCTTGTTGCCCGTGGATGGCACCGCGTAGCTGACCGTCGTCGTCGCGCCGGTGGTGGGCGCCGAGGCCAGCGTGAGCGTGACCGTGTCGCCCGCGATGGCCACCGGGCTCGTGGTCGCGAGGTTCACGGCCGTGCCGCTGACCTTAACCGTGAACGCGCTCGCCGCCGGCACCGAGGACTCGTTCAGCGCCTCGGGGTAGGTCAGCGTCAGCTCCGTGTCGCGCAGGGTCAGCGCCGTCGGCACGACGGCGTGGGTCACCGCCTGGTCGGTCAAGCTTGCCGCGTCGTTGCCGGTCACGTCCTGGAGCGGATTCGTCGACGGGGCGGTGTAGCTGACCGTGACCGTGTCGCTCAAGGCCACGGCCGAGGCCAGGTTGAGCGTCACCGTCTTGTCGCTGAGCACGACCGCGTTGCTGCTCGCCAGCGACACCGCCGTGCCGCCGACTTTGACCGTGAACGCGCTCGACGCCGGGACGGAGCCGCTGTCCAGGTTCTCGTCGTAGGTCAGCGTCAGCGCCGAGCCGTCCACGACGGCGGACTGCAGGACCGGCGCGGTCGAGTCGGTCGTGTTGTTGGTCACCGCCTGGTCGGTCAGCGCGTCCGCCTGCGTGCCCCAGAGATTCTGCGTGCGCGGGGCGAGCGTCTTGCTCCAACTGACCGTGACCGTATCGCCATTGGCGGCCGCGCGGCCGAGGTTGAGGGTCAGCGCCGCGCCGTTGGGCGTGACGGAGGTGGGATTCTGGTCGGCGCCCGCGCCCTTGACCGTGAACGAGCCGACTTGCGGGACGGCGAGCGGGTTGAGGGTCTTGTCGTAGGTCAGGACCAGCGAGGGGCCGTTGACCGTCGCGGTCGAGAGGACCGGCTTGCCGGGATTCGCGCCCGAGTGGACGTTGATCAGCGACTGGTCCGAGAAGCTCGGCGCCTGGTCGCCTGAGGCGGTTCGCACCGGGTTGGTCGACGGCGGGGTGTAGCTCGCCGTCAGCACGTCGGTCGCCGACACGGCCTGGGCCGGGAGCGTTAACGCGACGGTCTGGCCGTCGACCGTCACGGTCCCGATGCTCATCGTGGCGGCGCCATTCTTGACGGTGAAGGCCGATGCGAGCGGCGTGGAGGTGGCGTCAAGCGGCCTGTCGAAGAAGAACGTCGCGGTCAGGGGCGACACGCCGCCGACCCAGCCCAGTTTGAACCTGGGCAGGTTCGGGTTCGCGTTCACCGTGACGTCGAAGCTCAGACTCGCCTTGTCGGCCGCCGTCAGCACGTCGTCCGCGTCGTTGGCGGTGTAGGTGACCGTGAATGTGCCCGCGTCGCCGGTCGGCGTGCCCGTAATCTGGCGCGTCGCAGGGTCGAAGCTCAGGCCCGCCGGCAGTCCGGTCACTTCGTAGAAGTGTCCAAACGGGTCGATGCTGGGGGTAACCGAGTCGCCGTCGCCGTCATGATCGAAGCTGACCAGGTCGCCGCCGGTCGCCGCCGGCAGTTGCAGCGCCGTGATCACCCGGCCCTGGGTCCAGGTCTGGTCCGCCACCGTCTCGCCGAAGCTCGGCGCGCTGCTGTCGCCGACCCCCGCCACGACGTTGAAGATGACGTGCCCGGTCGCCGTGGCGCCGCTCGGGTCCGTGGCGGTCACGTTCACCCGTACGGGCGTGGTAGTCAGCGCCCCGGTGCCAAACCATCGCACCAACCCGCTGTCTACACGGGGAAACGCCGGGTCCCCCTGTGCATTCACGGAGACGCGCACATTATTCGGAAGGGGATCGTGGCTGAGCGTGAATGTCAGCGCGTCGCCGTCCACGTCGTCAAAGTGGGGCACGACGGTGGAGTCCTGCTCACGGCAGGCTTGCGGCCACTCGCCCGTATCGGTGACCGACCGCAGGCCCTGGGCGACCGAGGCGTTGACCACTAACTCGTGGGGCGCCGGGATGGACGAGATCGCGGTGTTCTCCGGATCGGTGTTCACGGCGCATTTCGTGGTCCCGGTCCAGGTCACTTCCTGGAGCACGCGCGGCGCCGAGTTCGCCGGCGTCGTGGCCGTGCCCGAGGCCGACCAGGCGCTCTCGCCCGCGCCCTCGGCGCGGACCTGCACGCGATACGCCTGCGACGGCGACAGACCCAGGATCAGCGCGGAGGTCCCCGTGCCCGGGTTCGGCGGGCCGCCGTCCTCGCCCTCCTCGATCCAGTCCGCCGGATCCGTCGGGTCGGCCGAGCCCGCGAAGTAGCGCAGGTCGTAGTCGGTGATCGCGCCGTCGCCGGTGTTCGTGGGCGCCGTCCAGCTCACCGAGAGCCGCCGCGCCCCCGCATTCGCCGTCACCGTCGGCGCGCCCGGCGCGTCCGGCGGCGTGACCACCGTGCCGCGCACCGCGATGTTCATGGGGGAGGCATCCGATAGCCATGTCGAGCTGGGCAGGAGACGGTGGTTCTTGCGGTCGCCGACGCTCCATCCGGACTTCCCGTCCGTATCCTCGGTGCCGACCACCGTATCCGTGACCACGATTCGATTCTGAGCGTTCTGCGCAGTCGCGGTGGTCTCGATCAACACGGCGTAGGTGGTGTTGGCGCTCAGCGTCGCATTCGGGGGCGCGGTAAACGTGTTGACCGCGCCTGCCGTGAAGGAACTCGGGTTGGTCAGCACGTAGAGCCTGCTTTGGGGCGTGCCGCCGCCCGCAGTGGAGTAGATGCTGACCCTGGGCGTCGCGCCGCTGCCCACTCCACCGCTGCCCAGCTTGATCCGGACCTCGGCGAGCGTGCCGTCGAGGCTGCCCGTTCTGAAGGACTGAGAGGCTATTCGGAATCTGCTGCCTGCATCCCACCCAAACGTAAAGTTACCTGCGCCCGCCGTCTGTCCGGTGTTGCCGACCAGCTTCTCGATTGCCTTGCCGACCACGAGGTCGAACGTGTCGCTGACCGAAGCCGTGCCGTCGCTGGCCGTGACCTTGACCGAGATCGTGCCGACATTCGCCGCCGCCGGGGTGCCGGAGAAGGTGCGCGTTCCGGAGTCGAGCGTCAGCCACGAGGGCAGCGCCGAGCCGTCGTCCAGCGTCGCGGTGTAGGTCAGCGTGTCGCCGAGGTCGGTGTCGGTGAAGGTGTTGGCGTCAAACGTGAAGCTGAGCGCCGTGCCCGCCCACGCGGTCTGGTCGGGGATCGGGTTGGCCAGGGTCGGCGCGTTGTTGGTGGTCTCGTCGCCAAGGATGGCGAACATCGGACCGTTCGGAGTCTGCGAGGACCAGCTGGTGTCGCTGTCTTTCTTGCAATGCCCGTGGTTGGCAATGCTCCAGCCGCTGGCGCCGCCCGAGTCCTCGGCGTCGGACGCCGTCATCGGCAGGTTGGGGCCGGCGCTGGTGCGGTCGGTGACGTCGAAGACGATGGCGTAGGTCGTGTTGGGGCTCAGGTTCGCGTTGGCCGGCGCGGTGTAGGTACCGGTCGAGTCGTCCGGGGCCGTGGCCGGGTTGGTCAGCGTGAAGAGGCTCTGGTTGGGCGCGCCGGTGGAGGTCGCGGAGTAGATGCCGACCTTGAAGTTGGCGTTCGCCGTTGCGCCGGCGCCGAGCGTCAACCTGATCGCGGAGAGGGCGTAGCGGCCGCTATGGCCGCCCGTGGTGAACGCCGCCGCGCATGACCAGACGTTCGTCCCGTCGCTGCCGATCTGGGTCGAAACCACAAGCTCCTGTCCGCTGTTGCTCACCAGCGGCGCCTCGCTGACCACGATGTCGAAGGTGTCGCTGACCGAGGCGGTCCCGTCGGAGGCCGTGACCTTGACCGAGAGCGTGCCCACATCCCCCGCCGCCGGCGTGCCCGAGAAGGTGCGCGTCGAGGCGTCGAAGCTGAGCCAGGTGGGCAGCGCCGAGCCGTCGTCCAGCGTCGCCGTGTAGGTCAGCGTCTGGCCGTCGGCGTCGTTGAAGGCGTTGGCGTCGAACGTGAAGGTGAACGCCGTCCCCACCAACGCCGCCTGGTCGGGAATCTCGTTGGCCACGGTCGGCGGGTTGTTGGAGGCGACGGTTCCGTTGACGCGGATCTTCAGCGATCGCGTGGAGGTGTCGTTCCATGTACTGCTCCCCTTGGAAGAATTCTGGAGGCTGCCGTTACCAACCGACCAGCCGGACTCCCCGCCCGAATCCTCCGCATTGGAGGTCGTCAAGCGGAGACTCCCGCTCGTGGCCACGGCCAGGACCACGAAATACTTCGTGCTCGCGGCAAGCCTGGTCCCTGCTGGAGCGGTGAACGCGACATTGCCCGACCCAAGAGGCGACGGATTGGTCAGCGTCGCGAGGAGCGTCCCCGTCGGCGTCCCCTGCCGGACCTGCACGCGCAGGTTCGATCCCGGCGGCAAAGCGAACGCCACCTCCACGCTTGCCAGGGTGTAACCGTGCGAATTCGACCCGGTCGTGAAATCCTGGGCCGCATCTTTGCTCGCGAGCGATCGGAATTCAGAAATATCGCCCTGGCCGATGTTGCTGATCAGCCTGCTCACGACCGGCGCCGCCGCGTTGACCACGATGTCGAACGTATCGCTGACCGAGGCCGTGCCGTCGCTGGCCGTGACCTTGACCGAGACGGTTCCCACGTCCCCCGCCGCCGGGGTGCCGGAGAAGGTGCGCGTCGAGGCGGCGAAGCTGAGCCAGGCGGGCAGCGCGCCGTCATCCGACTTCGCCGCCGTGTAGGTCAGCGTGTCGCCGCTGTCGGCATCGTTGAAGGCGTTGGCGTCGAACGTGAAGGTGAACGCGGTCCCCGCGCTGGCCGTCTGGTCGGGGATCTCGTTGGCGACGGTGGGGGCGTTGTTGCCGGCGGTCTTCTCGTGGCCAAGCACTCCGATCCTCAACGAAGACGTGCTGTTTGGCGCTGAGGCCCACGTAGACCCCGAGCGCCAATAGTTGTCATCTCCGATGCTCCATCCGTCCGCCGCGCCACTATCTTCGCTATCTTGCGCCGTTAGACTTACGTTAGTACTGCCGTTCCCGCCGGTTACGTCGATTACCACCCAGTACGTGGTTCCACTATCCAGATCGATGCCGTCACCGGATGCCGTAAACCTATTGATGGAATTCGCAGTTAGCGTTGTTGGGTGCGTCAGCGTGCCCAGACTGGTTCCCGGTTTGCCGGAGGAGTTCTCCCGAACAGTCACGGTGAAGGATGGGACGGTCGTAGCTATCGTCCTAAACGCAATATCCACGCCGGTCAATCTGTAGCCCGCAGTATGGGTGCCTGTCGTAAACCCTTGCGCGGTATCGACGTTGAATCCGCGATCGGAAGAGTGGCCTTGCCCGGTGTTGCTGACGAACGTCGTGGCCGTGTTCTGCTGCGCGCGCACGTCCGGGAGGGGGAGGGAGGGGAGGCGGGGCTCGGCCGTCGCCTCTTCCTGGCGTTCCTCGCCGTCAACGGGCGGGGCCAGCCGCCAGTCCACCCGCTGGGCGGCGTCGTGGTCCAGGCCGGCGTGCTCGAGGTGGGCGTCGACGCCCCCGGCCGAGCGGATCGTCCCGCCGTTCAGCTCGAGCGTGTTCGCGAGCACGGCGATGCCCTGCGGCGAGTAGTTCGGCTCGACCACCTCGTGGGCGAAGACGAGCGCGGTCGTGCCGCTGCCGCTCTCGTAGGCGGCGTGCTTGGCGCCCCAGTCCGCGGGGTCCATGTCGATGGTCAGGCGGGGCGCGCCCGTGACGGTCACGGCCTCGCTGAAGGTGACGGTCACGCGGACCGTCTCGCCCATGGCGTAGACGTCGCCCGCCGGGGCGGAGGAGACCGCCACGCCGGTCACCCTCGGTCCGCCCTCTCCCGCCCCGGACGCAGCGGCGCCCGGCCGCAGCGCCAGCAGGCAGAGCAGCGCGATCACGCCGAGCGTCACCGTGGCGGTCAGCCGGGGGAGCAGCACGGCGGGGCTCACGGCGTCAGCCGGCTACCGGGCGTCGGTCGCCACGTGGCAGGGACGAAGTTGGGGGGGGGGGGGGGGGAACGGGTGTTCGCGGCGCGTCGCATGGCGGCGAGCGCCGTCACCGGCGTCCGCGGCTACGCCCGGTCCATGCTGGAGCCGTCGAGGAGCCAAGCACCAACCTCCAGCCCATGACTTGTGACACATCGTACTAGCACACGCGTCCCTATCCCGTGACTCATAGGGGTTCAGCGCGTGATTCTTTGTGACTTCTGAGGGACGAGCGCCCCCGGCCGCGACGCGGTCCCCTGCCCGGTCAGGAGGCCGCGGGCGAGGAGACGCGTCGGAGCAGCCGCGAGGGCGGGGATGGCGGGCGCGGGCGGCGCCCATTGCCTCCAGCACGCGCCGCCGCCCGCGCCCGGCCGGCGAACCCGCTACGGCGTCTCGGGGACGGGCGTCGGTGCGTAGGTCAGGCAGACCTTGCGGATCGGGTCGTAGCGCTGGGCGACGGAGCAACCGTTGGTCGCGCGGTTGCCCGCCTGCAGCTGACGGTCCGTGGCGTAGTCGATGCCCGCGCGCGCGTACTGCACCTTGACCCACTCGTTGGTGCTCGCGTCGCAGACGAGCCGGACGTTCGCGAGCTGCTCGTTGCGGGAGAGGCCGGGGCGGGGGGTGTTGGCGCAGGGCGTGCCGGGGGTGTTGGGCCGGGTGACGTAGTAGAGCCTGCTGGAGGGGCTGCTCTCCGCCACCTGCCGCGTGGTCGGCGCCAGCAGGTCCTTGTGGCCCTCGACGCGCAGCCAGAGGGGGTGCTGGTCCAGCATCCACGTCCCCTGGGCGCCGGTCTGCGCCTGGTCGCGGTAGCGGTGGCGGGTGTGGATGCTCCACGTGTGCTCGCCGCTGAGGTCCTCCTGGCTCGAGCGGACGCCGCGGATGGAGGCGTCGATGGTGCCGAGCCCGAGGATCTCGAAGAGGACGAGGTAGCTTTTGCGCGGCTGGAGCTTGAAGCCGTCGCCGGGCGCGGCGAAGTACGCGCCTCCCTCGCCGTGGTCGGAGTCCGCCAGGGCCTCGGGGTTCTCGAACGTCCCGAGCAGCGAGACGGCGGTCCCGCCCTCCCCGTCCAGCGACCAGAGCTCGGTGCGGAACGTCACGGGGTCGCCGTCCGGGTTGTTCACGCGGAACGCGAGCCGCACCCCGGTGACGGTGTAGCCCTGCGGGTTGTTGCCGGTGGCGAACTCCTGGGCGCGGTCCTTCGAGAAGTCCGACGAGTCCAGGCTCGCCTCGACCTCGGCGTTGCTGACGAGGACGATGGGGTCGCGTTCATCGGCGGAGACCGCCCCCCATCCCATCGCGGCGGAGACCATCAACACACCAATCGCGAGTGTCAGTAGCGGCAGTCTCATCGGAACCTCCTCCGAATGCCTTTCGGCTTGCTCACTAGTCGTTGGGCCTGGCGCCCCCGGACCAGACCTGGGTCGGCCCGGACCAGGCGGTCACGTACGGGGAGGGGACCGACCAGGCGTCGGCGGTGGTCGAGGTGTCGCCAGTCGGGTGGGTGCGGGCGGCGACGCGGACGGTGTAGCGCTCGCCGTTGGTCAGGCCGGTGATGCGGTATCTGCGGTTCTCGAAGGGGCCGTCGCCGCTCGTGGTGGGCTCCAGCACATCGGTCATCGCGGCGCCGGTCCCGGTCTTCCACTCCACCACGTAGGCGCTGAGCGTCCGTCCCGTCGCCACGGTGGCCGCGTCCCACGTGACGAGCGCGCCGCTGTTGTTGTCGGCCTCGACGCGCAGGTTGCCGGGGCTGTTCGCGTCGGCGCTCACCGAGGGGTCGCTGGAGACGATGGTGACGCTGACGGTGTTGGTCTCGTAGCGGCCGGGGTCGGACGTGCTCGTGTCGTAGGCGACGACGCGGTAGTCGTAGGAGACGTACGGCTCGCGCCCGCCGAAGATGAAGTCGGGGCGGGCGGGACCGCCCGCGCGGTGCTGCGGCCAGTAGGCGTTGAACCTGCCGATCGTGCTCCAGTGGTCGTCCTCCGTGCGCTTCATCTGGATTTCGAAATCGGAGCGGGTCCCGCAGCCGGTTCCGCTGACGGGGGTCAACGTGCCGGCGACGGCGTTGCCGGTGTAGCCCGGGGCGCTGTACGGCACGACGGCGAGGGTGATGCACGCCCCGATGTTGCTGTTCGCCTGCGCGGTCACGAGGTCCTCGGACGCGCCTTCGCCGTACACGATGCGCACGGCGAAGCGGTACTCGCCCGCGGGCAGCCACTGCATCGTGTGCGAGCGCGCGGCGGGGTCGGTGACCCGGTCCTCGATACTCCCGGCGTCGCTGACGGCGCCGACGACGAAGCCGGTCACCCGGCAGGCGTCGTCCAGGTCGTCGGGCACGGTCCACGTGACGATCGCCCCCGCGCCGCTGCCCGTCGCGGAGACCGATGACGGCGCGGTCACCCCGCACTCCAGGTCGGCCGCCGTCGAGAGCGTCCAGTCCACCCTGTGCCCGGCGTCGTGGGCGAGGCCGTCGTGGGCGAGCTCGGCGTCGACCTGCGCGGCTGCCGAGCGGATCGTGCCGCCGTCCAGCTCGAGCGTGTCCTCGAGCACGGCGATGCCCTGCGTCGAGTAGTTCGGTTCGACCACCTCGTGCGCGAAGACCAGCGCGGTCGTGCCGCTGCCGCTCGCGTAGGCGGCCCACTTCGTGCCCCAGTCCGCGGGGTCCATGTCGATCGCCAGTTGCGGCGTGCCGGTGACCTCGACGGCCTCGCTGAACGTGACCGTGACGAGGATGGTGTCGCCGAGGGCGTAGGTGTCGTCGTCGCCGGCGTCGGAGGAGACGGCCACGGCGGTGACCGTGGGGGTGGTGGGCGGCGTGGGGGCGGGCGGGGGCGGCGGCGAGAGCGTCCAGTCGACCCGGTGGTCGGCGTCGTGGTCCAGCCCGTCGTGGGCGAGGTCGGCGTCGGCCTGCGAGGCCGACGAGCGGATCGTGCCGCCGTCCAGCTCGAGCGTGTCCTCGAGCACCGCGATGCCCTGCGTCGAGTAGTTCGGTTCGACCACCTCGTGCGCGAAGACTAGCTCGGTCGTGCCGCTGCCGCTCTCGTAGGCGGCCCACTTCGTGCCCCAGTCGGCGGGGTCCATGTCGATCGCGAGCCGGGGCGTGCCGGTGACCTCGACGGCCTCGCTGAAGGTGACGGTCACGAGGATGGTGTCGCCCAGGGCGTAGGTGTCGTCGTCGCCGGCGTCGGAGGAGACGGCGACGGCGGTGACGGCCGGCGCCTGGGCGTCCTGCCCGAGGACGGTCGCGGGGCCGAGCGTGAGGGCGGCCAGCGTGAGCACCGCCGCACCGGCGGGCAGGAGCAGCGCGAGGCGCGGTCGCGGGCGTCGACGCAATACGGGGTGGGAATCAGGGCGGTCCATACGAACCTCCCGTGCCAGCTGCTGAGCGCCCCGGGCGGCCGGGACTGCGCCTCGTACGCATCCGCATCACGGCCGCGAAGGTCAGCGCCAGCAGCAGGAGCACCCACTGCGACGCGCCGGGCGCGCCGTCGTCGTCGGCGGACGGGACGAGGCCCGCGCTCCCCGCGCGAGGGGGCGGCGGGGGTGCGTCGTCCGCGTCGCCGCCGGCCTGCGAGCCGTCGTCTCCGCTCCCCGCACGGGTGGATGCCGGGGATGTACGGGACGCACCGTCGCCGGGCGCGTTGTCGCCGGGCGCACCGCCGTCGGCGGACGGGTCGGCGTCTCCGTCGGTCGTGCGCGGAGGTGTCCCGGGCGTGCCGGGCGCATCGCCGTCACCGGGCCCGCCGTTGCCCGGCTGGTCGGGGTCCCCGTCACCCGCGCGAGGCGGCGACTCGGATGCGCCGGGCTCGTCGTCGTCGGTGATAGTGGTCGTGACCGTCGTCGTCGCGCCGAGGGCGGGCGGCGCCCCGCCGCCGCGCGCGGGGCTGGAGATGGCGACGCTGAAGTCCTCGCCCGCGCCTTCGTCGACGTCGTCCTGGGTGGTCTGCACGGTGAAGGTCTGCGCGCCCGCGTTGGTCGCGGTGAAGGTCAGCGTCCCCGCCGCTGCCGTGTAGTCCTCGCCCGCCGCCGCGGTCCCGTCGGAGGTGGCGTAGCGCACCGTCAGGTCGGCGGTCGGCGTGACCCCCTCGGGGCTCAGCGCGACCGTGTAGTCGGCGGTTGCCTCGCCCTCGTCCACGCTCGCCGGACCCGTGATGGTGACCGTGATCGGGTCGCTGGCGGCAATCGTCGCCCGTGCCGCCGAAGCGCCGTTCATGAGCGAGACCTGCTCCGACAGTGTCGAGGTGATCGCGCCGAGCGTGACCGTGAAGCCCTCGGCGCCCTCGGAGAGCCGGTCGTCGACCGCCGTGATGGTGATCGTCTGCGTCGCCCCCGCCGCCGAGTTCGCCGCGAACGTCACCGTGCCGCTCGTCGCCGAGAGGTCGGCTGCGTCCGCGGCGTCCGTGTCCAGCGGCGCCGACCACGCCACCGCCACCTCGGCGTCGACCTGCTCCGAGAGCGTGACCGTGAACCCGGCGGCCGAACCCTCGGTCACCTCGCCGGTCGGCCCGCTGATGCTCAACTCGGCGGAGTCCCCGCGCCCCGGCGCGTGCGGGCTGTCGTCGCCGTCGGTGAGGGTGAGGACGGCGTCGCTGACGCTCAGGCCCGTGATGGAGGCGGCGCCGGAGAAGATGATCGCCTCGTCCCCCTCGACGACCGCGTCGTCGATGGGAGTGATGGTGACCGACCCGGTCCCGCTGGCCGCGTTCGCCTCGATCGTGATGGTGGTCAGGGCGGACGCCGTGTAATCGGATTCGTCGGCGGCGCCGCCCAGCGTCAGGGTCACGACGATGTCCTCGCTGTGGGTGGCCCCTTCGAGGGTGGCGGTGATCGCGACCGGGGTGGCGCCGTCGGCCTCCCCGAGGGTCGAGGGGTTCACGCTGAGCGTGATGTCCGACGGCGCGTCGTCGTCGGTGATCGTGGTCGTCACTGTCGTCGCTGAGCCGAGGCTGGGGGCGGGGCCGCCGCCGCCCGCGGGGCTGGAGATGGCGACGCTGAAGTCCTCGCCCGCACCCTCGTCGATGGAGTCCTCGGCGGTCTGCACCGTGAAGGTCTGCGCGCCCGCGTCGGTGGCGGTGAAGGTCAGTGTCCCGGACGCGGCGGTGTAGTCCGTGCCTGCGGTCGCCGTGCCGTCCGCCGTCCTGTAGCTCACCGTCAGGTCGGCAGTCGGCGTGACCCCCTCGGGGCTCAGCGCGACCGTGTAGTCGGCGGTCGCCTCGCCCTCGTCGACGCTCGCCGGACCCGTGATGGTGACCGTGATCGGGTCGCTGGCCGCGATCGTCGCCTGCGCCGCCGAAGCGCCGTTCCTGAGCGAGACCTGCTCCGACAGCGTCGATGTGATCGCGCCGAGGGTGACCGTGAAGCCCTCGGCGCCCTCGGAGAGCCGGTCGTCGACCGCCGTGATGGTGATCGTCTGCGTCGCCCCCGCCGCCGAGTTCGCCGCGAACGTCACCGTGCCGCTCGTCGCCGAGAGGTCGGCTGCGTCCGCGGCGTCCGTGTCCAGCGGCGCCGACCACGCCACCGCCACCTCGGCGTCGACCTGCTCCGAGAGCGTGACCGTGAACCCGGCGGCCGAACCCTCGGTCACCTCGCCGGTCGGCCCGCTGATGCTCAACTCGGCGGAGTCCCCGCGCCCCGGCGCGTGCGGGCTGTCCACGCCGTCGGTGAGGGTGAGGATGGCGTCGCTGACGCTCAGGCTCGTCACCGAGGCGGTCCCCGAGACGACGATCGTCTCGTCCCCCTCGACGACGCTGTCGTCGACCGGCGTCACCGTGAATGACGCCGTCCCGCTCGCCGTGTTGGCGGAGATCGTGATGGTGCCCGGCGACGTCGCGGAGTAGTCGGTGTCCTCAGTCGCCGTGCCGCCGAGCGCGAGGGTCACGACGATGTCCTCGTGGTGGGTACCCCCCTCGAGGGTCGCGGTGACCGTGACCAGAGTGGGTTCGTCGTCCTCGCCCAGGGTGGAGGGGTTCACGCTGAGCGTGATGTCCGATGGCGCGTCGTCGTCGGTGATGGTGGTCGTCACCGTCGCCGTCGTCGCGACCTGGGCGGTCGTCGCCGTCATCGTCGTCACGACCTGGGCGCCCGCCGTCATCGTCGTCGCGACCTGGGCAGCTGCCGTCGCTGTCGTCGCGACCTGGGCGGCCGTGGGGCCGGCGCTCCCGGCGGTGGTCGAGATGGCGACGCTGAAGTCCTCGCCCGAGCCCTCGTCGATCGAGTCCTCGGTGGTCTGCACGGTGAAGGTCTGCGCACCGGCGTGGGTGGCGGTGAAGGTCAGCGTCCCGGACGCGGCGGTGTAGTCGGTCCCCGCCGACGCCGTGCCGTCCGCCGTCCTGTAGCTCACCGTCAGGGCGGTCGTCGGCTTCACGCCGGACGGGCTGAGCGCGACCGTGTAGTCGGCCGTCGCCTCGCCCTCATCCACGCTCGATGGGCCCGTGAGGGTGACGGTGATCGGGTCGCTGGCCGCGATCGTCGCCCGTGCCGCCTTCGCCCCGTTCTTGAGCGAGATCTGCGACGACAGCGTCGAGGTGATCTCGCCCAGAGTGACCGTGAAGGACTCAGCGTCTTCCGAGAGCTGGTCGTCGGTTGCCGTGATGGTGATCGTCCGCGTCGATCCCGCAGCCGAGTTCGCGGGGAAGGTGACTGTCCCGCTCGTCGCAGACAGGTCAGCGGCGTCGGCAGCGTCCGTGTCCAGGGGTGCGCTCCACGCCACCGCGACTTCGGCGGCTACCTGCCGGGAGAGCGTGACGGTGAACCCGGCGGCCGAACCCTCGGCGACCTCGCTCGACGGCCCGCTGATGCTCAGCTCGGCGGAGTCCCACCCCGGCGCCAGGAGGAGTTCTTGCACATCGGTGAGGGTGAGGATGGCGTCGCTGACGCTCAGGCTCGTCACCGAGGCGGTCCCCGAGACCACGATCGTCTCGTCCCCCTCGACGATCGTGTCGTCGGCGGGCGTCACCGTGAATGACGCCGTCCCGCTCGCCGTGTTCGCCGCGATCGTGATGGTGCCCGGCGCCGTCGCCGCGTAGTCGGTGTCCTCGGTCGCCGTGCCGCCGAGCGCCAGCGTCACGACGATGTCCTCGTGATGGGTAGCCCCTGCCAGGGTCGCGGTGACGGTGACGGCGGTCGCGTCGGCGTCCTCGCCCAGGGTGGAGGGGTTCACGCTCAGGCTGATGTCCGACGGCGTGTCGTCGTCGGTGATAGTGGTCGTCACCGTCGTCGCTGAGCCGAGGGTAGGCGCGGGGCCGCCGCCGCCGGCGGGTGAGGAGATGGCGACGCTGAAGTCCTCGCCCGAGCCCTCGTCGATCGAGTCCTCGGTGGTCTGCACGGTGAAGGTCTGCGCGCCTGCGTTGGCCGTCGTGAAGGTCAGGGTGCCCGACGTGGCCGTGTAGTCCGCGCCCGCCTTCGCCGTCCCGTCGGAGGTTGCGTAGGAGACGGTGAGGTCTGCGGTCGGCCTCACACCGGACGGGCTGAGCGCGACGGTGTAGTCCGCCGTCGCCTCGCCCTCGTCCACGCTCGATGGACCCGTGATGGTGACCGTGATCGGGTCGCTGGCCGCAATCGTCGCCTGCGCCGCCGAGGCTCCGTCCTTCAGGGACACCTGCTCCGAGAGCGTCGAGGTGATCGTGCCGAGGGTGACCGTGAAGCCCTCGGCGCCCTCGGAGAGCTTGTCGTCGGCGGCCGTGATGGTGATCGTCTGCGTCGCCCCCGCCACGGAGTTCGCCGCGAAGGTCACCGTGCCGGAGGTCGCCGAGAGGTCCGCGCCCTGCGCGGCGTCCGTGCCCAGCGGCGCCGACCAGGCCACCACCACCTGGGCGGCGACCTGCTCCGAGAGCGTGACCGTGAACTCGGCGGCCGAACCCTCCGCCACGCTGGCAGCCGGTCCCGTGATGCTCACCTCGGCGACCCGCACACGGGGCTGCGGGGGCGGGCTTCCCGCGGGTGGCGGGGGCGGGCTGTTCGCGGGTGGCTGGGTCGGTTCTTCCACGGGTGGCTGGGGCGGCGGCAATACCCCACTCGGATCGTCCGGGGGGTCTTCGACGGGCGTGCGCGTGTCGTCGTCCGTGATCGTCGTCGTCACCTGCTTCGCCGTGCCGAGGGCGGGCGCGGGGCCGCCGCCCCCGGCGGGGCTGGAGATGGAGACGCTGAAGTCTTCGCCTGAGCCTTCCTCGATCGAGTCCCCGGTCGTCTCCACCGTGAAGGTCTGGGCGCCGGCGTTCGTCGCCGTGAAAGTCAGCGTCCCGGACACCGCCGTGTAGTCGGTGCCCGCCGTCGCCGTACCATCCGAGGTGGCGTAGGAGACGGTGAGGTCAGCGGTCGGCGTCACGCCGGACGGGCTCAGCGAGACCGTGTACGTCGCCGTCTCGCCCTCGTCCACGCTCGAGGGCCCGCTGATCGTGACTGTGATCGGGTCGGACTCCGCTATCGTCGCCGTGGAGCTTGCGGCTGACGGGTCCACCGACACCTGCGCAGACAGCGTGGAGTTGATGTCGCCCAGGGTCACGGTGAAGGACTCGGCCGGCTCCGAGAGATCGTCGTCCGTCGCTGTGATGGTGATGTTCTGTGTGGCGCCCGCCGCCGAGCCTGCCTCGAAGGTGACCGTCCCCGTGGTCGCCGAGAGGTCCCCGCTCACCGCCGCATCCGTGTCCAGCGGCGCCGACCACGTCACCTGCACCTCCGCAGCCACCGCTGCGGACAGCGTCACCGTGAAGGTCGCGTTGGAACCCTCGGCTACTGCTGCCGTGGGACCTGTGATGCTCAGGGATGCTCCGTCCAGCTTCGTGTCGTCTGTGTGGTCGGTGAGCGTGATCACCGCGTCGCTCACGTCCAGCCCGACCGCGGTGGTGGTGGTCCCCGGGGACCGTGATGGACTCGTCACCCTCGACCACCGAGTCGTTCGCCGGCGTGAGGGTGATCGTGCCGGTGCCGCTCGCCGTGTTGGCGGGGATCGTGATGCTCCCGAGCGCCGTCGCCTCGTAGTCCGTGTCCTCGGTCGCCGTGCCCCCGAGCGAGCCGATGGTCACCAGCGTCGCCTGTGGCAGGACGCTCCCGCTCAGCGTCGCCGTGATGGTCACCACCGTTGCGGCGTCGTCCTCGCCCAGGCTCGAGGGGTTCGCGCTGAGCGCGATGCCCGAGGGGGCGTCGTCGTCGTCGGTGATCGTGGTCGTCACCTTCTTCGCCGTGCCCAGGCTGGGCGCGGGGCCGCCGCCACCGCTGGGGCTGGAGATGGCGACGCTGAAGTCCTCGCCCGAGCCCTCGTCGATGCTGTCCTCGCTGGTCTGCACGGTGAAGGTCTGCGCGCCCGCGTCCGTCGCCGTGAAGGTGAGCGTGCCCGACGCGGCCGTGTAGTCGGTGCCCGCCTTCGCCGTGCCGTCCGAGGTCGCGTAGGAGACGGTGAGATCCGCGGTCGGCGTCACGCCGGTGGGGCTGAGCGCGACGGTGTAGTCCCCCGTCGCCTCGCCTTCGTCGACGGAGGAGGGGCCAGTGATCGTGATGGTGATGGGGTCGCTCGCCGCGATCGTCGCGGCCGCCGCCTTCGCGCCGCTCTTCAGCGAGAGCTGCGATGAGAGCGTCGAGGTGATCGCGCCGAGCGTCACCGTGAAGCCCTCCGCGCCTTCGGAGAACTGGTCGTCGGCCGCCGTGATCGTGATGGTCTGCGTCGACCCCGCCGCCGAGCCCGCCGCGAAGGTCACCGTGCCCGAGGTGGCCGAGAGGTCCGAGCCCACGGCGGCGTCCGTGGCCAGCGGCGCCGACCAGGCGACCGTCACCTCGGCGTCGACCTGCCGGGAGAGCGTCACCGTGAACTCGGCGTCCGAGCCCTCCGCCACGCTCCCCGAGGGCCCGCTGATGCTCAGCTCCGCCGCGTCGGTGTCGCCGGGCGTATCCGTGCCGGCGTCGTCGTCCGTCAGCGTGATCACGGCGTCGCTCACACTCAGCCCGACCGCCTCGGTGGTCGTCCCCGAGACGACGATCGTCTCGTCACCCTCGACGACCGTGTCGTCGGTGGGCGTGACGGTGAAGGTCGCCGTCCCGCTCTGCGTGTTGGCTGCAATCGTGATGTTGCCGAGGCTGGTCGCCTCGTAGTCGGTGTCCTCCGTCGCCGTGCCACCGAGCGCGCCGATGCTCACCAGCGTCGCCTGGGGCAACACGCTCCCGCTGAGCGTCGCCGTGATCGTGACCACCGTGGCCGAGTCGTCCTCGCCCAGGCTCGAGGGGTTCGCGCTGAGCGCGATGCCCGAGGGGGCGTCGTCGTCGTCGGTGATGGTGGTCGTGACCTTCTTCGCCGTGCCGAGGCTGGGAGCGGGACCTCCGCCGCCGCCGGGGCTGGAGATGGCGACCGAGAAGTCCTCGCCGCTCCCCTCGTCGATCGAGTCCTCGCTCGTCTGCACGGTGAAGGTCTGCGCGCCGGCGGCGGTGGCAGTGAAGGTGATGGTCCCGGAGGCCGCCGTGTAGTCGGTCCCGGCCTTCGCCGTGCCGTCCGCGGTCGCGTAGCTCACCGTCAGGTCGGCCGTCGGCGTCACGCCGGAGGGGCTGAGCGCGACTGTGTAGTCGCCCGTCGCGTCGCCCTCGTCGACGCTCGTGGGGCCGCTGATGGTGATGGTGATCGGGTCGCTCGCCGCGATCGTCGCGGCCGCCGCCTTCGCCCCGTTCGTGAGCGAGAGCTGGTCGGCGAGCGTCGAGGTGATCGCGCCCAGCGTCACCGTGAAGCCCTCCGCGCCCTCGGAGAGCATGTCGTCGGCCGCTGTGATCGTGATCGTTTGCGTCGAGCCCGCCGCCGAGCCCGCCGCGAAGGTCACCGTGCCCGAGGTGGCCGAGATGTCCGAGCCCTCCGCCGCGTCGGCGTCGAGCGGCGCCGACCAGGCGACCGTCACCTCGGCGTCGACCTGCGCGGACAGCGTCACCGTGAACTCGGCGTTCGACCCCTCGGCCACGCTCCCCGACGGACCGCTGATGCTCAGCTCCGCGGAGTCGGTGTCGCCCGGCGTCGTCGTGACGGCGTCGTCGTCGGTGAGCGTGATCACCGCGTCGCTCACGCTCAGGCCGACCGCCTCGGCGGTCGTCCCCGAGACGACGATCGTCTCGTCACCTTCGACGACCGTGTCGTCGGTGGGCGTGACCGTGAAGGTCGCCGTCGCGCTCTGCGTGTTGGCGGGGATCGTGATGTCGCCGAGTGACGACGCCTCGTAGTCCGTGTCCTCGGTCGCCGTCCCCGACAGCGCGCCGATGCTCACCAGCGTCGCCTGTGGCAGGACGCTGCCGCTGAGCGTTGCGGTGATGGTGACCACCGTGGCTTTGTCGTCCTCGCCAAGGGTCGAGGGGTTTGCGCTGAGCGCGATCCCCGAGGGCGCGTCGTCGTCGTCCGTGATCGTCGTCGTCA
>CAZMCK010000003.1:0-124183 GCA_964565075.1 uncultured Dehalococcoidaceae bacterium
CCGCCGCCGCCGACCACCGCGCCGGCCTCGCGTACCAGCTCGTCGGCGCGCAGGCCGCGCTCGACCACGTCGTCGGTGGCGAGCGCGAGCAGCACGGGACGGTCGTTGAGTACCGCGCCGAGCATCACGAAGGCGCTGTCGAGCCGCTCGCGCAGGCGGTCGCCCATCCCGCGCAGCGCGTCCTGCGACTCCGCCTCCACGCGCGCGACCACGACGCTCACGCCCGCGACATCCTCCGCCCGCCCCGCAAGGTCGTCGGCGGCGTCGAGCGAGCGGTTCGCCGACTGCTGCCGCGCGCGGCGGCGCTCCTCGGCGAGCTGCTCCTCGAGCGCGTCAATCCGACCCGCAAGCTCCTCGGGCGGCGCCTTGAAGCGCTGCGAGAGCTCGGTGACGAGGTCCAGGCGCTCCTCGATGTACTGCTCTGCCTCCGGGCCACTGAGCGCCTCGATGCGCCGCAGCCCCGCGCCGATGCTGGAGTCGGCGATGATCACGAAGTTGCCGAGGCCGCCCGTTGAGTGGAGGTGCGTGCCGCCGCAAAGCTCGCGGCTGAAGCACCCGGCCGTGTGCTCGTGGCCCTGTCCTCGGGCCATGCAGTACTCGACCATGCGCACGTCGGCCGAGTAGCGGTCCTCGAAGAACGCGATGGCGCCGCGCCCGATCGCCTCCTCGTACGGGAGGATGAAGGTCTCCTGCGCGATGTCCTCGCGCACCTTCGCGTTCACGATGCGCTGCGCCTCGCGCAGCTCGTCCGCCGAGGGCGCCTGCGGGTGCGAGTAGTCGAACCGCAGCCGGTCCGGCGCGACCAGCGAGCCGGCCTGGCGGACGTGCTGGCCGAGCACTTCGCGCAGCGCGGCATGCAGCAGGTGCGTCGCCGTGTGGTTGCGGCGGCACCCCGCGCGCCACGCGGCGTCGACGCGCGCCTCAGCGGCCTCGCCCACGGCGATCGCGCCGTCGGCGACCTCGCCGCGATGCACGATCGCGCCGCCAAGCTCCTGCGTGTCCTCGACCACGAAGCGCCCCGAGGGCGTCACGATCTCACCGCGGTCGCCGAGCTGGCCGCCGCTCTCGGCGTAGAACGAGGTGCGAGGCAGCACGACTTCGCCGCCCTGCCCGGCCTCGAGCCGGTCGACCGCGTCGTCGTCCGCGACGATAGCGGCGACCACGGACTCGGTCGTCAGCGCGTCGTAGCCGACGAACTCGCTCGACAGGCCCAGCCCGGCGTAGCGGCCGGCTTCCTCGTCGCCATAGACGGCGAACGTGCCCTCGCCCTTCGAGCGCTCGCGCTGGGCGGCCATCTCGGCCTCGAACTCGTCCTCGTCGACCTCGTAGCCGCGCGCCGCAGCCACCTCGATCGTGAGCTCCGGCGGGAGGCCGTGGGTGTCGTAGAGCACGAACATGTCGCGGCCCGGCACGCGGCGGCTCGACGTCTCGCGCTCGATGACCTGCTCCAGCAGCTCGAGGCCGCGGGCGAGCGTGCCCTGGAAGCGCCGCTCCTCCTCCGCGATCACACCCACGATGAAGTCGTGGTGCTCGGCGAGCGCGGGGTGCGCCGTCGTCGATGCGTCGATGGCGGCGTCGACCACACCGCCGAGAAACGCCTCGCGCGCGCCCAGCATGTGGCCGAAGTAGACAGCGCGGCGCAGCACACGACGCAACACGTAGCCGCGCCCCTCGTTGCCGGGCAGCACGCCGTCCTCGATCAGGAAGGCCGCGGCGCGCGTGTGCTCGGTGATCACGCGCAGCGCGCGCGCCTCGTCCGGGACGCCGTCGGGGTCGTACGCGCGGCCGGTCGCCTCCTCGGCAGCGGCGAGGATGCCGCGCAGCTGGTCGGTCTCGTACGCGGACCGCCCACCCTGCAGCACCCAGGCGACGCGCTCGAGGCCGGCGCCGGTGTCGATGTTCTGCGCGGGCAGCGGCTCCATGGTCCCATCGGGCTTCAGGTCGAACGCCATGAAGACGAGGTTCCAGATCTCGAGGAAGTTGCCCGAGTCCAGGTCGATCTGGCCGTCGGGGAGCTTCGGCTCGGCGTCGGCGTCGTCGCCGAAGTAGTAGTGCAGCTCCGAGCACGGCCCGCACGGGCCCGTCTCGCCCGAGTACCAGAAGTTCCCCTGGTCGGAGGTGTAGCGCAGGATGCGCTCGGCCGGGATGCCGCGATCCAGCCAGAGGTCGTGCGCCTCGTCGTCGTCGGTGTAGACGGTGATCCAGAGGCGGTCGGGGTCGATGCCGAGCACGCCGGTGAGGAACTCCCACGCCCACTCGATAGCGTCGGCCTTGAAGTAGTCGCCCAGCGAGAAGTTGCCGAGCATCTCGAAGAAGGTGAGGTGTGACTCGTCCCCGACCTCCTCGATGTCCGTCGCGCGGAAGCACTTCTGCACCGAGGTGAGCCGGTTGGCGGGAGGCTGCTCGAGTCCCAGGAAGTAGGGCTTGAACTGCACCATCCCCGCCGACGTGAACAGCAGCGATGGGTCGCCGTAGGGGATCAACGACGAGGACGGGATGCGGCGATGCAGACGCTCCTCGAAGTACTGGAGGAACGCCGCGCGAAGCTCTTCGACGGTCAACCTGGTGCCCTTGCTGCGGGAGTCGTGGCCGCTGTGATTCGAGGGCCTTCCGGTGGAGACAGGGTCGCGGGCGAGTGTAGAATGGCGCTCGGCAGGGGGTCAATTTTCCCGAGCCCCTGTACGCGCGCCGCGCGGGCCGATGTCCGCCGGGCGCCGACGCCGTGGAGCGCCACGATCGAGACAGCCGACTCCCAACCGTCCGCGGAAAGCGACCAACCTCCGTCGCCCAGCCGGCATACGTCGGCGCGCACGACGCACGTGCGCGCCTCACTCGACGCACCCGTACGCTCGGCCGAGGGCTGGACGGCGATTGTCCTCGCCGCCGGCCGTGGCAGCCGCATGCGCTCGCGCACGCCAAAGGTGCTGCACCCCGTCGCGGGTCGCCCGATGCTGCACCTCGTGTGTGACGCCCTCGAGGCTGCCGGCTTCGACCGCCAGGTGGTCGTCACGGGCGCGCCCGACGACGAGGTCGCCGAGGCCGCCGCGCCGTACGCGACCGTCGCCGTGCAGGAGGCGCCGCTGGGCACCGGCCACGCCGTCCTCGCGGCGCGCGAGGCTGCGGCCGGGGCTGCGCGCCTGCTGATCGTGAACGGCGACCTGCCCCTGCTCACGCCCGAACCGCTCGCCGCGCTGGCCGAGGCGCACTGCGCCGAACGCGCGGTGCTCTCCATCCTCACCGCCGAACTCGATGACCCCTCGGGCTACGGCCGCATAGCGCGTGCGTCCGGGCCGGACAGCGGCGTCATCGGCATCGTCGAGGAGTCCGACGCCGACGCGAGGACGCGCGCCATCCGCGAGGTCAACGCGGGCGTCTACACCGCCGAGGCCGCCTGGCTATGGGCCGCGCTCGAGGCGCTCCCGCCGTCGCCGGGTGGCGAGATCTACCTCACCGACGCCGTCCGGCGCGCGGTGGGCGCGGGATCGCGCGTCCACGCGCAGCGCCTCCCCGATGCAACCGAGGCCCGGCAGGTCAACACCCGCGCCGAGCTCGCTGCTGCCGACGCCGCCCTGCGCGACCGCATCCGCGCGTCGCTCCTGGCGGACGGCGTGACACTCATCGGTCCTGAGTCCATCTACGTCGACGCGGGGGTGGTGGTCGGCGAAGACACCACGCTGCTGCCGGGCACCCACCTCATGGGCGACACCGTCGTCGGCGGCGAGTGCGAGATCGGCCCCAACGCCGTGCTGCGCGACATGCGCGTCGGCGACCGCTGCACCATCGGCGGCTCCACCCTCGAGGGCTCGACGGTCGCCGACGGCGTGGACATCGGCGCGTACTGCCGGGTCCGGCCGGGCTCGGTAATCGAGGCCGACGTGCACCTCGGGACATCCGCCGAGGTGAAGGCGTCGCGCATCGGCGCACGCACGCGGATCGGCCACTTCTCTTACACCGGCGACGCCGACGTGGGCGAGGATGTCAACATCGGCGCGGGGGCAATCACCGCAAACTACGACGGCGCATCCAAGCACCGCACCGAGATCGGCGACGGCGCGTTCATCGGCAGCGACACGATGCTCGTCGCGCCGCTCCGGGTCGGCGCGGGCGCGCGCACGGCCGCGGGCGCCGTCGTCACCCACGACGTGCCGGACGGCGCGCAGGTGATCGGCGCGCCGGCCCGTATCCGTGAAGGACACGGCGACATCGACGAGTCACAGCAGCGAGAGGAGCCATAGGGCCGCCCGGCCCGAGGGTTTGAGTACCGACGTAATCATCGGCCTGGTCGTCGCCGTCGCCGCCGGCGCCATGCTGCTGCTGGTATCGGCAGCCGAGGCGGGCGTGACGGCCATCAGCCGCCGCCGCACCCGAGCGCGCGCCACCAACGGCGTCGCGGGCCTGCTCGACAGCTATATCCGCCAGCGCCAGCGCCTGCTGCGGGCGCTCAGCGCCGCGGCGACGTTCGCCGTCGTCGCGCTCACGCTCGGCCTCACCGTGGTGGTCCTCAACAGCCGTGAGATCGGCGTCGCGGCGGCCGTGCTCGTCGGGCTCGTCGTGCTCATCGTGGCCGGCGTGCTGCGCGAGAACGCGCGAGCGATCGCGCTCGTCAGCCCGGAGACGACCGGGCTGCGACTCGCCGGCATCATCGCCGTGCTGCACATCGCCCTCGAGCCGCTCGCGTGGGTCCTGAGCGCGCCGTCGCGCGGCCTGCTGCGGCTCGTCGGGCGCAGCTCGGAGGTCGCCGACGAGGATCCCGCGAGCGAGTTGCTCGGCGTCCTCGAAGCCCCTGCCGACCCGGCCGCGCAGGAGTCGCTGTCCGAGGAGCGCCGCATGATGCGCGGCATCCTCGACATGGCCGACCAGACCGTGCGCGAGGTGATGTCGCCGCGCATCGACATCGTCGCGGTCTCCGTCGACGCCTCGATCGGCGACGTGATGAAGCTGATCATTAGTTCGGGCTTCAGCCGCATCCCGCTCTACGAGGAGTCGATCGACAAGATCGTCGGTGTGATCTACGCGAAGGACCTGCTCGCGTACCTGCAGACCGGCGCGGCAACGCCGAGCCTGGAGAACATCGCCCGCCCGCCCTACTTCGTCCCCGAGACCAAGCGCGCCGATCAGCTCCTCGCCGACCTCCGCCGCGACCAGACGCACGTCGCGATCGTCGTCGACGAGTACGGAGGCACTGCCGGGCTCGTCACCGTCGAGGACGTGCTGGAGGAGATCGTGGGCGAGATCGTCGACGAGTACGACACCGACGAGGTGGAAGTGGAGCGCGTCTCGGACGACGAGGCGATCGTGGACGCCCGGCTCGCCATCGACGACCTCAACGACATGTTCGACACGGACATCGAGAACGAGGACTTCGACACCGTCGGCGGCCTCGTGTTCTCACTGCTCGGCCGCCTCGCAACGCCGGGGGACCGGGTCGAGAGCAACGAGCACGGGCTGGCGTTGCAGGTGCTGTCCGTGCAGGGCCGCCGCATCCGCCGCGTCCGCATCTCCAGCCTCCACGCGGCCAGCGAGGCCGCCGCGGTCTGAGCGTGTTGTGGCAGCGGCGCCGCGCCGCGCCTATCCTGATCGCATAAGACGGCAAGGAGCCCTCGGCATGGACGACCCAGCGCGCCTCAGGTCGGACGGCCGGGTCACGATCCCCCGCGAAGTGCGCGACGCCCTCGCCATCGAGGAGGGCGACGAAGTCGTGTTCCGGGTCGAAGGCGGGCGCGTGACGATGTCCCGCAACCGCAACTTCATCGAACTCGCCGGCGCGGTAGATGTACCGCCTGACAAGCGCGGGACGCCGTGGGCCGAGATCCTGCGGGAGACCCACCGAACGCGAGCAGAGCGCCGCGTGCGGGGCGACCACTCGTTCTGGCACCCTGCCGACCCCGACGAGCTCGTCCGTTCATCCGGCGTCGACTGACCACGGCAGCCCTCCGCCCCCACTTGTCCTCTTGCGTCCGCCTGATACGCTGTGCCCGTGAGCGACGTACGAACAAATGAGCTTCCCTACTGGGTCGGCCTGCACCGCATCAGCCGACTCGGCGCCGCGCGCTTCGCGCTGCTCGAAGCCGCCTTCGACTCCATGGAGGAGGCGTGGGGCGCGGGCAGCGAGGACCTCGTCGCCGCGGGGCTCGACCTCCGCACCGCCGAGGAGGTCGTGCGGCGGCGGCCGGAGATCGACGTGCGCGCGGAGTGCGAGCGGCTCGCCGAGGCCGGCGTGCGGGCGCTGCACCGACCGCACCCCGCCTACCCCGCGCGCCTCCGCGAGATCGACGACGCGCCGCCGGTCATCTACATCCGCGGCTCCTGGGAGGCGCAGGACGACTGGTCCGTCTCCGTCGTCGGCACGCGGCGCGCGACGGCATACGGGCGGCAGGCGGCCGACGAGCTGGCTCGCGACCTGGCCGCACACGGCGTGACGGTGGTCTCGGGTCTCGCGCGGGGCGTCGACACCCTCGCGCACCGTGCCGCCCTCGACGCCGGCGGGCGCACGGTCGCGGTGCTCGCGAACGGGCTCGACACGATCTACCCGCCGGAGAACCGCGGCCTCGCCGCCGACATCGCGGAGCAGGGCGCGCTCATCACCGACTACCCGCTCGGCACGAAGCCGCGCGCCGAGTTCTTCCCTCGGCGCAACCGGATTATGTCGGGGCTCTCGCTCGGCACGCTCATCGTGGAGGGCGACGTGAAGAGCGGCGCGATGATCACGGCGCGTCTCGCGGGCGAGCAGAACCGCGAGGTCTTCGCCGTCCCCGGCTCGATCTTCTCGCCGCAGTCACGCGGCCCGCTCTCGCTGCTCCGTGACGGCGCGACGCCCGTGACGGGCGTCGAGGACGTGTTGGAGGCGCTCAACCTGACGATGATCGGCGCGCAGATGGACTTCGGCCGCGCGGCGCCGGCGACCACGCCCGCGGAGGCCTCGCTGATGGACGTGCTGAGCCGCGAACCACAGCACATCGACGAGGTCGTGCGGGGTGCGGGTTTGGCGGCAGCCGAGGTGTCGGCTACGCTCGCCTTGCTCGAATTGAAGGGTCTCGTCCGCGACGTCGGCGGCATGCACTACGTCCGCGTCCGCGAACAACCCGGGCGATACGACGCCGAAACCGGGGCCGAACCGGCCGCCGGACCGAGCAAGGAAAGCGAGTCGCGTTGACCACTGACGCCGCCACCGGGCGCGGCCGCACGGGCGAGGGCCCACGGCTCGTCATCGTCGAGTCGCCGGCCAAGGCGCGCACCATCGAGGGCTTCCTGAACCGCGCCGATACGGGCGCCGAATACGTCGTGGAGTCCTCGATCGGCCACATTCGTGACGTCCCGGAGCGCGCGGCGCAGGCGCCGGCCGACGTGAAGGCGCTGGCCAAGGAGCGCAACGAGCCCTGGTTCCGCATCGCCGCGGGCGTCGAGCGCGACTTCAAGCCGCTCTACATCGTCCCCGCCGACAAGAAGCAGCAGGTCAGCAAGCTGCGCAAGCTCTCCCGCGACGCCAGCGAGATCTACCTCGCCACGGACGAGGACCGCGAGGGCGAGGCGATCGCGTGGCACCTCAAGGAGGTGCTCAAGCCGCGCGTCCCCGTGCGCCGCATGGTCTTCCACGAGATCACCGAGCAGGCCATCACCGACGCCCTCGCCAACCCGCGCGAGATCGACGACGACCTCGTGTCCGCGCAGGAGGCGCGCCGCGTCCTGGACTACCTCTACGGCTACGAGGTCTCCCCCGTGCTGTGGAAGAAGGTGCGCCCTCGCCTCTCCGCCGGTCGCGTCCAGTCCGTCGCCATCCGGCTGATCGTCGAGCGCGAGCGGGAGCGGATGCGCTTCGTGAGCGCCTCGTTCTGGGACGTGCGGTCCCTCGTCCGCAGCGACGACGACGAGGCGCCGCTCGAGGCGTTCCCCGCACGGCTCGTCGAGCTCGACGGCGCACGGGTCGCGACCGGCCGGGACTTCGACGCGGAGACGGGCCAGCTCACGACACGCGGCAACGTCGTCCAGCTCGGCGAGGAGCGCGCGACGGCCGTCGCGACCGCGGTGGCCGAGGGCGAGTACCGGGTCGCCGAGGTCAACGAGCGGCCGTACACGCAGCGGCCGCCCGCGCCGTTCATCACCTCGAGCCTCCAGCAGGAGGCGGCGCGCAAGCTGCGCTTCACCGCGCAGCGCACGATGGGCGTGGCGCAGAACCTCTACCAGAACGGCTACATCACCTACATGCGGACCGACTCCACGAACCTGTCGCAGCAGGCGCTGAACGCCGCCCGGCGGCAGGCGCGCGACCTGTACGGCGCCGAGTACGTGCCCGACAAGCCTCGCGTCTACCGCTCGCGCGCCAAGGGCGCGCAGGAGGCGCACGAGGCGATCCGGCCGGCGGGCGACATCTTCCGCACGCCCGACAGCCTGCGCGGCCAGATCACCGCGGACGAGCTACGCCTCTACGACCTCATCTGGAAGCGCACGGTCGCCTCGCAGATGAAGGACGCGCAGGGCCTGCGCACCAACGCGCGCATCGAGGCGGATGCCGGCGCCGACGGCAAGGCCGCCTTCGCCGTCTCCGGCAAGGTCATCACCTTCCCGGGCTTCCTCCGCGCCTACGTCGAGGGCTCCGACGACCCCGACGCCGAGCTCGAGGACCAGGAGCGCGTGCTCCCGCCGCTGCGCGAGGGCCAGGTGCTGCGCGGCGTGTCGGCCGAGGCCGAGGGCCACGAGACCCGGCCGCCCGCCCGCTACACCGAGGCGAGCCTGGTGCGCGAGCTGGAGCAGCGCGGCATCGGCCGCCCCTCGACGTACGCGACGATCCTCCAGAAGGTGCAAGAGCGCGACTACGTCTGGAAGAACGGCACCGCGCTCACCCCGACGCTGACCGCGTTCGCCGTCGTCAACCTGCTCGAGCAGCACTTCCCGAACCACGTCGACTTCGACTTCACCGCCCGCATGGAAGGCGACCTCGACCGTGTCGCCGAGGGCGACATGGAGGCCGAGCCGTGGCTGCGGCGCTTCTACTTCGGCAACGACGAGATCGGCTCGGTCGACCCTGCGGACGACGGGCTGCTCCACCTCATCGACTCGGCGCTGGAGGAGGGGGACGCGCGCGCCATCTCCTCGATCCCGCTCGGCGAGGACGACGAGGGCACCACCGTGGCGGCGCGCGTTGGGCGCTATGGCGCCTACGTGCAGCTCGGCGACGACGGGCAACGGGCGTCGCTGTCCGACGACCTGCCGCCGGACGAGCTGACGCTCGACCACGCCCTCGCACTGCTCGCCGAGGCCGCGCTCGGCGACCGCGTGGTGATGCAGGACGCGGAGAGCGGGCGGCCGGTGTACGTCAAGACCGGCCCCAACGGCCCGTACGTGCAGGTCGGCGAGAACGACGACGACAAGGGCAGGCCGAAGCGCGCCAGCCTGTGGCCCGAGATGACCATCGAGGGGATCACCCCGGAGCAGGCGTCAGAATTGCTCTCGTTCCCGAAGGTGCTCGGCCCGCACCCCGAGAGCGGCGAGGAGATCGTGGTGCAGGACGGGCGCTATGGCCCGTACGTGAAGGCTGGCAAGGAGACGCGCAGCCTCCGCGACCACGAGCACCTGCGCGCCATCGAGCTGGACGAGGCGGTCGCGCTGCTAAACGCGCCGAAACGCCGCGGCCGCGCGGCGCAGGCAGCGCTGGCGACCCTCGGCAACCACCCCGACAGCGCCGCACCGATCGAGGTGCGCAACGGGCGCTGGGGCCCCTACGTCACCGACGGCACCGTCAACGCCTCGCTGCCTCGCGGCCGCGACCCCGCGACCGTCACGCTCGACGAGGCGGTGGACCTCATCGCCGCGCGCGAGGCGCGGCTGCGGGAGCAAGGCAAGGATCCGCGCGCACCGAAGCCCGCCCGTGGCCGTTCGAGGGGCGGAGCGGGCGGCCGGTCACGCTCGACGCGTGGCCGGGGGAGCCGACGCCGCTCGGCCTGACGCGCGCCCATCGGCCCGCGCGTGCTACGCTCGACCGTGGCGGGGGATGGGTGGATACCCGTGTCCCAGGCACAGACAGACCCGAGCCCCACGACCGACGAGCGGGCCACGCGGGCACTCGACGACTACCTCGGCTACCTCGAATCGGTGCGACGCCGCTCGGCGCACACGCTGCGCAACTACCGGCACGACCTCGACGGCTTCTTCCGCTTCCTCGCCGGGCGCGGCGTCGCGTTCGACGAGGCCGGCCGCGAGCTGGCGCGTGAGTACCTCGGGGTGCTGCGCATCGAGCAGGAGCGCGCGCCCGCCTCGGTGAAGCGCGTGGCGTCGACGATCCGCACGTTCTACGGCTGGCTGGACAACGAGGGGCGCCTGCCGCCGGCGAGGCCCGGCGACTCGATCCTCCGATTGCGCTACCCCAAGGCCCCGAAGCGCCTCCCCCACTTCCTCACCGAGGACGAGGTCGGCGCGCTCATGGAGGCGCCCGACGCCGAGGCAGCCGGGTCGGACGCCGACCGTGCGCGCGCGCTGCGCGACGCCGCGCTGCTGGAGCTGCTCTACGGCGCCGGGCTGCGCGTCAGCGAGGTCGCCTCGCTGGACAGCCGCGACCTCGACCTCACCAACCGGCAGGTACACGTCATGGGCAAGGGAGAGCGGCCGCGCGTCGCGCTGTTCGGGCTTCCGGCCCGCGAAGCACTCCGCACATGGCTCGACGAGGGCCGGCCGGCGATGGCGAAGGGCGCCGAGGAGGCGCTGTTCCTCAACCGCACCGGCGGGCGGCTCTCGGCGCGGTCTGTGCAGCGCATCGTGCGCGACGCGGGGGTGGCCGCGGCGGTGCGCCAGCGCGTGCATCCGCACCGGCTGCGTCACAGCTTCGCGACGCATATGCTGGAACACGACGCCGATCTGCGGATCGTGCAGCAGCTGCTCGGGCACGCCTCCGCCGACACGACACAGATCTACACGGCGGTGACGAACTCGCGGCAGCACGCGCTCGTCTCGTCGGCGCTCGAGCGCTCGCGCGAGGTGGAGCGCGAGCGCGACGCCGATTGAGGCAGTAGCGACGCGGCGGGGAGCCACATGCGCATCCTGATCCTCAACGGGCCGAACCTGAACCTCCTCGGGCAGCGCGAGCCGGAGATCTACGGCCGCGAGACGCTGCGCGACATCGAGCTGCTGTGCGAGGGGCGCGCCGAGGAACTCGGCGTCGAGATCGCGTGCGTGCAGTCCAACTCCGAGGGCGCGCTCGTCGACGCGCTGCACGCGCACCGCGACTGGGACGGCGTGATCATCAACGCCGCCGCGTACACCCACACCTCGCTCGCCATCGCCGACGCGATCGCGGCGATCCAGGTCCCGACCGTCGAGGTGCACCTCAGCAACGTCCACGCGCGCGAGGAGGTCCGGCACACGTCGCTGATCTCCCCCGTCGTCTGGGGCCAGGTGAGCGGCTTCGGGTACCGCGGCTACCTCGCCGCGCTCGACCTGCTGCATGGCCGGCTCAGCGAGGTGGAGCCGGGAGCGTGAGCGAACCTACGGCCACTCACCACAGGCTGGCGCGGCTGCGTGAGCGCCTCGACGTCCTCGAGGTCGACGCGCTGCTCGTGAGCGCGCCGTCGAACCGGCGCTGGCTCTCCGGCTTCACCGGCTCCGCCGGCGTGCTCGTCGTCGACGCGCGGCACGCGCGCATCGCCACCGACGGCCGCTACCACGAGCAGGCGCAGCTCCAGGCCCCCTCATTCGAGTTGATCCCCGCGCCGCTGCGCAGCGTGGAGAGCTTCGTCGCGCCCCTCCTCGACGGCCTGGGGGGCGCGCGGCTCGGCTTCGAGCCGGGCGGCCTGACCGTCGCCGAGCACATGGAGTGGGTCGAGGCGATCGGGGGGCTGCCGGCGGCTGACCGCCCGCGGCTCGTCCCCGCGCCCGGCGCCATCGAGCCGCTGCGTGCGATCAAGGACGCGGCGGAGGTGGAGGCGCTGACCGTGGCCGTCCACCTCGGCGACGAGGTGTGGGCGCATGCCGCCTCGTGCGTGCGTGCCGGCGTGACGGAGCGCGAGGTGGCGTGGGAGGCGCAGCGTTACGCGTACGAGCACGGCGCCGACGGGATGGCGTTCGAGACGATCATCGCCGCCGGCCCGCACGGCGCGATGGCGCACCACCGCCCCGGCGACGCCGCGATCGAGGCCGGGCACTCGGTAGTCATGGACCTCGGCGTGATCGTGGGCGGGTACCGCTCGGACCTGACGCGCACGATCTGCGCGGGCGAGCCGGACCAGACGTTCCCGCGCGTGTACGACGCGGTGCTCGCCGCGCAGGAGATGGCCGAGGAGCGCATCGAGGCGGGGATGACCGGCGGGCAGGCGCACGCGATCGCTGCTACGGTGCTCGCCGAGGCTGGCTACGGCGACCGCTTCACGCACGGGCTCGGCCACGGCGTCGGCCTCGACATCCACGAGGCGCCGCGGCTGTCGGCGGACTCGGAGGACCTGTTGGAAGATGGGCAGGTCGTCACCGTCGAGCCGGGGGTCTACATTCCGGGGTGGGGAGGCGTGCGCATCGAGGATCAGTGCGTGATGGAGGACGGGCGGCTGCGCGTGATCTCGCGCGCGCCCAAGCTGGACCTGGAAGTCGGGGGTGGATCGTGATCGGTACCGGAGACATCAAGCGCGGCGTGTCGGTGGAAGTCGACGGCTCGCTCTACCAGGTCGTCGACGTCCATCACGTCAAGACCAAGAAGTCCGCCGTCTACCGCGTCAAGATGCGCGACCTGCGCGGCGGTCACATCATCGAGCGCACCTTCAACGCCGGCGAGAAGCTGACCGCCGCCCGCGTCGAGCGACGCGAGATGCAGTACCTCTACACCGACGGCGACAGTTACACGTTCATGAACACCGAGACGTACGACCAGATCATGGTGCCCCAGGATGCGATCGCGGAGGCGCTGCCCTACCTCAAGGAAGGTGACCTGGTGCAGGTCCAGCTCTACGGCGAGGAGGCCCTCGGCATCGAGATAGCGGCCGCCGTCACCCTCGAGATCGTGCAGTCCGACCCCGGCGTGAAGGGCGACACCGCCACCGGCGCGACGAAGCCCGCGACGCTCGAGACCGGGCTCGTCGTCGACGTGCCGCTGTTCATCAACCCCGGCGACACGATCAAGGTCTCCACGTCGACCGGCACGTACATCGAGCGGGCCTCGACCCGCTAGCGCCGCACCCGGAGCGAGCACGATGCCGCCCGAGGTCTACCCGGTCCACCAGGTCACCCGCTACCTGCGGGAGCTGATCGAGTCCAACCGCCACCTCTCCGACATCTGGGTGTCGGGCGAGGTCTCGAACCTCACGCGGGCCTCCTCCGGGCACGTCTACTTCACGCTCGGCGACGCGGGCAGCGCGCTGCGCTGCGTGCTGTTCCGCAGCCGCAACGTCGGCCAGGGGCAGCGGATCGACGAGGGCCTGTCGGTCGTCGTCTACGGCTCGCTCTCGCTCTACGAGCAGCGCGGCGACCTCTCGTTCATCGTCGACTTCGTGCAGCCGGAGGGCGTCGGCGCGCTCGCCGCGGAGTTCGAGCGGCTGCGCGCGAGGTTCGACGAGGAGGGCCTGCTCGCCGTCGAGCGCAAGCGCCCGCTGCCGCCGTTCCCGCAGCGCGTCGGCCTGGTCACCTCGCCCACCGGCGCGGTGCTGCACGACGTGACCGACGTGCTCGGGCGGCGCTGGCCGCTCGCACGCCTGATCGTCGCGCCCGCACGCGTGCAGGGCGAGGGCGCGTCGGCGCTCATCGCCGAAGCCCTGCGGCGGCTGGGCGACGAGCACCTCGACGCGATCATCGTCGCCCGCGGCGGCGGATCCGCCGAGGACCTCTGGCCGTTCAACGAGGAGCCCGTGGGCCGCGCCATCTACGCCTCGCCCGTCCCGGTGATCTCCGCTGTCGGCCATGAGACCGACACCACGCTCGCCGACCTCGTCGCCGACGTGCGCGCCGCGACGCCGTCGGCCGCCGCCGAACTCGTCGCGCCCGACCGCGCCGAGGTCTCACAGCGCGTCGGCGTCCTCGCACGCCACGCCGACGTGGCAGTGTCGCGGCGACTCGACGCCTCACGCGACCGCACGGGCGCGCGCGCTACGACGCTTGCCGCGGCCCTGCCCGACCTCGCGGCGGCCTCGCGGCACGTCAGCGAGCGCGCCGTCGCGGGGAGCCGTGCGCTCGAACTTGCCATCGCCCGCGCGGGCGAGCGGACAGGCGCGCTGAGCGCGCGCCTCGCGGCGCTCTCACCCCTCGCCACGCTCGACCGCGGCTACGCCGTCGTGACCCGCGAGGACGGCTCGGTCGTCACGTCCGCCACCGCCCTGCGACCCGACGACGCGGTACAGTTGCGGCTGCGCGACGGCACGCGCCCGGCGCGCATCACCGGCTGACCGCGCCGCGAGGAGCCTCGATGCCCGACGCCACGCCCGACCGGCCCGCAGGCGACGCCGACGACTCCTTCGAGGCGCTCTTCGCGCGGCTCGAGGCGATCACCGCGCAGCTCGAAGCCGGCGACCTGCCCCTCGAACGCTCGGTCGAGCTCTACGCCGAGGGGATGCGCATCGCCGAGCGCTGCCAGCGGATGCTCGCCGACGCCTCGCAGCGCGTCGAGCGGCTGCGCGAGGCGTACGACGAGGCACAGAGCTCGCTCCTGTGACACTGCGCATCGGCTGGTTCACGACCGCGCGCGGCCCGGGATCGCGCGGCATGTTCGAGTACGTCGAGCGCGCCATCCGCGACGGCGACCTCGACGCCGAGTTTGCCTTCGTCTTCTCCAACCGCGAGCGCGGCGAGTCCGAGGCGACCGACTCGTTCTTCGACCTCGTCGAGGGCGCCGGCATCCCGCTCGTGACCTGCTCGTCTGTTGCGTTCCGCCGCTCGGTCGGCGGCGAGCGGTCGCGGCCCGGCGAGCCGTTGCCGGAGTGGCGGCTGGCGTACGACCGGATCGTGACCGAGGCCATCGAGGAGCACCCGTTCGACCTCGGCGTGCTCGCCGGGTACATGCTGATCGTGGAGCGCGAGCTGGTGGAGCGGCACGCGCTGCTCAACCTCCACCCCGCGCTGCCGGACGGCCCGGCCGGCGTCTGGCAGGCCGTGATCCGCCAGCTCATCCGCGAGGGCGCCGCGGAGAGCGGCGTGATGGTCCACCTCGCCATCCCCGAGGTCGACGAGGGCCCGGCGGTCGCCTACTGCCGCTACCCGCTGCGCGACCCCGCGCTGAGGATGCTGCGCGATGCGCTTCCCGCGCCTCCCTCGCAACTCGACGACGCGGACCTCGACGCGAGCCCGCTCTTCGCCGCCATCCGTGCGCGCGGTGTGGAGCGCGAGGCGCCGCTCCTCGCCGCCGCGATCGCCGAGTTCGCGAGCGGCGCGCTCCGCGTCGAGGGCGCGCGCGTGGTCGACGCCGCAGGCAACACCGCGCCCCCCGCCGACGTGACGGAGCGCGTGGAGGCACAGCTCGCGGGACGCTGAGCGGCCGTGCCGCTGGCCGGGCGGCCACCCGACCCGGTAGGCTGTCGGCACTCCCCGAGACGAGGACCGTGCGTGCCGGACCCCGAACCACCCGCCGGCGCCCCCGTACCCATCGAGCGCGCCCTCACGCTCATCGACGAGCGGCTGCCAGCGCCCGTCGGTTCGCACACGCGCGCGCTGGCCACGACGGCGTCGCGCGCGCTCGTCGTGGCGGCCGAGGTGGCGCTGCCGGTGCTCGCCCGCACCGTCGCCGTCGCGGTCGTCGCCTACGCGGCCGAGCAGGCGTTGCGCGCGAGCCTCGGGACGGTCGTCGAACGCCTGCTGACGCCGGTGGACCGGGGAGGGCCGGCGACGCGCGTCGATATCACGGAGTGGACCGTCATCGAGCGGTTCCGCCGCCGATGAGTTCGCAGCGCGCGTGACTCCCGACGACCCCCCGGACGCATCCGGCGAACGCCTGCAGAAGATCCTGGCGCGACGCGGCTACGGCAGTCGCCGCAAGGCCGAGGAGCTGATCCGGGCAGGGCGCGTCGAGGTCGACGGCCAGCCCGCGACCATCGGCCAGCGCGTCGGCCCCTCAGCCCGCATCAGCGTCGACGGAGCACCGATCGAGGCCGAGCAGACCTCACTCACGCTCATGCTGCACAAGCCGCCCGACGTGATCGTCGCCGCCTCGGACAGCCGGGGGCGGGTCACGGTCTTCGACCTGCTGGAGGACGCGCCGCCCGGGCTGCGCCACGTCGGCCGCCTCGACCGCGACAGCGAGGGACTGCTGCTGCTCACCACCGACGGTGAGCTCGCGCACCGCGTGGCCCACCCCCGGTTCGAGGTCGCCAAGACGTACGAGGCGCTCGTCGACGGCCGCCCCGGCGACGACGCCCTCACGAGGCTCCGCGATGGCATCGACCTCGACGACGGCCCGACGCACCCGGCTGAGGCGGAGCGGCTGCGGCGCGCGGGCGACGACTGGTGGGTGCGGCTCGTGCTGCATGAGGGGCGCAAGCGGCAGGTGCGGCGGATGCTCGCTGCCGTCGGCCACCCCGTCCGCCGGCTGGTGCGCACGCACCTCGGTCCGCTCGAACTCGGCGACCTGCCCGCGGGCTCGTCCCGGTCGCTGACCCACGAGGAGCTTGCCGGGCTGCGCGCGCTGTGCGGGCTCGCCGCGCCGCCGGTGGACGCCGCCAATGACGCGTTCCTATCATCGCGTGACCACTGAGGGGACGGCGCGCCGGTGGAGCACACGATCCCGACCGGCGCACCGGAGTCCGAGGCCCGTGCGGCCTCGATCGCCCGCAGCGTCGCGATCGACGGCCCCACCGCCTCGGGCAAGAGCGCTGTCGGCCGCGCGCTGGCGCGCCACCTCGGCTACGGCTTCCTGGACACCGGCCTCATGTACCGCGCCTGCACGCTCGCCGTCCTCGAGTCGCCCGTGGCCGCAGACAACGAGGAAGCCGTCGCCGCACTCGTGCGCGACCTCGACCTCGATGTGCAGTGGCCGGACCCGGAGACGCCGCGCGTCGTCCTCGCGGGCGGCGACGTGAGCGAGCGCCTGCGCGAGCCGGAGATCGAGTCGACCGTGTCGCTGATCTCGCGCGTGCCCGCCGTGCGCGACGAGCTCGTGCGGCGTCAGCGCGCGTTCGCCGAGCGCTCGCCGATCGTCATGGCAGGCCGCGACATCGGCACGCGCGTGCTCACCGAAGCCCGCACCAAGCTCTTCCTCGACGCATCGCTCGAGGTGCGGGCGGCGCGCCGCCTCGTCGACGAGCAGGCCGCGGGCCGCGGCAGCGACCTCGGCCGCGTCAGCCGCGAGACCGACCGGCGCGACCAGATGGACTCGACGGGCAAGCGCGCCATCCGCCCGGAGCAGGCCGCGCCGGACGCCGTCGTGATCCTCACCGACGACCTCGATATCGACGGCGTCGTCGCGCGCGCGATCGAGGCCTACGAGCGGGCGAACGCACCGTGAGGCGGCTCTGGCTCTTCGCCGGGAGGGCGTTCTACGGCTTCAGCCGCGTGGCGATGCCGTTCGCGCTGCGGCTCGCCGGCAGCCTGCGCATCGAGCACGCCGACCGTGTCCCGCTCGACGGCGGCGTGATGATCGTCGCCAACCACGCGGCCCTCGTGGACCCCATCCTCGTCTGCGCGGCCGCGCCGCGGCGGCTGCGCCCCATCGCCAAGCGCGAGCTGTTCGAGACGCCGCTCGTCGGGTGGACCGTGTGGCTCTACGGCGCGTTCCCGGTGCGACGCCACTCGGGCGACCTCGGCGCGCTGCGCGCGGGCCGCAACCACCTGCGGGCGGGCCGCGCCGTGCTCGTACACCCCGAGGGCACGCGCTCGCCGGACGGGCGACTCACGCCGGGCCTGCCCGGATCGGCGGTAATGGCGTTGCTCGGCGGCGCGCCGATCGTGCCGTGCGCCGTCACCGGCACCTCGCCGATCCGTGGCCCTCGCTCGATCCTGAACGCATTCCTGCGCCGCAACCTCTCGATCCGCGTGGTCTTCGGTGAGCCGTTCACCCTCGACGAGGGCAGGCCCACCGCCGACCGCGCCGAGGAGGCAACGGACCTCATCATGCGGCGCATCGCCGAGCTCATGCCGGAGGAGTACCGCGGCGCGTACGGCGCGGGCACCGAGGGCCAACTCGTCGTCGCCCGCCACCGCGACGACGACACCGCCGGGTAGCCGACGGGCACCTGCCCGCCTCGGAGGCCGCTCGCCGCCCTGGGGTGGGCGACGGATGCGCTCCTCGCGTTGTTCCGGGAGGCGCAGGCAGCATGCACTCAGATCCACGGCGCGAACATCGTCTATGACGATGCTCGCCACGAGGCACGCGACAACTCGCGACGTTCTCCGTTGCCGATTCCCAGTATGGCGACCGGTTCGACATGCTCCACATGACGGCGCGTGGAGCGTAGCGGCACTTGTACGTGACAGCCACGGCGCACGTTGCATTAGGACATATGTGTTCTGACGCTGGTAGAATCAGGAGGACGCGTTCAACTACACGTCTCCCCGGACCGGCACTGAACCGACATGAGCTCAAAGTCGCGGGAGCGGCTCGCCATACGCGACGAGACGGCGACGCGGCTGCAGGGAATCTCGATGACCGCCGGGGGACTGCTCGTCGGGCTCGTGGCCCGATTTCTGCGTCCGTGGAAGCTGGCGATGCTGTTCATCCTGATCAGTGCCGCCACCATTCTCATCGACGTGATGGAGCCGGACTGGATGCCGGGTCACCGCGAGGCAGCGACGATCTTCTGGCTTCTGCTGTTGTTGTGCGCGGCGGGGATTCTGGAGAGCAGGCGTCTCCTGAGGTTGGCGGTTCTACTGGTCAAGCCGAAGTCGCCGTTGATCCCTGTCGCATTTGCCTCAGGAGTTGCCGTCGCTCTCCTGAGCGCGATCCCGGATTCCGATCCAACCTGGTACTTGCACTTGGTGCTGTGGTTCATGTCTTGTTACGCACCCGCTCTATCAAGGATCGACAGCGATCAATGGGAGTGGGCGAAGACCACAACGCATCTCACAGTAGGGTCCTGTGCATTGAATACGTTCCTGGTTGCCCCGGCGTTCCCGCTGGTCCTCGAGGTCTGGATCTTGTTCGTCCTGGCGGCGTTGGGCACAGTTCGCAGCGTGGCAGCTACCTACGGACTGATGTTGATTGCGGGTTCCGCAGTCACGTTCCTGATGGGGCGAGCCGATGTGGATCTCGCTGCCGCGGGTGGGTGCATGGCTCTCCTCGTCTCGTTCACCATCATCTTTGCCCCAAGCCTCATCTGGATCAGGTCTCGCCTTGATCGGGATCGTTGGAGGAAGCGCGCGTACCTGAACCGAACACGCTCGGGGATCGGCCCTCAGCATTTCGTCTAGCCGCACCTCCATGTTCTGAAGGCATCGAGCGGCTGACAGTGACTCTGAGCTACCCGCGAACTCCCAGTTGAGAACCAGTCGGTGATTCCGGACACGGACCTGGATGCTCGACTTGCTGCCCTGCGCGGCGCTACGCTAGTCGCGGCGGGGCCGGACACGGGGACTGCGCACATGTGCGGCATCATCGGCTATACCGGCTCGCGGCCCGCCGGACCGCTGCTCCTCGAATGCCTCAGGCGCCTGGAGTACCGCGGCTACGACTCGGCGGGCATCGCACTCTTCGACGACGAGCAGCAGCTCTACCTCGCGCGTGCCGAGGGCAAGCTCGACAACCTCGCGAACCGCGTCGAGGGGCAGCTGCCCCCGGCAACCGCGGGCATCGGCCACACGCGATGGGCCACCCACGGCGCGCCCTCCGTCCGCAACGCCCACCCACAGCTCGACCCCTCGGGCCGCGTCGCCGTGGTGCACAACGGCATCATCGAGAACTTCGAGACGCTGCGACGCCGCTTCACCGACCGCGGTGACTCGTTCGCCTCGGACACCGACACCGAGGTGCTCGCGCACCTCATCGCCGACGCCCTCGCGGGCGGCACGGACCTCGCCGACGCAGTGCGCTCGGTGATCGGGGAGACCGAGGGCGCGTACTCCCTCGTCGCCATCGACGTGGACGAGCCTGGCCGGCTCGTGGCGGCGCGAGTGGGGAACGCGGGCGGCATCGTCGTCGGGCACGGCGAGGACGGCATGGCCGAGCAGTTCGTGTGCTCGGACCTCGCCGCGATCCTGCCGCTGACGCGCACCGTCACCTTCCTCGGACCTGGCGAGATCGCCGATGTCCGGGCCCGCGGGGTCGCCCTCACGGACGCCGAGGGGCGCACCATCACCCGCGAGCCCGAGGCGCAGCCGTTCGACCCGGTCGCGGCGGTCAAGGGCCGGTTCCGGCACTTCATGCTCAAGGAGATCCACGAACAGCCCGACGCCGCGCTCGACACGATGCGCGGCCGCTACCTCCTCGACCCGCCCCGCGTGGAGATCGAGGGATTCGGGTTCGACGAGGCGCGCGTGCGCGACCTCAACCGGGTGGTGCTCGTGGGCATGGGCACCTCGCTCTACGCGGCGATGATCGCGCGCCACTTCATCGAGCGCTTCGCGCGCATCCCGGCCGAGGTCGACAACGCCTCGGAGTTCCGCTACCGCCGCCCGGTGCTCGACGAACACACGCTCGTCATCTCGGTCGGCCAGTCGGGTGAGACCGTCGACACCCTCGCGGCGATGGAGGAGGCGCAGCGCGCCGGGTGTGCGCAGCTCACGATCTGCAACACGCCGGGCTCGCAGGCCACGAGGCTGGCCGACAGCTCCGTGCTAATCCGCGTCGGCCCCGAGATCGCCGTGGCGAGCACCAAGTGCCTGATCGGCTCGATCATCGCGCTGCACGCCGCGGCCCTGCAGCTCGGCCGCATGCGCGGCGTCCTCGACGACGCGACCGCGCGGGCGGAGATCGAGGGGGCGCTCCACCTCCCGGCCGCGCTCGGCGAGGCGCTGCTGCTGGAGGACCGCGTGGCCGAGCTGGCCGCCCGCTACGCGCACTTCGACGACTTCCTGTTCCTCGGCCGCGGGCTCTCGTACCCCGTCGCCCTCGAGGGTGCGCTCAAGCTCAAGGAGGTCTCCTACATCCACGCCGAAGGCTACGCCGCCGGCGAGATGAAGCACGGCCCCATCGCCCTCATCGACGAGCGCATGGCCACCGTCGCCATCGCCGTCCAGGACGAGGTGCACGAGAAGATGCGCTCCAACATCGAGCAGGTGAAGGCGCGCCGCGGCCCCGTGCTCGCGCTCACCTCGGCGGGCGACCACAGCCTCGACGGCGTCGCCGACGACGTCCTCGCCGTCCCCGCCTTCGATGGCGCCCTCGCCCCCACCATCTCCCTGATCCCGCTGCAACTCCTCGCGTACCACATCGCCCTCGAACGCGGCGCGGACGTGGACCAGCCGAGGAACCTGGCGAAGACGGTGACCGTGGAGTGAAAGACTTGCGTCCGATCGAGCAACGACCTACCATCGCGGAACATAGGTTCTCCCCCGAGTAGGCAAGCATGGTCGCAGCCCAAACTTCGCTCGGCCTGACTGTGGTCGAAGATCGAGGAGACCAGAAGGCACGTGGTGCCTTCTTCACACCCAAGCCCATTGCGGACTTCCTCGCAGCGTGGGCGGCCGACGGCAATCCGAAAGCACGGATCCTCGACCCCACATGCGGTGAGGCGGTCTTCCTCGAGGCGGCAGGTGAGGCGTTAAGGCAGCTAGGGGCACCCGCCGACGACGTTCCCGACCAGGTATTCGGCGTCGATGTGCATGCTCAGACACTGGATGAAGCTGCGCGGCTCCTCAAGTCCAAGGGCCTCGGCGCGCACCTGGTGAACCAAGACTTCTTCTCGCTGCCCGAGCCCGGCGAAGCGCCCGGAACGCTCCCATTGTTCGACGCGGTTGTGGGGAACCCTCCGTTCATTCGTTATCAGCGCCACACCGGGGCGGTACGTCACCGCGCTGCTCAGGCTGCCCTTGCCCAGGGCGTGAGGCTCTCGGGGCTCGCGTCCTCGTGGGCGGCGTTGGTCGTGCACGCCTGCGCGTTCCTCAAGCCTGAAGGTCGCCTAGCTATGGTGCTCCCAGCCGAGCTACTTTCGGTCCACTACGCCGAACCTGTCCGACGCTGGCTCCGGCGAAGATTCGCGACAGTGCATCTCGTTATGTTTGAACGTCTCCAGTTCGAGGACGCGTTAGAGAATGTAGTCCTAGTACTGGCGCAAGGCAGCGGAGGGTGCGACGCCTTCTCTCTCTATCACGTCCAGGACGCCGCCGATCTCGCTAGCATTCGGCCTTTCGATCACGTGAACGTGATTCCGGCTGACACCGGCAAATGGACGGATCTACTTCTACCCACTCATCAGCGACAGTTGTTCCACTCGGTAGTCGAGGAGCACTTCACGAGCCTGGATTCCTACGGTTCCCCTGAGTTGGGGACCGTAACCGGCGCTAATCACTACTTCGCGATGTCGAACGCAACGAAGGCTGAGTATGGGCTTTCCGATAGCGACGTCGTTAAGATCAGCCCACCAGGAACGCGACACTTGCAGGGCTTGTCTTTCAGAATGCGCGACTGGGAGCGACTACGAGACGCGGGCGAGTCTGTTTGGCTGCTCCATCCCCGCACGGGCGATGTCGACGACCGCCTCCGAGGGTACTTGGAGTACGGAGAAACGCTTGGCGTCCAGAACGCCTACAAGTGTCAGATCCGTACTCCATGGTGGAGACCGCCCTTGGTTGAGGCGCCCGACCTATTCTTCACCTACATGAGCCATCGCCACCCTCGGATTCTGACGAACCATGCGGGAGTGCGCCATCTAAACTCCATGCACGGCGTCCGACTCCGGAGCGAAACCCCGAAGAGCGCCAAGTCTGCTCTTCCGGTCCTTGTCCTCAACTCAGTAACGATGCTGGGTGCGGAGATCTTCGGGCGTTCGTACGGTGGTGGCGTCCTGAAGATGGAACCTCGCGAGGCAGCCGGACTACCTGTCGCATCCTACAAGGCATTATCACAAACATGGAATATACTGAAAGCGGAGCGCAGCACGATTGACCGGCAGCTCCGCAACGGGCTGTGGACGAATGTGGCGAAGAGGGTCGACGAAGCCCTGCTACATCAAACCATGGGCCTCAGTAGTAACGACGTTGCGGAACTTCACGAGGCATCACGCTCACTCCGCAAGCGCCGGATAGGCGATTGATGACTGTGGAGGCCTGCAATGGCGAGCCGAGCTCGCGAGATCGAAGCGCTTGTTGGGCACCCAGGCGACAAGTGGGAAGCACTGAAGGAGCGCATCCAATCTGACGCCATCCGCCGGTTCTCGGACATTCGCGAAGACTGGCTCGATCTGCTCTGGACGCTGGATGCCTACCGACGAGCAAGCACACCCCCTGCCAGGATGGGGAACGCCAAGGCGCGCCCTGGTCCTCGCTTAGACGGCATCTACCGCGGCAAGGGTAACTGGTTTGCGCAGGTCGTTGCATTACTCTTGGAGAACCAGACGACTCAACGCATTGCCCCTCGGAACCGGATACGGGGATTCTCCCAAGTCCACCAGATCGATGTGGCTTGGCCCGTTAGGAATGTCGACCCACTCATTTGTGTGGAAACGAAGGTGACGGGTGGGCCCCCTTACGGATCGCATGGCGCACGCGGAGCGCTAAGTGACTGGTCGAACCGTCGAAAGGAACTGAAGTTTGCTGCGACGGATCTCAAGCTCTACCGCCGCGGCATGGAGACGCAGATAGACCATTGGGACGAATGGCGCATCAACCAACCTCCGAGTGTCTACTTGCTGTGGGCAGCTCGCCTGAGGCCATCTGACACGATCGAAGATATCGTTCAGGAAGTGGACTCACTCACGAACTCCTATCTCGACGGCGCAGGCATAGTTGGCTGGCGCGAGGGCGCCGATCAGGCATCTTATGAATTCGTGAAGCTGCCTGGCGAAGCGCGAGCCCACGAGCTTGATGACGTGTTGTACAGGATTGCGACTGAGATCCGACGTAAGGCCGGGCCCGACAACGAGCCGCCACCACCCTTCACCTCGACCTAGGATCGCACCTGCTTGATCGAGCCGGCTCCACCGTCCGGCATCCCTCGGACCCAACGGCGGCGGCACGTATCGTGGCTGACGGCGGGGGGCGTTGGCGGTGACGGGACCCGAACTCACGCTCGCGAACTGGCTGCTGGCGGCTGTGCCGGTCGTCGTGCTCATGGTCGCGATCTTCTTCGTGGGGTGGAGCGCGCCGCGCGCCGGGGCCACGGCTTGGGCGCTGGCGCTCGGACTTGCCTTCCTCGTCTTCGGCGCGGCGAGCGACCACGTCGCGATCGCGAGCGCGAAGGGGCTCAGCCTCTCCATCTTCGTGCTCAGCATCGTCTGGACGTCGGTCTACATGTTCAATCTCGTCGACCGCCTCGACGGGATCGAGGCGATTGGCCGCGCGATGGCGCGGCTGTCGAGCGACCGGCTGGTGCAGGCGCTGCTGATCGGGTGGGGCTTCTCGAGCTTCGTGCAGGGCGTGACCGGTTTCGGCGTGCCGATCGCGGTCGCCGCGCCGATCCTCATCATGCTCGGCTTCTCGCCAGCGCGGGCGGCCGGCATGGCGCTGGTCGGCCACGGCTGGGCCGTGACCTTCGGCTCGATGGGCTCCTCGTACTACACGATCCAGCTCGTCACGGGCATCGAGGGCGACGTGATCGCGCCGCACATGGCGCTGCTGTTCGCGCCGGTAATCGTGGTCAGCGGCGCGCTGGTGGCGCACATCTACGGCGGGCTCGACGCGGTGCGGCGCAGCCTGCCGCTGGTCCTGGTGGCGGGCGCCGTGATGGCCGCGGGCATGTACGCGCTGGCCGAGGCAGGCGCCCCCCAGATCGCATCGAGCGTACCGGCCGTGCTGGGCATGGCCGCGATGGCCCTCGTGGCGCGCACGCCGCTGCTGCGGCCCGGGCCGCCGAGCCCCGCACCGCCCGACCCGGACGGCCCGGAGAGTGCCGCCAGCCCCATGCCGTTCTGGCTCGCGTTCATGCCCTACACGCTGCTCATCACGCTCAGCGTGATCTCGCAGATCGGTCCGATCAAGGACGCCACGTCGGGCCTGCGCTGGGGGCTCGACTACCCCGGGTTCGTGACCGGCGAGGGCTTCGTGGTCGCCGCCACGAACGACTTCGCGCCCATCCGGCTGCTCAACCACCCGGCGCCGCTTATCGTCATCGCACTGCTCGTCAGCAGCGCCCTTTATGTCGCGAGGGCGCGATGGCGGCGCGGGGTCGCGTGGGAGGCGCTGCGGCTGACCTACTCGCAGTGCCTCGCGACGAGCATCGGCGTGGCGATGATGGCGATGATGGCCGTGATCATGGCCGACTCAGGCATGACGGTGCTGCTGGCGCGCGGGCTCGCCGACGCGTCGGGGCCGGTCTTCCCGCTCGTCTCGCCGTTCATCGGCATGCTCGGGGCGTTCATGAGCGGCAGCAACACCAACTCGAACGTGATGTTCGGCCTGCTGCAGCTCGAGACCGCGAGCGCGCTCGACATCGGGCCCGTCACCATCTCCAGCATCCAGTCGGTCGGCGCCTCGGTGGGCAGCGCGATGGCGCCCGCGAAGGTGCTGGTCGGGGCGGCGGTCGTCGGGCTCTCCGGCAGCGAGCGCGATATCTTCCGCATCGTCATCCCCTACATCCTGCTGCTCGTGCTGCTCGCGGGCATCGAGGCGTTCATCGTGATCGAGCTGCTCACCGGGCTGTCGAGGTGATCGCGGTGCCGGGCGAGCCGCGTCGATGGCTGCGGCATCTCGCCCTCGCGGGCATGACGGCGAGCTTCCCGCTGCTCTACGTGGGCGCCGTGACGCTGGAGAGCGCGGCCGTGACGGCCGCCGGGCTCGTCGTGGCCGGCGTGGTCGCCGTCATCGCATGGGTGGCGTTCTGACCGGGAGCCGGCTCACTCGCCCGCTGTGATCGCGATGATCGCGAGCACGGGCGCCAGCGAGGTCAGGAGCGCGGCCACGGGCACCTCGTCGGCCGAGCGCGCGTGGAGGACCGGGTCCTCCCGCCAGCGACGCAGCAAGCGCGCGCGGCTGCGGTCCCACCACTCGCGCTGCAGCAGCACCGTGAGCCCGACGGCCAGCAGGAGGAAGCCCGCGACTGCCAGCATCGCCCAGTAGGGCACCAGGTCCGTGTCGCGGTTGACCCAGAGGAAGCGCAGCGCCACCCCGGACAGCGTCACCACCGCCGAGACCGCGAGCCAGCGCGCGTTCAGCGCCAGCGCTACCGCGAGCAGCGCGACGCCCTCGATCAGCAGCACAAGGCCCCACCGCGCCCCGCCCGGCTCGAACCCCTGCTCTGCCTGCGGGAGCACGAGTAGTCCCGCGCCGACCACCTGGAGCACCTCGTGCCATCCGAGGTCATCGCTGAGACGCTCCGAGGGCCGCATCGTCAGCCCGACGAGTGCGAGGTACACGGCCGCGGGGACCGTATGGGCCTGCACGTTACCCGGCTCGAGCGTCGCGATGGCGAGTTCGAGCGCGACCATGACCAGCGCGGAGGCGGGCAGCAGCGCCCAGCGCGCGCCGAGCCGGTAGCCCTCGTACGCCACGGCAGCCGCGAGCGGCAGGAACAGGAGCGCGAGCGCCCGGAACTCGACGAGGGTCGCCGGCTCGGCATCGAGGCCTTCGAGGCGCGCACCGAGCGCCCACATCGCCGTCAGCGGCCCGAGCGCCAGGCCACTCCAGGAGATGGCCTGCACCGCCACATCCGACGTCGAGGCGCCGGGTCGTCGCCACTGCGTGAGCGCCGCGAAGGTCGCGGCTCCGGCGACCGAGTAGGCCACGGCGAGGGTCCAGACCGGCCAGGCGAAGACCGGCCAGAGTGCGGCGGCGACGCCGAGCACCACCGCGTAGGGCACGACGGCCGGCACCCACTCGCGCAGCCGCCACGCCTCGATGGCGACGAGTGGGCCGAAGGCCAGCACGATGAGTACGAGCGCCCGGTACTCGACGGTCTCGGCCATCTCGACCGCGGGGGCGTCGAGTCGCTCCCCGAGCGCGGCGAGCCCGACGCCGGCCGCGACCGTGATCGGCCCCCAAGAGAGGGCGTGCGCGGCCCCGAAGGTCTCGGCCTCGGCGGCCTCGGGCTGGTCGTAGCGGCGTAGGGGCGTGACGAGGCCGAAGAGGGCGACGCCGCCCGCGGCGTACGCGGCGGCCAGCACCCACCACGGCCACGCCTGCACTTCCCACAGCACCGCCGATGCGAGCATCGTCAGCGCTACCCCAACCACAGCGAGGCTCCACCGCCGCAGCACGGCGAACGCCACGACGACGTGTGCGGCGGCCAGCGCAAGCAGGACTGCGTCGTGCCCAACGTGCTCCTCGAGTGGATGCAGCGACGCGACGACCGCGAGGAGGAGCGGCGGGAGCAGCGCCCACAGCAGCGCGGGCCGCTCGCGCCCGCGGAGCAGGAGGGCGCCCGAGCATCCCGCTGCGATCGCCGCGAGCACCCACCCGGTGTCCGGTGGGCTCAGTCCCTGCGCGCGCTGCGCGAAGCCGATGGCTGCCAGCGCCGCGGCGAATGCCAGCCAGCCGAACACGACGCGTTCCGACGGCGGAGTCGGCCGGAGTCGCGTCGTCGGCCCCGCCCCCGCCTCGGCCCACGCGGCGACGCCCTCGGTGGTGTTGAGCCACCCGGCGGCGGCGAAGAGGGCGGCGGAGCCGGCGAACGCTGCCACCGCGATCGCGCTGTCGCCGTCGAGGTGCGCGCCGACCAGAACGAACGGCGCCGCGGCCGCAGCGGTCGCGAACAGCAGCGCCCCGAACCCGAGTTGCGGGCTGGATCTGACCCAGCCCGGCCTCCCCGCGAGCAGCAACGCCCCGACGACAAGCGGCGGGAAGCTGTACCACTCGACCTCGACCCCGGCCGCCCACAGGGCGGTGATCGCGGCGAGGACTGCCAGCACGGCGACGCCGATCGCGCCTCCGGGTTCGCGTCGAGGCACCCCGGCCAGCCCGACGACCATCAGCAGCAGCCCGAGCGTGACCGGCAGCTGCCACTCGTGTCCGTCGGCGACGATCGCAATCGCGACCGCATAGAGCGCCGCCAGCGACGCGAGTACAGCGACGACAGCAGTTGCAGCCCGACTCCAGCGTCGGGCCGCCGAGATTGCGTCGGCGCCGACGAGCGCGAAGGCCATCCACCACGCGCCACCCCATTCAACCGGGATGCCCGCCGCGACCGCCAGCGAGCCCCACGCGCTGAGCACCGCCAGCCCCGCTGGGACGGCGTACGGCCGCCCGGCCCCTCCGGCGAACAGCAGGCCGTAGAACGCGGCGCTGTAGAGCGAAGCGACGAACCAGACGAGCGCTCCCTCGACCTCTCGGTGGCTCAGTACCTCCTCGTAGAGGAGCAGGAAGTTGAGCGGCGTCATGAGCGCGCCGATGGCGAGGAAGGCCGGCCCCGCCTCGCGCACCCTCGGCCAGCGCTGGAGCAGCCAGCCCGCGACCATGAACGCTACCGTGTAGACCGCGAGGATCGCGACGCGCCACCAGCCCGCGAGGGCCTCGTCGTGGCTGGAGACGAAGATCAGCGCCGAGATGACGAGCAGGAACGCGCCGACGTAGAGCAGCACGTCGGCCTGGCGGCGCGCGGCCCACTCGCCGACGCCGGCCGCCGGAGCCACGGACCGGCGGGGCGCCGCCCGGCGCGCCGGGGCCGAGGCGGCCGGTGCAGCCGGGGCGGCCGGCCGCTGGCCCGCCGGCATGATCAGCTCGGTGCGGCGGGCCTCGTAGTGGCCGCGCAGCCGCCGGGCCGAAGCGTTGTCGATCAGGCCGTCGGCGCGCCAGCGCTCAATCGCGTTGAGCAGCGTCGCGATGGCCGTGGGGTCATCGAGGACGCCCGCCGGCTCCCACCGTGCGCCGCAGTTCGGGCACTGGTCGGCGTCGCGCGGACGGATCGCGCCACAGGCGGCGCAGTACTGCGGAAGCGGGCCCCTCGGAGTCGTGATGTGTCACCTCCGAGGCCGCGCGGCCTCCTAGGTTTCGCCCCGCAGCGCCGCCTGCGCCGCCGCGAGGCGGGCGATGGGCACGCGGTACGGGGAACAGGAGACGTAGTTGAGCCCGATGCCGTGGAAGAACTCGACCGAGGCGGGGTCGCCGCCGTGCTCGCCGCAGACACCGATCTTCAGCGCCGGCTTCGTCGAACGCCCGCGCTCGACGCCCATCCGCACGAGCCCGCCGACGCCGTCGGCGTCGACCTCGACGAACGGGTCGCGGGGGAGCAGGCCCTGGCTGACGTACTCGGGCAGGAAGCGCCCGGCGTCGTCGCGCGAGAGGCCGAACGTCGTCTGCGTGAGGTCGTTCGTGCCGAACGAGAAGAAGTCGGCGTGCGAGGCGATGCGGTCAGCGACGACGCACGCGCGCGGCAGCTCGATCATCGTGCCGATCTGGTACGGCGGCCGGACGCCCCGCTCCTCGATGACTTGCTCGGCGACGGCCGCGGTCTGTGCGCGCAGCCGCTCCAGCTCCGACTCCGCCCCGACGAGCGGGATCATGATCTCGGGCTCCACCTTGACGCCCTCGGCGGCGAGGTTGCACGCAGCCTCGATGATGGCGCGGGTCTGCACCTCGTAGATCTCCGGGAACGTGACCGCGAGGCGTACGCCGCGGTGGCCGAGCATCGGGTTGAACTCGTGGAGCTGCTCGACGCGGCGCTCCGCCTCCTCGAGCGTCACGCCGAGGGCGGCCGCGACGTCGGCCAGCTCAGCCTCGCCCTGCGGGAGGAACTCGTGCAGCGGGGGGTCCAGCAGGCGGATGGTGACCGGGTAGCCGGCCATCGCGCGCAGGATGCCCTCGAAGTCCGAGCGCTGCATCGGCAGGATGAGCGCCAGCGCCTCGCGGCGTCCCGCCTCATCGGCGGCGAGGATCATCTGCCGCACGGCGAGGATGCGGTCCTCGCCGAAGAACATGTGCTCCGTGCGGCACAGCCCGATGCCCTCCGCGCCGAAGGCGCGGGCGCGCGCGGCGTCCTCGGGCGTGTCCGCGTTGGTGCGGACGTTGAGGCGGCGGGCGTCGTCGGCCCAGCCCATCAGCCGCTCGTACTCCTCGGGCAGGCCGCCCTCGGTCAGCTCGACGGCCCCGAGGAAGACCTCGCCGGTGCTGCCGTCGATGGAGATCGTGTCCCCCGTGCGCACCGTCACGGTCTCGCCGTCGGACGCCTCGACGCTGAAGAGTCCGGCGTCGTAGTCGACCTGCAGCGCGCCGCACCCCGCCACGCAGCACGTGCCCATACCGCGAGCCACGACGGCCGCGTGCGAGGTCATGCCGCCGCGCGCGGTCAGCACGCCCTCGGCGACCTGCATCCCGGCGACGTCCTCGGGGCTGGTCTCGACGCGCACGAGCACCACGCGCTCGCCGCGCCCTGCCCATTCCTCGGCCTCCCCGGCCGAGAAGACGACGCGACCAACGGCCGCACCGGGCGACGCGCCGAGGCCGGTCGCGATGACGCGGCGGTCGGCGTTCGGGTCGAAGTTGGGGTGGAGCAGCTCGTCGAGCTTCTCGGGCTCCTGGCGCAGCAGCGCCTCGCGCTGGTCGATAGCGCCTTCGCCGACGAGGTCGGCGGCGATCTTCACCATCGCACGGCCGGTGCGCTTGCCGGAGCGCGTCTGGAGCACCCAGAGCCGGTGCTGCTGGATGGTGAACTCGATGTCCTGCATGTCGGCGAAGTGCTGCTCGAGGCGGTCGCACGCCTCGACGAGCTCGCGGTGGGCGTCCGGCATGATCTCCTCGAGCGAGGTGCCCGGCGCGCCGTCGCCCAGACTGAGGCCGTCCGGCGTGCGGATGCCGGCGACCACGTCCTCACCCTGCGCGTTGAGCAGGTACTCGCCGCTCAGCCGGCGCTCGCCGGTGGCGGGGTCGCGCGTGAAGACGACGCCGGTGGCGCAGTCCTCGCCGAGGTTCCCGAACACCATCGCCTGCACGTTCACGGCGGTGCCCCAGCTCGCGGGGTAGCCGTACATCTCCCGGTAGACGGCGGCGCGAGGGTTCTCCCACGAGTTGAACACCGCGCCGATCGCCCCCCAGAGCTGCTCCCACGGGTCCTCGGGGAACTCGACGCCGAGGCCGGAGCGGATCGCGTTCTTGAACTCGGCCACCAGCTCACGCAGCGCGTCGGCGTCCAGCTCGGTGTCGAGCTCGACGCCTCGCGACTCCTTCTTGGCCTCCAGGAGCGCCTCGAACGGGTCGGCCGCGGTGTCGCTCTCGGGTCGCAGTCCGAGCACGACGTCGCCGTACATCTGGACGAAGCGGCGGTAGGAGTCGTAGGCGAAGCGAGGGCTGCCGGAACGGCGGGCGAGGCCCTCGGCGGTCTCGTCGTTGAGCCCGAGGTTGAGGACGGTGTCCATCATGCCGGGCATGGAGACACGCGCGCCGGAGCGCACGGAGAGCAGCAGCGGGTTGGCGGGGTCGCCGAAGCGCGTGCCCGTGATCTCCTCGGTGGACTCGACGGCCGCGCGGACCGCCGCGTCGAGGGCGTCGGGGTAGGTGCGCCCGAGGGCGTAGTAGGCGTTGCAGACCTCGGTGGTGATGGTGAAGCCGGGCGGGACGGGGATGCCGAGGTTGCTCATCTCGGCAAGCCCGGCGCCCTTGCCGCCGAGGAGATTACGCATCGAGGCGTCGCCGTCGGTGCCGTCTCCGCCGAAGCGGAAGACGGGGGGCGCCTCGAGGGCTACAGCCGCAGGCGTCTCGGGTGCAGTGGTCGTCATGATAGGTCTCCCGCCGCTCGCCGCGCGCGAGTTCCACAGTCCGCCGGACCCCGGGGAGAGGGCGGTCGATGCCGCACTGGCGATGAGCCGGAGCGCGCGCTGCCGAGATTATACGGCAGCGCCGTCAGCACCCAATCGGGCCGCCGGTTCAGTTGATGTTCGGGAGGCGCGACCACTCACCCTGCCGCTCGAAGAGCAGGTCGTGCATCTCCCAGAACTTGCCCTGCTCCCCCGCGCACTCGGCTGCCGCGTGCGCGCCGGCCGCGTTGGGATGGATCTGCGTCAGCGGGAAGTGGAGGAAGGCGATCGCGACGTCCTCGCCGACCTGCGCACGGATGTCGGGCAGCGTCTCCTGGTACCAGCGCTCGCAGAACGGGCACTCGAAGTCGCTGAACTCCAGGATCACCACCGCCGCGCCGGGGTCCCCCTCGATGGGAGCGCCGCTCGCGTCGGGGCGCGCGGGGAGGATCGCGAAGCTGGGCGGGTCGCGCTGCGCAAGCTGCTGGATGACCTCCGGGTACTCGCCGAGGCTCGTGGGGCTGCCCTCGAGTTCTGCGGCGATCAGCAGGGCGAAGAGGGCCGCGGGCTGCGCGCCGGAGATCCGCTTGTTGTTGATGAAGAACGTCGGCGTCCCCCGCACGCCGAGGTCGACCCCGCGCTGGAGCTGCGCCCCCACTGCATCGAGCGTCGCCGGGTCGCCGAGGCACGCACCGAAGTCGTCGGCGTCGAGGCCGATCGTTGCGGCGTAGTCCTGCAGCGCTTCATTGAGCGTCGACGGCCCCGACGGCGCGGCGGGAGCGGGAGCGGCCGCCCGGTCGAGCCCGGCCGACACCTCCACCTCCACCGCGAGGAGCGCGACCTCGTCGGAGAGGGACTCGACCTCGGCAGACAGGGCGTCGACGGCGGTGGTGAGGTCCGTGAGTGCAGGTGCGACGGACTCGGGCGGCGGCGCGTCGTCGCGCAGGAACAGCGCGCCGACGATGGCCACGGCGCCGATCAGGACGGAGATCGGGAGCAGGAACGATGTCCAGAGCGGGTCACCGGCCGGCCGAGGGTCCGGTCTCGACTCGACAGGCGCGTCCGGGGTTGGTTCGGTGGGATCGCCTGGACCGGCCGTCGGGGCCGGGTCCGCTTCTGGTTCGCCGGAGGGGGCATCCTGGGTCACGGCCCGATGCTAGGGCCGCGGTCACGACACGGGCAAACGGAGCGCTTGCCGCACTCACCACATCGGCGGACACTCGGTGCATGGCCTTGCCCGCGATCACCCACCTCCGCGCCGCCCTCGAGGCGCGCGAGGCGCTGCTCGCGGCCGGCGCGGCGCGCGAGGCGGACTCCCCGGGGCGTGACCGGCCCGAGCCACCCGACCCGTTGCGTCTCGCCTGGCAGGTCGACCGCGACCGCATCATCCACACGCGCGCGTTCCGGCGGCTCAAGCACAAGACCCAGGTCTTCATCGCGCCGGACTCCGACCACGTCGTCACCCGCATGACCCACACCATCGAGGTGCAGCAGATCGCGCGCACCATCGCGCGCGCCCTCGGCCTCAACGAGGACCTGACCGAGGCGATGGCGCTGGGCCACGACCTCGGCCACACGCCGTTCGGCCACGCGGGCGAGGAGCGGCTCGGCCAGCTGGTGCCGGTCGGATTCCGCCACAACGCGCAGTCGCTCCGCATCGTCGAGGTGCTCGAACGCGACGGCCGCGGGCTCAACCTCATGCCCGAGACGCGCGAGGGCATCTACAAGCACTCCAAGGGGCTGGCGTCCGTCGCCGCCGAGGGCTGGGGCGTCGCCTCCACCCTCGAGGGCCAGATCGTGAAGCTGGCCGACTCGATCGCCTACCTCAACCACGACATCGAGGACGCCGTGCGCGCCGGCCTGCTGCGCGGGGACGACCTGCCCGACGCCGTCCAGAACACCCTCGGCGCCACGCACTCACAGCGCATCGAGCGGCTGGTCACGGACTGCGTCGAGACCTCGCACGCCACGGCGAATGCGCCGCGGACGGACGCGAGCCGCATCGAGCTCAGCGACAAGGTGCTGCACGCGACCGACGAGCTGCGGGCGTTCCTCTTCGACCGGGTCTACCTCGCACCCCCCGTGCGGGAAGCAGCCGAGCGCGGGCAGCGCGTCATCGAGGCGCTGTTCACGCACTACGAGCGCAACCCCGAGCAGATCGAGGGCTTCTCGCTGCCGGACGACCCGCCGTGGCGGCGCGCCGCTGACTACGTCTCCGGCATGACCGACGGGTTTGCGCTGCGGCGGGCGGCCGAGCTCGGGCTCGCCGTCGAGTGATCCGGTGTATCTCGCCCGATCCTGCCTGGTGCGGGCGCTGGCGCTGCTGGTCGTCGTCGCAGCGGTCGGCCTGACCCTCGGCGCCCTCACGCTCTTCATGGGCACCGGCGAGGCGCCGGAACCACCGCCACCAGTACCGACGGAGCCCACTGCGACGCCGCCCGCCACGCAGGCCGAGGCAGGCCCCGATGCGGCGAGGACTACGCACGCCCTCGACGCGCCCGGCAGCGGCGGCCAGTCGCGCGGCGAACTCGCCACCGGCACGCCGCTGCGGATCGAGGGGCGCTCCGCCGACGGCGAGTGGCTGGCCGTCTCCGCGGACGGCGGCGAGGGCTCATCCGGCTCCTCGCCCGTCGCGGGCTGGGTGCCGGTCGATGCGGTCTCAGGGGTCGGTGACCTCGACGCGCTACGGGTCCTCGACGCGCGGGCCTTTCGGCTGGCAATTGCCTCGCCGACGCCGTCGCCGACGGGCGAGGCGCGCCCGACGCCGCCGCCCGGCCGCCCCGACCTCGTCGTGCGCGAGGTGTTCGCGCGCGACAACCGGCTCGTGGTCGTCGTCGCGAACGAAGGCAGCGCGGACGCTGACGCGGAGGGCGTCATCGAGGTGAGCGTCGACAGCGGCCGGTTCGTGCGGATCGACACCGGGAAGGCGCTCCGGCCGGGCGACGAGCTGGAGGCCGTCGTGGAGGGCGCCTACGTGCAGCGGCGCTCCGGCGTCTCGATCGCCCTCCGCGCCTGGGGGATCATCGAGTCGGACACCGGCAACAACACGTTCGGCGCGGAAGTCGCCCCGGACACCTTCAACGACATCGAGGTCCTCGGCATCGGGCGCGACGAGGCAAGCGGCCACATCGTCGTCGAGGTGCGCAACAACAGCCCGATCCCGCTGGTGGGCACGGTCACGCTCGAGGTCAGCGCCTCGACGCCGGGCGGCCCGACCCTCCTCGCCGAGCTGTTGCCGCTCGACGTGGAGTCCGGCGCGACGAGCCGCTACGATCTGCGCGCGCTGGTGGACACCGACCCGGGCTCCATCTCCGTGACCGCATCGACCGACGCGATCAACGACGCAGACAGCGCGAACAACACCTACCCGCGATGACCCCACTACCTGATCCCACCGCCCTCCGCGCCCGCCTCGAGGCGTCCCGGACGTCGCTGCTCGACGCCATCGCGCGGCTGACCGAGCAGGACTTCGCCACGGACCTCGGCGACGGGCAGAGCGTCGTCGCGCTCCTCGCCGCACTCGCCGCCGACGAGCGCGAAGCGGCCGCCGCGGTCGGCGGCGAGGCGGTGGTGCTGCCGGGCCGGGAGTCGACCGCCTCGCTCGCGCCGCAGGCCGTCCACGACCTCGCCGGGGCGCGCTTCGAGACGCTGCGCGTCCTCGACGCCGTCGAGGGCTCGGCGGAGCCGGACGACGCCGCACTTGCAGCGATCAGCGCGACGGCGGAGCGCGAGGAGGCCGCGGCGGGGCGGATTCGCGAGAGATTCGCGGGAGCGTGACGCCAACCCGTAACGATCCGGCGCGAGTGGTGTCTTAACAGACAGAGCATGAGCACCATCGAAGACGTCAAGGCGCGACTCGACATCGTCGAGACCGTCGGCAGCTACGTCCCCAACCTCAAGCGCAGCGGGCGCACGTGGAAGGCGAACTGCCCCTTCCACAACGAGCGCACGCCCTCCTTCATCGTCGACCCCTCGCGCGGCAGCTGGCACTGCTTCGGCGCCTGTTCGACCGGCGGCGACGTGATCGAGTTCGTGCGCCGCATCGAGGGGCTGGACTTCCGCGAAGCCCTCGGGCGCTGCGCGGAGCGCGCCGGCGTCGAGCTGCGCCCGCCGACGCCCCGCGAGGTCGAGCGCCGCGAGGAGCACGAGCGGCTGCTGGCAGCGAACGACGCGGCCACGCTGTTCTACCAGGCGCAGCTCGGCGGGCCGCATGGCGCGTCGGCGCGCGAGTACGCGGAGCGGCGCGGCCTGGACGCGGCGACGCAGCGCCAGTGGCAGCTGGGCTACGCGCCCGACGAGTGGAGCGCGCTGACCGACCACCTCACCGCGCGCGGCTTCCAGGACCGCGAGCTCGTCGCCGCCGGCCTCGCCATCGAGGGCCAGCGCGGCCTCTACGACCGCTTCCGCGGCCGGCTGGTCTTCCCCACGCGCGACGTGCGAGGCCGCATGGTCGGCTTCGGCGGACGTGCGCTCGGCGCCGACCAGGAGCCGAAGTACCTCAACACGCCGCGCACGCCGCTGTTCGACAAGAGCGGCACGCTCTACGGCCTCGACCGCGGCGGCATCGAGGCGCGCCGCCAGGACCGCCTGATTGTCGTCGAGGGCTACATGGACGTGATCGCCTGCCACCAGGCGGGCATCGAGAACGTCGCCGCCTCGATGGGGACGGCGATCACCGAGGCGCAGATGCAGCTCATCAAGCGCTTCACGCCCAACGTCGTGCTCGCCCTCGATGCCGACAACGCCGGCAGCGAGGCGACGATCCGCGCCGTCGAGGTGGCCTCGGGCGCGGCCGACTCGGACACCGTCGCCACCATCGACTGGCGCGGGCTGGTCTCGTACCAGAACGTGCTGCAGGCCGACATCCGCATCGCCGCGATCCCGGAGGGCGAGGACCCGGACTCGCTGGTCCGCTCCGACCCCGCGCGGCTGCGCGCACTCATCGACGAGGCGAAGCCCGTCGCCGACCACCTCTTCGAGGCGGTCGCGGAACGCACCGACCTGGACGACGCGCGGGCGCGTTCCCGTGCGGTCGAGGCGATCGTGCCGACCGTGGCGGCGATGGCGGACCCGATCGTCCGCGCGGAGTACGTGCAGCGCCTCGCGCGCCTCGGGCGCGTGGACGAGCGCACCGTGACTGAGCTACTCGCCCAGCGCGCGCCTGTGCAACGCCGTTCACGCCGTACCGCTGACGACACACCACCGGCCCCCGGGCCGGACGAAGCTCCCACGCGCCCGACGCCGGTACCTTCAGCGCGCGAGCTCGCGCAGGCGACGCGTCGCAACTCAAGCGGCGCGCAATCCAATCCGGCACTCGCCGACGTAGAACCGGGTGAGCTGCAATTGCTGCGGCCGCTGCTCCTGCGTCCTGACTGCAGGGAGGCCGGCCTCGAACTCGACCCTGACATCTTCGAGTATGGCGCGAACCGGCGTCTCTTCGAGGCGTGGCGCCAGGATGATGATTTCGTCGCGCGCATCCAGGAACTCGACGAAGAGTCGCAAGCGCACTTCGTGCTGCTCACGGAGGCCGGTCTGCCAGAGGCCTACGAGACGATGGTCGGGTCTCAGCTTTGTGCAGTGATTAGCAAGACCGCGAAGGCGCTCCGCGAGCGGCGCCGAAAGGAACGGCTCAGTGCCGAGGGTGTCGCTGTCGCTCACGAGATTGCGGAAGCTCGGCGCGGGGGAGCCGACGTCCTTGAGTTCGCCCGCGTTGCAGAGCAGCGCGGACCTCTCCCGTCTAGCAGCACGAGCGCGAACGCCGAGCTTGCGGCGAACTTCGTGGAACTCAGCAGACAGGAACGCGACGAGGTCCGACCGACAAGAGGGAACGGCGGCGAGGTCGCGGGCGGCGGCGAGAACGGCGATAATGGGTCTACCGCACAGACCCACGAAACAGCGTACGAGCAGGCAGGCGCCGGCGCGCCGTCACGAGCGGCGCCGGTAACGGAAGCGATGGAGGAGCCAGATGACGCAGACGTTTGAACCCGCGGGCATCGAGGAACTGCTGCGGAAGGGCCGGCGCTCAGGCCAGGTCACCGCGGAAGACGTGCTCGCCGCCATCCCCGAGGCCGAGACGAGCCGTGACCGGCTCTCCTCGATCGTCGCGCAACTCTCCGAGAACGGCATCACCGTGCGCATCGACTCCGACTCGGGTCGTGGCGCCAGCGCCGCCGTCGAGGAGGCGCGCCGCATCGTCGACGAGGCCGTCGGCATCGACGACCCGGTGCGGATGTACCTGCGCGAGATCGGCAAGGTGCCGCTGCTGACGGCGGCCGACGAGAAGCGCCTCGCCCGCGCGATGGAGGAGTGGCTCCACATCGACGCGATCCAGAAGCGGTTCGAGGAGGACCACGAGCGCGAGCCGAGCTACGGCGAGATCCTCGCGGAGCTGCTGCGCGAGTTCCACCGCGAGCGGCCCGTCTACCAGTCCGTGGCGCGCCACCTCAAGCTGCCTCGCCAGGCGGTATCCGAGCGCATCATCGACCCGACGTTCCGCGCGACCGTGGACTACGAGCTGGACGAGGGCGCGCACGTCGCGCTGCAGCAGGACATGGAGTGGGAAGAGGACGTCGCCCACAAGGCGCTGATCGACATCTCGATCATCACCCACATCATGCGCCCGGAGCATGTGAAGTGGGCCGCCGCCCACGCGGGCAGCGAGGCCCGGGTGTTCCCGCCCAAGGCCGGCCTCGCCGAGCACCTCCAGGACACCCACGGCGGCGCCATCAAGTACTACATCGAGAAGATCATCTACGACGGCGTGCGCTCCGAGCGGCAGCTGACCGAGGCGAACCTGCGCCTGGTCGTGTCTGTCGCGAAGAAGTACATCGGCCGCGGCATGTCGCTGCTGGACCTCATCCAGGAAGGCAACATCGGCCTCATCCGCGCCGTCGAGAAGTTCGACTATCGCAAGGGCTACAAGTTCTCGACGTACGCGACGTGGTGGATCCGCCAGGCCATCACCCGCGCCATCGCCGACCAGGCACGGACGATCCGCATCCCCGTGCACATGGTCGAGACGATCAACAAGCTCGTCCGCGTCTCGCGGCGGCTGGTGCAGGAGTACGGCCGCGAGCCCACCTCGGAGGAGATCGGGCGCGAGCTCGAGCTGCCCCCGGAGCGGGTGCGCGAGATCATGAAGGTCTCGCAGGAGCCGGTCTCGCTGGAAACCCCGATCGGCGAGGAGGAAGACTCCCACCTCGGCGACTTCCTGCCGGACGAGTCCGCGCTCGCCCCGGCCGACGCCGCGTCGCACCAGCTGCTCAAGGAGCAGGTGATCGACGTGCTCTCCTCGCTCACCCCGCGTGAGCGCAAGGTGCTGGAGCTGCGCTTCGGGCTCGGCGACGGCCGCTCGCGGACCCTCGAGGAGGTGGGCCGCGAGTTCAACGTGACGCGCGAGCGTATCCGCCAGATCGAGGCCAAGGCGCTGCGCAAGCTGCGCCACCCGACCCGCTCGCGGAAGCTCAAGGACTACCTCGACTAGCTCAGGTAGACTCTCCGCGAACGCGGACCGGAAGGGAGCCACCGTGCCGATCTACGAGTACCGCTGCCTCGAGGATGGCTGCGACGCCGAGTACGAGGAGCGCCGCTCGATCTCCGCGATGGATGAGAAGCGCGCCTGCCCCACGTGCGGCTCGCATTCGATCGAGCGCAAGCTCAACATGAGCTTCGCCTACGTCGGTAGCTACAACGCCGCGGAGACCGGCCCGCCACTCGACGACACCTTCGACCCGGAGGGTGGCCTGGACGACGACTTCGAGTTCGACGACTTCTAGCCGGCCGCCCCGTACCGAACGGGCGCGGCGCGGGCGCGGCACGGAGGCCAACCATGCCGATCTACGAGTACCGCTGCCTCGAAGACGCCTGCGACGCCGAGTACGAGGAGCGCCGCTCGATCTCCGCGATGGATGAGCAGCGGGCCTGCCCCACGTGCGGCTCGATGGCGACCGAGCGCCTGCTCCCCTCGCGCTTCGTCGTGCCGACCGGCGCGCAGCGCGACGACCGTGGCGCCTACGACCCGGGAGTGGCCGCCGAGTACGCCCGCATCCAGCAGCAGCCCGACCCGGACGCCATGACCACCGAGGAGTGGTTCCACGACCCGTAGGCCATTTGGGCGAGGCCCGGCTCAGTCGCCTGCTTCGGTCACCGCATCGGAATCCACGACCGGCGCATCGTCCGAGGCGACCCCCGGCTGGACGTTCCTCGCGTACCACTCGTAGCCGTACGCCGCCGCCCACAGCAGCCCGCCGCACGCCGCCGCGAGCAGCCCGACGGCGAGCGTGACGTCGAACCAGAACCCCTGCGGATACATCTGCACCAGGTGGTCGCGCTTCGGGTCGAGCTGCCAGAAGTCATTGGCGAACGACAGGACGTGGAACTGGCGGAACAGCGCGTCGAACCCCACCACGACCGCCGACGCCGCCACGCCGAGCAGCGCGACCGTCCCGATCCCGGCGAACCGTACGGCCCTCGCCAGCTCGTCGACCGGCCGCTCGCGGTTCCAGACGAGCACTGCGACCACGAACGCGACGACGTACACGAAGGCTGCCTCGTGCACCCGGAACGCGAGTTGCATCAGGTCCTTCACGTCCTTCATGTGCAGCACCTCGCGCTCGTTGAAGAGCGCCCGCTCCTGCCCGCCGACCCGCACGACGATGGCGAGGAACTCCTCGTCGTTCCCGAAGTAGCGGATGATCTCGCGGGCGGCCTCGTCGAGCTGGCCGCGGTCGATGCCGCTGCGCTCGACGGCGTCGTAGCGCGAGAAGCCGTACTCGTGCACCCACGGCTCGACCGCGGCGATGCGCACGAACGTCAGCACGAGGAATACGGGGACGGCGACGAGGAAGAGTCCGGCCGCCGCGCGTCGGAGTACCAGCACCCCGCGAGTATACTGCCGGGCATGGTGGATGCCCCCGACTCCAGGCGGCGACGGTGACCACGCCAGCTCGCGCCGCACCATCCCTCGACGCCATCCTCGACGCGTTCGGGCTCGCCCCCAGCGAGCTGCAGGCCTTTGACCCCGCGCACCCGCACGTCGACGCGCAGCGCCCGCTGCTGGTGCTAGCGCCGCAGCGCGAGGAGGCCGCCGAGGTCATCGCCGCGCGCTACCCGCACGGGCACGAGGTTATGTCGCTCACCAGCAGCGGCGTGGCACCCTCGACCACCGACGCCCTCGACCTCGCCGCGCCGGCCGAGGCGTGGCTCGTCGCGGCGCTCGCGCCCGAGCAGGACGCGCGATCGCTGGCCGGGCTGCGCGCGATCATGGAGCGCCTCTACAGCCCCGACGGCTGCCCGTGGGACTACGAGCAGACACACGAGTCGCTGCGCAGCTACCTCATCGAGGAGTCCTACGAGGCGATCGAGGCCATCGACCGCGGGGACCTCGAGGGGCTGCGCGAGGAGCTCGGCGACATCCTGTTACAGGTCTTCTTCCACGCCGTCGTCGCGCAGGCGAACGGCGCGTTCACCCTGGACGACGTGGCCGAGACGATCGCCCGCAAGATGGTCCGTCGCCACCCGCACGTCTTCGGCGACGCCGAGCGCGGCTCGAGCGCCGAGGAGCAGTGGACGCGCTGGGACGCCATCAAGGCCGAGGAACGCGCCGAGGCGGGCAAGAGCGGCGAGGACGACTCGCCCTTCGCCTCGCTCCCCCTCGCCCTCCCGGCGCTGCAGCGCGCGCAGTCCGTGCTCGGCCGCGCCGCGCGCGCGGGCCTCGCCGAGACGCCGACGGCCGAACGTACCGTCGCGGCACTCGCGGCAGCCGCGCAGGCGCTGGAAGGGGCCGCCGGCGACGAGCGCGACGAGCGACTGGGCGCGCTGCTGTGGGCTGCGGCGGCCTATGCGCGCGCCGAGGACGTCGACGCCGAGGGCGCGCTCCGCGAGCACACCGGCCGGTTCATCGCCGGGGCGACCTCGGACGCCGCGGGCGGCGGCGGGTAACGCAAGACGGGATACCGGGGGGTGGTACACTGCCCTCAGGAGCACCCGTACGCGCCGCGCATTGCGCGGACCCCCACAGAGAGGACCTGATTGATGGCTAGCGAGACATCCGTAGTCACGCCCGAGCGCTTCGCCGAGGGCATCCCCACGTTCGCCGAGTGGATGGACCAGATCGAGGTCCGCAAGGAAGAGTTCCAGCGCCACTACGACGAGTTCGACCCGGACGCCGGGGACATCGCCGCCATCCAGTCGATGGTCGAGGAGCATGGCGTCAAGGCGCTCTGCCTCGGCGAGGACTGGTGCCCGGATGTCTGGCGCGGCATCCCCGTGATCGCGAAGATCGCCGAGGCGACGGGTATGGAGCTGCGGATCTTCTTCCGCGACAAGAACAAGGACATCATGTCCGAGTTCCTCAACCAGGGTGAGTTCGAGTCGATCCCGACGATCGTCTTCTACGACGGCAACCACCGCTACCTCGGCCACTGGATCGAGCGCCCCGTCCTCGCCAACGAGGAGATGGACGGGCTGCGCGGCATGCTGAGCGGCGTCGAGCGCGGCACCCCGGCCTTCGACGAAGCGCGCGCACGCTACAACGAGGAGACCTGGAAGCTGGCGCCGAACTGGCGTCACGCCTCGGTCACCGAGATGCGCGCGCTCATCGAGGAGGGCCTGGGCTAGGTCGCAGCGGCCCGGATAGGAGAGCGCCATGACGCTCGGTCCCCTCGGCCCCATGTCGCAGCAGCACGCGGACGAGGAAGTCCGTCGTGTGGGTGAGCGCGAGCGCATGCGCGGCGAGGGGCGCACCTTCGGGCACGACCTGCTGAACGCCGCCTACCTGTTGCGCCGGCTCACCCGCAGGTTGCTGAGGCTGGTCGGCCGCTGATCGCCGCTCCGCGCGAGCACGAAGGAGGTCCCCGTGGCCTTCGGACCCGGCGGATCGATGTCCGAGTTGCACGCCAACGCGGGCGCACGGCGCGCCCGTGAGCGTGCGGAACTGCGCGGGCAACGGCGCACGTTCCTCTACGACATCCTGAACGCAGCCTACCTAGCACGCCGGCTCACCCGGCGGCTGCGCCGGCTGCTCCGGCGCTGACCCGGCAACCCTGCGATCGAACCAGCGAGGCGGCCCGGCGGGCCGCCTCCTGCTATCTGGCGATGGAGAGACGGGGCGCGCGACGCGCGGTCCGGCTATCGGCCTGCCCGGCCCCCGGAAGAGCTGCGCCCGGGGCGCGCCGAGATGGGGACGGTCTCCGTTGCGCGCGGCCGGCGCGGCGGATCCGGCACGTCCTGCAGGGGCTCGGCGGGCGCGTCGCCGGAGGCCTGTTCCGCCGTCTCGAGTCCGGCTCGCTCGGACGCGTCGCTGCGGCGCTGGCGTTGCATGGAGCAGTACGGGCAATGCCGCCACGCGTTGTGCAGGAGCCGGTCGCACCCGGGACAGGGCTCCTTGAGTTCGTAGCTGCAGAAGGCGCAGATCGCCCAGTCCGGCTCGACGGGCCTCCGGCACTCCGGACACGTCGGCACCGCCTGGAGGTCGGAGAGGATCGCCTCCTGCTCGAGCTGGCGGTCGTACGCCTCGCGCAGCGTCTCGCGTGGGCGCGCGATGAGGTAGGCGGGGACGCCGACCAGCGGCAGCAGGATGATGATCGACATGCCGATCACCTGCGTGGCGATGTCGCGCGTGCGCGCGCGGATGTCGCGGTATGCCCACAGGACGGAGGCGAGCCAGATCAGGAAGACGTACGAGCCGACGATGAGCCCGACGATCCTCGCGGTCGTCTGCCAGTCGCCGCCGGGCCAGCCGAACGGTAGCTCCACGTACGCCTCGCAGTCCGCCTGGGGGAGCCCGCCCGTGGCTTGGGGGAGCCCGCAAGTGAGCGTACCATGAGCCACCGGGACGGTCGCCGAAGCCGACCCACGCTCCTCCCCGCATCCGCCGGACGCCGATGACCACGACGCATGACGTGCTGCAAGGGCTGAACGACGCGCAACGGCGCGCCGTCGAGGTGCCCGACGGCGCGCTTCTGATCCTCGCCGGTCCGGGCTCCGGCAAGACCCGCGTCATCGCTCACCGCATCGCCTACCTCGTGCGCGAACGCGACATCGCCCCCTGGCGTGTGCTGGCCGTCACCTTCACCAACAAGGCCGCCAACGAGATGCGCGAGCGCGTCGAGGGCCTGCTCGGCGCGGACGGACTCGACGTCTCGATGGGCACGTTCCACTCGTTCTGCGCGCGCGTGCTGCGGCGCGACGGCGACGCCATCGGCGTCCCGCAGGACTACGCGATCTACGCGACCGACGACCAGCTTGCGGTGGTCCGTCAGGCCATCGAGGCGCTCAACATCGACCCCAAGCGCTACACGCCGCGCGCCGTGCTGTCGGCCATCTCGCGCGCGAAGAACGAGCGCCGCGACGCCGCGGCGACGCTCCGCGACGCCGGGTCGTACTTCGAGGAGATCGTCGGGCGCGTCTTCGAGCGCTACCAGGCGATGCTGCGTGAGTACGACGCGCTCGACTTCGACGACCTGCTGGGCGAGGCGCTGCGGCTGTTCGAGGAGCACCCCGACGTGCGCGAGCGCTACGGCGACCGCTACCGCCATATCCTCATCGACGAGTTCCAGGACACGAACCTCACCCAGTACCAGCTCTCCGGCCTGCTGGCCGAGGTGCACGGCAACATCACCGCCGTCGGCGACCCCGACCAGTCGATCTACTCGTGGCGCGCCGCAGACCTGCGCAACCTGCTGCACTTCGAGCACGACTTTCCGAACGCGCAGGTCATCCTCCTGGAGCAGAACTACCGCTCGACCGGACGCATCCTGCGCTCCGCCCACGCCGTCATCTCCGAGGCGACGGACCGCCGCGAGCGCTCGCTGTGGACCAGCAACCCCGACGGCGATCCGGTGGTCGTCGAGGAGCTCTTCGACGCGGACGAGGAGGGCCACTTCGTCGCGCTCGAGATCGGGCGGCTCATGCGCGAGCAGCAGCGCGAGTTCGCCGACTTCTCGGTGATGTACCGCACCAACGCGCAGTCGCGCGCCATTGAGGAGGCGTGCATCCAGCAGGGCATCCGCTACCGCATCGTCGGCGGGACGCGCTTCTACGACCGTCGCGAGGTGCGCGACCTGCTGGCGTACCTGCGGCTCATCCGCAACCACGCCGACGCGGTCGCGTTCCGCCGCATCGTCAACGTCCCGGGGCGGGGCATCGGCGACCGCACGATGGAGCGGCTGCGCGAGGCGTCGGAGCAACTCGAACTGCCGCTGCTCGCCGTCGCGGCGCGCGTCGCGCGAGGCGACGACGACCCGGGGCTACCGGCGCTCCGCGGCGACATCCGCCTCGCGCTGCGCGACTTCGTCGCGCTCATCGACCGCCTCACCGCAGCGAGCGAGGAGCAGTCGGTCGCCACGCTGCTCGAGACCGTGCTCGCCGAGGTGCGCTACCACGAGTACCTGCAGCGCAACGACGAGGACCACGCCGAGGTGCGCTGGGAGAACGTGCAGGAGCTCGTCAACGTCTCGTCGCAGTACCAGGACCTCGAACCGGCGGCCTCGCTCGCCTCATTCCTCGAGGAGGTCGCGCTGGTCGCCGACGTCGACGATCCGGGCGCCGACGCGCCGGACGCCGTGACGCTCACGACGCTGCACGCCGCGAAGGGCCTCGAGTTTCCCGTGGTGTTCATGCCGGGCATGGAGGAGGGGCTGCTACCCCACTCGCTCTCGCTCGACGACCCCGCGCAGATGGAGGAGGAGCGCCGCGTCTGCTACGTCGGCATGACTCGTGCGCGCGAGCGCCTCTACCTCACCCACGCCCGGCGGCGCATGCGGCAGGGCCGCTACTCCGGTGCGATCGCATCGCGGTTCCTCGATGCCCTGCCGCTCGAGGACACGGCCCGCGCGCGCACCACGCGGGGCACGCGCCCGGCCGAGACGCCCCGCGAGCGCCGCGCGGCGTACGCGGCGCGCCAGGCGGAGGGGTGGGGCGAGGACGACGGCAGCGCCGACGAGGAGCCACGCTACGCGCCGGGTGACCGCGTGCAGCACTCGCACTTTGGTGTCGGCACTGTTGTGACTTGCGAGGTCACGCGGGGTGACCAGATGGTCACCGTTGCCTTCGAGGGGCAGGGCGTGAAGAAGTTCGCCCTGTCGATTGCCCCGCTGGAGTCGGCCTGAGCCCTAATCGCCCAGCAGGGAGGCGAGCGCGGCGTCGTCGACGGCCGCGGCCATCAGCTCGCCGATCCGCTCCACCTTCGCCTCGTGGCCGAACGGCGCGCTCCCGAAGCTGCCCTCGATGTCGCGCACGGTCTCGACCGTGCCCGCGGGCGCGACGAGCAGCGTCGTGCTACGCGAGGCCGCGACGCGGTCGAGCAGGTAGGGGCTCGGCTCGGAGCCGCCGCTCAGGATCAGGCACACCGGGTCGGTGCGCATCGCCGCGAGCGCCACGTCGACCTTCTCGGCACGTGTGACGACGGCGCTGTCGGGGTAGCGCCCGAAGTAGTCGTCGCCCACGACGGGTGCGATCGGCCCGACGACGATGTGCCGGCAGATCGCCGCGTCGCCCTCGGTGGAGCGCACGAGCACGTTCGCGCGGCTGGCCTCGATCAGCTGCCCGACGAGCGGTGCGGCCAGGGTGCGGTCCTCGGGGATGCGCAGCGGGCCGCCGCCCGAGGCGTGCGTGGTGAGATGCAGCGTGGAGCGCTCGGGCGCGTCCGAGCCCTCGCGTGCGACGGTTACGAGCCGCGCACCTTGCCCGGCCGCGAGTGCACCGGCATCCGCTCCGACCGGAACCTCGACGATCGTCGTGGCATCGCCGCGGGCGGCGACGTCGGCGCCGTCGACGGCCTCCGCGAAGTCGAGCATGGCGAACGTGGCGGCGTCGGCGGCCGCGCGCTCGTCGCCGCCCGTGCGGGCGATACGCACGGCGCGGCCGGAGTGTGCGATGCGGTGCGCGAGGCCGACCGCGACAGTGGTCGCGCCGGCGCCCGGCTCCCCTGCGACGACGATCACCGGCATCTCACCGTCCGATCGAAATGGTTGGTGCCGAGGGGCAGAGTCGAACTGCCGACACCACGATTTTCAGTCGTGTGCTCTACCAACTGAGCTACCTCGGCGCAGCCCGGACAGCGTAGTTTACGGCGATCTCGCGGACAACAGGAGGCGGCCGGAAGGCGTACCATGGATCCTGCAACAGCGCGGCCGTCCTCGCTCCCGTCGGACGCGCTCGGAGGAGTCCCTGATGGTGTGGTTCTACCAGAAGCAGATCCAGATGCCCTCGCCCGAGGAGGCGCTGCCGGGCCGCGAGATGCGGGTTCCGGTCCCCGAGATGCACTTCGTGAACGGCAACCGGCTCGAGCCGCCGTTCCCGGACGGGATGGAAATGGCGCTGTTCGGCATGGGCTGCTTCTGGGGCGCCGAGCGCGTCTTCTGGCAGGCCCCCGGCGTCTACTCGACCGCCGTGGGCTACGCGGCCGGATACACGCCGAACCCCACGTACGAGGAGGTCTGTAGCGGCCGCACCGGCCACAACGAGGTGGTCCTCGCGATCTTCGACCCCTCGATGACCAGCTACGACGAGATGCTGAAGCTGTTCTGGGAGAACCACGACCCGACGCAGGGCATGCGGCAGGGCAACGACGTCGGCACGCAGTACCGCTCCGGCATCTACTGCTACTCGCCGGAGCAGTTCGAGGCGGCCGAGCGCACGCGCGACATGTTCCAGGAGGTGCTGAGCGGCCACCGCTACGGCCCCATCACCACGGAGATCATCGACGCGCCGGAGTTCTACTACGCCGAGGACTACCACCAGCAGTACCTGGCGAAGGTACCGAACGGCTACTGCGGCCTCGGTGGCACCGGGCTGAGCTGCCCCGTCGGCGTGGCCGAGATGGGGTAGCGAGCCCTCGTCTGTCGTAGTCCCGTACTGTCGGCCCTGCTATCCTGCATGCAGTGATTGCATTGCATCACAGGCGTGGAGGGCAAAGCCGCGTGGCGAGCATCACCATCCGCAACCTCGACGACGAGGTGAAGCAGCGACTACGCGTCCGAGCGGCCGAGCACGGCCACTCGATGGAGCAAGAGGCGCGGAACATCCTGCAGGCCGCGCTCGCGCAGCCGCCCCAGACCGGCGAGGAGCTCTACCGCGCGATTCGTTCCACCTTTGCGGATATCGGCTACGTCAAGCCGGGCGAACTCCAGATACCACCCTGCGGCCCGATGCGTGAACCCCCTCGCTTCGACTGAGCGTCGGAGTCAATGATCGTCTCGACACGACGTCGTGTCAGAGTTGCTGCGCGCGGTTCGGGCAGCACGAGCTCCTACTGCGGGCTGCAGTTCTGCTAAACTCAAGCAGTGATTGCATTGCAATCACAAGCGTGAAGGGCGGCTCGTATGGCGAGCATCACCATCCGCAACCTCGACGACGAGGTGAAGCAGCGACTGCGTGTCCGCGCCGCCGAGCACGGCCACTCCATGGAGCAAGAGGCACGAAACATCCTGCAGGCCGCTCTGGCACAGCCGCCAGAGACCGGCGAGGAGTTCGTCCGCAGGATTCGTGCCCGATTCGAGAAGGTGGGGTTCATCGAGCCCGGCGAGCTGGAGATCCCGCCTCGGGGCCCGGGCCGCGAACCGCCTCGGTTCGATTGAACGCTCCACCTCCGTGATTGTCCTCGACACGAACGTCGTATCCGAGTTGGCGCGGCCGACGCCCGATCCAGTCGTGCTGGAGTGGCTGGGCGCACAGCCGCCAACTGATGTGTTCCTGTCTGCGGTCACCGAAGCCGAACTGCGTTATGGGCTCGCGCTCATGCCTGAAGGGCGGCGGCGCAGCGAGTTGGCGGTCATCATCGACGACTTTCTTGAAGGGGAGTTCGCTGGCCGACTGCTCCCCTTCGGCAGCTTCGCCGCCCGGGCATACGCGATCGTTGCTGCCCGGCGACGCGCCGCAGGTCGTCCGATCGCCCCGTTCGACGGACAGATCGCCGCGATCGCGCGCTCGCTCGGCGCATCGGTCGCGACGCGCGACACGCGAGGCTTCGAGGGCTGTGGTGTCGACCTGATCAACCCCTGGGCTGACTAGGACCTACGGCGCGAGGGCGTCCGCGACGCGCTCGAAGTCCGGCAAGCGCGGCAGCAGCAGCGCGTGCTCGACGCCCGCCTCGACGTACTCATCGATGCGTTCACGGATGCGGGCTGCGTCGCCGACGAGCGTGCACGCCTCGGCCATCTCATCGCTGATGAGCCGTGCCCCGGCCTCGCGGTAGCCGGTGGCGTTCGCCTCTCGCAGGACATCGAGGTCCCCGAGGTCGAGCCCGCCCCACTCCGCCATCAGCTCGCCGACGTGTGGCTCGGCCATGATGCCGGCGAGCCGCGCGCGCAGCTGCGGCAGTATCGAGGCGGGGTCGTCGGTCAGCCGCACGACGAGCATGCACGCGATCTCGACAGCGTCGGGGTCGCGGCGCGCCCCCTCGGCGCCCGCTCGCACCTCGGCCACCGCACGGCGGATGTACGCGGGTGGGAGGTACGCGTTGAGCAGCACGCCGTCCGCGACGGTGCCCGCGAGCCGCAACGCGCGAGGGCCAATGGCGGCGAGGTAGATCGGCGGACGCCGCAGGGGTGTGACGGCCAGGCGGGCGCCGGCAAGCCCGAAGCGCCCGTCGGGGTCGTCGACGGTCTCGCCGGCGAGCAGGCTGCGTATCACGCCCACCGCCTCACCGAGCGTCTCACGCGGCCGCTCGTACGGGATGCCGAACGTGCCCTCGATCACCCCCGGGTCGCTGCGGCCAAGGCCGAGCAGGAGCCGCCCCGCCGAGAGCCGGTCCGCGGTCGCCGCCGCCATGGCGGTGAGGCCCGGGTGGCGCGTGTACGGGTTCACCACCCCGACGCCAAGCTCGACGCGCTGCGTGGCGGCTGCGAGGAAGCCGAGGAGCGAGAACGTCTCCTCCTGGAAGTAGCGCTCGGTCACCCACAGCGAGTCGTAGCCGCGGAACTCCGCGAGCCGCGCCCGGCTCGCCAGCGCCGAGCCGCCCTCGATACCGTGGTGCAGGACCATCCCGAGCCGCGCCATACCGCCTCCCACCCGAACGCCCGCAGCGTCCGGCAGCCGGCGGCGAGGGTCAACGCCTCCGTGAGGTTCGAGGTGTCAGCGGCGGATGAGGCTGCCGCCGACGTCGGGTGCGGACCGGTCGAACGGCTCGTAGTCCGCGCGCGGGCGTCCCAGCGCGACGAGGGCCTGCGGCCGCCACCCCCCGGGCAGGTCGAGCACCCCGCGTACCGCGTCCTGCGCGTACAGCGGCGCGGCCATCCAGTACGCGCCGAGCCCCCGTGCGCTCGCCTCCAGCAGGAGGTTCTGCAACGCCGCGCCGAAGGAGTGCGCGGCCATCGTCCACTCCGCGCGGTCGCGCCGCTCGTCGGGGTACGAGGCCAGTCCCTCGCCGACGATGCAGCCAAGCAGCAGCGTCGGGGCGCCCTCGACGCGCCTGCGGGACCGTTCGAGGGCGCGTGCCTGCTGCTCCTCCGGGACCCCGTCGCCGGTCATGTCGGCACGCCATACCTCACCCATCGCCCCGGCGAGCTCGGAGCGTCGCGCGGACGTGACCTCGGCAAAGCGCCACGGCGTGGTGTGGTGTGGCGCCGGCGCGAGCAACGCGAGCTCGACGAGCGCCTCGACCTCGCCGGCCGTCAGCGGTGGGCCGTCGAGCCCACGGATCGAGCGGCGCGCTCGGATACCGTCGGCGAGGCTCACGACGCCTCCTCGGTCGGTTTGAGGTTCGCGTTGCGCATGGCGTGAATCTACACCGCGGAGGAGTCCTCCACCCGCGCGGCTGGTACGATGCGCGCCGTCGCGAGCACGCATCGAGGAGGCTTCGTGCCCGTACCCGACCTGCAGGAGTGGCGCGGCCGCTGGGAGACGCCGCCGCACCGCGCGCTCGGCCTGCGTGGCGAACACATCGAGTCCGGCTACGCCAGCTTCATCGTCGAGCGCCCCGATGGCGCCGATGACATGCTGCTGCGCAGCGCGATCAACATCGCAGCCGACATCGCGGCGATCTCTGCCGTCCAGGCGCGGATCGTCGAGGGTGAGCAGCTACCCAACGGCACGGCGGAGCTGCACCTCTCGTTCATCGGCGACCCGCCCGACGTGAGCACCGTCGATGCACGCGTGATCCACTGGACCGAGTACACCGCGCACCTCGAGCTTGAAGCCCGCACGCCCGACGGGGAGCTTGCGGCGGTCGGCCTCACGACCTACTCGCTCCGCCCGATCCCGCCCGAGAGCCGGGAGTCGTCATGAGCGTCGAACCACGCTGGCCGGCCGACTCGCTTGAGGCGGTCGCCGCCCACTGGCAGCAGGAGCCGTTCTTCGCCCTCTTCAAGGTCGCCGTCGAAGCGCTCGACGAGGGCTACGCGCGCATCGGCGTGGACCGCGACGACATGCCGCTGCGCGGCGTGCGCGACTCGATCAACGGCGGCGTCGTCGGATCACTCGGCGAGGCGGCCGCGCGGCTCTGTCTCACCACGCAGCTTCGCCCCAACGAGGTGCTGGGCCCGACACACGAGGTCAGCGTCTCTTACCTCACCTCAGCGCGCGGCCAGCACACGGTCGCCGAGGCGCGCCTGCTCCGCCGCGGCGGCCGTGTCGCCGTAGCAGACGTCGAGCTGCGGGACACCACCGACGGCGCGATCAACGCCAAGATCCGCGTCTCGATGGGCATCGAACGCGTCGAGGCGGCCTCGTAGGCTCCCCGACCCGTCGGGGCCGCGGCGGGCGGTCGCGGCGGCCATGCGGTACGCTCTCCCCATAACGTGGAAGGTGGGCGCATGCCCCGCTACCTGATCGTCGCCGACCAGACCGTCACGAGCCCGGACCTCGTCGCGCGCGCCTCGCAGCTCTCGCGCGCCGAGCCCGACTCCACGTTCTCGCTGCTCCTCCCCGCCCTCCTGCCCTCGCACATCCGCGGCGGGCCGTTCGACGCGGTCACGCGCGGCCGCGCGGAGCAGGCGAAGCGGCTGCTCGCCGCCGCGGGCATCGAGGTTGCACGGACCGCCGTCGGGGACGCCGCGCCGTTGCTCGCCATCGAAGACGAGCTGAGCGAGCACCCCGACTCGTACGACACGATCATCCTCTGCACGCTGCCGGAGGGCATCTCGCGCTGGCTGCGCATGAACGTCCACGGCGAGGCCGCCGAGCGCTTCGGCCTCCCCGTCGTCCACGTCGAGGCGCGCATGGCGACGCGGCTCGAGTTCCGCCGCGCCACGCTCCACGACCACGAGCGCATCCAGGCGCTGTGGGACGAGTCCCGCCTCGACACCGTCGACGAGCATGAGTGGGACACGCTCATCACCAGCCCGGGCGCGATCGTGCTCGTGGCCGAGGAGGAGGGCGCGCTCGTCGGCGCGATCGTCGGCACCTTCGACGGGTGGCGGGCGTACGTCTACCACGTCGCCGTGGTGCCCGGCCGCCGTCGCCGCGGCGTCGCCAAGGCGCTGTTCGACGAGGCGCAGGCGCACCTCGCGCGCGAGGGCAACCGCATCGTCTACGTGATGGTGAACGAGGAGAACGAGGGCGGCATGGCCCTGCTCCACTCGCTCGGCTACCGCCAGCAGGGCGACATCGTCATGGTCAACGAGATCGGCGACGGCGCCGACGCCGACTGACGCCCGGGCAGCCTCCCTGACCGACTACTGGCGCGCGAGCGTCTGCCCGATCCACACCGCCGCGAGGGCTCCCGCCACGCTCAGCACGACGTTGAGCGCGGCGTAGGTCCACTCGCCGTCCTCGGCGAGCCGCAGCGTCTCCAGGCTGAAGGTCGAGAACGTTGTGTACGAGCCGAGCAGGCCGACGAGCAGCGCGGTGCGCAGCTCGGCGGGCATGCCCGTGCGCTCGGCGAGGAAGGTGGCGAGGAAGCCGATGGCGAAGGAGCCGGTGACGTTCACGGTGAGCGTGGCGGCCGGGAACGTCTCGGGCTGCACGACGCGGCCGACGCCGTAGCGCAGCAGCGCCCCGGCCGCACCGGCCACCGCGATCAGCGCGAGTTGCATCGCCGCCACGCTACGGGGCGGGTTGCGTTCTGGCCAGCGAGCCGGCCTGTGCACCGGCGGAGCGGCAAGCCGTCTACACTCGCCCCCACCGGCCGGTCCGGGGGAGGTCATCAGGGCATGTCTACCGACGCCGACACGTCGACATGGGTCGCGCTGCTTCGTGGCATCAACGTCGGCGGCAAGAACCGGCTGTTGATGAAAGACCTCGCCGCGATGTTCGTCGAGGCGGGCTGCGAGGACGTCCGGACGTACATCCAGAGCGGCAACGTGGTGTTCCGCGCCGGAGCGACGCTCGCCGAAGACACCCCGTCCCGCATCGGTGCGGCGATCCGGGACCGCTTCGGCTACGAGATACCCATCGTCACCCGCGCGGCCTCGGACCTCGAGGCGATCGTGGAGGCGAATCCGTTCGTCGCAGCCGGGGCTGAGACGGACAGGCTGCACGTCCTCTTCCTCGCGGACGCACCCGCCGCGGAGGACGCCGAAGCACTCGACCCGGACCGCTCGCCGGGCGACGAGTTCGCGGTACGAGGCCGCGAGATCTACCTCCACTACCCGAACGGAACGGCGCGCAGCAAGCTCACGAACGCCTACTTCGACTCGCGGCTCTCGACCGTCACCACCATGCGGAACTGGAAGACCGTACGGAAGCTGATCGAGCTGGCTGCGGACGTCCCCTGAGCGGCGCACGTCAGCCGACTGCCCGTCACCGACGCCGCTATCATGCTCTCAGGCGCGAGACACACGCGCCGCGAGGAGGGACACCATGAGCACGGGACGTGTCGTCGTCTTCAAGGACCACGGTCTGCCGTTCGAGATCGAGGAGTACCCCGTCCCCGACCCGGAGCCGGGCGGGATGCTGCTGCGCATCACGCAGGCCGGCATCTGCGGCTCCGACCTCCACACCTGGCGCGGCGACCAGCACCGCGTCCAGATCCCGCCCTCCGGCCGCAACATGGGTCACGAGGGCGCGGGCGTCGTCCACGCCCTCGGCGCGGGCCGCACCACCGACTCGCTCGGCCGCCCCATCTCCGAGGGCGACCGCGTGATGTACGCCGCGATCATGCCCTGCGGCGCCTGCTACCACTGCGGGCGCGGCGAGAAGAACTGGTGCTCCAACCGCCAGACCGGCGTCGGCGCGCGCATCGCCGGCGAGTTCCCGTACTTCACCGGCACCTACGCCGACTACTTCTGGATCCCCGCCGGCCACCCCGTCTACAGGGTCCCCGACGAGCTCCCCGACTCCGTGCTCGGCTGGGTCAACTGCGCGATGGGGACCGTCACCGAGGGCCTGCTCCGCGCGGGCTGCACCGCGGGTGACTACGTCGTGATCCAGGGCGCGGGCGGCCTCGGGCTGAACGCCACAGCGCTGGCCAAGGACATGGGCGCGAACAAGGTGATCGTGCTCGACCGCCTCGCCAACCGGCTCGAGCTCGCCGAGGAGTTCGGCGCCGACCATACCGTCAACATCGAGGAGTTCAACACCCAGCGGATGCGCCTCGAGCACATCCTCGACCTCACCGAGGGGCGCGGGGCGAACATCGTGATGGAGCTCGTCGGCCGCGCCGAGCTGCTCGTCGAGGGGCTCGACTACCTCACCAACGGCGGGACGTTCATGGAGATCGGCGACATCGTGCCGGGCCGCACGGTCGAGCTCGATCCGTCGACGATCCTGCGCGGCAAGCGCATCATCGGCTCCTCGATGTACCGGCCGGAGCTGCTGCCGGTGATGATGGAGACGCTGGTCAAGAAGCAGGGCGAGATCCCGTACGAGAAGATCGTCTCGGACTTCTACCCGCTCGACGAGGTCAACGACGCGTTCGCGAAGGCCGAGTGGAACGAGACCCAGACCCAGATCTCGCGCGCCATGCTGGTGCCGTAGGCAGCGCGCGTCGGACGCCTCGACCGCGGCCCGGCAGAGTTCGAGTTGCGGTCGTGTGCTCCTGTGTACGATGCGGCGCGCGCGACGGGAGACACGCCGATGGGCATCGCACCGAGGATCGCCGCGACGCTAGCCCTCGTCTTGATAGGCGCAGTCGCGTGCCGGGGCGACGGCGAGCCCGACCGGGTCGCGGAGCCATTCGCCTTCACCCGCTGGTATGTCACCGAGGCGATCAACCTCTACGAGCGCGACGGCCTCGACGCCGTCGCCCAGCGCTACACGTTCGAGGAGCCGTATGACGGCGACCACTGGCTGTTCCTCATGGACCTCGAGACTGGCGAAACACTAGCCGCGCCCGACGGCATCCAGTACGGAGTCGGCCACGTGACGCCCCCGGACGCGGTCGACCCAGCGGGCATCCCGGCGGGGCGGCTGATGTTCACCGCAACCGAACGCGGCCGGTGGATCGTCCTCTGGGCTCGGCACCCTCATACGGGCGAACTCACCACCAAACACGTGTGGATGATCCGTCACGACGGGCTGTTGTTCTACAGCGGCTGGTACGAGAACGACGCGCCTCCCCTGGTCCGCTAGCCCTTGCGGCAGCAGGTACGAGCTTCGTCGCTCCGCCGCAGGACACATCCGCAGGTCGCCAACGAGGCGCTAACGCGCGCCGGCGATGACGCCCGCGCGCCGGGCAACGAGGTCGCGCACGAACTCGATCGCCGCGCGCACGCCGAGGACCTGCGTCTCGAGGGTCATCGAGGGTGTGCCGGCGCGCTTCTCGACCGTCTGCTCGGGGAGGTACGGGAGGTGGATGAACCCGCCCATGGCGCGCGCGTCCGTCGAGTCGAGGCGGTCCATCATCGCGTACAGCGTCTCGTTGCAGATGTAGGTCCCGGCCGTCTCCGAAACCTGCGAGGGCGCGCCCGCCTCGCGCATCGCCGCGGCGACCTCGCCCACGGGCAGGCGCGCGAAGTAGCCCGCGGGGCCGTCGAGCACGAGCGTCTGGTCGGGCATCACGCGCCCCTCGGCGTCGCGGTCGATGAGCACGTTGACGCCGGTGCGCTCAACCGAGAGGTGTGAGCGGCCGCCTGCCTCGCCGAGGCCGACCCAGACGTCGAAGCCGCCCGCCTCGAACGCCGGGATGAGCCGGTCGAACGAGATGCGCCCGCGCACGGGCAGGCGCAGCAGCTCGAGGTCGACGCCGTCCGGCGGCGACGCGCCGATGGCGCTCGCGACCTCCCACGAGGGGTTCACGCGCTCTCCCCCGAATGGCTCGAAGCCCGACAGCAGCAGCCGCATGACGCCCTCCCCGGTCCGTCCGTCGCGGCACAGTCTACCGGGCCGCGGATGGCGTAGGCTGCGCGCATGGAAGTCTTCCTCCTCGACGGCACGTACGAGCTGTTCCGCCACTACTTCGGCGCGCCCCCGCACCGCGACGCCCAGGGCAACGACGCGGGCGCGATCGTCGGGGTGCTGGGCTCGGTGCTCCGGCTCTTCGAGGACGGCGTCACCCACCTCGGCGTGGCGACCGACCATGTCGTCGAGTCGTTCCGCAACGACCTCTGGCCCGGCTACAAGACGAGTGCCGGGATGGAGGAGGGCATCCTCAACCAGTTCGTCCCCCTCGAGGACGCGCTGACCGCGATGGGCGTGCGCGTCTGGCCAATGGTCGACCTCGAGGCCGACGATGCCCTCGCCTCCGCCGCGGTGCAGGCCGCGGAGGACCCCGAGGTGACACGGGTGGTGATCGCGACGCCCGACAAGGACCTCGGGCAGTGCGTGGGCGGGAAGGTCGTGCAGTTCGACCGCCAGCGCCGCGAGGTCCGCGACGCCGCGGCCGTCGAGGAGCGCTTCGGCGTCCCGCCTGCCTCGATCCCGGACTACCTGGCCCTGACCGGCGACAGCGCCGACGGCTTCCCGGGCCTGAAGGGCTGGGGCGCGAAGTCCAGCGCGACGGTCCTCGCCCGCTACGGGCACATCGAGGCGATCCCCCTCGACCCGGCCGAGTGGGACATCACGGTCCGTGGCGCGGCCCGGCTCGCCACCGCTCTCGTCGAGGGCTACGACGAGGCGATGCTGTTCCGCGACCTCGCCACGCTGCGCACCTCGGAGCCGGTCTTCGAGTCGGTCGAGGAGCTGCGGTGGGCGGGCCCGACGCCGGAGTTCGAGGCGATGGCCGAGCATCTGCGCTCGCCGGGGCTGCTCACGCGCGCACTGGCGCTTGCGCCGTGAGCGGCGCGCGCGGGTACGCCACGAGCCCCCTCGGCGGTAGCATCTTCAGCACCGCAGTGCGGGGCGTGGAGGCCAACTCGTGACACTCGACGTGCAGCCGTCCGGCATCCCGCTGCCGCGCGCGTGGTCGCTGACGCAGCCGCACTGGGACGGCTGCAAGCGCGGTGAGCTGCTGGTGCAGCGCTGCAAGGACTGCGGGCGCCACGTCTTCATCCCCCAGTACGCGTGCACGTCCTGCCTCAGCGAGCGCCTCGAGTGGGTCGCGAGCAGCGGCCGCGGCACGGTCTACAGCTACACGACGGTCCACCGGCCGCAGCAGCCCGCGTTCGAGACGCCGTACGTCTGCGCCATCGTCGAGCTCGACGAGGGCTGGCACATGCTCACCAGCCTCGTGGGCCTCGAACTGGAGGACGTACGCATCGGGATGCGCGTCGAGGTCGCCTTCCACGCGGTCTCGGACGAGGTGACGCTGCCCTACTTCCGCCCGGCCGGGTAGCAGCGGCGAGCAGCGGCCCGCGTCGACGCGTCTTGCCTGCGTGAGGCGCGTCGGCCACACTTGGTGCAGGCGATCCCCGATAGCTCAATCGGTAGAGCGAGCGGCTGTTAACCGCTAGGTTCGTGGTTCGAGTCCACGTCGGGGAGCCATCCCTTATGTCGTTCCGGCTCCTCACACCCGCGTGCAGCGGCGCGGGAACTCAGTCGTTCCCAGGCGCACGCACTGGCATGTCCCGATGGGGAGCGGCCGGGCGCCGGCCCGGCTCCCGGTCAAGGCCCGGCTTCTGCTGCGAGGGCCTCCTGGCCGAACCGCTCGATGGCCTCCAGGGTCTCGTCCACGTCTTCCCACGCCGTGTTGTGGTTGAGAATGCAGAACCTGAGTGCGAACGTCCCCTTCAGCAACGTCGACGAGACCAGCGCGGGCTCTTCCCAGAAGATGCGGGCGAGCACGGTCCGATTGATGGTCTCCAGGGTCTCCTCGGCGACCTCGGCGTTCGCAGGGTTCACCCGGAAGCACACGATCCCGAGCGACGTGGAACTCAGGCTCTCCAGAACCGTGCTCTGAGCGATCCGCGCGTCGGCACGGGCAGCTAGCTCCATGCCCTTCGAGACGGCCCGCCGGAACGCGTCCATCCCGAACACCTGGATCGACATCCAGACCTTCAACGCCCGAAATGCGCGGCTGACCTGTGGCCCCCGATCCCCGAAGTTGGGGTGGTTCGCACCCCACACCGTGTCCTGCAGGATGTCGGGCCGAACTTCGAATGCGTCCTGGAGCGTGCTCGCATCTTTGACGAGCAGGCACCCGGCCTCGTATGGCTGGAACAGCCACTTGTGGGGGTCCAGCCCGATGGAATCGGACCGCTCGATCCCGCGCAGGAGCCTTGCTCCTTCATCGGCGAGCACCGCGAAGCCACCGTACGCCGCGTCTGTGTGCAGCCAGATGCCTTCGGACTCGCAGTAGTCCGCCATCTCCTCCAGGGGGTCAATGGCCCCGGTGCCCACCGTTCCCGCGTTCGCGCACACGATGATGGGGTGGAAGCCCGCGGCGCGGTCGTCCGCCACGGCTTGTCCGAGCGCGTCCATGTCCAGGCGGAATTGCCCGTCGCTCGGAATGACCCGAAGGCACTCGGGCCGAACGCCAATGATCATGGCAGCGCGACGGAGCGCAACGTGGCCCTGATCGCTCATGTACACCGTCGCGCGCTCAGGGTGACCGGCCACCTCCCGCGCGGCCACGAAAGCGTCGACCGTGCTCACCGACCCGCCGCTCGTGAAGAGTCCGCCGGCGCCTTCCGGATAGCCGAGCCATTGCCGGAACCAGTCGATGACCACGAGCTCAACCTGGCTCGGGCCGCTCGCAGTCAGCCAGCTCACCGCATTGATGTTGAACCCGGAGGCCAGGAAGTCGGCGATCACACCCGGCCAGGTGGGCGAGGACGGGACGAAGCCAAAGAAGCGGGGATGATCCAGCCGGGCAGCATAAGGAAGCACCTCACGCGCTGCTCGCTCGAGGACCTCTTGCGCGGGTCGGCCCGCCTCCGGCGGCTCTTCCATCAGGAGGGCCGCGAGACCCTCCCGAAACTCGCCGTCCCAGGCATCTCCCGCCGACAGATGCTCGCTGCGGTCCACCAACAACTCGGCCGCCATGCTGGCGAGATCCAGCATCTGGTCGCGCGTCATCTCGAGGTCGGATTCGGTCATAGTCGCCTACGGAGCCTTTCTATGTGAGCACCATAGTTCAGGAGCGGCGACTACCTTATCACCTCGTTCACTGTCGGCGGCAGACATGCCTCGTGACGTGGCCCACGCATCCTGGCGCGCCGCTTGCCCTCATACAGGACATCACACGACAAATGGTCGATCTCATATCGCCGTCATATGGATCGGGGGCCGTCCGTACAGCAGCATGAAGTGCATCTGCAGGCCGTCCTGGGGAGCCAATTCAGATGCGCGCGAACCCTCAGGCCGGTCCGGGCGGTGGTGTCGTTGGGAGCACCAGGGGCGGCGATGAGTTCGCCGGCTCGAGCATCACGAGCGTCGGCGCGCTCATCCGCGCCTCCGCCGCCGACCGCCGCGATGCCACGAAGGATCACGACCATGACCGACGACCCCGGCCGCCCCGCTACCCCTTCCGACGGGGTCCCGCGGGCCGGGGGCGGCCGCACCGAGGGCGAGCGCCCCGAGGACGGTGGCTCGGTGATCCCGTTCCCGGTCGTCGTGCTGGCGAAGGTCCTCTACTCGATCGAGGGCCTGTTCCGCCGCCTCCGGCCCGGCTCAGGCCGACGCCGCGACCTGTAGCACGAAGGGACGCCGTGGACCGTGTCGCGAGGAAGCATCTGGTCAGGCGGCCTGTAGCGCGGTGCGCCGGGCTCCATCGAGACGCCGGGGATCCGGGGACGCTGCTCGCGGGATGCCCGCCACTGCGGCGCCCGCTCCCGATTCACTGACCGTGCCCGAGTACGTGGCGCTCCTGGCCGCCGTGGTGGCCCTCGTGCTGTTCTTCGCTCTTCTCAACGCGCTCCTGTGAGGGAGGCCGGAAGAGCCTCGCGACGAGTCCACCACCTCGAAGCAACCCCCTGCCCATGACTGTCGCCCACTGCCATGAGGGGTCGCGCCGCCACGGTCGCGCCCTCGGGCGTAACAGGGCCGCTGGGGGTGCATCGCGGGTGGGGCGGGACGGCCGGCTACCGGCTCCGATGAGCGCGAGCGAGCCCGGCCCCGCTTGTTCGTGATGGTGGCGCTGCCGACGTGACTCAAGGGTTGCCGACGGTGCACGAGTCACGTCGGAAGCAGCGCCCGGCAGCGTGCAACCAACTCGCTGCCGCCGGGCATCGTACGCGCCCGCGCATATGACAAACGTGTAGTTAACGCCCGGACCCGTATGAATCGACGTGTAGTTGACGTGGGCGGTGGTACGACTGCCGGCCCAGCTCGTGCGTGGATAGTGCGGCCTGGCGATATTGTAGGTGTATAGTGCGGCGCCAGTTTCGTATGAAGCCGTGTATGATTCCGCTCGCGGCCTGGGCGGCGAGCACCTCCACGCCCCCACCCGGGACCCGTGCTCGCGCGCGCGGACAGCCGGGCGGATCGCCGTATCAGGGCAGGGAGCAGCGAGCACGATGAACCGTCCGGACGAGCGCGACCAGAGGATTGCCGCGCTGGAGGACCGCCTCTCGCGGATGAGCGACGCCAGCCGCCGCATCAATGAAAGCCTCGACTTCGACAGGGTGCTGCAGGGAGTGCTCGATGCGGCCCGCTCCCTGACCGCGGCCCGCTACGGAGTCATGACCCTCGCCCGTGACCCGGGAGAGATCGAGGACTTTCTTTCGTCCGGGATGACCGCAGAGGAGACGGGCCGGCTCTGGGATCTTCCCGAGGGGCCATCGATCGTCAGGTACCTCGGCGGCCTGCCCGAACCGTTGCGAGTGCCCGACCTCGTCGGCCACCTCACATCGGCCGGACTCCCCGGCTTCCACCTGCCGGTGCCCGGCGGTCCGGCGATGTCCTTCCTGGCAGCGCCGATCCTCCAGCAGGGCGAGCATGCCGGGAACATCTTCGTCGCGGCCAAGGAGGGCAGCGACGAGTTCAGCCGCGAGGACGAGGAGACGCTGGTGATGTTCGCCGCTCACGCGGCGATGGTCATCGGCAACGCCCGCACCTACCGCGATGAGCGGCGGGCGAGAGCCGATCTCGAGACCCTGATCGACACCTCGCCCATCGGCGTCGTGGTCTTCGACGCGCAGACGGGCGCGCCCATCTCGTTCAACCGCGAGGCCGAGCGGATCGTGGACCACCTCCGGGAGCCGGACCAGTCCTCGGAGGAGCTGCTGGAGGTACTCACGTACGTACGCGGGGACGGGCGGGAAATCTCCCTCAGGGAGCTGCCGCTCTCCGAGATCCTGCGCAATGCGGAGGTGATCCGCGTCGAGGAGATCGTGATGCGGGTCCCCAACGGCCGCAGCGTCAGCGCGCTGCTCAACGCCACGCCCATCCACTCGGAAGCCGGCGAGGTCGAGTCGGTGGTCGTGACGATCCAGGACATGACCCCGCTCGAGGAGCTTGAGCAGCTGCGCGCGGAGTTCCTCGGCATGGTGAGCCACGAGCTGCAGGCGCCGCTCACCTCGATCCGCGGCTCCGTCACCACGCTGCTGGAAGCCGCGTCCGAGCTCGACCCGGCCGAGATGACGCAGTTCCACCGCATCATCCTCGACCAGGCAGACCAGATGCGGCACCTGATCGGCGACCTGCTCGACGTCGCCCGCATCGAGACCGGGACACTGCCGGTCACTCCGGAGCGCCTGGAGGTCGTGACGATCATCGATGAAGCGAGGAACAGGTTTGTGAGCGGAGGAGGCAGGCGCGACCTGCAGATTGAGTTCGAGCCGGACCTGCCGGCCGTCATGGCCGACCGGCGAAGGATCGCGCAGGTCGTGGGCAACCTGCTCTCCAACGCCGCCCGCTACTCGCCCGACGACTCGCCCATCCTGGTGAGCGCCGTGGAGGCGGGCGTCGGCGTGGCCATCTCTGTCGCCGACGAGGGCCGGGGCATCCCCGAAGACCTCGTGCCCCACCTCTTCCGGAAGGTCTCCCGCGCGACAGGCGCGGGCCAGGGCAGCAGCATCGGGGGTTCGGGGCTGGGGCTCGCCATCTGCAAGGGCATCGTGGAAGCGCACGGGGGCCGCATCTGGGCGGAGAGCGAGGGTCAGGGCCTCGGGGCGCGGTTCACCTTCACCATCCCGGCCGCGCCCGCCGAGGCCGACGGCGGTACGGCGCGTCCCGCCCCCGCCGGGTCGGGAGCTCGCCGCGCCGGGGCGGCGATGCCTCTTCGAGTCCTCGCGGTGGACGACGACCCCCAGACGCTGAGGTACATTCGCGACGCACTCACCCGGGCCGGCTATACCCCCATCGTCACCGGCGACCCCGACGACGTACCTCGCCTCGTGCAGGAAGAGCGCCCCCATGTGGTCCTGCTCGACCTGATACTGCCGGGGAGCGACGGCATCGAGTTGATGCAGGGCATCCTGAACAAGACGGACGTGCCGGTCATCTTCATCTCCGCGTACGGCCAGGACGAGGTCGTGGCGCGGGCCCTCGACACCGGGGCGGCCGACTACATCGTGAAGCCCTTCTCGCCGACCGAGCTCGCCGCCAGGATCCGTGCGGCCGTGCGGAAGCGAGCCGAGCCCCAGAGTCCCGAGCCGTTCGGACCCTACTCGGCGAGCGACCTGAGCATCGACTACGCCGAGCGTCGCGTGATCCTCCGGGGGAGGCCCGTCGAGCTGACCGCGACGGAGTACGCGGTGCTCTACGAGTTCTCGGTCAATGCGCCCCGCGTGCTGACGCACAACGTGCTCCTGCAGCGGGTGTGGGGCCCGGAGCGGGTCGGCGAGCCGTGGCTCGTGCGGGACGTGGTGAAGCGGCTCCGCCGCAAGCTGGACGACGACGCGCACAACCCGACCTACATCTTCACGGAGCCGCGCGTGGGCTACCGCATGGCACAGGGACTGGAAGTTCCGGGCGCGGAGCCGGCCGCGACTCCCTGAGCCTTACTTCCGGTTCCGGGAACCCCTCACCAGGCGCCCGAAGGTCCGTGACCCGGTCGGGGGGCGATGCCCGGGATCGGCGCTGCCATGCGGCAGCCCGTCCGCCCGGGGTCGAACCAACGGCTGGTTGGGCACCGACGCGGGCAGGGGCACGTCGGGAGCCTCCTCGTCGGATTGCTGCTCGCGGCGCCTCCGCGCGGGTGCGAGCAGGGGGATGAGGATGGCCAGGCCGAATCCGAGCGGCTTCGTGAGGCCGCCGGCAAGTGCGTGCAGGGCGCCGCCACGGCGACGACCAGCAGCCCGCCGGCGCCCGCGGCGGCTGCGGGGTTCTCGGCGATGGTCCGCACCACCGCCCCAACGTCGGCCGTGGGCAGCACGGTCGAGCCGGCGTCCTCGCCCTCGACGAGCCGCAGACCGCTGATTGCGGCGGCGAAGGTGGGGACGAGGTCCGTCGTCACAGGATGTAGGGGCATGCATACACCGGCTAACGCCACCGCGAGCTGGCCCCCGGGAGGCCCCGCCACGGGCGGATGCCGGCGCGACTCAGCACCCAGGGCCAGGCGCTTCCGGGATGAGGCTGCGATGCGCGGAGACCCGTTTCGGCAGCGTTCGTCAGGTTGTCAGCGTCATGGGTACAAGTGGACACTTGATGTGCACGCAGGCATTATGTGCGTACTTGGCGGGGCTCGTGAGCGACCGGACATCGCGCTGCAGACGATGGTGTTGAGCTTCACAGCGGGCGGCGGCGCAGGGGATGCGCATCGTGTGGTCCGCTGACTGGCGCCGATAGGGGCCCGCACCCATGACGGGATCGCCTCGACGGACAGGTCGACCCACCGGCCGTAACCGGTCGGACCTCGGCAGGCACGTTGCGGAGCTGGCGAACGCGCTCGCCAAGTGCTCCGCCGAGGTAAGCTCGGTCCACGACCTGCTGCCCACCGAGATGCTCCTCCTGATGACCTGCCGGCAGATGGGGGAGTGCACCGCCACGCAGCTCGCGCCCGTCCTGCCCGTGGACTCGTCCCGCATCAGCCGGCTCATCAATGGCATGGTCGACCGCGGGTTCCTGGTCCGGCGGCGGACGCCCAGCGACCGCCGGCTGGTCATGCTCACCCTCTCCGGGAGTGGCGAAGAGGTCGCCATCGACCTCACCCAGCGCATGGAAGCCCACTACGACGCACTGACCGAAGGCCTGACCGAGGAGCAGCTGCGAGCGTTCGCCGAGACCGCCAACGCAATCGTGGCGAACTACGACGCAACCGCGGCGGAGTGAGCCGGCGGGGTACCGCTACGAGGGCTTCGACGCGATGGCCTCGCCGAATGCGAGCGCGCAGATGGCCGACGGGTCGCTCCTCCACATCTCGTACGCCGTCTCGATCTGTGCACACTGCTCCGGAGTGGCGACGCCGTACTCGATAGCCGCCTCTGTGATGGCCGACGACAGGAACCACGTGGTGGCGAACCTGTACACGAAGTCGACATCCAGCGGGGAGTCGTAGACGTCGAACGAGACGCTGGCCCGCACGGCCGTGAAGCCGCTCGCGAGCAGTTGCTGCTTCAGATCCCGGCCCATGTTCGGGTGCCCGTCGTCCGTCCTGAGCACGTCCTCGAAGATGCGCCAGGCGTGCTGCAGCACCCCGTACCGGGGGTGGGTGAAGCTGGACCTGCAGATCAGCTCCCGGCACCCGATGACCCCGCCGGGCTTCAGCACACGCCGTACCTCGGCGAGCGCGGCGCGGGTATCCGGCACGTGCATGAGCAAGTTGTGGCAGTGTGCGACGTCGAAGTAGTCGTCGGGGAAGGGCAGATCGGCCACGTCGGCCACGTGGAATGTCGCGTTTTCTATGCCGCTCGCCTCGGCGACCGACCTCGACAGCTCGACCTGGGACTCCTCCATGTCGACGCCGTGCAGCTGCCCCGGGGCCACGGCCCTCGCCAGCCCCACGGAGATGGTTCCCGGCCCGCACCCGAAGTCGAGCACCCGCAGACCCGGCCTGAGGTACGGGAGCAGGTAGGACGCGCTCGCCTCGGCGGTGTTCCGCCTCAGCGCCTCGAGCATCTCGTCGCTGAAGCCCAGCGAGTAGTTGGGTGTCGAGGACGTGGGGTCGATCATCAGGGTGCGCTCGTCATGGGCGGGCCTCGTGTTGCAGGGACGGTCCCAACGCGACAAGGGACGTGCTCGCAGAGCACCAGGCCCCGCCGTGGAGACGCGTCCGCCAACGTTGCGATCCCGAGCGTAAATTTTGCCACTGTCATGTAAAGCCCGTCCATATGACAGGCGTGTGACCGGCCCATATCCGCATATGGAATCCGTGTATTCGCCGAGCCCGCGGCAGCCATGCCCTCACGGACGGCGAAGCCGAAGTCCTCGGAGTCATCGACGGTATCGCGGCTGGGGGAGAGCGTTGCGGCTCGCGCTCCGCCGCGACGTGCGATTCGTGGCCGAGACGGCCGGCTGGCGGGTGATCCGATGGGATCCCACGCTCTCCTGTTGGTTTCGCCCCCCGTACAATCGCTGCGGCTATCATCTACGCGCCACGGCTCGCATGTTGGAGTCGGCAACAGCCCTCAGCATCCGTCGCATCCGGGGCGAGTCCCCGGGATGTCGAGGGCTGCTCTCACAGGCGAACGGGGTGCCGCCCGGGATGACAGCGCAGGGCGCCAATCCGGACATCCGCTACGAGCCCGACGAGGCCTGCCCGCCGCTGCTCGCGGCGGGCGTCGGCCTGCAGGGTGTCGCACTCGCGCTGGCCCCGACGATCCTCGTCGTGGCCGTGACCGTGCAGGCTTCGGGTGGGGACGACGCCGACCTGAACTGGGCGGTCTTCGCGGCCCTGATCGTCAACGCGGTCATTGTCTTCCTGCACGCCACCCGAGCCTGGTACGTGGGGTCCGGGCAGATCGTCATTACCGCGCCCAGCGTCCAGTTCGTCGGCGTCTCCGCGGTGGCCGTCGCCGAGGGCGGTCCCGGGACGCTCGCGGCCCTCATGGTGGTGTGCTCCTTCGTGCAGCTTGGCATGGCGGTGGCGCTGCCGCTGCTGCGCCGCGTCATCACCCCCGTGGTCTCGGGCACGGTCCTGATCCTGGTCGCGGCGACGCTGCTGCCCGTCGCGACCGACCAGATCAACCAACTCCCTGAGGGAGCGCCCGACCACGCCGGGCCTACGGCCGCGGCCGTCACTCTCGTCGTGGCGATCGTACTGACGCTCCGCACCTCCGGTCAGGTACGGCTGTGGTCCACCCTGATCAGCATCACGGCCGGCTGCGTGACGACCGCCCTGCTCGGCCAGTACGAGTTGCAGCGGGTGGCGGATGCACCCTGGCTCGGCTTCCCCGAGGCCCGGTTCCCGGGCTTCGACATCACACCCGGCGCGGAGTTCTGGGGCCTGCTCCCTACCTTCGTCGTGCTCACGCTCGTGCTCGGCACCAAGGTGGTCAGCGACGGAGCGCTCATCGAGCGCGCGGCGCAGCGCGAGTCGCGCGCGATCGACTTCCGGCACATGCAGGCGATGGTCAGCACGAACGGGCTGGGCATGCTCCTCGCCGGGATCGCCGGGTCGCCGCCGGTCCAGAGCCTCGCCTCATTCAGCACTGCGCTGATCAGCCTCACGGGGATCGCGTCCCGCCGGGTGGGGTATGCGGTCGCCGCCCTGTTCCTCGCGGTCGCCCTGTTCCCGAAGTTCGGTGCGATCCTGCTCACGATCCCGGGCCCCGCGATGGGCGCCTACCTGGTCATGGCGCTGGGAATCATCATCGTCGGCGGCATGCAGACCATCTTCCGCGACGGCCTGGACCCGCAGAGAGCCCTCGTCGTAGGGGTCGCCCTGTCGGTCGGGCTCGGCCTCAACAACCACGAGATCATCACGATCCTGCTGGGAGACACGCTGGGCGCGGCCTTCGGCAGCGGCGTCATGTACGGCACGATCGTCGCCGTGGCCCTGACGCTGTTCCTCGATAGCACAGGCCCGCGGCCTCGCCGCCTGGAGGCGGAGCTCGACGCGGCCGAGTTGCCCGCCATCGACGAGTTCCTGAGCGAGATCGCCGCCGAGCTCGACTGGGACGAGCCCTCCGGCGGCCGCCTGCGGGCCGCGGGCGAGGAGACGTTGCTGAGCCTCCTGCAGCGCGACGACGAGGAGCCCGCGGAGCAGGCGCCCGGCCTGCGGATCACTGCTCGGCCAGAGGGTGGCCTGGTGGAGCTGGAGTTCGTCGCGACGACCGACCGCGAGAACCTCGAGGACCAGCTCGCATACCTGAGCGACGAGATCCGGCTACCCGAAGCCAACGAGATCTCGCTGCGCCTCCTCCGTCATCAGGCGGCGTCGGTGCGCCACCAGAAGTACCACGGGATCGATATCGTCACGGTCCTCGTCGAGGGATCGCGCTAGACGCCATCGGCGGCCGCGCGACCAGCGCTCCCCGGCCGGATCGGGCTGCGCGGCGCTACGTCGACCCGGCGCCCGGCGAACCGCCGCGGATTCCCGCGGTCGCTGTCGCGGGCTCCAGCTCGCGCGCTCGCTCGATGGTGAGCCGGGGCAGGACACGGTCCAGCCAGCCCGGCACCCACCAGTTGCGCTCGCCCAGCAGTTCCATGGCGGCCGGCACGAGCAGGAGCCGCACGACGGTCGCATCGAGGAACACGGCGACGGCAAGGCCGAGCCCGAACATCTTGATGGCGCGGTTGTCCTCGAACACGAAGCTCGCGAACACCACGACCATGATCGCCGCGGCCGCGGTGATGACTCGCGCCGTCGACGCAAGTCCATCGGCCACCGAGAGGACGGCGTCGCCGCTGCGGTCGTACTCCTCGCGCACGCGGGAGAGCAGGAACACCTCGTAGTCCATCGAGAGCCCGAAGACGATGGCGAACAGCATCATCGGGATGAATGGCTCGATCGGGCCGGCGTCCACGCCGATCAGCGAGCCGAGGAAGCCGTGCTGGAACACGGCCGCTACCACGCCGTACGCGGCGGCGATCGACAGCAGGTTCATCACCACCGCCTTGATCGGCACCAGGACCGATCGGAACACGATCAGGAGCAGCAGGAACGACAGCACGAGCACCGCCGCGAAGAACACGGGCGTGCGCGTGGCCAGGTACTCCGTGAAGTCCACGCCGAGCGGGACGGTCCCGGCGACGTTCACCGTCAGCGTGCTGCCCTCGACGGCCGCAGGGAGGACGTCTGAACGCAGATGCCGGACGAGGTCCGCGGTCGCAGGGTCCTGCGGCGCGGTCGTCGGGAAGACCTGGACCATGTAGGCCTCGGGATTGGCGGGGTTGTTGGGGAGCGGGCCGTTCGTCGAGACGACGCCGTCGTCGCGCAACAGCGCCGCGATCAACGGCTCGAGGGTCTCCCGATCGCCCTCCGTCCCGGGGACGGCGGTGACGATGAGCGGGCCGTTGAAGCCGGGCCCGAAGCCCTCCGCGAGGAGGTCGTACGCGCGGCGCGTCGTGGTCTCCTCCGGGAAGTTGCCGTCGTCGGCAAAGCCGAGCCGCAGCCCGAGCGCGGGAGAGGCCATCGCCAGCAGCAGCGCGGCTCCCACGGCGAGGGCGATCCACGGCCGGCGTTGCACCAGGCGGCTCCAGCGCCACGCGAATGTCTCCTCCATGGGCTTGCGAGGTCGCCTCGGCACGATCCCGCGCAGCGGCCGCACGAAGAACCCCGCCAGGAGTACGACGGCCGCGAGCGGCGCACCCAGCATCAACGGGCGGAAGCCGAGCCCGAGGCCGAGCAGCGCAGCCGCCACCAGGCCCGCGGCGATGAGGCCGCGCCACCGGGTGACCTCGATGCGGTCGCCTACGAACGCGATCAGCGCAGGCAACAGCGTCACCGACGCGATCATCGTGGAGGCGACCGTGAGCGCCGCCGCGACGGCAAGCCCCGCGATGAACGGCAGGCCCATCAGCAGCATCCCGAGCAGCGAGATCACGACCGTCAGTCCGGCGAAGATCACGGCCCGTCCGGCCGTGTCCATCGCCAGGTTGATCGATGGTTCGACGGCGCCGTCCTCCGCGAGCCCGTCCCGGTAACGGGTGACGATGAACAGCGCATAGTCGATGCCGACCCCGATGCCGACCATCGCACCAATGGTCGTCGCGAACTCAGGGATCGACATCACGTTCGACAGGAGTACGGCCAGTGCAAGGCCAACACCCACGCCGGCCACCGCCACGGCGAGCGGCAGCCCCATCGCCATCACGGATCCGAAGGCGAAGATGAGCACCACCACCGCGAACGCGAGCCCGATGAACTCCGATTGAGGCGGCTCGAACTCGCTCAGCGCCTCGCCCCCGAGCTCGATCGTCAGGCCGGGCAGGTCGGGCGCGATGTCCAGGAACTCGCCGCCGAGCTGGGATGTGTCGTTGAAGTCCAGCTCCGGCGCAAGGTCGATGCGGGCAAACGCGACCTGCCCGTCCGCGCTGACCTGCGGACGCCCCGGCGCGTGGGGCTGGTTCCGAGCGTCCGGCGCCGATGACCCCTGGACCGGGGTCGTCGCAAGGTAGGGGCTGGTGACGGTGACGCCTTCGTACGCATCGACCTCGCGGAACATCGTCTCCATGGCTTCGCGCACCTGGGGGTCATCGACGCCCCTGGCGGAGTGGAAGACGATGGAGCCGCTGAAGCCGCCCCCGAGGCCGCTGAAGTGCTCTTCCAGCACCTCGAAGCCGCTGCGGCTGTCGGAGTCGGGCGCCTCGAGTTCGGCGAAGAACGAGGGGCCCACGGCGCCGGCTGCGGCGAGCGCAACCACAACAATCGTGACCCAGGCGGCCACCGTCTTGCGGGGGTTGCGGAAGCACCACCCACCGACTCGAACGAGCATCGCGGCCCTCTCTCCGTGCGTCTCCGTGTGCGCGCGCGACGGCGCGCGGACGGTTGCGTCGCTGGTCTACGCCGGTGGGAGAGGCGCCATTCGAACGTAGCAGGGCGGCACCCCAGCGGCCAACGCGTGACCAGCCGCCTCAGTCGGAGCGCGTTGACACCCCACCATGCTCTTCGCTACGAAGCGCGAACCGCCCCGGGCACGTCGAGGGGCGGGGCTGCCGGAGACCGCCGGCGGCCCACCGGAGGAGGAGGACGCAATGAGCGAGGGAAGAGCATTCAACTGGGCCGACGTGGAGCCGTGGCCCTCCGACTACCCGGGGATCGCCATGAAGGTGGTGACCGGCGAGCGCATGCAACTCGTGATGGCCGAGTTCGAGCCCGGCTCCACGTACAGCCTCCACTCGCACGAGCGAGAGCAGTTCAGCTTCATGTTGAGCGGCCGGATGCGCCTCACCGTCGGAGACGAGGTCGCCGAGATCGGCCCCGGAGACATGTGGCACGCCCCGGCCAACGTTGCGCACGGCGGCGAGATCCTGGGCGACGAGCCCGTGGTCTTCGTCGATGTCTACTCGCCGCCCGCCGAGGAGTTCACCGAGGGCGGAAAGTAGCCCGAGGCGCCGACCGGCTAATGGTGGCGGCCCCGCGCCGCCGGCAAAGCCCGCTCGTTGACACCTCGCCGCGCCCTCGCTACGAAGTGCGGACACCATGACGAGCATGAGAGGACAACACACCATGGCTGACGAATGGCAGGACGCGTGGCAGGGGACGATCGACGCGGTCGGCGGCGACTTCTCCGGTGGCGTGCAGAGCACGGCCATCGACCAGATCGAGCTCGGCGCGGTGCGCAAGCTGCTCGAGCCGCTGGAGCTGGACTGCCCGCTCCACTACGACGCCGAGACCGCGCAGCAGCACGGCTACCGCAACGTGCTTGCCCCCGTGGCCGGCATCTCGTCGACGTGGCTCGACTCGGGCCTGTGGCAGCCCGGCATGGGCAGCCGCTACCCGCAGGCGCATCCGCACGTCGATATCCCGCGCACCCGCGGCGAGGAGATGCCCGAGCCGCCGCTGCCGGAGACGACCGCCGCGTTCGCGACCGACATCGAGATCGAGTACTTCGAGCCGGCGGTCGTCGGCGACCGGCTGACCGTCCGGGGCCGCAAGCTGCTGTCCTGCCTGCCGCGCGAGACGCGCGTCGGGCGCGGCGCGTTCATGGTCTGGGAGCGCGAGGTCGTCAACCAGGACGGCGACCTGGTCGCGCTGTTGCGCAACGGCGGCTACTCGTACGTCCCGCTCGACGCACCCGAGGGCAACGGGTCGGCGAGCGCGCCCGCGGACGAGGCGGCCACGGACGAGGCGCCCGAGGAGGACCTGATCGCGATCCGCAACGTCGAGCCCGGCTCCCCGCCGGCCGTCGACTGGTCGCAACAGCGTTACTGGGAAGACGTGCAGGAGGGCGACGAGATCCCGCCGGTCACGATCAACCTGACCATCGCACGCCTCGTCGTCGAGGCGGGGGCGAACCGCGACTTCAACCAGATCCACCACAACACGCCCGTCTCGATCGCGACGGGTGCGCCGGACATGTACGCCAACAACGGCTTCATCCAGTGCTGGTGGGAGCGCGCGGTACGCGAGTACATCGGCCTCGGAGGCCGGTTCAAGAAGACCGGCCCGTTCCGGATGCGCATCTTCAACACCGTCGGTGAGTCCGCCGTGACCTCCGGCACGGTGAAGCGCAAGTGGGAGGAAGACGGCGAGCACCTGGTCGAGATCGAGGTCCGCACCGAGATCTCGAAGGGGACCTCCGTCGGCCCCGGCCCGGTCGTCGTCAGCCTGCCGACGCGCGGCTAACCGCATCACCCGCTGCCGGGCGCGCTTCGATGCGCGCCCGGCAGTGACGGTCTATGCTGGGCTCGTGGACGAACTGCTCATCGACGAACAGCCTCAGCTCGACCGCCCCATCCTCCTCGCGGCCTGGTCCGGGTGGAACGATGCGGGCGAGTCGGCAACCGGCGCGCTGCGCTTCATGCTGCGGCGCTGGCGGTCGAAGGCCATCGCGCACATCGACCCCGAGACGTTCTACGACTTCACGCAGGCGCGTCCGCGCGTGCGCCTGGAGGACGGCGAGCGCGTGCTCGACTGGCCGGCGAACGAGTTCTCGCCGCACCAGCGCGCGGGCACGGACCCCGACATCATCGTCATGCTCGGCATCGAGCCGCACCTGGCGTGGAACGCCTACAGCGACGCGATCGTCGAGTTCTGCAAGACGTTCGACGTCGGTCACGTCGTCACCCTCGGCGCGCTGCTCGCCGAGGCCAGCCACGCCCGCCCGATCGCCGTCAGCGGGTCGTCCGAGGACCCGGACTTCCGGGCACAGCTCGGTCTCCCGGAACCGCGACAGGGCGGCTACGAGGGCCCGACGGGCATCGTCGGCGTGATCAACAGCCGATTGCGCGACGAGGGCCTCAAGACCGCCTCGATGTGGGCGAACGTGCCGCACTACGTCAACGCGTCACCCAACCCCAAGGGCGCGCTCGCGCTGCTGGAGCAGCTCAACGAGTCGCTGCGGCTCGACCTCAGCCTCCACGACCTCGAGGTGTTCGCGGCGCGCTTCGACGCCCAGGTGGGCGCCGAGATCGCGAAGAACCCCGAGATGGTGGACTACGCCCGCCGCATCGAGGAGCAACTCGACGCCGAGGCGGAGGCGGGCGGCCAGCCCGAGGCCGAGCTGCCGGACGCCCAGGACATGGTCGACGAGCTCGAGCGCTTCCTCCGCCAGCAGCGCGACACGGACTGAGGTTCCCCGCGTCGCCGCAGCTCTGTGCTGTGCTTCACGAGCTCTACACTCCGGGTATCTGGTCGCTTGTGAAGGGCGGTGCTATTCTCATTCGCAGCAAACGCGCGCTCTTTAAGCCGGTCCTGCGAGGCCGGGAAGGACGCAGCCCGTGACGCAAGGACTCGTGCCGACGTACGTTGCGCCTGGTGGCATCCACGCCGATCCCCTCCCCACCGGCGGGAGGTTTTTTTTGCCCATGACCACCCACGCCCCCGCGCACATCGAGGGAGCCCAGCGGTGATGGAGCACTCGTCCGCCGGCGAAGCCGTCGGCACCGCTCCCGGCCCCGTCCTTGACGCGCCCGGCATCCGCCGTACCATGCAGCGCCTCGCGCACGAGATCGTCGAGCGCAACGGCGGCGTCGACCAGCTCGTGCTCGTCGGCGTGCAGCGCCGCGGCGTCACCCTCGCCGCCCGCCTCGCTTCGTTCATCGAGGAGTTCGAGGGCGTGCGAGTACCGATCGGCAGCCTCGACATCACGCTCCACCGCGACGACCTCGCGTCGCGCGGACTGCGCAGCGCCCCGCAACCCAGCGACCTCCCCGACATCGAGGGGAAGCACCTGGTGCTCGTCGACGACGTGCTCTTCACGGGCCGCACCGTGCGCGCCGCGCTCGACTCGCTCAACGACTTCGGCCGGCCGCACCTCGTGCGGCTCGCGGTCCTCATCGACCGCGGCCACCGCGAGCTGCCGATCCGCGCCGACATCGTCGGGAAGAACATCCCGACGATGCGCACCGACCAGGTCCAGGTGCTCCTCGAGGAAGATGACGGCCGCGACGCCGTGGTCGTCATCCCGGGGGGTGAGCGCTCATGACCACCGAGACCACCGGAACGGCGCAGACCGGCGTGGCCGCCACGCACGATCCCGCGACAGCGGCGGACGAGATGCAGCTCGCGCCCGGTGAGGGGACCTCGTCGTGGCAGCACCGCCACGTGCTCGACCTCGACGACTTCACGACCGAGGAGATCCTGACGGTCCTCGACCTCACCGACCGGATGCAGGAGGTGCTGGAGCGGCGCATCGCGCGCGTTCCGGCGCTGCGCGGCCACACCGTCGTCAACCTCTTCTACGAGCCCTCGACGCGTACGCGCGCCTCGTTCGAGCTCGCCGGCAAGGTGCTGGGCGCCGACGTGATCAGCCTCGGGGTATCGACCTCCGCCGTGCAGAAGGGCGAGTCGCTCATCGACACGGTGCGGACGCTGCGGGCGATGGGGGCGGACAGCATCATCATCCGCCACGCCTCGTCGGGTGCGCCCTACCTGGCCGCGCGCCACACCAACGCCTCGATCGTGAACGCCGGCGACGGCGCGCACGCACACCCCACGCAGGCGCTGCTGGACCTCTACACCATGCGCTCGCACTTCGGCGACCTCGAAGGCAAGCGCGTGGCGATGATCGGCGACATCTCGCACTCGCGCGTGGCGCGCTCCGACCTGTGGGGCCTCACGGCCCTCGGCGCCGACGTGGTCGTGTGCGGCCCGCCGACGCTGCTGCCGATCGGGCTCGACGCGAGCCAGCGTCCCGACCACGCGCAGCAGGCGCTCCCGCCCGTGCGGATCGAGACCGACATCGAGCGGGCCATCGAGGGAGCCCACGTCGTCATGGCGCTGCGGCTGCAGAGCGAGCGCCAGCAGGGCGGCCTGCTGCCATCGCTGCACGAGTACGCGCTGCACTACCAGGTCACGGCCGAGCGGCTCGCGCGCGCCCACCCCGACCACCTGCTCATGCACCCCGGGCCCAAGAACGAGGGCATCGAGATCGCCCGCGACGTGGCCGCCGGCCAGCACTCGATCATCGAGCAGCAGGTCACCAACGGCGTGGCCGTGCGCATGGCCCTGCTCTCGCTGCTCGCCCTGGGAGCCGACGGCACGGGCGCGGTGACCGGCGAGGGGGGTGCACCGTGACCACCCTCGCGATCCACAACGGGCGGGTCATCGACCCCGCGCTCGGCCGCGACGGCGTCGCCGACGTGGTCATCGTCGACGGGCGCGTGGCGCGCGTCGGGCCCGGCGAGGGCGACGCCGTCGTCGAGGCCGACCGCATCGACGCGACAGGGCTGGTGGTGGCGCCGGGGTTCGTGGACCTGCACGTGCACCTGCGCGAGCCGGGCTTCGAGTACAAGGAGACGATCGCGACGGGCACCGCCGCCGCCGCGCGCGGCGGCTTCACCACCGTCTGCGCAATGCCCAACACCGACCCGCCCCTCGACCGCCGCTCGGCCGTCGAGTCCGTGCTCCGCGAGGCGGAGCGATCCGCGCGCGTGCGAGTGCTGCCGCTGGGCTGCATTACGAGCGGGCGCGCGGGCGCCGAGCTGGCCCCGGCGGGCGAGCTGGCGCAGGCCGGGGTCGTCGGGCTGACCGACGACGGCGACGCCGTTGCCGACGCGCGGCTGATGCGCCACGCGCTCGAGTACGCGACACGCTTCGGCCTGCCGATCGCACAGCACTGCGAGGACCCAGCGCTGGTCTTCGAGGGCCATATGCACGAGGGCTGGGTCGCGGCGCGGCTCGGCCTGCGCGGCCGCCCCTCGAGCGCCGAGGAGACGCTGGTCGCCCGTGACATCGCGCTCGCGGAGCTGGCGAACGCGCACCTGCACATCCAGCACGTCTCGACCGCGGGCTCCGTCGCGCTCATCCGCGCCGCGCGCGAGCGCGGCACGCACGTCACCGCCGAGGTGACGCCGCACCACCTCACGCTCACGCACGAGGAGGTCGCGTTCGGCTCGTCGGGCGGCGCCAACGGCAACGGCTCCGCCTACCGCGAGATCGCGTACCACACCAACGCCAAGGTGAACCCGCCGCTGCGCGAGCAGCACGACGTGGATGCGTGCGTCGAGGCGCTGCGCGAGGGCGTGATCGACGCCATCGCGACCGACCACGCGCCACACGCGGTGTCGGACAAGGAGATCGAGTTCGACCTTGCGGAGGCCGGCATCAGCTGCCTCGAGACCGCGTTCGGGGCGTCGATGAGCCTCGTGCACGCAGGCCGGCTCTCGCTGCCGCTGCTTATCGAGCGCCTCACGGCCGGCCCGGTCGGCGCGTGGGGGCTGGACCAGCGAGGCGGCCTCGCCGGCCTCGGGACCCTGTCGCCGGGTGCGCTCGGGGACGTGGTGCTGCTCGACCCGGACGCCGAATGGACGGTGGACCCCGACGAGTTCGCGTCGATGGGCAAGAACACGCCGCTGGCCGGCCGCACGTTGCGCGGCCAGGTCGTCGGCACGGTGTACGAGGGCCGCGTCGTGCACGCGATGGGAGGTGTGGCTGTATGAGCCCCATCTACGGCCAGCCGGTCTGGCTCTTGATGCGCGATGCCCTCGACGACTTGCCAGAGGAGTTCACCACGCAGGAAGTGGTGGAGTGGTTCGCGACACACTACCCAGGAATCACCGCTAGCACCGCCAGCACGACGCTCAGCGATTTGGAGGCAAGCGGCCCCCCGAGCTCGCCGTACCGGGCCGACCAACGCTGCGTGCGCAGGATCGCCCGAGGCGTCTACACGCGGCACTACCCAGGCGGGGACGCCGTATGACCACCCCCCCGCGCGCGCGGCTGGTGCTGGCCGATGGCCGCGTCTTCGAGGGCGAGGGCCACGGCGCAGACGTGCGCGCGACGGGCGAGGTGGTCTTCAACACATCCATGACCGGTTACCAGGAGGCCCTCACCGACCCCTCGTACGGCGGCCAGATCCTGACCATGACCTACCCCATCCAGGGCAACTACGGCGTCAACGACACCGACGACGAGAGCGAGCGCATCCAGGTGCGCGGCTTCGTCGTGCGCGAGCTGACCGACCTGCCGTCGCGCTGGCGCAGCATGAGCACGCTGGGCGAGTACCTGGAACGGGCCGGCGTGCCCTGTATCGCCGGCATCGACACGCGCGCGCTCACGCGCCACCTGCGCTCGCACGGCGTGGTGATGGGCACGATCACGCGCGACGAGTCGCCGTCCGAGGCGCTCGCACGGCTGCGCAGCGAGCCGATGTACGGCACCGAGGACTACGTCGCCGAGGTGTCGACGGACACGGTCTACGCCTTCGACGGCGCGTCCGGCCACGTCGTGCCCGAGGACGCACCGCACATCGTCGTGGTCGACCTCGGGGTGAAGCGCAACATCATGCGTCACCTGCGGTTGCGCGGGTGCCGTGTGACCGCGGTGCCGCACGACACGGGCGCCGAGGACATCCTGTCGCTGGGGGCGGACGGCGTGCTGCTGTCGCCGGGGCCGGGTGACCCGATGCTCCTCGACCACGTCGTGCAGTCGGCGCGTGGGCTGGCGGGGCGGACGCCGCTGATGGGGATCTGCCTCGGCCACCAGGTGCTGGGGCGGCTGTTCGGCGCGAAGACGTTCAAGCTGAAGTTCGGGCACCGCGGCGCGAACCACCCGGTGCGCGACGAGTTGACCGGACGCGTTTACATTACGTCACAGAACCACGGGTACGCGGTCGACCCGGACGGGCTCGACCCGGCGGTGCAGGTGTCCCAGGTGCACCTCAACGATGGGACCGTCGAGGGTATGCAGCACCGTGAGCTACCATTGTTCACCATCCAGTATCACTCCGAGGCCTCACCGGGCCCGCACGACACGGAGTTCCTGTTCGACCGGTTCCTCGAGAGCGTGCGCAACAAGGATGCAAACCCATGAGCCCAGCGGTGCGCCGAGCGACTCCACAGGACGCCGGCGAGATCTCCAGCATCATCTCCGAAGTGCTTCGCGAAGGCCTCCCGGTCGCCCTCGACGGCCCCATGAGTCCCGACGAGGTCATCGCCTGGCAGGAGCGCATGGGCGACCGCGGCGCGATCTTCGCCATCGACGACGAGACGCGCGTGCTCGGCTTCGGGATCATCGACCCGCTCGAGGACAGCCCCGACGAGTGCTTCTACGGCGCGTGGATTCGCAGCGACGAACGCCGCAAGGGCTACGCCACGCTGCTCGCCGAGGAGGCGCTGGCCTTCGCGCGCGAGCTCGGCTACCGCAACATCCGCGGGCGGCTCCCCGAGGGGAACGAGCCCGCGCTTTCGTACCTCTCCGCCATCGGCGGGATGGTCCCGTTCACCAATCCAGGCGCTCACTTCGAGTTGCCGTTGGAGGAGGAGTAACCAGTGACCACTGACGCGAGTTCGACCGCGCCCGCAGACGCAGCGAAGGAGTATCTCCAGCGGCGGGAGGCCGACTGGGCCGCCTTCACCTCGGCCACCGGCTCGCCCGGCGACTACTGGGAGACCTGGGGTGAGGAGTCCTTCGGCTGGCGGCCGGAGATCAGCTTCTTCCAGCCGGTCGGCCTCGACTACGCCGATCTCATCGAGCAGGTCGAGCCGCTGCGGGCCGCGCTCGAGGGGCTGCCGGGCGTGGACCTGCCGCCGCCCGAGTTCCTGCACATGAAGTTCCTGCAGCTCGGCTTCCTGCGCGCGGTGGACATCTACTGGTCGCAGGTGGAGACGTTCTACGTGAACGCCGCGCCGCGCGTGCACCGCGTGGAGCCGTTCTCGCTGCACGTCGCCGGCGTCTCCGCGCGCGAGGAGGCCGTCTACCTCGGCGTCGACGACGGCTACGTGCTGCGCGAGGTACGCCGCCAGATCGGCATCGGCGTCCCGAAGGCGCAGCAGGTCTTCAAGGAGAAGGGCATCAAGACCGGCCCCGAGGACGACTTCGTCCCCGAGATCCCCATCGCCTACCTCGTGGACGGCGGCGACCGCGCCGCCATCATCGACGCGGTCATGCCGTACCTCCACACCGACTTCGGCTCGTACCCCGTCAGCCACATCAAGATGGGGCGCATCGCGCCGGACCCCGAGGTGCACTACCCGAACATCGACGTCGTGGCCGAGATCAACCTGCTCGGCCAGGACTACCGGAAGGGCTACCACAACTGACCCAGCCCGGCGGCGCCGCACGCCACTCCCCGGCCGACGCGCCCGACACGATGCCCGCGAGTGGAGATGACTCGCGCGGGGAGCGCCCGCGCAAGGTCCTGATCATCGGCAGCGGCCCGATCGTCATCGGTCAGGCCGCGGAGTTCGACTACGCCGGCACCCAGGCCTGCAAGGCGATGCGCGAGGAGGGCATTTACTCCATCCTCGTCAACTCCAACCCGGCCACGATCATGACCGACGAGGACATCGCCGACGTCGTCTACATCGAGCCCCTCACCGTCGAGGTGCTCGAACGGATCATCGCAACCGAGCGACCCGACAGCCTGCTCCCCACCCTGGGCGGCCAGACCGGCCTCAACCTCGCCGTCGATCTCGCCGAGGCGGGCATCCTCGACCGCTACAACGTGCGACTGCTCGGCACACCGCTCGAGTCGATCCGGCTCGCCGAGGACCGCGCGGAGTTCCGCTCACTCCTCGACTCGATCGGCGAGCCCTCGCCCGAGTCGGAGATCGTCGAGAGCTGGGAGGAAGCCGTCGCGGCCCGTGACCGCATCGGCCTGCCGCTCGTCGTGCGGCCCGCCTACACGCTCGGCGGCACCGGGGGCGGCATCGCGTTCACCGAGGAGGAGTACGAGCGGATCGTGCGAGGCGGCCTCGCCGCCTCGCCCATCACGCAGGTGCTGGTCGAGCGTTGCCTGCTCGGCTGGAAGGAGCTCGAGTACGAGGTGATGCGCGACGGCGCGGACACCTGCGTGACGATCTGCAACATGGAGAACCTCGACCCGATGGGCGTGCACACCGGCGACTCGATCGTCGTGGCGCCCTCGCAGACCCTCTCCGACCGCGACTACCAGATGCTGCGCACCAGCGCGCTGAAGATTATCCGCGCGCTCGGCATCGAGGGCGGCTGCAACGTGCAGTTCGCCCTCGCCCCGCGCCCGGACGTGACGCCGTGGCACGGCGAAGAGACCGCCGAGGCGCTTGAGTACCACGTGATCGAGGTCAACCCGCGCGTCTCGCGCTCCTCGGCGCTGGCCTCGAAGGCGACGGGCTACCCGATCGCGCGGGTCGCCGCCAAGATCGCCATCGGCAAGCGCCTCGACGAGATCACGAACTCGGTCACGGGCCGCACGACGGCCGCGTTCGAGCCGGCGCTCGACTACTGCGTGGTGAAGATCCCGCGCTGGCCGTTCGACAAGTTCGCATTCGGCGACCGCACGCTCGGCACGCAGATGAAGGCGACCGGCGAGGTCATGGCCATCGACCGCACCTTCGAGGCGGCGCTGCAGAAGGCCGTGCGCTCCCTCGAGATGGGCGGCCGCTCGATCCTCTGGGAGGACCCCGACTGGGTCGAGGACTTCCCGGATGAGCTCACCGCCACCGACGAGCGGCTGTGGGGCCTGCTCGCCGCGCTGCGCCGTGACGTCGACTCGTTCGACCTCGCGCGCCGCACGGGCATCGACCCGTGGTTCCTCGAACGGCTCGGGCGCATCGTCGCGCTGGAGCGGCGGCTGCTGTCCGAGGACCTGACGCCCGATCTGCTGCGCGAGGCCAAGCGCGCCGGCTTCGGCGACACGACCATCGGCACGCTCGCCGACCGGCTGCCCGACCAGGTGCGCGCGCTCCGCGAGGAGTGGGACCTGCGCCCCGTCTACAAGATGGTCGACACCTGCGCCGCGGAGTTCGACGCCGTCACGCCCTACTTCTACTCGACCTACGAGGTCGAGAACGACGCCATCCCCGAGCCGGGCCGCGACCGCATGCTCGTCGTCGGCTCGGGGCCGATCCGCATCGGCCAGGGCATCGAGTTCGACTACTGCTCGGTGCAGGCGGCGCGCGCGCTGCAGGCGGCCGGCGTGCAGTCCATCCTCGCCAACTCCAACCCCGAGACCGTCTCGACGGACTTCGACACCTCCGACCGTCTCTACTTCGAGCCGCTCGACGAGGAGGCGGTGCGCGACCTGCTCGATAACGAGGCCGGCGGCGCGGAGGCGCCCCCCTCGATCGTGCAGTTCGGCGGACAGACCGCCGTGAACCTCGCCGGGGACTTGCAGCGCGCCGCACTGCCGATCGCGGGCTCCTCGGCCGAGTCGATCGACCTCGCGGAGGACCGCGGGCGCTTCGAGCAGCTGATCTCGGCGCTCGGCGTCCCGCAGCCACCGGGGTCGGCCGTCCAGTCGCTCGACGAGGCGCTCCCGACCGCGGAGGCGATCGGCTACCCGGTGCTCGTGCGGCCCTCGTACGTGCTGGGCGGGCGCGCGATGGAGGTGGTGCAGGACGCCAACGAGCTCGTGCGCTACTTCGGCGCCGCGCTCGCCGAGCGCTCCGGCCCCGTGCTCATCGACAAGTACCTCGAGGGCCTCGAGATCGAGGTTGACGCCGTCTGCGACGGCGAGTCCGTGCTGATCCCCGGCATCATGGAGCACATCGAGCGCGCGGGCGTGCACTCGGGCGACTCGATGGCGGTCTACCCGCCGCAGAGCATCACGGACGAGCAGCGCGAGGCCATCGTCGACTACACGACGCGGATGGCGCTCGCCCTCGACGTGCGCGGGCTCATGAACGTGCAGTACGTGATCGCGCCCGACGCCGACCCGGCCGGACCCGGCGTGTTCGTCATCGAGGTCAACCCGCGCTCCTCGCGGACCGTGCCGTTCATCTCGAAGGTCACGGGCATCCCGCTCGTGCCGCTCGCCGTCCACGTCATGCTCGGGGAGTCGATCCGCGAGCAAGGCTACGAGGGCGGGCTGTACCCGGACCGCAACCTCGTCGCCGTCAAGGCGCCGGTGTTCTCGATGTCGAAGCTCATCGGCGTCGACACGTTCCTCGGCCCGGAGATGAAGTCGACCGGCGAGGTGATGGGCGTCGACGAGACCTACGACGCGGCGATCCGCAAGGCGGCGATCGCTTCGAGCGTCGCGGTGGAGCGCGAGACGCCGTTCCTGCTCTCGCTCGCCAACCAGACCAAGGCGGAGGCGCTGCCGCTGATCCACCAGCTCCACGAGCACGGCTGCAAGCTCTACGCCACCGAAGGCACCGCGGCGCTGGTCGAGGGTCTCGGGCTGCCCGTCGAGTTCGTCACCAAGCGGCTCTCCGAGGGACACCCCAACGTCGTCGACGTCATCAACGACGGCACCGTGGGCGCGGTCATCAACACGCTCGAGGGCGGACGCCCCTCGCACATGCGCGACGGGTTCCACATCCGGCGCGCCGCCACCGAGATGCGCATCCCCTGCTTCACCTCGCTCGACACGGCGCGTGCCGCGATCCAGCCGTTAACACAGCCGGGGTCATATAACGTGCGCCCCCTCGCCGCGTACCGGGACGGCGAGTAGGCAGCAGCGTGCCGGAGGACGCGATGCGGTCATCAGCGACGGCGCCGCCCCTTCCAGTCCCCCTCGACGCGATCCTGTTCGACCTCGACGGCACGCTCGCCGACTCCATGACCGTGATCGCCGAGGCGCTCGTCGACACCCTCTCGCGCTGGGGCCACGCCACCACCGTCGAGGCGCTGATGCCGCACTTCGGCCCGAAGATGCAGGAGGTGATCCAGGCGGCGACGGGCGTCAGCGACGACGAGGCCGACCGGATCTACGCCGACTACCTCCCCCGCTACTACGGCGAGTACATGGCGCGCTCGCGCCCTTTGCCCGGCGCCGACGCGCTCCTCGACACCCTCGCGCCGACCGGCCTCCCGCTCGGCATCGTCACGTCGAAGATCGAGACCGGCGCGCACGACCTCCTGGCGCACCTCGGCTGGACCGACCACTTCGGCGTCGTCGTCGGCCGCGACACGACGCCGGCGATGAAGCCCTCGCCGGTGCCCGTGCGATACGCGCTCGACGCGCTCGGCGCGGACCCGGCCCGCACCGTCTCGGTGGGTGACACCGAGGAGGACATGAAGGCCGCGTCCGCCGCGGGCGTGGCCTCGATCATCGGACTCACCGTGATCCGCGCCCCGGAGCCGATGCGCGCCGCGGGCGCGACCCACATCTGCGAGGACCTGGACGCCGTGCGCAGCCTGTTGCTCGCCGCGCTGAAGGCCACGCCCGCGTGAGCGCCGAGGCGCCGGGGGTGCGCGGATCGTTCTTCGAGGTGCTGAGCACGTTCTTCCGCCTGGGCGTGCTCGCCTTCGGCGGGCCGGTCGCGCACATCGCGATGATGGAGGACGAGTACGTCCGCCGCCGCAACTGGCTGTCGAGCGAGTCGTTCTCGCGCGCACTGGCGGCGACGAACCTCGTCCCGGGCCCGAACTCGACCGAGATGGCGATCCACCTCGGCCATCGCCGCAAGGGCATCGCGGGCGGGTTGCTCTCCGGCTTCGCGTTCATCGTCCCGGCCGCGATCATGGTCGGCGTGCTCTCGTGGGCGTACTTCGAGTGGGGCACCACGCCGCGCGTCGACGACTTCCTGACCGGGATCCGGCCCGCCATCGTGGTGCTCGTCGCGCTCGCCGCGTGGCGGCTGCGACGGCCCGCGATCCGTGGGCCGATGCCGATGGCGCTCGCGGCCGGGGCGTTCGTGGTCGCGGTGCTCGCCGCGCCGTGGGTGCTGTTCGTGCTGCTCGGCGCGGGCGTGCTCGCCCTGCTCGTACGGTGGGCGGGGTGGACGAAGCTGCTCGCCGCCCTGCCTGCGGTGCCGATGGCGCCGCACGGCTTCCAGATGGCCGCGTGGAGCGCGCCCGACGCGCTCGCGATCGCGCTCATCCACCTCAAGACCGGCGCGCTGCTCTTCGGCGGCGGCTACGTGATGATCCCGCTGCTTCAGCCCGACGCCGTCGCGCAGGGCTGGGTCACCGACTCGCAGTTCCTCGACGGCATCGCCATCGGCCAGTCGACGCCTGGCCCGATCGTGACGACCGCAACGTTCGTCGGCTACGCGGCCGCGGGGTGGTGGGGCGCGGCGCTCGCCACCGTGGCGGTCTTCGCCCCGGCGTTCGTCTTCGCCATGTCGCTCGGCCACGTCCTCAACCGCCTCTCCGACTCGCCGAACGCGACGGCCTTCCTCGACGCGGTCGCCGCCGCGGTGTTCGGCGCGATCGCCGGCGCGGCGTTGGTCCTCTTGCTGGAGCTCGAGCTCGACGCGCTCAACGTCGTGCTGGTGGTCGCGAGCGGTGTGGTGCTGCTCCGCGGGTGGGTGCCGTCGTACGCATGGCTCGCCGCGGCTGGCGCCGCGGGGCTGCTCTACGGCGCGGTGGTAACGTAGCCGCGTGCGGAGCGTCCACGTCGAGGTCACCGAGTCGGCCCGCCTCTACGGGCAGACGCACGTGCTCTGGACGACGATGCCCGAGGGGCTGCGCCACGCCACGCCCGGCCAGTTCGTCATGGCGTACGCCGGCGAGGACCTCGACCCGCTGCTGGGCCGCGCCTTCTCCTTCCACCGCGTGCGCGAGGGTCCCTCGGGCCCGGAGTTCGCGCTGCTCTTCGACGTCGTTGGCCGCGGCACGGACTGGCTCGCGCGCCGCTCACCCGGCGACGCAGTGCGAGTCGTCGGCCCGCTCGGCCGCGGTTACGAGCCGCGCGCGCGGGTGAGCCACATGCTGCTCGTCGCCGGCGGCATCGGCTGCGCGCCCCTCGTCTGGCTCGCCGACCGGCTCGTCGACGACGGGCGCGACGTGACGTTCCTCCTCGGCGGCTCGTCGGAGGCGGCGATCTTCCCGCCGCGGCTCCTGCCCGAGGCCGTCGAGGTCGTCGTGGCGACCGAGGACGGCTCTCTCGGGGAGCACGGGCTGGTCACGAAGCCGTTCGAGCGGCTGCTGCCGTGGGCGGACCAGGCGTTCGCCTGCGGCCCGAACGCGATGTTCGAGGCGCTGTTCGGCGTCGTACGCCAATCGGGGCTGCGCAAGCCGGTGCAGGGGCTGCTGGAGGAGAGCATGGCGTGCGGGATGGGCATCTGCTACGGCTGCGCGGTGTTCCCGCGTCGTGGCGGCGTCAAGCTCGTCTGCACGGACGGCCCGATGTTCGACCTGCGAGACATCTACTGATGCCGCGTCGAGCCAGGCCGGCCGCGCCATGATCGGGAACGTGTTCCGCCTCTACATCCCGGTCCTCGGCGGCCTCGTCGCCGGGACATGGATCGGCGGGGTCGTGCTGGCGCCGGACCCTGCAATCGTCGGGTGGATCTTCGGCGCGGGGGCCGGGCTTATGGGCGGGGCGTTCCTCGCGGCCCTCGTCGGCAACGTGCCGCTGGCCGGGAGCGGCGGCGGCGTCCGCCACACCACATTCCCCGGCGACGAGCTTGGGTACGACGGGGACGACGAGTGGGACGAGGACCGGGGTGACTACCCCCGGGACGACGAGCCAGACTAACCCAACCCCACCGCTGTTTCGGCGAGCCGAGTGCTATCATTGCGATAGCACTCGACCGGAGCAGCACGATGGCGACAGTGAACGTACGGCGGCTCGACGACGAGGTGGTCCGCAAGCTCAAGGACAGGGCAGCCTCTCACGGCCGCTCCCTCGAAGCAGAACTGCGCGCGATCCTCGAAGACACCGTGGCCCAGGACGACTATCAGGCGAAGAAGAGAGCGTTCCTCGAGTACTCGAAGCAACTGCGCGCCCTCACGGCCGGGCGGCAGCACACGCCGTCCGAAGAACTCATCAGAGAGAGCCGGGATAGCGGCTACGGGCGCGAGGCATGACGCGATTGGTCGTCGACGCCAACGTTGTCGTGAAGTGGCTCGTCGATGAGGACCAGGTAGAGGAAGCCGCCAGCGTGTTGCGCGGCGATTCCGAGTTGCACGCACCGCGCTTCCTGGCCGCTGAACTGGCGGACACGCTGTGGCAGAAGGCAAAGCGTGGTGAGATCACGCCCGCAACTGCGGGCGCGCTCGCCGACTCCGTACCCGCGTTGCCCATGCTCTGGGAGGACGACGAGGCGCTCCTCGGCGACGCGGTGCGACTTGCTACCGAAATCGATCACCCCGCCTACGACTGCATCTACCTGGCGCTGGCGCATCGACTCGGCGCCCGGGTAGTCACTGCGGATATGAAGTTCGTTCGACGTGTCGCAGGAACCGCGCACGAGGGCGCCCTGCTGCGGCTGTCCGACTACCGTAACCAGTGACGGTGGGCAGGGGCCGGCAGCTACGCCCCTACCTGGTCCATCACGGTCCCCACGTCGATGTACTGGTCCGCGAGCGCGCGCATCTCGATCGAGGTACTGCCGCTGAACGCGACCACTTCGACGCGGACGCCACGGCTCTGGAGGAGTTCGACGACGCTCGAGAAGTCAGCGTCACCGGAGACGAGCGCGACGACCTCCAGCCGCTCGGCCATCGTCACCATGTCGATGGCCATCTCCACGTCGAAGTTGCCCTTGATCGAACCGTCGGCGAAGCGCTTCAGGGGCTTCGTCACGATCCGGTACTCGTGCGGGACGAACGGCGCGACGAAGCGCTGACGCTCCACCGGCTCGCCCGGGTCGTCGGAGACCGGCGCATAGGCCGTCGCACGGATCAGCTCGCGGCCATCGCTGAGGTAGTCGAGCAGCTTGCCCATGTGGACGGTGGCGCCGACCGATCCGCCCTCGCCGCGCTCGGCGCCGTAGATGAGGTTCGGCACATCGACAAACACGCCGAGCCGCAGCTTGCGGCTCGTGCGTTCCTGCTGCTCGCGCAAGGCGTCGAGGGCCTTCGTCTGGGCCTCGATCACCGCCTGCATCGCCCGCATCTGCTCGGCCAGGGCCGCGGCGTCCGGCGCGGCCTCAGCGGCAGCCGCGGCGCCACGGCGGCGGCGAGGGGCGGGCTTCTCCTCGGCTTGCTCCGCCTCGGCCGGCTTGGCTGTTGCCGCGGCGCTCCGGCGGCGGCGCGGGGCCGGCTTCTCGTCGGCCTGCTCGGGCTCGGCGGCCTCGGCCTTGGCCGTGCTTCTACGGCGGCGGGTGGCCGGCTTCGCCTCGTCCTGCTCCGGCTCGGGAGTCGTCTCGGCCTTCGCCGTGCTGCGCCGGGTCGAGGCCGCGCGCCGGCGCGGGGCCGGCTTCGCGGGCTCCTCGGCGGGGGGCTCCTCCGCAGGCGGGTTGGCGGGCCGCCGGCCCGCGATCCGCGGGTCGTCGAGGACGTTGTCGCCGTCGCGGCTCGCGCGAGTGCGGCCGCCACGCGTGCCGCGGCGACGGGTCGACGTGCCCTCTGGTTCCTGCTTCTCCTCGTCGGGGGCCACAGGCGCCCTCCTAGACTGCGAGCGGCGCGTCTCCGGCGTACTGGAGCACCGAGCAGCGCGCCGCTACCTGCTCCGCCAGCGCGATGAACGCAGCGGCTTCTTCCGATTCGGGGGCGGCGTCCACCAGCGGGTGACCCGCGTCCGAGGACTCCCGGACGGCCACAGCGAGTGGGAGCTCGCCGAGGAACTCCACGCCCAGCTCGTCGGCGGCCTCGCGCGCGCCGCCGCGCCCGAAGATATCCGACGTCATGTTCTCGACGATGCCGAAGATCGGCACGCCGAGGCGGTCGAACATCCCGATCGCCTTCGTCGCGTCCTCGACCGCCACACGCTGCGGGGTGGCCACGATGACCGCGCCCGCGACCGGCACCTGCTGGGCCAGCGACATCGAGGCGTCCGAGGTGCCGGGCGGCAGGTCCACGATGAGGTAGTCGAGCTCGCCCCACTCGATGTCGACGATGAGCTGGCGCACGCCGGAGCCGATCATCGGGCCGCGCCACACGACGGGAGTGCCCTTGGGGAGCACAAACCCGATCGACGCGGCGCGGACGCCGTACGCCTCGATGGTGTGCATGCCGCCCTCGCCCTCGGCGAGCCCGCCCTCCTCGATGCCGAGCATCGTCGGGATGTTGGGGCCGGTGATGTCCGCGTCGACGAGGCCGACGCGTGCGCCGAGCTTCGCGAGGGCGACCGCGAGGTTGACGGAGACGGTGGACTTGCCGACACCGCCCTTGTTGGAGGCGACGGCGATGATGTTCCGCACGCCGGGCACCGGCTCCGGGCCGCCCTCGCGGCGCATCTGGCCGCGCACCTCGGAGTCCCACTCGATGTCGACGTTGTCGATGCCCTCGACGTGTTCGAGCGCCGCGCGGACGTCGACGTCGATCTGCTCGCGGAGGGGGCACGCCGGAGTGGTCAGGACGAGACGGAAGGACGCGGTGCCGCCGTCGACGGTGACGTCGCGCACCATGTTGAGCGACACGATGTCGCGGTGGAGTTCGGGATCCTGGACACGGCCCAGGACGGTCAAGACGGTCTGTTCGTCAGCCACGGTGGTTCCTCACCTGGATGTATCTTCGCGGTTTCTTGCCCGACGAGGAAACCCTCGGGGCGTCATATGCGTTGTACCTGATGTAGACAGTATGCGCCGGACGCGTCGAGGACTCCCCGGCGCGCGGGGCGCACGAGGGCGTAGGGGCGGTCGGCATGCGGGTGGATTCGTCCGTCTGGTCCGTTTTGTGGCTGCCGGTGGCGCTGCGAGGGGTGGTCGGGCGCTTTACCTCGCTTTACGACCATTTAATGACTTTAAGCTTGACGCAGTACATTTTTCACCGCTATAGTTTGGGTCGCAGGTCATCCGCCTGCGCTGCGATCCCACCGCAGGAGCATTGGTATGGATGGCGTCTCCAGCGGGCGCGGAGGGCCCGCATCGACGTCGAAGAAAGGGGCGAGGGATGGCAACGGTAATCGAGGCGACCACACCGGCTGCCGGGGTCTGCGTTCACCACTGGGTGATCCAGCCTCCGAACGGCCGCACCAGCCCGGGCGTCTGCAAGCGTTGCGGCGAGCACCGCGACTTCGCGAACGCCAACGAGAGCGTGATGTGGGAGCAGACGAACACGCTTCGCAACTCCCCTTCCAGCGGGCTCCGCGGCCTCCCGCGGCCTTCCGAGGTCCGCCTGTCCGACGAGATCGTCGCGAACTAACCCGCCCGAACGGGGCGGACACCGGGACGGCGCCTTCGGGCGTCGTCTCTGCGTATCCACCCCCCGCGTCCGCGCCTCGGCGCTCCCAATGAGCGCGCCCGGCTATCATGAGCCGGGGGAGGACCACCCGGTGCAGCCTGACCTCAGCGTCGTCATCGGACGGCACGCCAAGCAGGAGTTGCTCATGCGCAACCCCGTGATGACGGCGTCCGGGACCTTCTCCAACGGCCTCGAGTTCGCCCGCCGCTTCGACCTCGACGCGCTCGGCGGGCTCGTCTCCAAGGGGACCACGCTGCGGTCGCGGCAGGGCAACCCGCAGCCGCGCATCGTCGAGACGCCCGCCGGGATGATCAACTCGATCGGCTTCCAGAACATCGGCGTCGGCGCGCTCATCAGCGAGGTCGCCCCGGTGTGGGCGCGCTGGGACGTCCCGGTCGTCGTCAACATCATGGGCTACACCGTGCGCGAGTATGGCCTGCTGGCCGAGCGACTGGACGGCGTGCCCGGCGTCGCGGCGCTCGAGGTCAACGTCTCGTGCCCGAACGTCGAGTCGGGCGGGATCGAGTTCGGCCAGGACTGCGACCTCACCGCCGACGTGACCGCCGAGGTGCGCCGCCACACCTCGCTGCCGTTCGCCGTCAAGCTCACCCCCGCGGTCTCCGACCCTCGTCCATTCGCCGAGGCGGTCGAGGCAGCGGGCGCCGACGCGCTCTCGCTGGTGAACACCATCCCCGCGATGGCGATCGACACGGTGCGCCGCCGGCCGGTAATCGCGACGGCGTTCGGCGGGCTCTCCGGCCCCGCGCTCAAGCCCATCGCGCTGCGCCACGTGTACCTCGCCGCGTCCGTGACCTCGCTCCCCATCCTCGCCGCCGGTGGCGTGTCGACGGGGCAGGACGCGCTCGAGTTCCTGATGGCCGGCGCCAGCGCGGTACAGGTCGGCACCGCCACGTTCCGCGACCCGGAGACGCCGTGGCGTGTGCTCGACGAGCTCACCGCGTGGTGCGAGGCCGAGGGCGTGACGCGCCTGGACGAGATCGTGGGCGCCGCGCAGCGCCGCGACTGATGGCACGCGCCGTCTCGATCCTGCCGTGGCTGCTGATCGCCTTCGCCGCGGGCGCGTGGTTCCTGGCGGCATTCCGGATCATGCACCGCCTCGGGGCCGCCGAGGCGGCCGTTGCCGCAGGTCTCCTCGTCGCACTCGCCGTCGCAACCATGCTGTGGAGGTGGGCCGAGCGCGACCGCACCCGCCGGTCGCTGGCCGCGGGCCGCTGCCCGCGTTGCTCCTCGGCGCTCGTCGCGGAGCGCGAGCATGCGAGCGCGGGGGTCGCGGGGAGCGTGCAGCTGTGGGCGTGCCGGGAGTGCGGGTACGCCGCGGCCCGCCGTTGACGTCCGGGCACTGCCCGCCGTAGCGTCGGATCAGCGGGCCTCAGGCCCGCCTTCGGGGTGTAGCTCAGCCTGGTAGAGCGCTGCGTTTGGGGCGCAGAGGCCCGCAGTTCAAATCTGCGCACCCCGACCAATCCAACTCCCGCGCGTGGTCCCACTCGCTCGAGGGCGTGCTCATTGAGGCCGGTGCGACTGCTTGTTACGCTCCATGCGCGATGCAAGAGAACCTGCCGCCGTACGTGCTCGTCGCCCGGATCGGCTCGATCCTCGGGATGTCGTTCGCACTGGCGATCGGCCTGCTGTTGCTGCTCGGCGGGCTCGTGCTGCCCTCGCTGGTGGCGTTCGCGGCCTTCGTCCCGTCACTCGCGATCATGGTCTACGCCGAGCGCCACGCCGCATCCAACAACTGACGCCTGGGCCGGTACTCGCCGTTACTCGCCACCCTCGACGATGTCGATACCGAGGATGCGGTCGCCCGGCGGCTGCCCGGGCGCCGAGGGGTCGCGCGGGGTGAGCGTGCGCAGGACATCGAGCCCCTCGATCACCCGCCCGAAGACCGTGAACCCGGACTCGGCAAGGTGCGGCGTCGGCTCCAGCGTGATGAAGAACTGCGAGCCGCTGACCGTGTTGCCGGCCTTCGCCATCGAGAGCACGCCCGCGTCGAAGGGCAGGTCGTTGAGCTCCTCGGCCAGGTCGTAGCCGGAGGAGTGGAGCCCCGTCCCCGTGGGGTCGCCGGCCTGGGCGACGAAGCCGGGGATGACCCGGTGGAACGTGATGCCGTCGTAGAAGCCGTCGCGGGCGAGGAACACGAAGTTGTTCACGTAGCCCGGCGCGTCGGACGCCAGCAGCTCGATCCGCACGCTGCCCTTCTCGGTGTGGATCACCGCCTCGTACGAGCCCTCGGGGTCGATGGTCAGCGGTGGCGGTCCGCTGTAGGCGCGGTCGTCCGTCTGCTCGTCGTCGGCCGTGTCCGTGGCCGCGGCGCTGTCGTCCGGGGTGCCTGTGGCTCCCGCCGAGTCCCCAGTGTCGTCTGTAGAGCCGTCAGACGCGGCGTCGGAGGTGTCGTCCCCGGCGGCGGTGGTCGGCTCCGGGGTCGGAGAGGCGGGCGTCGGTCCGGTCGGCCCGGCCTGGCCGCCGCCGAAGAAGACCGCCCCGAGGCTCACGACCAGCACCACGATGCCGACGGCGTAGAACACGCGCTGGCGGCGCTGCAGCCAGCCGAACATGCCCGGGAACTGCATGGGCCCCACGGCCTCGAAGCTCTGGCCGCGATCGCGGCGACGTCGCTCGCGCCGCTGTCGTCGCCTGCGCCGTCGTTCGTCGCTCACGCGGGCCGTGCCCTGTCGGCGAGGCGGCCGATGGCGGCCGCGAGGTCGTCCGGGCTGGCGCTGCTCACGTAGTAGCGGCGTCCGTCCGTCGCATCAACCGCGACGCCGGAGCGCAGGAACGGGACCGAGCACGCGCGTGCCGACCTCCCGCCATCCCTGCCCCAGCGCAGGCCCCAGCCCCCATAGGAGATCCAGCGATACGGTGAGACGCGGGCGGCCTCGATCGCGTCGCCGGCAAGCGTGAATCCGAACGGACCGAGCCGGACGCGCAGCGCGTCGTCATCCACGGCGACACGGACCACGAGGAAGGCGCGCGCGACGATCGCCAGTATCGAGCCCACGGCGCCGAGGATGAGCCCGGACACGACCTCGCCGCTGACAACGAGGTGCCAGAGGCCCAGGCCGCACAGCGCGAGCGCCCCGGCGAGGGTTGCGAAGGCGAGCCAGCGCGGGCTGTGGACGCGTTCGGTATACGGCATCAACAGTCGACCCATCCGGCGGTGGCCCGCCGCGTTGGCTGGCCGCCGCCGACTGTACTACAGGCGCCTCGTACCCGCGGCTCCTGGGGTGCCGGGAGCCGCGGGTACGAGGGGCCGGGGACTCAGACGCGGGGACGGCGGGGCGGAGCTACGCGGACTGGTCCGCTTCGAGCGTGTCGGGGTTTGCGAGCATCGTCTCGACCGCAGCGGCCATCACCGCTCGCTCGTCGTCGGTCACGCCCTGGAGGAGATGGGCCTCGTACTCCTCGACGAGGTCTACCACCTCCTGCACGGCAGTGCTGCCCTCTTCGGTCAGGAACAGCCTGACGACGCGCCGGTCGTCGGTGCGGCGCCGCCGGCGGAGCAGCCCGCGCGAAACGAGTCCATCGACCAGGCGGCTGATCCGCGACGCATCCGCGGGCAGCACGTCCGTCAACTCGGTGGCGGTCCACTCTTCCTGATCGGCGAAGCACCGGATCAGCGTGAACTCGTTCGAGGTGAGTCCGTGGGACGCCGTGATGCGGTCACGTCCCCGGAGGTACGCACTTGCAAGCACAACCGTGTTGGTGATCAAGTCTGTTGGAACCGTGTGCTCCTTCCGACTCATGCAGCACCGGGCATAGCTCCGGGTCCGGAGAGCCTGTGCCCGGCGCGGTGCTGTCTGCCATTTGACAGTTTCCCGTCGACACGATTGTGATTCGTATCGTGATGATGCGCAACCGGCCTCCACGCGTCCGCTCGCTAACTGTCTCTCAGACGCCGATGATTCCCCGCAAAACCCTCAGTGACATCGCAACCGCTGCCGACTCACCAACCCCGCGGATGTCGGGCGCGGCGCGCGCTGAACGCGTGAACACGGAGCACTCCCGCACGCGCGAGGCGATACCACTCCCCGGACGGGCAGTAAGCAGTCGGAGGCTCGTGCTGTTCAGGGATCCCGCGTCGAGCAGTCTTGCCCACCAGGCCCGACAGGGCCCGGGCGAGTCACTCCGAGGGTTGGTCTTCCTCGGGCAGCAGCACTACGCGCACGTAGCGGTCCACGGGAAGGTAGCGCTGGGCGATCTCCGCGATATCCGTCAGCGTGATCCCCTCGAGCGTCGCATCGAACTCGTTCACGCTGCTGAGCGGGCTGCCCCGCTCAGCCAGCGACCGGATCTGGCCGAGCCAGAAGCCGTTGTCGCGGAGCCGCTCCTCGCGGGTCGTGCGAAGCTGCTCCTTGACCGTGTCGAGGTAGCTCTGTTCGCCGCCGGCTCGCAGCCAGTCGAGTTCGACCTCGATCTCGGCGAGGAGCTCATCCACGCGCGCGGGGTCGCTGCCGAAGACAATCTGGAATCGATACTCGTGGTCGGGAAGGAGGCTCGCGCTGCCGCTCGCGCTGATGCTGTATGTACCACCGAGTTGCTCCCGCACCCGTTCGCGCAGGCGAGTCGCCAGCATCTCGCCGGCGACGTGCAGGGCCATGGCGTCGCTGCCGGCCCACTCCGCCTCGCCGGCGAACGCCCAGACGGTCCGGCTCCGCGGCTCGATCCCCCTGCGGACGACCTCGTCCGCGATGCCCGGCGGCGGGTCGATATCGAGGTCCCGCCACTCCTCGACGCGTCCGGCGGCGGGCAAGCTTGCGAGGTACGTCGTCGTGAGATCGCGCAACACGGCCCAGTCGAAGGCTCCCACGAACACGAACGTCGCATCGCCGAGGTCCGCGAAGCGATCTCGATACAGCGCCTCGGCGCGCTCCAGGCTCAGGTTCTCGGCCTGCTCGGGGGTCACCTGCCGGCGGCGGAAGTGATCCTGGCCGATCAGGCTGTTGAACCTGTCCGCGAACACCGCATCGGGCTGCGTCGGGCGCCGCTCCAGGACGGTGCGGAGCTGGGCCTGGAGCGTGGAGAAGTACGTGGAATCGAACCGCGGTTCCGTCACGTAGAGGGTGATCAACTGGAAGAGGGTCTCGAGGTCCTCCGGCGAAGCGCTGCCGCCGAGCCCCTCAAACAGCTCGCCGATGTACGGCGACACGGAGACGCGCTTGCCGGCCAGCAGCCTGTCCAGTGCAACGCGGTCATGGGCGCCAACACCACTACCCGACAGGATCGTCGGGGCGTACACCACGGACCAGTAGTCCTCGTCGGCGACGAGGGAGCTGCCGCCCGGACTCGAGGAGCTAAAGCTCACCTCGTCGTTGCGGAAGTCCGTCTGCTTCGCGATCACCGTGATGCCGTTCGACAGCGTCCACCTCGTCGCTTCGATGGACTCGATGTCCTCTTCCTCGACGATGCTCCCGGGCGTCGGGATCGCGGGCAGCAACGGGACGTCGTCGAACGTCTCCGCGTAGGGCTCGACGACCAGTGCATCGGCCCCCTCGATCTGCGCCTCGAGCGCAGCCGCCAGCGCGCCGTCCGCGCCCGGGTCGATGGCCTCGGGCCCCAGCACCACCAGCACCGTGTTCCCGGGCGCGGTCCACGAGTCCGCAACAGCATCGACGTCGCCGAGGGATACCGTCGGCAGTAACAGCTGGTACAGATCCCATTCGACCTCGATGCCCGGCACGGAGGCCCCGGACAGGAAGTGATCCCGGTATGCCCCGGCGAGCTGGCCCGATTCCTGCTGGTCGCGCTGGAGGTACACGTTCTCGATCGCGCTCAGGAGGTTGACCGTCTCGCGAGCCAGCTCGGACTCGGTGAATCCATGCTGGGCGGCGCGTTGTATCTCCTCCAGCAGCGCCCCGAACCCGCGCTGCACGCCCTGCGGCTCCACCAGGACCGTGAAGGTGAGGATGTCCAGCGGCTGCGCGAACGGGCCGCGTCCGGTTGAGGAGAGCAGGTACGGCGGATCGGCGACCTGGCCGCGCTCGAACAGCCGGGCGTTGAGCATCATGAAGGCGATTTCGTCCACCATGCCCTGCCGGAACGCCACCAGGTTCCGGCCGCGCTCAGGGGCAACCTTGCGGACCAGGGCTACCTGCGTAATGGGCGCCTCGGGATCCTTGAAGACATCGATGATCGGCTCGTCGTTATCTGGCACCCCGTAGCTCGGACGCTCGGTGGGGCCGGCCGAGGCGGCGCGCGGGTGGGTCGCCTCGCCGTCAGGCGGCGGTGCGAAGTGCTGCGCGATCTTGGCCGTGATCACCTCGGGGTCGAAGTCGCCCACGGCCACGACCGCCATGAGGTCCGGGCGGTACCACCGCTCGTAGTACTCGCGCAGGCGCTCGGGCGGCGCGTTCTCGACGACCTCGAGGAGGCCGATCGGGTCGCGTTCCGCATACCGGGAGTCGCCGAACAGGAGCGGGAGCAGGCGGTCATAGAAGCGCGATGAGAAGCCCTGGGAGAGTCGCCACTCCTCCACGATGACCCCGCGCTCGAGCTCGACCTCGTCGGGCGCGAGCGTGATCGCGTAGGCCCAGTCGCTGAGGATCTGGAAGGCAGTCTCGACAATCTCCGGGTCGTCGGTCGGGATCTCGAGCCAGTACACGGTTTCGTCGTGGCTCGTGTAGGCGTTGAGGTCCGGGCCGAAGGTGCCGCCGACGGACTCGATGTAGTCGATGATCTGCTGCTTCTCGAACCGCTCTGTGCCGTTGAACGCCATGTGCTCGAGGAAGTGCGCCAGGCCGCGCTGCTCCTCTTCCTCGAGGAGCGAGCCGGCCCGCACCACCAGCGAGAGCTGCGCGCGCCCGCGCGGCTCCTGGTTGTGCCGGACGTAGTACGTGAGCCCGTTGCTGAGCGTGCCGTGGTCCACCCTCGGATCGAGCGGCAAGGCATCGTCGTCGGCGTCCGCCTCGGCGCCGGGGGTTGCGGTCGGTACCGGCGTGGGCACCGGCGTCTCGACTGCAGGCGCGGGCGTGGCGGATGGCTGCGGCGTCGGCGTCTCAGCAGCGGGCGTGGCTGTCGGGGCTGGGGTCGGGCTCGGCGTCGCGGTAGGCGTCGAGGTTGGAGTCGGCGTCGGCGTGCTCGTAGGCGCCGGGGTTGCAGTCGGCGTGGGCGTGGCGGTCGCGGTAGTTGTAGCCGTCGCGGTGGGCGTCGGCGTCGGCGTTGCAGTCGCCACCGTCGGGGCAGCCGTGGCGGTGGGCGTGGATGGTGGAGTCGGCTCGGGGTCGGGCGTGCATCCCAGCAGGGCGAGCGACACAAGCGCGGCGCACACGGCGACGAGGAATGACTTCAAGCCGGCACTCACCCGTCCCCCGCAACGCCGCCACGGCGAGCGCGCCGGGCCATTGTCACCGGCAACCACCTCACGCGCACGCGCACCCTGCGCGCGTCGGCCCGTCGGGCGTCTCGAGGGTGACCACGGTCATCGCGTCCCGGCAAGCCGTCGGCGCCGACCGGACGTGGCCCACCGACGCGAGGTCCGCGGGACGGCCCGCGTGGCGGGTGCAGAGCATTTATGTCATGTGATGGTACCCTCGGCAGGATTCGAACCTGCGCACCCGGCTCCGGAGGCCGGTGCTCTATCCCCTGAGCTACGAGGGCGCGGACTCCAGTGTAGGGATGCCCGCTCCAGCCGGGCAACCGAGGCGCTACGCGAGCGACGCGTAGAACCCCGCCACGTCATCAGCGAAGAGCTGCGGCTGCTCCAGCGCGGCGAAATGGCCACCGCGCTCCATCTCGCTCCACCGCACGAGGTTGTAGGCGCGCTCGACCGCCGAGCGCGGCGGCGCCCACGGCTCGGCCGGGAAGCGTGCGAACGCCGTCGGCGTCTCGATGCGGTCCGGGCCGTCGTACGGGGGCTCCTCGTGACGCGCCTCGTAGTACGTGCGCGCCGCCGACAGCACCTTGCCGGTGAGCCAGTAGAGCGTGACGTTCGCCAGCACGTCATCGCGGTCGAACGTCTCCCACAGGTCGTCGCCGTGGTCGCTCCACGCATGGAACTTCTCGAGGATCCACGCGAGCAGTCCCACCGGCGAGTCGTTGAGCGCGTAGCCAAGCGTCTGCGGCTTCGTGCCCTGCAGCGCACCGTAGGCGCCCTCGCGCGTGCGCCACTCGGTCTGCTCGGCCCACCACTCCGCCTCCTCGGGCGACAGTTCGGCATCGTCGGCCGCGGGGCGCGGCAGCGGCGGGAAGTTCAGGTGCAGGCCGGCGACGGCGTCGGGGTGCGACTCGGCGAGGCGGCTGGCGATGATCGCGCCCCAGTCCCCTCCCTGCACGCCGTAGCGCTCGTAGCCGAGGGCGCCCATGAGCGCGTGCATGCGCTCGGCGATGCGGCCGGGGTGCATCCCCGGCTCAGGCGGCGCGTCCGAGAACCCGTAGCCGGGTAGCGACGGCACGACTACCTCGAACGCCGGACCGCCGCCCGCGCCGCGCGAGAGCAGCTCGGCGGCCGGGATGAACTCGACGAACGAGCCGGGCCAGCCGTGCAGCAGCAGCAGCGGGAACGGCGCGACCGCGCCGGCATCGGGGCCGGGCGCGAACAGGAAGCAGTGCAGCTCACCCTCGGGGTCCCCGAGGGGGCCACGCAGCTGGGCGTGACGGTTGAGCCGCCGCTGCACCTCGAACCAGTCGAACTCGGTGCGCCAGTAGCGCACGAGGTTGCGCAACGCCGCGTCGTTCGTGCCTGCCGACCAGCCGGTGGCGAAGGGCATCGCGGGCCAGCGGGTCGCGTCGATGCGGCGATGGAGGTCCGCGACGGCGCGCGTGCTGAACGCGATGCGGAACGGCAGCATCCGCATCTGCGCGGGGTTCATGGGGCTCCCATCGACGCGCGAGCGGCGCTGCTAGCGGCCGTGGTAGACCGGCGTGCGCTTCTCGGCGAACGCGACGGCGGCCTCCTTCGTGTCCTCGAGGGCGTAGAGGTAGTCCTGCGCGTTCTTGAGCTCGACGGCGCTCTGGTACTGCGACAGGCGCGGCCGCGCCATCAGGAGTTGCTCCTTGGTGACCTGGACGTGACGGGGCGGCAGCGCCGCGATCTCGTCGGCGATCTCGCGCGCGACGCGCATCACGTCGTCGCTCGGCACGACGTGGTTGGCGAGCCCGATCTCGTAGCAGCGCTGCGCGGTGATCTGGTGGCCGCGAATCAGGATCTCGCTGGCCGCGAGCCACGGCACGTTGTTGATGACGCCGAAGTTCGTCGGGCCGATGGTGCCCGTGGGCACCTCGGACATGGCGAACACGGCGTCGTCCGCCGCCACCACGATGTCCGAGTTGTAGGCGAGCGCCCAGCCCGCGCCCCACGCGCCGCCGCGTACCGCGCTGATCACGGGCTTCGTCGTGTACGGCGACGTGTTGCGACCGCGCGCGCCGGTCGTGTGGCCGCCGAGCTCGGCCTGCTCCTTGATGTCGCGGCCGGCGCAGAAGATGCGCCCGGCGCCCGTGAGGATGATGACGCGCACGTCGTCGTCGTGGATCGCGACATCCCAGGCGGCGATGAGGTCGTCGGCGAGCTCGCTGCCGACGGCGTTCAGCCGCTCGGGCCGGTTGAGCGTGATGGTGGCGACGTGGCCGTCCATCTCGTACTGCACGAACTGCAACTCACCTGCCATGACGGGCCTCCCTCGCGGTCGCCCGCACACTAGCCGCCCGCCGCCCCGCCCCGCAACGAGCCCGCCGTGAGCTCAGTCCGCCGAGCGCCGCCGGTACTGGATCGCCTCGGCGAGGTGTGCGCCGCTGATCGTCTCGCAGCCGGCGAGGTCGGCGATGGTGCGCGCCACGCGCAGCACGCGGTGGAACGCGCGCGCCGAGAGCCCGATCTGCTCCATCGCCGCCGACAGCAGCGGCTCGGCGTCGGCCTCGAGTTGCTGCTGGCAGAACTCGCGCACCTCGACGGGGCCCATCTCGGCGTTCGTGAGGTGGTCGGTCCCGGCCAGCCGGTCGCGCTGGACCTCGCGTGCTGCCTCGACGCGCTCGCGCACTGCCGCGCTCGGCTCGCCGGATGGCTCGCCGGAGAGCTCGTGGTACTCGACGCGCGGGACATCCATGAACAGGTCGAAGCGGTCGAGGAGTGGGCCGGAGACGCGTCGCTGGTACCGGGAGACCGTCGCCTCGTTGCAGGAGCACGAGCGGCGCGCGTCGCCGTAGTAGCCGCAGGGGCACGGGTTCATGGCGGCGATGAGCAGGATGCGCGCCGGGAACGTGAGCGAGCCGCGCGCCCGCGAGATGGTGACCGTGCCGCTCTCCAGCGGCTCGCGCAGCGCCTCGAGCGCCGCGCCCGGGTACTCCGGGAACTCGTCCAGGAACAGCACGCCGCGGTGCGCGAGCGAGATCTCGCCCGGCCGGATCGTGCTCCCCCCGCCCACGAGGCCCGCATGCGAGATGGTGTGGTGCGGCGCACGGAACGGCCGCTGCCGGACCAGCGCGCGGTCCTGCCCGACCAGCCCCGCAACCGAGTAGATCTTCGTCACGTCGAGCGCCTCGGCCGCGCTCAACTCGGGCAGGATGCCCGGCACCGCGCGCGCGAGGAGCGTCTTCCCCGCGCCGGGCGGCCCCTGCAGCATCACGTTGTGGCTACCCGCCGCGGCCACCTCCAGCGCGCGCTTCACATGCTCCTGGCCGCGCACCACCGCGAGGTCGACCGCCGTGGGGTGCTCGGCGCGCTCGCGCTCCGGCTCGCAGTCGGCAAGCCACGTCGCGGGCTCCTCGCGCACGTTCGAGAGCGTCTCGAGTGCGCGTACCTCGATGGTCTCGGCGAGCTGCGCCTCGGCGACGTCCTCGGGCGGCACGACCGCCGTCGCGATGCCCTCCTCGGCGCACATCGAGACCAGCGGCAGCACGCCGTTGACGTGGCGCAGGTGGCCGTCGAGCGACAGCTCGCCGAGCAGCGCCATCTCGCTGAAGTGGTCCGGCACCTGCTTCGACGCCACGAGGATGGCGACGGCGATGGGGAGGTCGTAGAGCGGGCCCTGCTTGCGCACGTCGGCGGGCGCGAGGTTGACGGTGATGCGCCGCAGCGGGAACTCGAAACCCGCATTGCGGATCGCCGCCCGCACGCGCTCGCGCGCCTCCTGCACCGCGGCGTCGGGCAACCCGACGATGTTGAACGCGGGCAGCCCGCTGCCGATGTCCACCTCGACGTCGACCGGGATGCCCTCGACCCCCACGACTGCGCCACTCCGAACCTTCGCGAGCGTCATGTGCGTGCCTCCATCACCGCACGACGGCACGGCCGGCCGTCACGGGGCGGAGTCTAGCACGTCAGTTCGTTCTGGAGAACAATAGTTCGCCAGCAATCGTTCCCAGCACGTATGTTGTTAGCGCTCGGAGCGGGCCACGGAGATCACCCCGCGGATGCCGTCGAGGCGACCCATCAGGCGCGAGACCTGCGTGCGCCCTTCGGTCTCGAGCGTGAGGTGGATGGTGATCGTGCGGTCGCCGTGGCCCTCGGTGCTGACGTTGACCATGTTGACGCCCTCGGACGCCACGAACGTGCTGATGTCGCGCAGCAGACCGACGCGGTCCCAGGCGTGGACCTCCACGGCGGCGGCGTACAGCGCCCCGCTGTGGCCCCAGTCGCATTCGACGAAGCGCTCGGACTCGGCGGCGTTGCGCGCGTTATGGCAGCTCCGGCGGTGCACCGTGACGCCGCGCGACCGCGTCACGTAGCCGATGATGTCGTCGCCGGGCAGCGGACCGCAGCAGCGCGCGAGGGTCACGTGCAGGCCGGCCGATCCCAGCACACGCACGCTTGGCGCGCCCCTGGTGGCGCTGACCGTCGGCGCCGCGAGCTGCGGCGCGGGGGCTGCCTCGACGCCGCGGTCGACGAGCTTGTTGCTGAGGTTCTGCAGCGAGACGTCACCGTAGCCGATCGCCGCGAGGAGGTCCTCGAAGCTCTCGTAGTTGAAGTCGCGGTGGAAGTCCTCCGGCACGTCGTCGATGCCCATGCGCTTGCGCTCGCGCTCCAGCAGCTCGCGGCCGCGGGCGACATTCTCGCCGCGCTCCTGGCGACGGAACCACTGCCGCACCTTCTGCCGCGAGTGGCTCGAGCCGAGGTACCCGAGCTCCGTGCTCAGCCAGTCGCGCGAGGGGCCGTTGGAGCGCCGGCTGCTCAGGATCTCGACGATGTCGCCGTTCTGCAGTGGGGTGTTGAGCTGGGTGATGCGCCCGTTGATGCGGGCTCCGTTGCAGTTGTGACCCAGGTCGGTGTGGATGCGGTACGCGAAGTCGATGGGCGTCGAGCCCGCGGGCATCACGCGCACGTCGCCTCGGGGCGTGAACACGAAGACCTGGTCGCGGAAGACGTCGGTCTTGACGGACTCGAGGAAGTCCTCGGTGCCGGACGCCTCCTGCTGCCACTCGATGAGGTGGCGCAGCCAGGACATGCGCTCCTCGTACTGGCGGTCACCGGCGCCGGCGTCCTCCTTGTAGCGCCAGTGCGCCGCGACGCCGTACTCCGCAATCTCGTGCATCTCGTGGGTGCGGATCTGCACCTCGAAGGGGCGCGCCCCCGGCCCCATGACGCTGGTGTGCAGCGACTGGTAGAGCGACTCCTTGGGACTCGCGATGTAGTCGTCGAACGCGCCGGGGATCGGGTGCCACGTCTGGTGTACGACGCCGAGCGCGTGGTAGCAGTCACCGACACCGCCGACGAGCACGCGGAACGCGACGAGGTCGTGGATCTGGTCGAACGACTTCCCCTCGGCGGCGTAGCGCTGCATCTTCTCGTGCGTCGAGTAGAGGTGCTTCACGCGTCCCGTCACGTTGGCCTCGACGCCCGCCTCGGAGAGCGCCTCGCGCAGCTGGCGCTCAATCCGCCGCACGAACCGCTCGCGCTGCGCGCGCCGCGAGGAGATCGCCGACGCGGCGCGGCGGTAGTTGTCGGGTTCGAGGAGCCGGAACGCCAGGTCCTCGAGTTGCCACTTCATCTGCCAGATGCCGAGCCGCCCCGCGAGCGGCGCGTAGATGTCCATCGTCTCGCGCGCGATCTCGCGCTGGCGGTGCGGTTCGAGGTACTCGATGGTGCGCATGTTGTGCAGCCGGTCGGCGATCTTCACGATCACGACCCGCACATCCTCGGCCATCGCGAGCAGCATCTTGCGCACGGTCTCGGCGTCCACGGCTCCCTTGCCGCCGGGTGCGGCCGTCGAGGGGATGTGGTCGATCTTGGTGGCGCCCTCTACGAGGTTCGCGACGTCGACGTTGAAGCGGCTGACCAACTGCTCGCGGCTGACGTCGCAGTCCTCCATGACGTCGTGGAGCAGTGCGGCCTGCACGGTGTGCGCGTCCATGTGGAGCTCGGTAACGAGTTGCGCGACGGCGACGGGGTGCGTGATGTAGGGCTCACCGGAGCGGCGGAGCTGCTCGCTGTGACACTCGGCGGCGAACTCGTACGCCTGCCGGACCTCGTCGAGGCGGTCGGCGGGGAGGTACCCGCGCAGAGACTCAAGCAGCTCCGTGGAGCCGTCGTCGAAGGTCGTCCCGGTGCGTTGCTGCACGCTGGACGTGGTCATGCTCAGGCAGCTTAGCACTTTGAGGCCGGTCGAGACAGCGCGTGATGAACACGACCCGCCCAGCGCGTACCCTCGTCCGAGGCAGCGGCAGGCGCGCTGCCGGAGGGCGTATGGCGGACCTTCAGGCTCCTCGCGGTATGAGCGACGTCCTCCCCGAGGACGAGCCGCTCTGGCGCTTCGTCCGCGACACCGCGGAACGCGTCGCGCGCTCCTTCGACTATCGGCTCATCAGCACCCCGATCGTCGAGGACGTGCGCGTCTTCGCGCGCACGGCAGGCGACGAGTCCGACATCGTCTCGAAGGAGATGTACGTCTTCGAGGACCGAGGGGGCGGTGAACTCGCCCTGCGGCCCGAGGGCACCGCCGCCGTCTGCCGCGCCTACATCGAGCACGGCATGGGCAGCCGCCCGCAGCCCGTCCGCCTCTGTTATTTCGGCCCGATGTTCCGCTACGACCGCCCACAGGCCGGCCGCTACCGCCAGCTCTGGCAGTTTGGCGTCGAGTGCATCGGCGACCCCTCGCCGGCCGCCGACGCAGAGATCATCGAGCTCCAGCACACGTTCTTTCGTGAGGTAGGCCTCATCAGGAACGATCTCGCGAATACCTCCGACAACCTCGTGCTGCGCATCAACTCGATCGGCACGGCGGAGACGCGGCGCACGTACGTCGACGTGCTGCGCGAGCACCTGCGCCCGCACCTCGACGGCCTCACGCACGACTCGCAGCGGCGCTTCGAGACGAACGTGCTGCGCATCCTCGACTCGAAGGAGGACGCCGCCCACCCCGCGCTCCGCAGCGCACCGAGCATCCTCGACTACCTCACCGACGAGGACGCCGAGCACTTCGCCGAGGTCCGTTCACTCCTCGACGCCTCGGGCATCCCCTACGAGGTCGCGCCACACATCGTGCGCGGCCTCGACTACTACGCCCGCACCGTCTGGGAGTTCGAGCCGCCCAACGGCGACGGCCAGCAGGGCACGGTCAGCGCCGGCGGCCGTTACGACGGGCTGATCGAGCTCCTCGGTGGCCCCCCGACGCCGGGCACCGGCACCGCGATGGGCGTCGAGCGGACGGTGCTCAACCTCCGCGCCCGCGGTATCGAGCCCCCCTCGGACGCCGCGGTGGACGTGGTCACGATCCCACTCGGCGAGCACGGCCCGGCGGCGGCCCTGCGCCTGGCGCAGTCACTCCGCGCGGCCGGCCTCACCGTCCGCGCCGGCATCCCCGGCCGCTCGCTGCGCGCCCAGCTCCGCGGCGCCGACGCCGCAGGCGCCCGCTACGCCGCCATCCTCGGCAACGACGAGGCGGCGCGCGGCGTGGTGCAGCTCAAGCACCTCGCGGGTGACGGCGAGCAGCGCGAGGTCGCGCTGGGCGACGCCGCCGGGGCCGTCGGAGCCGGCGCGTAGGAGGCGACTTCAGTCCACGGGCGTCAGCCAGTGCTCGCCTTCGATGGCCTCGCCGGAACGCAGGAGCGCGTCGAGCGCGCGCACGAGGCGGCCGACAGTGCGTGGACGGCCGCGCGGCCACGCCGGTTGCTCGTGAGGATCACGGTAGTCGTCAGCGTCCTCGGTTACGACGATACGGTTCTCCTCCAGCGCGGCTGCCAGGATCACCGCGTCCGACTTGGTGCGGAGGCTTTCGCGTTCCGCTACCGCGACAACGTCGTGCCCGCGCGCACGCAACTGCCGGGCCACCGCTGGTGACCACATCTCATCCAAAAGCAACTTCAACTACGGAGCCAGACCTTGCTTGCTCCGCCAGGCAGCCTCTGCTCTCTCCGAGTACTCGTCGAGGCGCCTCATCCTGTCGTCGATCTCGTCCCGGTAGTCCACGTAGTAACGAACCGCCGCCAGCACCGACTCGACCGGGAGCTCCATCCATTTCGCAGCTTCTGTGGCAACGAGTTCCATAGCCTCATCGCTATCAAGTCGCTGCTCGCAGAAGAGTCGGGCAAGCACCCAGACCTGCGGGCCGTCCGCGAGCGCGGGCCGACGGCCCGTCGCCCCATCGCGGAACACAATACCGGGGTGCCGCTTCATGCGGCGCTGCTCCTCGGCCAGCGAGATGGCCATGTCGTCATTCCTCCACCGCCGTGGGAGCGGTCGACACATCGTAGCACCGACGCCGGCTGGGCCATCCGAGCAGATCGCCGGTGGCGCTGAGCAGCGCAAGGTTGCGGTGGACGACGCGGTTGCGGCCTTGGGGCGAGTGACGGCCAGTCCGCGGGCTCGCAGGTCGATCGAGCGGCCAGCTCCGGGTTCTCGCATCCCCCCAGCCCGACTGGCGGCGCGAGCAGTACGGACCCTTGAACTAGAGCGACGCGCCCCAATGGATGCAAGCCTCTGCGATCTCAGCAGCACGTTCAGGTGTGTGATCGGGGAGAGCTTCGGCAGCTATCCGATACACATCATCCCGAGTCGTTGGGCTGTTGAGGCTGATCGTCATCGTTAGGGCTGTCGCCTGAACGTATGTCCAATCAACTGGCAGTTCCTTTGGAACATCGAACAGCCGGGGGCTGACCTTACCGTCCCTCATTGCCTTGATTATGTCGGGGTTCTTAGCTTCCGCCCGCCTCAGCGCCGCTACCAAGCCGAGGCTCTCGTCGCCTGGGAATCGCTGCATAGCCTCCGTCATCGGTCCACCCTGTCATTGTGCGTTGATGCCGCTTGGCGATGAGAAGCCCCACAGCGTCGCCACGTCAGTATTCTGCACGGGCCACTAGACATGTCGAGGTTATTGTATACCAGCACACTCATTTGAACATCTGGAAAAGGGCGGCTGCCGACGCTCGGCACGCCCCCTGCTACCCTAGTCCCATGCTCGAACGCATCGCAGAGATCGAAGCGCGGTTCGAGGAGCTCACGGCGCTCCTCGGCGACCCGGAGGTGGCCACCGACCACCGCCGCATGGCCGAGATCGCCCGTGAGCGCGCCCAGCTCGAACGCGTCGTCGACCTCGGCCGCCGCTTCCGCGACACCTCCGAGGCCCTCGACGACGCCCACGACCTGCTGCGCTCCGGCGACGAGGACGAGCGCGAGCTCGCCCGCGAGGAGGAGGACCGGCTCTCGCCGCTGCTCGCGGAGCTCGAGGAGGACCTGAAGGTCGCCCTGCTCCCGCGCGACCCGGCCGACGAGAAGGACGCGATCATCGAGATCCGCGGCGGCGCCGGCGGCGACGAGGCGGCGCTGTTTGCCGCCGACCTCTTCCGCATGTACCAGCGCTACGCCGAGCGGCAGGGCTGGAAGCTCGACGTGCTCAACACCTCGGAGTCCGGGCCGGGCGGCTACCGCGAGATCACGTTCGAGGTGAGCGGCCAGGACGCGTACCGGCGGATGAAGCATGAGTCCGGTGTGCATCGCGTGCAGCGCGTGCCCGAAACCGAGTCGCAGGGCCGCATCCACACCTCGACGGCCACGGTCGCCGTCCTCCCCGAGGTCGACGAGGTCGAGGTCGACATCGACTGGTCCGAGGTGCGCACGGACATCTTCCACGCGAGCAGCGCGGGCGGGCAGAACGTGAACAAGGTGGCGACCGCTGTGCGCTTCACCCATGAGCCGACGGGCATCGTCGTGATCTGCCAGGACGAGCGCTCCCAGGCGAAGAACCGCGCCAAGGCAGAGAGCGTGCTGCGTGCGCGCCTCTACGAGCTGGAGCGCTCGAAGGCCGACGCGGAGATCGCCGACGCCCGCCGCACGCAGGTCGGTACCGGCGACCGCTCGGAGAAGATCCGCACCTACAACTTCCCGCAGGACCGCGTGACCGACCACCGCGTGAACATCACGCTGCACAGCCTCCCGCGCATCCTCGACGGCGAGATTGAGCCGCTCATCGACGCGGTCCAACTCGACGAGCAGTCGCGCCTCCTCGCCGCCGCGACCGGCTGACCGCTCATACATCGTGACCGGCGCCACCGAGCCCGCCCCTTCGCTCAGCGCGCGGCTGCACGCCGCAGCCGGCGAGTTGCTGACGGCAGGCGCCTCGCACGACCTCGACGAGGCGCGGCTGGAGGTCGAGCTGCTGTACGGCGAGGCTGCGGGGCTGACGCGCGCCCAGGTCATCGCCGCATCGCGTGACCCGGCCGACGCGGCGCACCTCGCCTCGTTCGAGGCGCTGCTGGAGCGCCGGCGCGGGCGGGAGCCGCTCGCGTACATCCTCGGACGGCGCGAGTTCTACGGGCTGACATTCGAGGTCGGACCCGGCGCGCTCATCCCCCGACCGGAGACCGAGACGCTCGTCGAGGCGACGCTGGCGGCCATCCGCGAGCACCCCAGCGCCCGCCGCCTCGTGCGCGTCGCCGACGTGGGCACGGGGTGCGGCGCGGTCGCGCTCGCCGTCTCGCGACACGCCCCCTCGGCGAATGTCTTCGCGACCGACGCATCGACCGAGGCGCTGGCCTGGGCGGGCCGCAACCGCACACGCTTCGGCCTGCTCGACCGCGTCGTGCTGCTCACCGGCGACCTGCTCGAGCCCATCGGCGAGCCGCTCGACGTCGTCGCGGCGAACCTCCCGTACATCCCCACCGACGAGTACGAGCACCTCCCGGCCGAGATCCGCGCCGCCGAGCCCCGACTCGCCGTCGACGGCGGCGAGACGGGCGTGGACATCGTCCGCGCGTTCGTCGACCAGCTTCCCGACCACGTCGCCGACGGCCCGGTCGCAGTCCTGCTCGAGCTCGGCGGCGGCCAGTCCGGCCTCGTCGGCGACTGGGTGGCCGAGGCGCTGGGGGGTGGGGACGTCGAGGTCCATCGGGACCTCGCGGGGAACCGTCGCGTGCTGGAGGTCCGGCGGGGGTATTAACGTCCCGCAACGCGGCCCGTTTCGCAGGCTACACTTGCACCATCGATCGTGATCGCAAAAGGACGCCTGCCGATGATCCTCAAAGCACTGCTAATGCTACGGGAAGCGGTTTTGTTAGTGTCTGCCGCGCTGTGCGGTCTCGCTGCCCTCAAGGTCGTGTCCCCAGTTTTCTTCGACATCCTGTGGGTGCCGCTAGTGCTTGGGGTGTGTCTGGTCATCATCGGAGCCTCACCCATAGGCGTCCTCATGCCTTGGGCGGCATATCGGCTAAACCAGCACGACGATGTAGATCTGACGCCTCTTATCGTGACCAAGACAGCCGTCATCTGGGCGCTAGCACTCTCGCCTGGCTACGTGCCTCCGGTAGCCGCCTACGCATACCTGACGTCGCAGGGTATGGCCGCGCCTGTGGCATTGCTCGCGGCCTACGTCCTGCTCTTCACCATCCTGCCAGCGGCATGCCAGGCCACAGAATACGCGGACGCCTACGTGTACCGGCATTCCTGGCTACGACCGCCGTATCACGGCCTACACCGGGACATCTCGCGGGGGAAGTCACTTAGAGGCGAAGGATGAATGACCTCGCCCACCGATCTGCCATTCGACTCACGATGCGAGGCGGGCTGTGAAGCTACACGTAGACCAGGAAGCAGACGCACTCTACCTCCGGCTCGACGACTCAAGGATCGTTGAATCCGAGGAGGTCTCGCCGGGCGTGGTGCTCGACTACAACGAGTCGAACGAGGTGGTCGGCGTGGAGATGCTCGGCCTCTCGAAGCGCTCCCCCGACGTGAACCTCACCTCGCTGGACTTCAAGACCGCCTGAGCACCCCGGAACTCGCAGCCTAGGAACGGCGCTCGACGACGAAGTCGGCGAGGCGTTCCAGTGTGTCGCGTGGCTCGCCCGCCGGGAGCGCGGCGAGGGCCTCGACGGCCTCGGTCGCGTAGCGGCGGCCCGTCTCGAGTGACTCCTCGAGTAGCCCCGAGCTGCGGATCTCCTCGATCGCGCGTTGCAGGTTGGAGCGGCGGCGCACGCCGTCGAACGCGCGGCGGATTGGGTTGTCCTCGGGGTAGCGCTCCATGTAGAGCAGCGCGGGCAGCGTGAGCGTGCCGGCGAGGAGGTCCGAGCCGGCCGGCTTGCCAAGCTCCTCGGACGTGGCGCTGAAGTCGAGCACGTCGTCGACGATCTGGAAGGCCATGCCGAGCTGCGCGCCGTAGCGGCGCACGGCCTCGACCTGGGGCTCGGCCGCGCCGCAGACGATCGCGCCGCCCTCGCTCGCGGTCGCGAAGAGCGAGGCGGTCTTGCCGTAGATGCGGTCGAGGTAGCGCTGCACATCGCGCGAGTACTCGTAGGCGGAGACGTCCTGGTTGAGCTCGCCGGTCGCCATCACGCGCAGCGTGTCGGCGAAGTTGCGGATGACGCGGATGTTGCCCGTGCGCGCCACGAACTCCGCGGCGTGCGCGAACATGTAGTCGCCCAGCATCACGCTCGGCGCGTTGTTGAACTGCGACGCCGCCGTGGGGCGGCCGCGGCGCTCCTCGGCCATGTCGATCACGTCGTCGTGGACGAGCGTCGCCGTGTGCAGCAGTTCGACGCTTGCGGCCATCGGCACGAGCAGTTCGAGGTCGTAGTTGCCGAGCCGCCCGGCGAGCAGGCTGACCGCCGGCCGCATCCGCTTGCCGCTCCCCCCGAGCGCCACCTCGAGCATCTCGCGCAGCCACGGGAAGTCGACCTCGTAGAGCGAGGCGAGGAGTTCGTCGACGGCCGGGAGGTCGTCGGCGACCGGGCCGTACAGCGCGAACTGGTCGACGCGGGTCGTCACGAGGGCAGCTCGAAGTCGAAGAGGCGCGCGGCGTTCTCCGCCGTGACGCGGGAGATGTGCTCCGGCGTGTCGCCCCGGAGCTGTGCGATGAAGGCGATGGTCTCGAGGATGTAGGCGGGCTCGTTGCGGCTGCCGAGGTTCGACTGCGGCGTGAGCGCCGGCGCGTCGGTCTCCACGAGCAGCGACTCCAGCGGCGCCGTGCGGGCGACCTCCTGGCGGCGCGTCGCGCCGGGGTAGGTGACGGGGCCGGGGATGGAGAGCAGGAAGCCGAGCGCGCGGTAGCGCTCGCCGAGCTCGGTGTCGCCAGCGTAGCAGTGCATCATCCCGATCTCGCGGTCGGGCCCGAGGTATCGCCCGACGCGGCCCGCCCACTCGGCGATGACCTCGTAGGACTCCTCGTCGGCGTCGCGGCTGTGGATGACCACGGGGAGCTCGGCCTCGCGCGCGAGTTCGAGCTGGAAGCGGAACGCCTCGTACTGGATGTCGTGCGGCGAGAGGTTGCGGTAGAAGTCGAGCCCCATCTCGCCGAGGCCGACGAAGCGGCCGCTCAGCGCCTGCTCGCGGAGCTGCTCGCGCTGCTCCGGCAGGTCCTTCGCGCTGTGCGGGTGGAGGCCAGCGACCGCGTGAATGCGCTCGTCACGCGCGGCGATGGCGTACGCCTCCTCGCTGCTCTCGGCGCTGCCGCCGACCTCGACGACGGCGACGAGGCCGGAGCCCCACGCGCGCGCCATCGCCTCGTCGTAGTCGTTGCGGAACGCCCGCGACCAGGTGTGGGAGTGCGCGTCGACGATCGGAGCGTCGAGGGGGGTCATCGTCTCGTCCTCCGCGGCGAGGCGCTCACTGTCCGAGCCTCGCCTCCTCCTCGTCAACGAGCGACTCGTCGAGCTTGCGGAAGAGCGGCGCGGGCTCCGGCAGCGGTGTGCCCGGCGCGATCGAGGTGCGCTTCCAGCCCGCCGCCTGGATGTCGCCCTCGCCACCGGCGAGCGCCCACGCGCGAGGCGAGGTGAACGGGAGGTACGGCTGGAGGAGCGTCGCGAGGCCCGCGATTGCCTGGATCGCGGTGGAGAGCGTCTCGGCGGCCGAGTCGCGGTCCTCGCGCACTGCGGCCCACGGCGCGCGCTCGTCGAGGTAGCGGTTCGCCTCCTGCGCCACGGCCATCGCCGCCTGCACGCCCGCGCGCAGGCGTAGCGCGTCGATGTGCCCGCCGACCTCGTCGAACGCGGCGTCGACGCGGTCGAGCAAGGCGGCCGACTCAGGCGCGAGCGTCGATGGCGACTCGGGCATACGGGCGTCGAAGTGACGTCGCGTGAGCGTCATCACGCGGTGGACCAGGTTGCCCCAGCGTGCGACCAGCTCGTCGTTGTTGCGGCGCACGTAGTCGGCCCACGTGAAGTCGGTGTCCGAGGTCTCGGGCATCATCGCGGTCAGCGCGTAGCGCAGCGGGTCCGGGTCGTGGCGGTCGAGGTAGTCGGGCATCCAGATCGCCCAGTTGCGCGAGGACGAGGCCTTCGAGCCGGAGATGGTGACGTACTGGTTGGCGGGCACGTCGTACGGCAGGTTGAGGCCGCCGTACCCGAGCAGCATGGCGGGCCAGATCATCGTGTGGAACGGGACGTTGTCCTTGCCCTGGAAGTAGACGATGCGGGCCGCGGGATCCTTCCACCACGCCTCCCACGCGTCCGGCTCGCCTGAGCGCTGCGCCCACTCCCTGGTCGCCGAGAGGTAGCCGATGACCGCCTCGAACCACACGTAGATGCGCTTGTCGTCCCACCCGTCGAGGGGCACGTCGATGCCCCACTCGATGTCGCGCGTGATCGCGCGGTCGTGGAGGCCTTCGCGCAGCAGGCCGAGCGTGAAGTTGCGCACGGCCGGGCGCCAGTGCTCCTGCGGTTCGACCCACTCGAGCAGCTCGTCGTTGAAGGCGCTGAGGCGGAGGAAGCAGTGGTTCGTCTGGCGCGGCTCCGGTGTTGCGTCCGAGAAGCGGGAGCGCGGGTTGATGAGCTCGAGGGCGTCCATGGTGCGTCCGCACTCGTCGCACTGGTCGCCGCGCGCGCCGTCGTAGTCGCAGTAGGGGCAGGTGCCCTCGACGTAGCGGTCGGGCAGGAAGCGCTCGGCCTCGGGGTCGAAGAGCATCGTCATCTCGGCTTCGTAGATGTGTCCCTGCTCGTGGAGGCGCAGGAACATGTCCTGCGCCACCTCGGCGTGGTTCTCCGTGCCTGTCGACGTGAACAGGTCGAACGAGATGCCGAAGCGCTCGAAGGTGTCGAGGAACGACGCGTGGTTGACCGCGATCACCTCCTCGGGCGTGACGCCCTGCTGCTCGGCGCTGATGGTGACGGGCGTGCCATGCACGTCGGAGCCGGAGACCATGAGCGTGCGGTCGCCGCGCATGCGGTGGTAGCGCGCGAAGATGTCGGCGGGCAGGTAGGCGCCCGCGATCTGGCCCGCGTGCAGCGCGCTGTTCGCGTATGGCCAGGCCACGGCGGCGAGGACGGTTTCGGGCATCGCGGCGATCGTAGCACCTGCGCCCCGCACGGCCACGCGCAATCGGTTCACGCGCTCCCTCTCCCGGCGGACGGGGTCTCCCCGCGCCGAGGCGAGACGGGGGCACGGCACGCAGGTTCCCGACCCGGCCAGATTGAAGGAGAAGGCGCGGGGCGTGAGTGTCCGGCGTGGCAGACCCCCTCACCCTGGCCCTCTCCCCCCGCAGACGGGGGCGCGGGATGAGATGCCCGGGCGGAGGGTGAGGGTCGGCGAGGGCAGACCCCCTCACCCTACGGCCTGTTTACGAATGACCAGACCACGCTCGTGTCAGGTCGCGGCAGTTGCTCGACGCATCGTGTGCGCCGTGCTCCGCTTTCGGAAAGCAGTTACAGTCCGAGGGCTTGCTGGCAGGCTCCAGGCTGGAAGTCGCGAGTCTGCACGACGAGCGCTACGTGCAGTACGTGGACAAGGCAGATTCATCCCGCATTGGGCGGGTCAACTGTTCTGCTACCTCGCCACGATCTACACCTCGGTCCGAGTCTGCCACATCATCTACGTGGTCAGCTGTACTGATTAGGGGCAGCAGCCAGCATGACGAGCCGCGTGCTCATCCGGAGAATAGCGTCCTTTACTGTGGGAATCGCAGTCTGGTTCGCAGTCGTGACCCTGACCCCAGGGCCATTGATCGCCGGATTAGCCGTGGGCTCGGTCTTCCTGTTCGTGGTGGAGCCCTGGGTCTACAACCGGCTGTTCGATGACGAACCGCCAAGGGATGGGACGAACCTGACTGGGCGACGCGGGCCGCTCATGTCCATTGCGGTCATCGTCATCTCGACTGTGGTGGCGACGGTGTACTACTGGTACTTCATCCAGTGATGGGGTTGCAGCCGGGCCGCGATAATGGGGCCCGCTCACGCTACAGGGGGTAGGCGATGAGCAAACGCATCTTCCTGACCCTGGCCGCCTTCAACGCGGCCCTCATCTTCATCGTGGCGGGACTGCACTACGGGTACCACCACCACGAGCGCACCGAGGAGCCCGCCACTGCCCGGGCGATTGAGCCGTGGCCTGCTGAGATGAAGGCCCAGATGGTCGATGGCTGCGTCCAGCTCACCCCAGCTGACCGGGAGCAGTGCGAGTGCACATTCGACTGGTACGAGCAGAACGCGCCCCTGGCCAAGTACATGGAGTGGAGCGGGCTGATGGCAGGAGGACAGAAGCTCGATGCGGAAGCGCAGGCGCTGTTCTTCGAGGCTGGTGAGCAGTGCGCGAGTTACCGGTTTTCTAATCCGCACCAAACGCTCCGCTACTCGTGGGCTGTGCGCTTGCCTGCATAGCGAACCCGGAAGCGGGCGTTGAGGCGTGGCAGGAAGCGCTGGAGAGCCTCGTCCGGGCAGCTACGCTTCGAGGAGATCGTCCAGGACCGCGAACGGTAGGTCCTGGACGCGCCGGAAATCGTTGTCGTTGGTGACGAAGAGTGCGCAGCCGGCTCGGAGCGCCGTGGCCGCGTGAATGGCATCCGGCGTGGTCAGTCGCGCCTCGGCGCGCAGCCGGGCAGCGTCCTCGAACACAGGATAGGAGGCCTCCAGCAGTTGCACCGCGTTCGCCCCGAATAGCTCGCGGTACTGCTCTTCGATCTCCCTGTTGCCATCCCGCAGCGGCTTCACGAGCGTCTCGACGATCAGGATGGGGCTGCTGACGAGGGTGATGTCGCCGTCCTGCGCCGCCTGCCACATCGGCTCCAGCAGCGTCCGGTACGGCTCCACCCGCTCGACGCTGTAGATGAGGCCGTTGGCGTCGAGGTACACCAGGCCGCCGGTCGGGAGATTCAGCGGTCCCACGACGCCTTCTCATCGGCCAGGTAGGCTCGCACCTCCTCGGCCGTCTGGAAGAGGCGCTGCTCAGGACCGCTGTTGAGGATCTCGATGATCGAGCGGCTCGGCTTGTCGCTGGACTCATGCAGGACTACGACATCGACCGTCTGACCCGCTTCGAGATCGTCGCTGACGATCTCCAGCTTGCCGCCTGGAAGCACCGTTGCCTTCTGATGGAGCACCTTCTGCATGTTCCGCACCTCCTCCGGCTTAGTCTGCCTCGCGCGGGCCATGATCGGCTTGCCGCGGTCGCCTTCCTCGAGGCCGGAGGGCACGGCGGTCAGGGCCTGCCGCTGGTGCGGTCGCATCGGTGCGACGCACCTGCGCCACCAGCGGCCTGACCTCCCGCCCGCGCTCCCCGGGGTCGGGGTAGCGCTCGCACAGCTTCTGATGGACATCGCCGAACGTCGCTGGCATGGCTCCTCCGGCTGCAGGCTCAAGTCCCGTCACAAGGGTAGCAGCGCCTGGAGTCCGTCGGCAGGGACGCCGGTCGGTTCCGCCCGGACCGCCGACGCTCAACGAAGGCCGGGGTTCGAACCGCGGCGACACGGGCACGGTGGACGCGGCAGCCGACACCGCCAGCGTGGGGCGCAGCGCAGTATCCGGTCCCCGTCGGCGTCCTGCGCTGGGGACGGTACCAGCCGAGGCCCGCCTAGCTCCGCCAGCGTCCGAGCGTGAGCACGAGCCGCACCCCGCGCCAGAGCAGCGCGTGCGCCAGTTCCCAGCGAGCGCCAATCAGGGACACCTTCGCCCGGAGCAGCTCGTCCTGCCGGCGGGGCTCGTCCCAGCGATATGTCGACGGCGGGAGCGTCAGCTCGTGGTCGCCGATCAGGATGATCCCAAGCTCGCACATGCGGACCCCGCCCCTGGCGCGCTCCACGCGGCTCGATCCGTGGCTGAGAAAGGCCGCGCGCGCCCGTCGCCACTCGACGACGAGCGGCGCGGCCTCCGCATAGTCGAACTCCTCCTCCGGCATGGGCTCCACGGTCACGACCTCGGGGTGGCCGAGCGGGAACCTCATGACGCGCCTGGGCCGGCCGATGACCGCCGGTGGCGTACCCGCCGCCGCGAGCGTCGCGTCCCGTCTCTGTTCCCCCGGTCCTCCGGGTTCACCCTCGGGGTCGCGTGCAGGCAGCTCGTCGCGCAGCTCCCCGGAGTCGCCTGCGACCTTCGCCGACTGCGCTCCCACCTCGCGGGCGAGCATCAGCAGACCCGCCTCCAGCTCCTCCTGACGCCGCTCGAGCGCGTCCAGCCGCCGCGTCATCGGTTCCGCCACGGCGCCCTCGGCCTCGAACCGGCGGAGCTTCAGCGCGTCCTCCATGCGACGGGTGAGCGTGTTCGTCTCGATGGCGCGCGCCACCGTGCGGTAGGTCACGCCCAGCGCCTCCGCGGCCTTCACCGGGCCGACGCGGTCCACCAGTTCCCGCAGCGACCCCAGCAGCTGCTGCTCGTCGTGGTTCCCGAGCGCCGCGTTCTTTCCGCCGCCGTCGTGGTCGTCGTCATGCACGCGGCTGGTCTCCTCGCCCCCCGTCTCGGGCCGCGCCCGGGCCACCAGTTCGCGATTGCCTTTTGTCAATGCGCCCTCATTTCCAGGTGGAACGGGGCCTGCACGCTGAATCTTCACGATTGCCCTCCTGTAGGGGGCGTTTCCCCTTGTACCGCAAGGGTTCTCGAACCTGATTGCCTTTCTGCAACCAGCCTCTTTTCTCTGTACGGGCCACTGACATGAAACCAGCCCCAGGCGTGGGGCACAGCCCCTTCGAGGGGAGTTCATCGGTGATATGTTCACTGCGGCTTCCCGCCGGGCCGATGCTCCATGCGCCTGCTCCCTACCGCGCCTCTGCCGTGCACAACCGATGCCCGAAAGCGCCTGATCATGTTGGCCCAGGCCGACGAGGAGCGCCTCGGGGAGGTCTGTTCCTCGGTGATCTGCGATGCGCCGGGCCACGGGTCCGGTAGGGCGGGGCAGCGAGGAAAATGTCGAACTGGAGCGAGCGACAGGGGCCTGATCGTGTCCAGGTGCGCCGCCGTAGGCGGCGCTGACACCGCCCATTGGTCGACAGGTGGCCCGACCACGCCGACACCCTCGACGTCGGGGGGCGTCAGAGAAGCGTCATGGGGGCGTCATTAGGGGCGCTATTGGAGCATCGTCCATCACGTACAGTCCTATAGGCGCGGGGAGGTCAGAGGACGCGCTGGCCCGGCGGCGGGCCAGCCCCCCATGGCGGTCTAGGGCGTCGTGGCCTGGCGCAGCGGGGAGTACTTGCCCTCGCCGTTGTCGTTGAGGGCGCGGATGCGGAAGTACAGGGTCGTCCCGGAGCTGAGGCCCTCGTCGATGGTCCACTCCGTCAGGTCGCCCCGGATCGTCAGCACGTCCACGATGTTGTCGAAGTCGTGCAGCCGCTCTCCGTCCTCGTACACGTACAGCCAGTACTCGCGGATCTCCGAGGCGGAGCCGGGCCGGGTCCAGGTCAGCGTGATCTGCTCCGCGTCCACGGCGCGCGCCGTCAGGCCCGGCGCGGCCGGCACGCCGGCGTACGTCCGGGCGTAGCTCAAGTCGTACGCCTCCCACTCGCTCCAGCGGTTGCCGCCGTTGGTGGCCCGCACCAGGTAGTAGTAGAAGTAGCCCGGCGTGACCGAGTGCGTGTAGGCCCGCGCCGACACGCCCAGCGAGATGGCGCTGTAGCCCCGGGGATCGGCCAGCGGGTTGGCCTCGTCCGGCGCGACGTCGCACGGGTTCTCGTCCGCGCCGTCCAGCGTCCGGCACCACAGCAGCCGGTAGCCGCTCACGTCCGCCCCGCCGTCGCCGTACGGCGCCGACCACTCGAGCACGATGTGGTTGGAGCCGTCCGAGGCGACCCAGTCGAGGCGGGGTCCGCCCGGCGGGTCCGGCGGCCGCGTCGCCGACTGCCGGCTGGACCACGGCCCCTCGCCGTCGGCGGTCACCGCGCGGACCCGGTAGTGGAGGCTCGCCCCGGGCCAGAGGTCCGTGTCCGCCCAGGCGCACGTCCCGGCGTCGCAGCTCGGCGAGGCGCTCAGCGTGCGCCACTCGATGCCGTCCTCCGAGCGGTCCACCTCGTACCAGGTCGCCGCGCCCGAGGTGGACTCGGTCCAGCTCAACGCGACCTCGTCCGGGGCCGGGTCGTAGCGCGCGCTGAAGCCGCTCACGGTCCGCGGCGCGCCGGCCGGGGCCGTCGTCGCCGCCCCCATGTGGGACCAGGCGCTCCAGCGCCCGCCGCCGTTGCTGGCCCGCACCTGGTAGTACCAGGTCTCGTCCGGCTGCAGCCCGGTGTGACGCCACGAGCGCGCCGAGCTCGAGAGCGTGGCCGGGCCGCGCCAGATCTCGGCGTACTGGTTCTTCGCGTACTGCACCTGGTACTGGGTGACGGCGAGGTCGCCGAGGTAGTCCGGCTCGCGCCAGGTCACCACGATCGCGTTGGGGCCGTCGGCGGCCACGTCGCTCAGCCACGGCGCGTCGGGCGGGGTGAGCTGCGTGATGGCCGAGACCGTGCGCGACCACGCCCCGCCGCCCACGCTGTTGACCGCCTGGACGCGGTAGTAACGGCGGGTGTTGGCCGACAGGCTGTCGTCGGTGTAGGCCGTGAGGTCGGCGCCCACCTCGGTCAGCCGCTCCCAGCTGTCGGCGGAGCCGTCGGGCGAGAACTCCACCCGGTAGCCGGTGATGGGCTGCCCGTTGTCATGCGGCTCGGTCCAGGTCAGCGCGACCGCGTAGTCGGAGAGCGTCCGGGCCGTCAGCGCGGGCGCGAGCGGGACGCCGGAGACGGTCTGCCCGATCACGGCGTCCGACCAGGCGCCGAGGCCGCCGCCGTTGCGCGCCGCCACGCGGTAGTAGCGGATCGCGCCGGTCGGCAGGCCGCGCTGCTTGAAGGTCTGGTCGGCCGTGCTGCCGGCGCTGCGCCAGCCGCCGGTTCCGTCCAGCGACCACTGCACCGTGTAGCCGGTGACGGCCGAGCCGCCGGCGTCCTCGGGCGCGTCCCAGGAGACGTCGATGGCGGTGTTGCCGTCGGCCTGCGTGCGGAGGTTCACGGGCGGGCCGGCGAGGCCGGCCTGCACCGTGGCGGTGCTGCGCGACCAGGGGCCGCCCACGCCCGCCGCGTTGACCGCCCGCACGCGGTAGTCGCGCCGGCTGCCGGGCGCCGCGTCCACGTAGCGGGTCCCGGTCACGCCCGTCGCCAGCGTGGTCCAGATGCTGCCGCCCAGCCACTGGATGTCGTAGTGCGTGACGGGGGCGCCATGCAGATACTCGACCGGCTCCCACATCACGACGATGGTCCCCGTCTGCGTCCTCGGGTTGCCCGGCGCGTCCGGCCCGACGCCGCCCGTGCCCCGCGCCGCCGTGATCGTGGCCGTGTTGTTGTCGTCGATGTAGTCGTAGTAGTTGGTGGTGTGCCAGCTTGCGCCGGTTACCGCCTCGCAGGCCGTCTGCGTGGTGTGGGCCAGGTCAGCGCCGTCGCTGTCGATGCAGACTTCGTAGTCCTTCGAGTTGGCGATGGTCACGCTGGCGGTGTCTCCGGCGGATGCGCCCAGAACCAGCGTCGCCTGGGGTCTGCCCGATGCCTGGAGTACGTCCCTGAGCTCCAGTTCGCCGATGTTCCACACGCCGGTACCGGAGTCGTAGCTGCCCTGGCTGATGTGGAGCGCCTCCGCGCCGGTGGGCAGCCCGGTCACCCGCGCGGGGGCCGCGTCCGGCCCGTTGTTCACGGCGACTATCGTCAGGGCGTTCCGGTCGGCGGGGGCGTGAGCGCTGGCACCACCGTCCTCCACCGCCAGCTCCGCGATGGGGCCGACGTGGAAGGTGTAGGTCTCGGTGTCCGTGTAGGTGGTGCCGGAAAGGCGTCCCGTTATTCCGAAGAGCGCCTTGTATGTGCCCAACGCCCAGAAATCCACTTTGACGTCAAAATAATAATCTGCCGGATCGGTTCCCAAGTCTGACAGGTCATAAAAATCATACGTGACCGGCGAGCTATCCACAGCGTCCAGGAGATCGAAATTACCCTGCGCCGAGTCATCGGTGCTGGTCAGCAGCCACCGGCCTGGCGCATCTCCGCCGCCAGGCGCGGTTACCGTTACGGATTCCTTGATTGACCAAGCGGAGGTGAGTCTCGTCTGGCCCTCTATCAGGTCCATTAGGCGCCCTGTCGACCAGATTGCGCTCCCGCCTTTCCTGGTACGCCCAGCGTAGTCGGGGACATGGACGATGAACGAGTCGGGCTGCAAGAGGTTGCCGAAGTTCGCTCTCGTCTCGCGCCAGTTGAGTCCCCACGTATCGAGATCATCCGCCGCGTCCACTGTCGCCAACAGTTCCAGCGTGTCGGCGCTGCTGCAGGGGGAGGATGTGACGCCGATGCATGGATAGAAGTCGATCAGGGTGATCTCGCCGCCCCTCAAGAGCCATGGCAATGACGGGGCATCCCCCAGGCATTGCGTGAGGCTGCTGAGGGCGTAACCCGGTTCGGGCGGGGGCGTGCTGTCGGTGACCCGGGCGGTGAAGCACCGCTCCTCCAGAGGGATGGCGTCCAGGCTGTCTGAAGTCAGCTGCGTCTGGATTTCGATTTCCCGAGACCCGGGCCGATCGGGATAAGTGATGTAATAGTCAGTGGATAGGCGCGCGTCCACTGCTTCCGGCTGCCAGGCTGCCGTCCGGCCCGACGTCACGAATCCATCGGGCCGCGTCCAGTCCGCTTCGGATTTGAACTGCAGTCCATCGGATAGTTCCACCGTGATCTCGATATCGTCGATGAGGTTGATGACGTAGGAAGAACCAAGTCCCAGGAAGTTCCGGGCGGTCAGGTCGAAGGTCACATCGCCTCCTGCCGCGGGCCGCAAGTCGCTCACGTCCAGCAGGAGCCCCAGGGCATTTCCCTTCATGTGATCGGATCGATACGGGCCTATAGCATGTGAGTATACCTTTATGGTGTTGTTGGCCAGCAATGTCCTCGGTTCGGGCTGGAGGGAGGAAGCCGTGGCGTTGATGACTCCGATCCGGTATTCGCCGCCAGGGAGGAAAACGGTACTGATGCCCGAGTGGAGTGCCGTAGAGAAGTCTGCTGCTCTCGTGCCGCCCGGCGGTATAGTCCCCACCTCCCAGGTAAACGTCTCGTTGGTACCGTCCACGGTCCTCCTGTCCTGGGGCGCGAAACCATCGGCGCTGCTGAACTGCAAGTCCTCAAGCAGAAACGATACGGCCACCCCATCAGCTGTCGCGGTCCCAACATTTCGGACTCTATATCTGACATGGAGGGGGCTCATGGCGGTGGGGGCAATGGATGACCAATACTCATGGGTCAGTACCAGATCGACGTAGCTGTGCTCCGGTCCCTCCTGCGCCTGTACGGGGCCGGGACCCGTGGCAGAGTCCGCCGCCACGACGAGGCACAGCAGTGCGGCGACGGCGATGCCGGGGCGGAGCCTCGGGAGCAGGTCCCGGCGCCTCATCGCGGGGACCTCGCGCGCGTCGCCGGCGCCGGCGTGCGGACGGCGCTCACGGGACGAGCCAGGGCGGCCACGCTGCGGGCATGGCCGTCACGCGCCGGCAGCTGCCGGCGGGAGCGGCTGGTCGGCGGGAGCTGGCTGGCTAGCTGCGGGTGCGCCCGGGGAGGATCGGGGGGGGGGGGGGGTCCTAATGCACCAGCACCGGCGCGAAGGACGCGAGCGACCGCGGCGGCGGATGCCGTCGCCAGCGTCGACGCTGGTGCGTGCTCGGTGTTCCTCTGCGCGAGAACCAGGGGAGGCGCTCCCTTTGTGAGATGACGTATCAGTTCGGCGGCGATTCTACCACTACGTGTGTGACCATGATGTGACTTGTATGAGGGTTTGATGTGATTTTGTATGAACATTAGGCGGTTTCGCCACGATCGCCCACGTCGACGCCTGATCCCGTGCGCCTGCGGGCGCCGTACACGCGGCGGGCCTGGCGCGGATACAGCCGGTCGCCTCGGCAGAGCTTTGTCCCGTTGCCGAACGCCTGTGCTAATGGCAATCTGGAGAGGCGGGCCGGGAACAACGCCCCCCTCGACAGACAGCGACTGGACACCCGCGGTGGAACCGGAACTGAGCGACGCCATCGGCGACTACCTGCTCGCGCACGTCGAGCGCCACGGACACGGCCGCACGGCCGAGGCGTTCGGCGTCTCCCGCCACACGCTGTGGCGCTTCCTCGAGCGCGGCCAGTCCGGCCTCGCCCTGCCGCGCGCCGTCACTGACAGGGTCGGCGACACGCCTGAGAAGCTTGCCGCCGCGAGCCGCGCACTCGCCGGCGAGGCGAGTCTGGCCCCGTCTCAGCGCCCCTCGCCGCCGCTTTTGGCGCGCGGCCTGCGGGGAGCGCTGCTGGAGCTGTGCGAGACGCCCTTCGCGACCGTGGACGAGCTCTCGCGTATGAGGCGGGTTCCCGCCTCCACCCTGCGCGGGCGGCTGGCGCGGCTGAGCGAGCGCGGCCTCGCCGGTGCCCGCCCGCACCGCCTGGCGATGCTGGGCGGGCGTCCGCAGCAGCGCTACTTCCCGACCGCCGCAGGCGTCGCCGCCCTGGGAGAGACCACCGAGGACGATGTGCCGCGCCTCTACCCCGTGTCCCGCCAGTGGTTTCGGCTGCTCAGCGAACGTCTGGACGCTGTCGCGCTCGTCTACGCGCTGACGGCCCTGATCGCCGATGTCGACCCCGAGCAGGACCCGGTGCGCGTCGACCACTACCGGCACGGACCGTACGACGCGCTCGTGACACTCTCCGGGCGCCGCTCGCTGGGCGTGCTGCGGCAGGGGCCGATGCTGACCCCGGCGAGCCTGCGCTACCGCATCCGGACCATCGAGCGGCTGGAGACCCGCGAGCGTCCCCGGGTCACGCTGGTCGTGACCGACTCCGACCAGGACACGCGGCGCGCCGTGCGGGCGCTGGGGGAGCCCTCCGGCTACCACCACAGCGCCGTCGCCACGCTGGGCGACGTGCTCGCCGGCGGCGCCCGGGCGCGGGTCTGGCAACCCGCCCGCTACGGTCGCGGCGACACGCCGACGACGGTCGCACCGGACTCCAGCCTGGCCTGGCTGGTGGACCTCGCGGGACGGGAGGTCCGGCACCCCGTGCCGGCGCCCCACCCGGACCGGCTCTACGCGGGCGACGTGCGGGCCACCCCGCCCGCCGGCGAGGGGTTCGAGGACGCGCTCGCGCTCGGGCTGACGGCCGCCGAGAAGCAGGCGCTGGACCTGCTCGCGTCGTGGCCGCTGTGCACGACGGAGCAGCTGGGCGGCCTGATGGGCGGCGTGAGCGAGCGGCGCGCGAACCAGGCGCTGGGTCCGCTGCGCAGGCGCGGGCTTGTGCGCAGTGACGGGAAGGCGCTCGTGCTCACGGACGAGGGCCTGACCGCCCTCGCCCGCCGCGACCGCGCGTCCGTGGGCAGGACGCTCGACCGCTGGACCGCCGCACGGGACGCCTCGGGCGCCTACGTGGGCAGCGCGCTGCGCGCCATCGCCGGGCAGCGCGCGCACCAGCGGGGGATCGCGGGGTTCTTCGACATGCTCTGCAGCGAGGCGGAGTACTCGCAGGACTACGAGCTGCTGGACCTGCTGCCCACGCACCGTTCGCAGATCGCCTACCGGTTCAACGACAAGGTGTACGTGATCCATCCCGACGCCTCGTTCCAGTTCGGGTGCCGGGGCGAGTTCCGCTGGTGCCTGCTGGAGTACGAGCGGCGGGCGACGACGCCGAAGCGGCTGCCCGAACGGCTCCGCGCCTACCGCCGCTACTTCGGGAGCGGCTACCCGCGCCGCGACCACGGAGGTCAGCTCCCCCTCGTGCTGTTCGTGTTCGAGTCGGAGCCCGCCGAGGAGGGCTTCCTCAGGGCCGCTGCCGACCTGTCCGGTGTGCCGCTGGCGAGCACGGTGACGGAGGCGCTCGGCTGGCACGGTGCGCTCGGTCCCATCTGGCGTGAGCCTGCGCCGGCTGCACCCGGACGCCGTTCCCTGCACTACCTCGCGTGGGGTGACACCTTGTCAGAACGCCGTGCGGGGCACTTCCAGTAGGGGGACCGCCCGCGACAGACTGTCACCCCTCCCTGCCCCACGAAAGAGCCCTGTGCCACATGCACCTGCGCGGTCCCGATGGGGCAGTTCTACCTACGTCCTTCTCTCCACAGCCTCTGTCTGCCCCCAACAGCCCGGATCGGGGCGGATGGTGCAAGACGGCGTAAAGCGCGAACGCGAACGCCTGTCCGCGCTCGACCGGAGGGATGCCGCCAGTCCCGGCGCCGCCACGCCCTGGCGAGCCGTCTTCAACGGCTGCCGTTGAACACTGCTGCGGCAACGGCGGTAGCCGCATCGACCGCCGTCGCCGCGACCGCCGCGGGGCAATCGTCGGGCTCCTCCATCACCGGCCGTGTCGCGCCGGCGTCGCCGGCACTCCTCGCGGAGGAACGAGGATCAGACCCATCGCCACGAAACGGTCGGACGTGCCGCTTGCGGCCATGTTCCTCGTTGCCCCATTTCCCGGGGTTTCTGCCCCATCGCCCCGCCCTTCTCGCTGTGGCAAATGCCCCGTTTCGCGGGGTTTCTGCCCCATCGCCGTGGAACGTGCCCCGGACGCCGGCTGTTCTCCCGCCACGTCCTGTAGGGGCGGTTTCCCCTTGGAATCACTGGAGTTTCGGGCACTGCCCCATTCGCTGACCAACCTCATTTCTCCTTACACGGCTAGCACGTCGCAGGCTGCGTCTCGCCGCCCGCGTCGCATAAAGGGGGCCACGGCTGCCCTCCCCTATGCGGCATTCCGCCGGTGCACCCGCCAGCGACACACTCGATCGCGTCGCCAGCACCGGCTGCGGGAGGCGACGGGCGAGCGCAGGCCGAACACTTCATCCATGCAGTCCGTTTCATGGGATTACGTCCGGCGCTCCAGCCCCTCACGCTTTGCCTGTGGACCGGGCATACGAGGTCGGACGAGATGGAATCGGCGAAGCGGCGCGAGCGCACGAGGAACGGCCACCGGGGTGGCCGGGAGCCGCGCGTGGTCGCCATCGAGTACCGGCCCGTCCCCGACGCCGAACGGCGGCTGCGCCGCCTCGCCGCGATCCTGCTCGACCACGCGACCCGCGCCGATGCTCAGGCAGGCGACGGGGAGCGCCCGGACGTCCGGTAGGGAGCAGCGGGGCGAGCCTTTGACCGCCTCGCCGCGGCCCCGCTACGCTGGCTGGGACAAGGTGGCCCGGCGGTGCGTCAACACCCCGGGCCGTGGCGCCGCCTGTGGGCACAGGTGACGCGAGCAGCATGCTACCGCTCGCGGACCCGCCCCGGCAGGTGGCGGGTCGTTCTGTCTCTGGAGGAGCAAGCCATGCCGCGAACAAACACCAACAGGCAGCCCGGAGGCCGCCGCGCCGCCATCTACGCGCGCGTCTCCGACAAGAGCCAGGCCGAGGACGACAAGACCTCCATCGGCGAGCAGACCAGCGACATGGAGACCTACTGCGCCGAGCGCGGGCTTGAGGTTACCGCGCGCTACCAGGAGGTCGGGCGTGGCTGGTCCAAGAGCCGCCCCGAGTTCCAGCGCATGCTCGCCGACGCGGCCGCCGGCCGCTTCGATGTGATCGTCTGCTGGAAGTCCGACCGCCTCTCGCGCGGCATGTACCCCGCCGCCGCCCTCATGGAGGTCGTCGAGGCGCACGGCATCGGCCTCGAGGCGGTCATGGACGCGATCGACATGAAGACCTTCGGCCTGATGGCGGCGATCGGCAAGATCGAGCTCGACAACTTCCGCGAGCGCGCCTCGATGGGCAAGCGCGGCACCGCCAAGCAGGGCCGCATCCCCGTCAGCAACGTCCCCGACGGCTACAGCATCGGCGAGGGCCGCACGCCCGAGGTCGACGAGGAGCGCGCCGAGGTCATCCGCCGCATCTTCCGCCACTACGTCGCGGACGACATGGGCGCGCCCGCCATCGCTGCCGCGCTTACGGACGACGGCGTGCCCACGGCGACACCGGGAGCGCGCTGGCACGCGACGCAGGTCAACCGCATCCTCCGCAACGAGACCTACAAGGGCACCTGGTGGTACGGCAAGGCCCGCCACACCGCCACCGACTCAGGCATGCGCGTGCACGCGCAGCCCCGCGACGCCTGGATCGGCGTCCCCTTCCCGCCGCTCGTCGACGAGGAGACATGGGAACGGGCGCGGGTGCTGCGCGGGCGGCGGCTGACGCGCTCGCCGCGCAACACGAAGACCTTCCACCTGCTCCAGCACCTCGTGCACTGCGGCGAGTGCGGGATGCTCATGGGTCCCCGCGTGACCCGCAGCCAGAGCACGCGGCGCCACGGCAAGACGTACTCGTACCGGCTCAAGACGCCGCGCCGCTACTACCACTGCTACGGGATGGGCGCTCCCTACCGGCTGCGCTGCCGCGAGCACCCCTTCATCCGCGCCGAGCGCCTCGAGGAGCTGGTCTGGGGCGAGGTCAGGCGCGTGCTGCAGGAGCCGGAGCTGATCGCGGCCGGGCTGGCG
>CAZMCK010000004.1:0-106895 GCA_964565075.1 uncultured Dehalococcoidaceae bacterium
CCCCCACGCGCGGCGCGCGCGACCGCGCGGCCGGACGCGACCCGGCGCCGTAGGCCGCCTCACCCGCTGGCCCTCGCACGCGGTAGCATGCGCACACGCAAGTACGGCCGAGCCCGCCGGGCTCGAGGAGGAACCATGACCACGACCATGACACCTACGGAGACGACGTACGACGCGATCAGCGTCGAGATGCGCGACCAGGTCGCGATCGTCAAGCTGAACCGCCCGGAGAAGCTCAACGCCTGGGCGCCGGCCATGCAGACGGAGATCAACGGCTTCGTCGACCGCCTCAACGAGGGCGAGTACGACGTGCGGGCGATCGTGCTGTCCGGCGAGGGCCGCGCGTTCTGCGCCGGCGGCGACGTCACCACCTTCCCCGGCGCGGACCTCGAAGCGAAGCGGCCTCCGTGGCGGCGCGCGCACGGCGAGAACTACGCCATCCGCCACCTGCGCGACTGCGACGTGCCGATCATCGCCGCGATCAACGGCTACTGCGTCGGTATGGGCTTCGGGCTGGCGCTCGCGACCGACCTGCGCATAGCGGCCGACGACGCCGTCTTCCAGGTCGCCCAGACGAAGCGCGGCATCATCGCCGACTTCGGCCTCGGCTACCTGCTGCCGAAGGCCGTCGGTGCGCAGCGCGGCCTCGAGCTGATGTTCACCGGCCGGCGCATCAGCGCACAGGAGGCGCTCGACCTCGGCCTCGTGCTGGAGGTGGTGCCGCGCGACGAGCTGATGGAGCGCTCCATCGCGCTGGCGACGGAGATCGCGAGCGGCCCGCCGATCAGCATGGCGGCGATCAAGCGCATGGTGTACATGCTCGAGGAGAACGACCTCGCGCGGGTGCAGGACCTCACCAGCCCATTCGTCAACATCATGTTCACCACCGAGGACGGCATCGAGGGCGTGAACTCCTTCATCGAGCGCCGCGACCCCGTCTTCGTCGGCCGATAGCGACAAGCAGCAGACCGCGGCCCGCGGCCGCCCGAGAGGAGCACCTGATGTCCGAGCTACGCGTCGAGGAGCATGGCCACGTCCGGCTCGTCGTCTTCGACAACCCACCCGTCAACGCCATGTCCCCCGAGTGGGACATCCAGGGCACCTTCGACGCCATCACGGCCGACGAGGACGCGCGTGTCGTGGTCCTCACGGGGCAGGGCGACCGCGTCTTCTGCGCCGGCGCCGACATCAAGGCGGCGGCGCGCGGCGACCGCGCCCTGCGACCCGAGCGCACCGGCTCGCGCGAGGGCCGCGAGAACTTCTACTCGATCATGGAGTGCGCGGTGCCCGTGATCGGCGCGATCAACGGCCCCGCCCTCGGTGCCGGGCTCGCCATCGCTGCCTCGTGTGACTACCTGATCGCCTCGGAGCGTGCGGTCTTCGGCCTGCCGGAGATCGACGTCGGGCTGCTCGGCGGTGCGCGCCACGCGATGCGGCTGTTCCCGCAGCACGTCGTGCGGATGATGCACTACACCGCGCGCCGCCTGGACGCGCAGGAGGCGTACCGCCTCGGCGCCGTGGACCGCGTCGTCGCCGTCGAGGACCTCCTCGACGTGGCGATGGCCGAGGCGGAGGAGATCGCCTCGAAGATGCCGATCGGCATCCGGCTGGCCAAGGAGAACCTGAACCTCATCGAGGACATGGACCTCCGGAACGGCTACCGCTTCGAGCAGACCCGCACCGCGATCCTGCAGCGCACCGAGGACGCGCAGGAAGCGAAGCTCGCCTTCGCCGAGAAGCGCCAGCCGAACTACGTCGGGCGCTAGCGGTGGCCGTCCCGCTCAGCGTCCACATCGTCGCGGCCGACGCGCCGCGGCTCATCGAACGCATCGTCGAGGCCGACGCACTCGGCCTCGACACCGCGTGGCTCACCGTCGGCGGCGCTGCTCCCGACCCCTTCGCGGTCTTCGCGTCGGCCGCCCATCGCGCCGAGCGGATCACGTTCGGCACCTCGATCGTGCCGACGTACCCGCGCCACCCGATCACGATGGCGCAGGGCGCGATGACGGTGGACCAACTCGCCCCCGGCCGGCTGAAGCTCGGCGTCGGACCGAGCCACCGCCCGGCCATCGAGGGCACCTGGGGCCTGCCGTTCAACAAGCCACTCAGCCACCTCCGCGAGTACGTCACGGTCCTCAGGGCGCTGCTCAACGAGGGCGAGGTGGACTTCGACGGCGAGCAGATCAGCGCGCACGCTCGCATCGCCGGGCCCACGCAGGTCAAGGTCATGATCTCGGCGCTGCGCACCGGCTCGTTCCGGCTCAGCGGCGAGTTGACCGAGGGCGGCATCTCCTGGATGTGCCCGCTGCCGTACATCCGCGACGTCGCCACGCCTGCCCAGCAGGAGGGCGCCGACGCCGCCGGGCGTGCGAAGCCCGCGATGATCGTGCACACCCCGATCGTCGTCAGCGAGGACCGCGAGGCGGTCCGCGCGGCGGCCCGGCAGCAGTTCGGCTTCTACCAGCGGCTCCCGTTCTACTCGCGCATGCTCCAGGCCGCGGGCTACGAGGAGGCCGCAGGCGGCGAGTTCACGGACCGCATGGCCGACGGCCTCATCATCTCCGGCTCCGCGAACGAGGTCGGCGACCGCGTGCGGTCGATCGGCGAGTACGGCGTCGACGAGATGCTCGCCGCAATCGTGCAGCTGCCCGAGGGCGGCTCGGAGGCGCGGCGGCGCACGCTCGAGCTGCTCGGGGAGATCGCCTCGGAGTAGTCGCGACGCCGGATCGCCGGCGGAGGCAGACCAGACGGTAGAGCCGGGTCCCCGACCCGGCTCTACGTGCGTGATACGGGCCCAGCCCCGATACTCCGTACCGCGATTCGGAGAGGCAGGGAGCCGCAGATGACCGGGGAGACCGCACGCGAGGCCGAGTACACGATGGGCTACAACGAGGAGTTCCAACAGCTCCTCGATCGCCGGAGCGCGGCGACCCACGCAGCCCACCTCCTGCCGCACCTCCAGCCCGGTATGCGCGTGCTCGACCTGGGCAGCGGTCCGGGCACCATCTCGGTGGGGCTCGCCGAGGCCGTCGCGCCGGGCGAGCTGCGCGGCGTAGACCTCGAGGAGTCTGAGGTCGCGAAGGCGCGCGAGGCGGCCGAGGCGGGTGGTCACGGTAACGCCACGTTCGAGGTCGGCGACGCCACGGACCTGCCGTTCGGGGACGGCGAGTTCGACGTCGTGCATTGCCACGCCGTGCTCATGCACATCCCGGACACCGCTGCCGCGCTGGCCGAGGTGAGGCGCGTGCTCAGGCCCGGCGGCCTCTTCGCCTCGCGCGAGCTGATCCTCGACTCGTGCTTCCTCGAGCCGGTGGAGCCCGAGGTGCACGAGGCGTGGAACATCTTCGGGAAGCTGCTCGTGGCGAACGGGGGCCACCCCCAGATGGGCCGTGAGCTGAGGCGGGTGCTCCTCGATGCAGGCTTCACCGGGATCCAGCCGACGGGCTCGTTCGGTACGTTCGGCACGACCGAGGACGTCGCGTTCTTCCATCGCTTTGTCGTCGACTGGTTCTTCCAGCCGCACATCGTCGCCGCTGCGGTCCAGCTCGGGATCTCCACCCAGGAGCAGTTCGACTTCCTGCGTGCGGGCGTCGACGAGTGGGGCGCCGTCGAGGGCGCCGTGGGCGCACTGGCGTTCGGCGAGGCCATCGCTACCAGCCCCTGATCCCGCCGCCACTCGCATTCCGGCCGTTGCCGCGTTCGGGGCGCTTCGGCTGGCGGTAAATCGAAACCTCACGTAAGCTGGAAGCCTCGACTGATTCGACGCGCCCCGGCTGCGGCTCCACCTGAGTGAGCCCGCCCCGCCTGCTGCGGCGGATCGGCGCGCACCGGCTGGAGTTACATGACCACCGGAGCCAACGGCTCGCACACGACGACCGCGACGAACGGCGCGTACGCCACAAACGCGACCAACGGGGCGCAGGCCGGCGACCGCCCGATGTCGATGATGGAGGCGCGCGCGAGTGCGAAGGCGCCGCGCAGCTTCGGCGAGTGGGGACGCACCTTCACCGCCCTCAGTGAGCGTGACTACGCCATCTACTTCGGCGGCAACCTCGCCTTCTTCATGGCCATGCAGATGAACCAGCTTCTGCGCGGGTACCTCGCGTTCGAGTTGACCAACGCCGCCTCCGCGCTCGGCCTCGTCGCGCTCGGCATCGCGCTGCCGATGCTGTTCGTCTCGCCGTTCGGCGGGGTGATCGCGGACCGCTACAACAAGCGCACGCTGCTGCTCTTCACGCAGTCGATCGTGGCGGTCGCGAACACGGTGCTGGCGGTGCTGATCTTCGCCGACATGATCGAGTTCTGGCACCTGCTCGTCGGCTCGGTGTTCCTCGGCCTCACGATCTCGCTCGCGATGCCGGCGAGGAACGCGCTCGTCCCGCAGCTGATCCCGCAGCAGAAGATGATGAACGCCGTCTCGCTGCAGATGGGCGGGATGAACTTCACGCGCATCATCGGCCCGGCGATCGCGGGCGTGCTGCTTGTCCCGCTCGGCCTCGGGCCCGTGTGGACGTTCTCGGTGCTGCTCTACTGCGTCGCGATCGCCACGACGCTGCTGCTGCCGCGCCACGGCATGGTCTCCAAGGCTGACAACGCGGGCTTCATGACGGAGATGGCCGAGGGCTTCCGCTACTCCATGAGCAACCCGCTGATCCGGCTGCTGATCCTCACCGGCCTCGTCATGCCGCTCTTCGCGTTCCCCGTGCAGCTCGTGCTGCCGGTGTTCGCCGAGGAGGTCTTCGCGATGGGGCCGACGGCGCTCGGCATCCTCATGGCCTCGGCCGGCGTGGGCGGGCTCATCGGCGCGCTGGTCTCGACGAGCATGGACACGATGCCGCTCAAGGGCCGCATCATGCTCGCGGGCGCGGTCATCCAGGGCGCGTTCTTCATCGCCTTTGCGCTCACCCCGGTCTTCGCCGTCGCGGCGGTGTTCTTCGCCCTCGGCAACGTCGGCGGCATGCTGTTCATGACGACCAACAACTCGGTCATCCAGGCGCGCGTCCCGGAGCGCTACCGGGGCCGCGTGCTCTCGATGCTGATGATGTCGTTCGGGATGATGCCGCTCGGCGTCCTGCCGATGACGATCCTCGCCGACATCATCGGGGCGCCGGCCGCGGTGGCGGGTGCGTCGGCGCTGATGATCCTGACGCTGCTCGCGTTCTTCATCTTCAGCAAGCAGATCCGCCAGCTCCGCGTCACGCCCGGCCGCGCGGCGAAGCTCTCCCCCGCGCAGGCCGCCACGGCCGTCGCCGAGGGCCGCCTCACGCGCGACGAGGCGGACCGTCTCATGCGCGGAGAGGGCGACGACGAGCCCGAGCCCGTCGCGGCATCGATGCCGGCGCCGGCGTCGAACGGTGGATCGCCCTCGAACGGCGCGAAGTCGACGCTCACCCACGGCGGCATGGTCGCCGTGGTCTCCCTCGACCCTGACGGGGCACGTTCGGGCGAGCGGGTGCGGCCCGTCGGGTAGGCGCCACGAATCGACAGGCCGCGCTCGACAGACTAGGCTGATGACTAGTCTGTTGTGAGGGCGGGGTGCCGAATGAGCCGTAGCTGGCAGGTGCAGGAAGCGAAAGCCCGGTTCAGCGAGCTGATCGACGCGACCCTGAGAGACGGGCCACAGGTGGTGACGCGCCGCGGTGTCGAGACTGCGGTGGTGATCCCTATCGAGCAGTGGCGCCAGATAGAGCACGCCATACCACTCGACCGCAAGGCGGTGTTGCTCGAGCCGGGAGCGCGAATTGAGAATCTCGCCCCGCCGCGTGTTGAGCCACCGATGCGACCTCTACCTCGCTTCGAGTAAGCACGCGTGTACCTCCTGGACACGAACGTCGTCTCGGAATTGCGACGTTCACGCCCGAACCGTGGCGTGATGGAGTGGATGCGGGGAGTCCGGCCCGATCACCTGCACCTGTCCGCCGTGACGCTCGGTGAGCTTCAGGCAGGCATTGAGATCACGCGGGAGCAGGATCGATCGAGGGCTGCGAAAATCGAAGCCTGGCTCGGCAGGGTCGTGCGCGCGTTCGATGTCCTTCCTCTGGACGAGACCGCCTTTCGACAATGGGCGCGACTGAGGCATCGTCAGTCCGAGACCCTTACCTATGACGCCATGATTGCCGCAATCGCGATCGTCAATGAGCTAACGGTCGTGACCCGGAACGTGCGCGACTTCGAGCAACTCGGCGTACCCGTGCTCAATCCCTTCGACGCGTAGCGGCACTCCGTTCCGCAGACCACCCCTCGCACGCCCCCGCTCGCGTACCCTGCGCGCGGGAGGTGCGAGCCATGGAACTCACGGGCATCGAGGGCAAGGTCGCGGTCGTCACAGGCGCGGGACGCATGCGCAGCATCGGGCGCGAGATCGCGAGGGCGTTCGGCGCCGCCGGCGCCAGCGTCGTCATCACTGGCACCGGCAGGTCGCCCGACCGCTACCCGGACGACGAACAGGCCGCCGGCTGGCGCGACATCGACTCCGTCGCCGAGGAGATCGAGGCGATGGGGAGCCGCGCGTTGCCCGTCGTGAGCGACGTCTCCGACGACGACGCGGTGCAGGCGCTGCTCGCGCAGGTGCTCGACGAGTTCGGGCGCGTCGACTTCGTGGTGAACAACGCCGCCGCGGCGCGCGGCGCGGACCGCGTGCCCGTCGTCGACATGCCGATCGACTGGTGGGACCTCGTGATCCGCGTGAACGTGCGCGGTACGTTCCTGATGAGCAAGCGCTTCGGCCAGCACCTCATCGACCAGGGCGAGGGTGGCGCGATCGTCAACATCTCCTCGGTGGCCGGGAAGCTGCTCCCGCCCAACGCGACGGCGTACGCCTCAAGCAAGGCGGCGATCCAGGCGCTCTCGGCGGGGATGGCGCAGGAGGTCGGGATGTACGGCGTCCGCGTCAACACGATCTGCCCCGGAGTCATCGACAACAACCGTCTCGACGACATCCCCCGCGACAGCGAGCAGTGGGCGCAGACCGTCGAGCGCATCCCGCTGCGGCGCCCGAGCGCCGGGGAGGACATCCCGAACATGGCGCTCTACCTGTGCAGCGACCAGGGATCGTGGGTGAGCGGCCAGGCGATCAACGTCGACGGCGGGATGATGGTCCAGCATTAGCGTGCGGCCCCCGCCGGGGATCGAGGCGGCATGAGGCGTCTGGTCGCGACGGCCGCCGCGCTGCTCGTGCTGCTCGCCGCCTCGTGCGTCGACGGGGACGGACCGACGCCTCCAGGGGAGGACGCGACGCCATCTGCGACCCCCACCGCTACGGAGGCGGCCGACCCGGCAGCGACCGCGACGCCTACACCGTCCCCCACACCGACGCCCCTTGCGGCCGCGACGCCCATCCCCACTCCGGCGCCGACACCGACCATGACGCCGACGCCGGCCGCCGTCCCGACGCCCGAGCCACCACCGGTCACCGTGCAGGGGCCGCTGATCGTGGTCTCCGAGCGCGTCGGCGACGCACCGCCGAGAGATGGCGACGAGGTCGAGACGCGACGCGTCTTCATCTACGACGTCGCCGAGGATCGCTACTGGGCCGCGTTCGACTACGAGAACCCGCGCACACGAATTGGCAGCGCGGGCGAGGCGAATCGCTCGGCTGCGCAGCCCGCCGGGACAAGCATCATCGTCTGGAGCGGGGACCAGGTGCGCCGGATGGGCCTCGACGGCGAGGCCGAGGCAGTGCTGTTCGAGGACGATACGATCCGCGCGATCCGCGTCTCGCCCGACGGCTCGAAGGTCGCCGTCATGCACGGCGAGCCGGGCACCGTGCTCGTCCTCGACGCCCGCAACGGCACGGAGGTGCTGCGTGTGGGAAGCGACGATCCGGACCTCGGAACGCTGCGCTACGGCGGTCGCGACGGGATGCTCAACCTCGGTGACTGGCGTGACGACAGCGAAGCGGTCAGCGTGACCGGCGGCGACTACTCCGGCCCCCGTGCGCACACCGCCGTGCTGTGGCTCGACGGCAACATCCGGGTGCTGGCGGAAGGGCTGATCGTCTCGCCCGATCTCCGTCATGCGATCCAGGTCGGCCAGCAGATCGCCGGGTGGCCCAAGAACCACCAGCCGTACTGGGACCGCCTGACGGTGCTCGATGTGGAGACCGGCGACGTTGTCTGGACGATCGCCGAAGAACAAGGGCTCCAATTGTCGCTGTACTACGGACCATGGTTCGGGCGGTACGTGACGCTCGACTACAACGCCACCCGCCTCCTCGATACCGAGACGGGGGAGATCGCGCCCCGGACTCCCGGGCTGGAGCGGCAGGTCGAAGGCGCGGTGATAAGTACCTGCGGCCTGAGCGACTCCTATGGCTCGTCGGCGTGCTACGTCCAGCACGCAGAGCGTGTCGTCTGGGAAGGCGAATTCGAGTGGACACACTACCTCGGAATGGTCGAGGTCCCCGGCAGCATCGAACTCCGGGGTATCGATCCGCTTCCGGTAACGCGCGAGATCGCGCCGCCGCCCCCGCCTGGGCGTGACGAGATGGTCGGGCCGCTGCTCGCGTACGAGGTCCACGGCGAGTACGAGTACCGGCGCGGTGAGGGGCGGCCCGACCCGCGCGCCACCCGGCGCATGATCATTCACGACGAGGGTACCGGCCGGAGCTGGCTCGCCTTCACGTACCAGAATCCGCTCGCGCATTGGGGCTACTCGCCGGGGGCCGCCCAGCCGGCGCTCGGCGGCTTCGTTGCCGAGATCGAGCAGAGGCTTATCTATTACGCACTCGACGGGCAGAGCCGAACGCTGCACGAGCGTTGGCCGGAAGCGTTCCGTGTCTCGCCCGACGGGCGCAGGCTGGCGGTGAGCCATTACGCAGATAGCGACGGCACGGGACGGGTTCCCAGCGACGTCATCGTCCTCAATCTCCCCACCGGCGATCGCGCCCTGCGCCTGACCAGCGACGAGATAGTCGCGGCCGCAGGGCTGGACGCGGACGCGCCCTGGAGCGTGAGTCTGCCGGGCGCTGGGGCCTGGACGGCGGATTCGGCCCACATCGTGGTCGGGATGCTCGATTGGCGAGACGAGTACCACGAGCCCGCCGAGTCGCTTGTCGTCGTCACGCTCGATGGCGCTGCACGTTCGCTTCCCTGCGACCGCCCTGCTTGCCTCTCCCCGGACGCTCGCTACATCGTGCGTGGGCGAGACGGGGCCGGTCGTGAGTATGGCCCGTACAGCTGGCGGAGCTTCGACATCATCGATTTCGAGACCGATCGCGTGCTCTGGACGACGGGGACACCCAATCTACTTGCGCACTACCACTGGGAATGGGCTTCCGCGACGCACTTCGCGTGGTCGAGCGGCGGCTCGGGCAAGGCGTTCATCTTCGACGGGTACCGACTCCCGCGCGGCGCGACACGCGCCGAGGTCTCCGTCCGCGACGTGACTACCGGCGAGGGCGAGGTGATGGACAGCGCCGAGTACCTCGCGCGCTTCCACCCGCCGTCACGCGCGACGACCGAGTGTCCGCCGCACCCGGCGCAGCCCTGCCGCATCCTCCTCGACGGCGAGGTCATCGGGGAGGGGCGCTGGCCGCGCATCATCGGGTTCATCGAGCTCGACTGACGGGCGCGACCCGACGGCGCGACCGGCGACCGTGCGGCCCTCGCCGCGTACCGGCTATGCTGCGCCTCGGCACCCGGGAGCATCGAGGAGACCGACCGTGCACCTGATGTACTTCACCGAGCAGCCGATGTCCGCCTACCCCGAGGACGCCGTCGGCGACGAGGGCGTCACGGCGCTCATGTTCTCGAACAGCAACTTCGACCCCGTCGCCGGCAGCAAGCTCTACAACGAGCGCCTCGTCGAGTACCAGCTCGCCGAGGAGGTGGGCTTCGACGGCATCATGCTCAACGAGCACCACAACGCGCCGTTCTGCATGCAGGCGCAGATCACGGTGTGGGCCAGCATCCTCGCGGCCGCCACCGAGCGCGTCAAGATCGTGCTGCTCGGCACGCCGCTGCCGACCATCGACAACCCCCTCGGCATCTCCGAGTCGCTCTCGATGATCGACATGATCTCGAAGGGCCGCCTCGTCACGGGCATCGTGCGCGGCGCGGGCACCGAGCAGTTCGCGAACAACGTGAACCCGGCCTACAACCGCGAGCGCTTCTACGAGGCGCACGACTTGCTCGTGAAGACGTGGACGGAGCCCGGCCCGTGGCGGTGGGAGGGCGACCACTACCAGTTCCGCGTCGTGAACCCATGGGCGCTCCCGCTGCAGAAGCCGCACCCACGCATCTGGGTGCCCGGCGTCGCGAGCCCCGAGACCATCGTGTGGTGCGCGGAGAACCGCTACCCGTACATCTGCCTCAACACCACCATCGAGCAGACAAAGCAGATCTGGCAGCTCTACGAGGACACCGCGCAGGAGACCGGCTACACCTCCGGCCCCGAGCACCGCGGCTACCTCATCCGCGTCCACGTGCAGGACACCGAGGAGCACGCGCTGGAGAACGCCCGCCAGTACATGTGGATGCAGGGTGAGTTCACCGGCCTCGGCCACGCCGTGTGGTCGGCGCCCACCGGATACAGCTCGCCGACGAACCGTGAGGGCGCGGTGAAGCGCGCGAACGCGCCCATCCAGTCGACGCGGCGCGCGATGCCGTTCGAGGACCAGCTCCAGAACCTGCAGATCGTCGCCGGCACGCCCGACCAGGTGGTGGAACAGCTGCGCGAGCTCATCGAGGAGACACGGCCCGGCATCCTCGCGCTGTGGGGCAACGACGGGCACGTCGGCCACGAGGACGCGAAGCGCTGCATCGAGCTGCTCGGCGGCGAGGTGCTCCCGGCGCTGCGCGAGATCAGCGACGATCTCGGCCTCGACGGCCCGTTCGAGGCGGACGCGCCGATCAGCTCACGCTTCCTCGAGCCGCCTCGCATCCCCGCTGCCGCGACGGTCTAGGGGCGAGGGCACAGGAGGACCGTCATGACGAATGACAACGGGTCGAGCGAGATCGCCTACGGCGAGATCATCGACACCTACATCAACCTGCCCGCGGCCGAGCGCCGCGAGGACATGGACCCGAACATCGAGCGCTGGTTCGGCGGCAAGTCGCCGGACCTGCTCGGCGGGGTGAGCCCGGACCGCGTCGTCGAGCGCATGGACAACGCCGGCGTGCAGATGGGCTTGCTGAACGTGTCGCTCGGCGCGGACAGCCTGGAGAACCCGCACGTCGCCGGCTACGGCGGCGTGATGGCGATCGACGACTTCCGCGCCTCGTGCCAGCGCGTCGCGGACGCCGTGCGCGAGTACCCGGACCGCTTCCGGGGGAGCTGCAACATCGACCCGACGCAGGGCATGAACGCGGTGCGGATGGTCGAGATGGCCGTCAACGAGTTCGACTTCCGCACTATCCGGGTGATGGGCGCGCTGGTGAACATGCCGCCCAACCACCCGCTCATGTACCCGATCTACACGAAGTGCATCGAGCTGGGCATCCCGATCGTCGTCAATGTCGGCGTGCCGGGGCCACTGCGCTTCGCCAAGTACCAGCGGCCGATGGACCTCGACGAGGTCCTCGTGACGTACCCCGAGCTCACGATCGTCGCGACGCACATCGGGCACCCGTGGCACGTCGAGACGGTGGCGATGCTGCAGAAGCACGCGAACTTCTACCTGATGACCTCGGGCTTCTCGCCGAAGTACATCCCGGACGAGGTGGTCCACCTGATGAACACGCGCGGCCGCGAGCGCGTGATGTGGGCCTCGGACTACGCGATCCTGACGTTCGAGCGAGCCGTCGAGGACGGACTGGCGCTGCAGCTCCGCGAGGGCGTGCAGCGTCGCTACATGCGCGAGAACGCCCTCGCCGTCTTCAACTGGGACTAAGGCCGTCGCGGCAGCCAAGTAGTTTGCGATGGCGCGCATACGCCTCGGGCTCTCGGGCGGTCACGGATGGCGGCCGACCCATCCAACGATGGTCCTGCGCTGTATAGCGTCGTAGTCGTGGTAGATCCTCACGCAGAGATCGGGGGGAGCTGCGTCATTGGGCTTGAGATGCTGCTCAAAGGCACGACGATTACCCATGCCATCGTCCCAAGTGCGTCGCCTCATCTCAGAGGGTGAGTTCCGGATCGTTTCGGATTCTCCAGAGGCAGTTACGTTGCGCGCAGCTAGCCAGCCGTTAGCGGAGGTCCCAAGGTCCCCATCGTTCCGCCTCCGTGTCATCTCCGCGAGTTGATCTAGGTAGTACAGAACTTTGTCAGGCGGCCCCGCTTCGTCCGATAGACGCGACACGCCATCGAGCACATCAGATCCGAACACCAGCACATCCTCATTACGCTGGCCCGCAGACTCAACGGCGTCCCACAGGGTGGCAGGCGGAGCTTCTTCGTCGGGAGCGACATCCTCAGGGTCGGACGAATACCTGAGCGCCTGCTGCGCGTTGCGCAACTGAGCCTTCAGGTCACTTATGGTCTCCTCAAGATCCCTGACGTCCTGTTGGAGCGCGTCGCGTTCACTCCGGAGCGAATCACTCTCCGACAGGTAGGTTTCCGCCAAGCCTTCCCAGTCGTCCGCTTCGCGCGCCCGGGCCCGCACTACCTCGCGTTCAGCGTCTTCTTGCTGTCGAATAGCTGCCCTGATACGCGACGCCACCGGCGTGTCTCGTCTTGAGAAAGCAGACTGGCCGAGTATCAGCCTTCGTACTTGGTTACAGATCCGCTCGGCGGCTGCGCGCGTGTCATCTACACGCGACAGGAGTCTTGTTGCCGTCCAAAGGGGATGCCGACGTGCCGTTTCTTCCGGCGTCGACCAGACGGGCCAATAGAGACGGATTGCCCCGTTGTAGCAAGACCAGTCGCGGCCTTTCTGTCCGGTGATGCTCCAAGCAGCCTGGTAGTCGATGCGAACGACCAAGGCAAGGCCCGCTAAGTCGCGTGCCATTCGCTCGGCAACGCCTGGGTGGAGAACTAAGCCGTCCTGATCCGAGATAACGACGACTGGTACTGATCGAGTTTTCGACCAAATCAACTCGATAAGGTCATTCCCCCCGGACTGCCCTTCGCAGTAGAGCGGCGTCGTCCTGAGACTACTAGAACCGAATTGCCAAACGTACATGTCGAGGAGGTCTCGAAGCACCTGAGGGCAGCGAGCGTCAAAGCGGACAGGAGATACCTCGGTATCGCCGCCCACACTCAGGTCGCAGTGAACTTCCAGAGCATCGCCCTGCCAAGCGACGGCGATGTCGGTACGAAAGGTACCGGCCGAGATCTCTTCCTCAAGGTCATACGTCCGGAGTTCACACCCTTCGGCGGCTACCTTCTGCCGACGGAGCGTTGCGTTGCGACCATCCGCGTACGCAATCTTCTCAACATCGCCCGTGGGCGTTGCCTTTCCCTTGCCGGCAAGCCAGTTCTCGATCGTCTGAGCGCTCTGCTCGAAGGCAGCTTGAGAGTCTTGTGCCGGAGCACCATACGAGAACGCGTAACTCGCCACAGTCCGCACTTGACGGAGCCTCCTCGGAGTTCGCAGGGAAGCGGCGCGATGGCATCGGCCGGGCCTGCACACCTATGGGGAGCCGGGTCTCGTGAATCGATTGGGCTGCGGAGGTATTCTACCAAAGCGCAGTGGATGACATCAGCCAACAGCCACTAACTTGCTTCTGCTTCCTCGCATTGAGGCGACATAGCGTTCACACTGGAGCGCGCATGGCACGGAGGAGGTACCCATGCCCACGCCAGCCCGCGTCGTCGTCGTTCCGGAGGGCCCCGGCCGCCTGCGCATCGAGGAGGTGGACCTGCCCGATCCCGGGCCGTACCAGGTGGTGGTGAAGCAGTTCGCGAGCGGCGTCTGCCACTCGCAGCTCCACCAGATGCACGGCCCGCGCCCCTCGCAGGCGCTGCTCGGCCACGAGTCGACGGGCGTGGTGCTGGCCGCCGGCTCCGCCGTCACCCACGTCAAGGAAGGCGACCGCGTGATGGTGACGTGGGTGCCTCGCGACCCCCAGGAGAAGCGCATCGCCGAGGGCGTGAGCCTCACGCTCGGTGACGGCAGCGTCGCGACCACGCCCGGCTGCTTCACGTGGGCCGACCACACCATTGCCGACGAGCAGTACGTGGTGCCGATGCCGGACGACGCCCCGGTGGACGTGACCGCGATCATTGGCTGCGCGGTCATGACCGGCTCCGGCGCGGTCTACCACACGGCCGCCGTGCAGAAGGGCGAGAGCGTTGCGGTCTTCGGCGTCGGCGGCGTCGGACTCTCGGCCATCGCCGCGGCGGCGGTCGTGGGTGCGGACCCGATCATCGCCGTCGACCTCAACGAGGAGAAGCTGGACTTCGCGAAGCAGTTCGGCGCGACCATCGGCGTCAACGCCTCCGAGGTCGACCCCGTAGCCCGCATCCACGAGCTCACCCAGCACCCGACGGACCTCAAGCGCGACGGCTCCCCGGTCTCCGGCGCCGACTACGCCTTCGACTGCATCGGCCTCCGTGTGACCATGGAGCAGATCCTGCCGGCCGTGCGCGGCGGCGTGCTCGGCCACAGCACGGGCGGCACCGCCGTGCTCGTCGGCGTGCCGCAGACGCCCGTCGAGCTCGACGCGCGCGACCTGCTGGTCACCGAGAAGAAGTACATCGGCAGCATCGGCGGCTCGTGCAGCCCCGACCGCGACTTCCCGATGTTCCTGCGCTGGTACAACGAAGGCGAGCTGGACCTCGACGCGCTCGTGACCGCGCGCTACCCGCTGGACGCCATCAACGACGCGACCGATGCGCTCGAGGCCGGCGAGATCTCGGGGCGCTCGATCCTCGAGATGGACTAGCTCCCGGCCACCCTCAGCCGCTGTCTCATGGCGAACAGGGGACCCGTGCAGCGGCTGAGGGACGTCTACTACGGCTGGTGGCTCCTCGCGGGGTCGATCGTCGCGATGACGCTCGGCAGCGGGGTTTCGTTCTGGTCCGTCGGGCTCTACATCGAGCCGCTCGAATCCGACTTCGGGTGGTCGCGCGGCGAGGTGTCGGGCGCGATCTCGATCGTGCTCCTGACCGGAGGCGCGGCCGGCCCCTTCGTGGGGCGCTGGGTGGACACGCGCGGGGCGCGCAAGGTCATCATCTTCGGCGCCGTCACCACCGCGGCCACCTACGTCCTGCTCGCCACCACCACCGAGCTCTGGCAGTGGTACGTCTACTCCGCCATCAACGGCGTGTTCCGCCAGATGATGTTCTTCATCCCGTTCCAGGCCCTGATATCGAGGTGGTTCGATCGGCGGCGCGGGGTTGCGCTGAGCATCCTCGGGACCGGGTTCTCGCTCGGAGGCGTGGTGGTGGTGCCTCCGATGCGGCTGGTGGTGGACAACATCGGGTGGGAGGCGTCGTTCGTCTTCTCCGCGATCGCCATCCTCGTCGTGTTCATCCCCATCGGTGCGCTGCTCGTGCGCAACGACCCGTCCGACATCGGCGCGCAGCCCGACGGCGCGGCCGTGCCCGAGGGCGGCGTGCCATCCTCGAGGCTCACGGGACTGCCGCTGCGGGCGGCGCTGAAGACGCCCCACTTCTGGCTCATCGGCATCGCGCTGACGTGCTTCTTCTTCGGGCTCTTCGGGATGCTCGTCCACCAGATCCCGCTCTACGAGTCGATCGGGGTGCCGAGGGGGACCGCCGCCTTCATCGTCTCGGCCGCGGCGCTGCTGGGGGCGTGTTCGCGCATCGTGTTCGGGTTCATCAGCGACCGCGTGGCGCGCTTCGAGTACGTGGTGATCGCGATGAGCATCTCGCTGATCTTCGCGATGGCGTCGCTGCTGTTCATCCCGGGCTACCTCGGCATCGGGGTCTACATCGCGTTCTGGGTCGTGGGGACCGGCGGCGGGCCGATCATGGAGGCGATGCTGCTCACGCGGATGTTCGGCCTCGCCCACTTCGGGACGCTGCTCGGGGCGATCGTGGTGATCGAGGAGGTCGGGCTCGTCACCAGCCCGACCGTGGTCGGTGGATCTTCGACGTGACGGGGAGCTACGACCTGGCGCTGGTCACATTCATCGGCTCCTTCGCCGCCTCGGCGCTGCTGTTCGTCGTGATCCTGCGGCTGCCGCGGCTGCGCTTCGAGCCCGCGAGGTTGCAGGAGCGGGCGTCCCACGGGGGCCTCGAGGCGTGATTCACACGAACGCAACATCATGGGAACATGACTGACATGCGTAATACCGATGCTCTGGCTGCGCCCGGAGGGAACGGCCATGCAGCGGCAGCGCACGACGGCACGAGGCCACGGCGGCGGTACCACCACAGCGCCGAGGCTGCGCGTCGTCAGCCAGCAGATGCGCGCCGGGTCGCGGCCGACCCAGCAGGCACGGGCCGGAGGGCTCCACCGCCAGCAGGCTCGCTAGCGGCGCACACGGCCCCAGGGGCCGCCCGCACGCGCGACGGAGTAGCCCCTCGTGTCCGACCCCTATAGCGGCTACGAGCAGCTCGCCGGGCCCGACGAGATGTTCACCCGGGACGGCACTCCACGCCCCTCGTACAACGAGTTCGCTTCGCGCCTCGGCGCGTGGTCCATCGACCACATCGACAGCCGTCAGCGGCGCTCGGAGATGGACCTGCTCGCGAGCGGCATCACCTTCACCGTCTACCAGGACGAGGCCGAAGTCGACCGCATCTTCCCGTTCTCGATCATCCCTCGCATCGTCGCCCACGATGAGTGGCTGACGGTCGAGACCGGCATCCAGCAGCGGGTGAAGGCGCTCAACGCCTTCCTGCATGACGTCTACCACGACCAGCGGTGCGTCACCGACGGGGTCATCCCGGGCGAGGTGCTGTTCGGCGCCACCGCCTTCAACCTCCGCATGGTCGGCTTCGAGCCGCCGCAGGGCGTCTACACCCACGTCACCGGCATCGACCTGATCCGCGACCAGCAGGGCGAGTTCCGCATTCTCGAGGACAACGTACGCACGCCGTCCGGCGTCTCGTACGTGCTCGAGAACCGGCGCGTGATGCTGGAGGCCGTGCCCGAGCTGTTCCCCGAGGGCGCGGTCTCACCCGTCACCGACTACCCGGAACACCTCCGCGAGATGCTCGTTGAGGTGCGGCCGGAGGGCGTCGCGGCCGAGGAGGCGCGCATCGTCATCCTCACGCCGGGCAGCTTCAACTCGGCGTACTTCGAGCACACCTTCCTCGCGCAGCAGATGGGCGTCGACCTCGTCGAGGGGCGCGACCTCATCGTCCACGACCAGACGGTGTACCTCCGCGCCACCACGGGCCTCGAGCGCGTCGACGTGATCTACAAGCGCGTCGACGACGACTTCATCGACCCGCTCGCGTTCCGCCCGGACTCCGTGCTGGGCGTGGCCGGGCTCGCCGACGCGTACCGCGCCGGGAAGGTCACGCTCGCCAACGCGATGGGCGTGGGCGTCGCCGACGACAAGGTCGTCTACCGGTTCGTCCCGGACTTCATCCGCTACTACCTCGGCGAGGAGCCGATCCTCCGCAACATCGACACGTTCGCCGCGGTCCTGCCCGAGGACCTTGAGGAGATGTGCGCGAACCTCGACCAGCTGGTGGTGAAGCCGGCCGGTGAGTCCGGCGGCTACGGCCTCGTCGTGGGCCCGCAGGCGTCCGACGCCGAGCTGCGGGCTGCCGAGGAGCGCATCCGCGACAACCCGCGCAACTGGATCGCGCAGCCCTTGCAGGAGTTCAGCTCGATCCCCACGCTCCTCGAAGGTGGGTTGCGCGCCCGCCGCGCCGACCTGCGCCCGTTCGCGCTCACCGGCAGCGACACGTGGGTGCTGCCCGGCGGCCTCACGCGCGTCGCGCTCGTCGAGGGGTCCTACGTGGTCAACTCGTCGCAGGGCGGCGGCAGCAAGGACACGTGGGTGCTGCGGCCCCCGCGCGCCTCGGAGGCCTGACGATGCTGAGCCGCGTCGCCGAGAACCTCTACTGGCTGGGCCGCGACCTCGAACGCGTCGAGAACATCGCGCGCATGGCCGAGGTCTCGCACGCGGTCGCCATCGAGACGGGCGGCGAGAACGGCGAACAGCAGGCGTGGGACGCCGTGCTCGCGGCCACGGGCTCGCTGGAGCTCTACGCCGCTGCCAGCGAGGAGGACCCGCTGCTGACGCCGGCCGAGTTCCTGCTGCTCTCCTCGGAGAACCCCAACTCGCTGCGGCGCACGCTGGTCATCGCCCGCGCGCTGGCACGCGAGCTGCGCGAGCAGCTCTCGCGCGAGGTCTGGGAGGAGATCAACAGCATCTACCTGGATGTCTACGCCACGCGCAGCGACTTCAGCGACTTCCGCAACGGCATGCACGCCTTCTGCGACCAGGTGCGCAGCGGCGTCGCCTCCATCCTCGGACTCTTCGACAACACCGTGCTCATGGACGAGGGCCGGGACTGGTTCCGCTGCGGCGTGTACCTCGAACGCGCCGACATGACGAGCCGCATCGTGGACACGAAGTACTTCGTGCTGCTGCCCTCCTCGCAGGACGTCGGCGGCGCGGTCGACCGCGCGCAGTGGGTGTCGGTGCTGCGCTCCGCCAGCGCGTGGCAGGCCTTCCGCATGACGCATCGAGGGGCGATCACCGGCCCGCGCGTCGCCACGATGCTGGTCCGCAGCGAGCAGTTCCCGCGCAGCCTCTACTTCTGCATCCGCGCCTTCCGCCGCCACTTCGAGGCCGCAACGGACCAGACACCCGCCGGGCAGACGCTCAACGTCGCGCGCGAACTCGCCCTGCTCGACCTCGACCTCCGGTCGATCGATGAGGCGGCGCTGGTGCGGCAGGGGCTGCACGAGTTCATGGACGGCTTCCAGGGGCGGCTGATCGATGTGGACCGCCTGATCCACGAGCACATATTCCGCGTTGTCCCCTCGGTCGCGTAAGCTCGCTTCGTGTACGTCGGAGTTCGCTGGGATTCGCTGTACCGCTACTCGCAGCCAGTGCGGTTGCTGCACACGGAGTTGCGTGTGCTGCCAGCCGACGGCTTCGGGCAACGCCGCCTGAACGCCTCGCTCATCCTCCAGCCGCCCGCACACCCGCAACGTCTCGTCGACGCGTTCGGCAACGAGTACCACCACGTCGACATCCTCGATGAGATCGAGGAGATCCACGTGGCCGTGGAGGCGGAGGTGGAGACCGCCGATGCGGCCGTCCCGGAACCCGGCATCTCGCCGCTCATACGACACCTGCTGCTGAGCGAGACATCGCGATCGCCGTTCGACCCCTCGATCTTGCCGCTCGCCGAAGCCGTCCCCGATGGCCTCGACCCGGTCGCGACAGGGCAGGCCATCTGCGCGCGGCTCCATGAGGAGTTCCAGTTCGAGGTCGGCTACACCGACGTGGGATCGACGGCGCTCGACCTGATCAGGCTCGGAACCGGCGTCTGCCAGGACTTCACGCACCTCATGCTGGCGATGCTGCGGATGCACGGCATCCCGTCCCGCTACGTCAGTGGCTACCTCGCACCCCCCGAGGGCGAGGAGGTCGGCGAGGCGGGGCACGCGTGGGTGCAGCTGCTGGCGCCGGACGGATGGCACGGGTTCGACCCCTCCAACAACTCACCGCAGGACGGGCGCTACGTCGTCACTGCCGTCGGGCGCGACTACGATGACATCGCGCCGCTGCGGGGGGCCTTCACCGGCGTCGCGAACGAGTACTGGACCGCCGTCGTGCGCGTCCGGTCGGGGACGGCGACGCAGGAGCAGGAGCAGCAGTGACCGCGGGGGAGGCACGCCCGTGACGTTCTGCCTCGGCATGAAGTGCGAGGAAGGCCTGCTCGCCATCGCCGACACCCGCATCACGAGCGGGACGGAGACCTCGATCGCGAAGAAGATCCTCGTCCACCAGGGTGAGCGGCACAGCCTGTTCATCCTGACCAGCGGCTTGCGTTCGATCCGCGACAAGGCGCTGACCTACTTCGAGGAGCGCCTCGAGACCAGCGAGTCCGGCCTCACGCGGCTCTACCGCGCCGCCAACGCACTCGCCGACGACTTGCGGCGCGTCCGGGACGAGGACGCACACTGGCTCGCCGAGAGTGGTCTGTCGTTCGACCTCCACTGCATCGTCGGGGGCCAGCTGGAGGAAGACGCCGAGCCCCACCTGTTCCTGCTGTACCCGGAGGGCAACTGGGTGGAGGTCCAGTCCGGGACGCCCTACGTGATCATCGGCGAGTCGCGCTACGGCAAGCCGGTCCTCGACCGTGCATGGAGCCACGAGCAGCCGCTGGTGAACGCCCTGCGCGACGGCCTGCTCGCGTTCGACGCCACCTTCACGAGCGCCTCGGACGTCGACCCCCCGGTCGACTGCGTGCTGTACCGCCGCGACACGTTCCACGTCAGCGAGCGCCGCTTCGACGACGACGACCTGGCCGCGATCCGCGAGTACTGGGGGAGCGCCATGCGCGCCGCCGTCGATGGCGCCGTCCCGCTGGTGGAACCGCTGATGACGGCGCTCGAGGAAGCCCCGACGACCTCCGACCACATCTCGCCTCTGCGCTCCTCCGCGTGAGATGAGCCCCGCGTAACCTGGCGTTGGCCGTGTCCTTGGTAAAGGATGGGCGCTAACCTTTCGTACAGCAGTCCGTAAAGAAAGGTTAAGTGCTATCCTTTCGCAAGGGGGCGGCGTGCGAAAGGATACGATGCGAGGCGCCTACCACCGCCACACCTGGCGGCACGACCCCGCGCTCTACGCGCCCGCCCGCTATCGCCGGGCATGCGGTTACGACGCGTTCGTCCCCGCGGGCGTGGCCGGACTTGCCGTCGATCTCCCCGGCGACGTGGCCGGGCTGCTCTCAGACGCGGAGCAGGCGATCGCCGACCTCAACGGTCAGGCCGGACCCGCTCTCGCCCCGCTCAGCCGCCTCCTGCTTCGAACGGAGTCGATCGCGTCTTCGAAGGTCGAGGGCATGCAGTCGGATGCGCGGACGCTTGCCCGTGCGGAGGCGCACCGCGATACGGGTCGCAACATCGGCCCGCAGGCCACCGAGATCATCGCCAACATCGACGCGATGGAGTGGGCAGTCGAGGAAGCGTCGAGCGCCGCAGGCATCACTCCCGCCGCGTTGCAGGACATCCACCGCATCCTGCTTGCAGACGACACCCGCCCGCTGCGGCCCGGCGAGTTCCGGGACGAGCAGAACTGGATCGGTGGGAACGACTACAACCCGTGCGGAGCCGACTTCGTGCCGCCGCCGCCCGAAGAGGTCACGCCTCTCATCGAAGATCTCTGCACCTTCTGCAACGGCGACGCACTGCCCCCGCTCCTCCAGGCCGCCGTTGCGCACGCTCAGTTCGAGACGGTCCACCCGTTCACCGACGGGAACGGCCGAACCGGCCGGGCCCTGGTGCAGGTGTTGCTCCGGCGGCGCGGGCTCGCGCCGACATTCGTTCCCCCCATCAGCGTCGTCCTTGCCCGCCGGCGCGACCGCTACATTGAGGGACTCACCCTGTTCCGCGAGGATCGGCTCGCCGAATGGCTGACGATCTTCGCAGCCGCCACGACCGAGGCCGCCGGGCTGGCCAACCACTATCGGGGGCGCGTGGCCGACTTGCAGGACATGTGGCGCGAACGGCTTCGCGCCCACTCAGCCCCCCGAGCCGACGCCGCAGCGTGGGCCGTCATCGATGCGCTGCCCGCGCACCCGATTGTGACGGTCGCCGTGGGGGTCGCCGCGACCGGGCGCACGCGACCCGCCGTCAACAACGGGATCGCCGAACTCGAGGAGGCGGGCATCCTCATCCCGCTCGGAACGTCAAAGCGCAACCGCGCGTGGGAAGCCGACGGGCTGCTGGATCTCGTCGCGGGACTCGCGGCGGGCGAGCGCTGACGAAGCTCGGCCTCGCAATAGCACTCGGCGCCACCCAATGGTGGCGCCGAGCGCTGTGTCCGGGGTCGGACCGACCCGGAGGCTAGTCCTCCTGCGGGATCGGCTCGTTCGTGTAGGTGGAGACCTCGAACGGGCTCTTGAGGCCCAGCTCGTCGCTGTACTCACGGATCGCCGGCAGGACCTCTTCGCCCATGAGCTTGAGGCTGCGCATCGTGTCGTCGTGGCTCATGGAGCCGTCGCCGTCCCAGAAGAAGATGCTGCCGGGCCGCAGGTAGTCGAGGACGTGCTTCACGCGCTCGATCACCTTGTCCGGCGTGCCGGTGATGATCGTGTAGCGCTCGAGCTGGTTCTCGTAGCTGCCGAAGTTGTCGCGGGCCTCGTCTTCGGGTTCCGACGGCTTGTCGAGCGTCGGCTGTGCCTGGACGCGGCCGCGCGCACGCAGGGCGGCGAGGTTGCCCGCGGTCGGCAGCACGTTGGTGCGCGAGGTCATGCCCGGCAGGTTCTGGATGAATGGCCGGACCTCGCCCTGGTTGCCTTCCAGGAACGGGTTGGGCGGGCCGGAGACGTACTTCCGCGCGGTCTCGTAGGCGAGCTCTTCGGTCTCGTCGACGTGGACCTTGAAGAGGTAGCCGCGGTGCTGCGACTGCGCCTCGTAGCCGTTCTCCTTCGCGACCTCGGCGTAGTAGTCGAACGACTGGCGTGTCGGCTCCAGGTCCGTGGCGAGCATGACGTACGGGTAGCGGTGCTCGGCGGTCCACTTCACCGTGTTGCGGCTCATCACGCCGGGGATCCAGATCTGCGGGTGCGGGTCCTGGTACGGCTTCGCCCACGGGTTGACGTAACGGAAGTTGTAGTGCTTCCCCTCCCAGCGGTACGGGCCGGGCGTGGTCCACGCCTTCACGACGAAGTCGTGCGCCTCCTGGAAGCGCTCCCAGTTGTAGGGCGGCTGCGCGTTGTGCGAGACGCTCTCACGCCCGGTGCCGCGCACCCAGCCGGTCACGAGCCGGCCGCGCGAGATCATGTCGATCTCCGCAAGCTCCTCGGCGAGGAACAGGGGGTCGTCCCAGATAGGGAGCACGTTGCCGAGCAGCACGATCTTCGCGCGCTGCGTGATGCGCGCGAGGATGGCGGCCTCGACGTTCATGACGCCGCCCATGCAGAACGGCGTGGAGTGGTGCTCGTTCAGCATGATGCCGTCGAAGCCCATCTCCTCGATGTAGAGCTTCTCGTCGAGGTAGCGGTGGTAGAGGTCGGCGCCGACCTTGGGGTCGTAGACCTCGTTGCTGAGTTCGAGGTCGGCGGGCGCCGAGGTCGTGCCGAAGACGCCGGACTTCGGATCCTGGTAGGGCCGCTCGGTGAAGTGGCCGATGAACATGCTGTGTCCTCCTCGTGTGCCGATAAGCGCGCCCGGTCGCGTGCTAGCATACCGGCGCCGGCGCCGGTGTGCGCGCCTCGGCAGGGAGGGGGCCGGCCATGGAGTTCGGCTGGGAACCCGAGCACGATGAATTCCGGCGCGAGGTGCGCGCCTTCGTCGCGGAGCACCGCACCCCCGAACTCGTCGCCGAACTCGAAGCGCCCGGCGCCGAGGGCGGCGGGCGCGGACCCGAGGCGCAGAAGTTCCGCCAGGCGCTGAACGAGGCCGGCTACACCGCCATGGCCTGGCCCGAGGAGTACGGCGGCCAGGGCAAGGGCGCGTTCTACACCTACCTGCTCGTCGACGAGCTGGGCTACTGGGGCCTCCCCTTCGACACCATGTCCATCATGTCCATCGGCGCCACGATCATGTCGTTCGGCACCGAGGAGCAGAAGCAGGAGTGGCTGCCGAAGATCCAGAGCGGCGAGATGACCTTCGCGCTCGGCTACACCGAGCCCAACGCCGGCACGGACCTCGCCTCGCTGCAGACGCGCGCCGTCCGCGACGGCGACGACTGGGTGATCAACGGCCAGAAGATCTACACCTCCAGCGCCCACGTCTCGACGCACGTGTGGCTGGCGGCCCGCACCGACCCGGACGCGCCGAAACACCGCGGCATCTCGATGTTCGTCGTGCCGATGACGACGCCGGGCATCACCGTCCGCCCGCTGTGGACGATGGGCGACGGCCGCACGAACGAGACGTTCTGGGAGGACGTCCGCATCCCGGCCGACTCGCTCGTGGGCGAGGAGAACCGCGGCTGGTACATGGCCGCGAACGCGCTGGACCTCGAGCGCGTCGTGATCGGCCCCGTCGCGCCATCGAGGCGGCGCTGGGACCGGCTCATCGACTACCTGAAGAGCGAGCGCGACGACCTGCTGGACGACCCGTACGTCCGCACGCAGGTCGCCGAGACACGGATGGACCTGGAGATCACGCGCGCGCTGGCGCTCACTAACGCGGCGATCATCGCCAATGGCGGGGTCCCGACGATGCAGGCCTCGGCGGGCAAGGTGTGGGTCTCCGAGGCCGCGCACCGCATGACGAGCCTCGGCATGGACCTCTTCGGCGGCTTCGGCGGCATCCAGCGCGAGAGCGAGGAGGACGCGATCGCCGAGGGGCGCTTCGAGTCCGAGTTCCGCGCGACGCCGATCATCCGCTTCGGCGGCGGCACGAACGACATCCAGCGCCGCATCATCGCCACGCGAGGCCTCGGCCTGCCGCGCGGCTAGAAGGGGATCAGACCAGCAGGAGAGCAGGGAGGTCGAGCATGGCCGACGAGGTGGACGGCGGCGCCGAGGACGCGACCGCCGGAGACGGCACAGAGGACGCAGGCGCGTCGCTGGGATCGATGGTGCTCGACGTCCGCTACCTGGCGGGCGCCGTCGGCGCACTCTTCATCGCAGGTGTGATCAGCGCCTACTTCGGGGTCTGGGTCGGGGCCGACGTCCAGGCGGACTTCGACACGATCCTCGGCAGGGCGTTGACCTCGCTTGCCGACGGCATCCTCGTGGGCGCTGGAATCCTGGCGGCCGCCGGCGCGGTGATCGCCGCCTACCGGTTCGACAACCGATCGGCGCGCTGATCGCACTACACCGGGTGCGAGAACCGATCGTGAAGCCCCTCGACGGGCGCAGACGCTCGAATGGGCGTCGTGGGAGCGGACCATGGACCTGCGACGGACAGAGTTCCAGGAGCTGCTGCAGAGCAACGCCGAGGAGTTCCTTGCACGTGAGGCGCCGCTGACGCGCATCCGCGAGATCGAGGCCGCCGGCGAGCACGACGCCGAGCTCTGGAACGCGATGGCCGGCATCGGCTGGACGGCGCTCCCCGTCGCCGAGGAGTACGACGGCGGGGGTGGGTCGCTCATCGACTGCGCGATCCTCATCGAGCAACTCTGCCGCGCCGCCACGATCTCGCCGTACCAGGGCGTCGTCCTCGCCGCTTCGACCGTGCAGGCGCACGGCGACGAGGACCTGAAGCGCGCCTTGCTCCCGCGCATTGCCGCGGGAGCGGTCGTCACGACGGCTGCGATCGAGCGTGGCCGGAACTCGGACGACACGCCGGAGACCGCATACGACAGTGGCCGGGTGAACGGCGCCAAGTACCTCGTGGAGTATGCCGACGCCGCCGAGGTGCACCTCGTGACCACGGTGCAGGACGGGGAACCCGGCATCGCCGTGGTCGAGGCCGCGCAGCCGGGTGTGCGGATCGAGCGCAACCTGTCGAGCATCGGTGACACGCCGCAGAGCGTCGTCGCCTACGTGGACGCCGAGGCAAGCGCGTTCATCGCCGGCCGCGAGGCCGTCGACTACGTCCATCGGCTCGGCTCCGCTATCGCGTCGTTCGAGTGCTACGCCCACGCGCAGAAGTCGCTCGACATGGCGGTGGAGTACACGCAGATGCGCGTGCAGTTCGGGCGGCCGATCGGGGCGTTCGAGCCGGTGCAGCAGCGCGTCGCGGACATGGCCATCCAGGTGGAGGCCTCGCGCTTCCTCACGCACGAGCTGATCTGGCAGATCGGCGAAGGCGTGGCCGATCCCGCGCAGGTCTCGCTGGTGCGCGGCATCACGGCGCGAGCGGCCACCGACGTCACCATGTGGTCGCACGTGCTGCACGGGGGCATCGGCTTCATGAAGGAATACGACCTGCAGTTCCACACCCGGCGAGGCAAGGAAGCCGCGCTGCGCTGGGGCGGCATGCGCGAGGCCGTCACAGCCATCGCGGACGCCGCGCTCACGTAGCGGCCGGGAGTATCACGCAACGGAGGAGGAGCCCGTGCCCATCGTGAAGGACCCCGTCTGCGGGCGGGACATCGACACCGACGCCATCAACTCGCACGTCGACGAGACCACGTCAGGCGCGCCGGAATCGGACCCCTCGAAGGGCACGAAGCGCTTCCACGAGGGCACCTGGTACTACTTCTGCAGCCTGGCATGCCGGATGCGGTTCGTCTCGAACCCGGACGAGTTCGTCTCGAACTAGCCGCGCTACGGACGCGGCGCCGCGGGGTTGCCCTCGAGGGTATCGAGGGCGGGCCACGCGTACCCCGGCGTCGCGGTACACTGCGACTCACACTCACGTCCGCGGCAAGGTCGCCGGCGCGCGGTCGACGTTGCGGGCGTGGAGTGACCGGGGGGCAGCGTGAGCATGAACGGCGGCCCGGGCGCATCAGTGGCGCACAACGGCGCCACGCCCGTCAGCCTCAACGGGGCAGGCGGGCCCCCGCCGTCGCGACGCCACCTCTCACCGTTCTTCTACGGGTGGTGGATCGTCACCGCGGGCTTCGGCTCGATGGCGATGAGCGGCGCGCTCATGTTCCACGCCTTCGGCGTCTATGTCGTGTTCCTGCAGGACGAGTTCGGATGGAGCCGCACGACCCTCGCCGTGGCCTTCGCGCTACAGCGCGTCGAGAGCGGCCTGCTGGGACCGATCGACGGCTGGCTCGTGGACCACTTCGGTCCGCGCAAGATGATGTTCGTCGGCATCGTCATCTTCGGCGTCGGCTTCATGCTGCTGAGCGTCACCAACGGCCTCCCGATGTTCTACCTGGCGTTCCTGGTGCTGGCGGTGGGCGCGGCGCTCGGGTCGTTCATGCCCGCCTCGGTCGCCGTCGTGAACTGGTTCATCAAGCGGCGAGCGACGGCGCTGGCCTGGATGATGCTCGGCCTCGCCGGGGGCGGCCTGGCCGCGCCCCTGGTCGCGGCGGGCATGGAGACCTTCGGCTGGCGCGCATTCTCGTTCGCCTCCGGGGTGATCATCATGGTGGTCGGGCTGCCGCTGGCAGCACTGCTCCGCCACCACCCCGAGGACTACGGCTGGAAGCCGGACGGCGAGACCACGCCGCAGGCCGCCAGCTCGCACTCCGGCATGGACGTCGTCGATGCCGATAGCGCGCCCCCGGCGGCCCCCGAGCGCGAGTACAGCTTCAACGCCCGGCAGGCGCTCAGGACGCAGGCGTTCTGGCTGATCGGCATCGGCCACGGGCTCTCGCTGGTCGTCATCGGCGCCGTCAACGTGCACTTCATCGCACACGTGCACGAGAGCCTCGGCTTCTCGGTGACAATCGCGGCCTCGATGCTCACGATCATGACCGTCACCCAGGTGGTGGGGCAGATGGCCGGCGGCTACCTCGGCGACCGCTACGACAAGCGATTCCTCATCGTGATCGCGATGCTGTTCAACGCCGGAGCGCTGGCGCTGCTGGCGTTCGCAGGGACGCTGTGGATGGTGGTCGCCTTTGCGGTCCTCAACGGCATCGGCTTCGGCGCCCGCATTCCGCTGACGACGGCGCTGCGGGCCGACTACTTCGGCGGGAAGTACTACGGGACGATCACCGGGTTCTCCTCGATGGTCGTGACCGTCGGCATCATCATCGGGCCGCTCGCGGCGGGGTTCAGCTACGACTACCTCGGCAGCTACACGCTGGGCTTCGCCAGCCTGGCGCTGATCGCCTCCTTCGGCGCGTTCATCTTCATGTTCACGAAGAAGCCGGTGCACCCCGACGCGCTTCGCTTCCAGCCCCAGCCGCCGGCCCCCGAGGCGCCGGCGCGAGTGCCCGTCGGAACGCGCTAAGCGTCACCGTCCATAACGATCCGGATATCGCGCACAACCTGCGGCACGCGGTCGCGTCTGTGCGATGATGGACGCGAGCCGTGGAGGCAATCATGGCGCTTCGGCGCGTCAAGGCCCGCTACACCAACGGCGTCCTCGAGCCGGAGGAGCCCCTCGGCCTCGAGGAAGGCTGCGAGGTCGAGGTCACCGTTGAAGAGGCTTCCAGCCTCACGCTGGAGGAACGCCTCGAGCGGATGCGCTCGGCCGCCGGGGGCTGGAAGGGCCACTCCGATCCTGAAGAGCTCAAGCGCATGATCTATGAAGGTCGGCGCGTCGGCTCCCGAGAGCCTCCGGACCCGTAGCCGAGTGCGCTACCTGCTCGACTCGGACTGGGTCATCGACTACCTGCATCAGATTGGACAGACTGTGCGGCGGGTGGACGAGCTCGCTCACCACGGCCTGGGGTTGAGCATCGTATCCCTCGCCGAACTCCACGAAGGGCTCGTCACGTCGAGGGACACACGTGCCGACGAACGACGATTGCGCAACTTCCTGATCGGTGTAACCGTCGTCGGCCTTGACGAGGAGACGTGCCGGATCTTCGGCAGGGAGCGCAGCCGCCTGCGCGCCGAGGGCAACCTCATCGGTGACCTCGACTTGCTGATCGGGGCGACCGCGCTCCGACACGGCCTGACCGTGTTGACGAACAATCGGCGGCACTTCGGGCGCATCGAGGGTCTTGCGGTGGAGTCCGCCTGACCAGGCCGGCCTGGCCGTGACCAGCCCGACCGCCCGACCCTGCAACATCCCGCCCGGTTCCGGTAGCATCCCCGCCACGCGCGCCATGCACAGGCGCGACAGGGGAGGGGACAACCATGCCGGGACCGCTCGACGGGGTGAGAGTGCTGGAGCTGACGCAGATCGTGGCCGGGCCGTTCGCGGGGGTGAACCTCGCCGACCTCGGCGCCGACGTGGTCAAGATCGAACCGCCCCAGGGTGACGGCACCCGCGTCATCGGCGCCTTCGCCCCCATGGAGAGCAAGGGCTTCCACGTCCTCAACCGCGGCAAGCGCAGCATCGTGCTGGACCTCAAGAAGACCGAGGCGCAGGAGCTTGTCCACCGCATGATCCCGCACTTCGACGTCTTCCTCGCCAACGCCCGCGCGGGCGTTGCCGACCGGCTGCGGCTGGACTACGAGACGCTCAAGCAGTTCCGCGAAGACCTCATCTACGTCGAGAGCACCGGCTACGGCTCCTCGGGGCCGAGCGCGACGCGCTCCGGCTCGGACATCGTCGCGCAGGCCTACTCCGGGCTCATGGCGGGCGAGGGGAAGATCGACGAGTACGGCGCACCGCAGTCCATCTCGTGCAGCGCCGTCGCCGACTACGCGACTGCGCTCGGCGCGGCGATGGGCGTCTGTGCCGCGCTCTACCGCCGCTCGATTACCGGCAAGGGCGAGTTCATCCAGACCTCGCTGCTGCTCTCGGGGCTCGTGCTGCAGGGCAGCCACGTCAGCCAGCTGCCCGTCTCCGACGAGCTCCTCAAGCGCCCGGTCATGGACGAGATTGCCGCCGTCCGTGAGCGCGGCGGGACGTACGAGGAGGTCATCAACGTCCGCAAGAGCGCGAACGCGACCGGGAAGGCGTTCCGGCTCTACTACACCGGCTACCGCGTCAAGGACGGCGCGCTCATCCTCGGCTCGCTCACGCCCGCGAACCGCGAGCAGATGCGGCGCGCCATCGGCATCGACGACGACCCCAGCGCCGACCCGGACTTCAACGCGCTCGACCCGGCGAACGACGCGATCATCGAGGAGCTTGGCGCGCGCATTCGCTCGATCATGCTCACGAAGACGATGGACGAGTGGATCGAGATCTTCGACAAGGAGGGCGCGCCGGTCTCGAAGGTCCAGATCCCGGAGGACCTCACGCACGACCCGCAGGTCGAGGCGATGGACTTCCTGATCGATGTCGAGCATGAGGTGTCGGGGCCGGAGCGCATGGTCGGCCCGATCGTGAAGATGCGCTACAACCCGACGGGCGCGGAGCGCGCGGCCCCGGCCTTCGGCGTCCACGCCGACGAGGTGCTGACCGACATCGGCGTGACACCCGACGAGCTGGCGGAGCTGCGGGCGACGGGCGCGCTCGGCGTCTGATCAGTCCGGCGGAGCGGTCCCTCGAGGGTGCCCGCGAGAAGACGTGAGCGCGCCGGACGCCGGGGAGGCCCGGTAGCTCCGTCTCGGCGACGCACTCGTCCCCCGGGTCTCCGTGGGACCGGTGCTCCGTTTATCGCCGCTGCGGGTGGTCGTGTCCGGGTGGCGCCATCATCCTTGTTGAGAGCGCCGTAACGGCGATCGCCACCACGGCCCTGATCTGTGCCGCAACCCTGCTGGCTCGTCTGCTCGATCTGCCGGCGAAGCGGGGACCCGATGGCCGTTGACCGACCCACCAGCTCGCGGGCCCGCACCACGGGGTTCTGGCTCGGCCTCGCGGCGTTCCTGGCGCTGACGGTCTTCCCGGTCGACCCGGAGAACCCGGCCGCCAGCCACCTCGCAGCGGTCGCGCTGCTGATGGCGGTGTGGTGGGTGACCGACGCGATCCCGCTCTTCGCCACCGCGCTCCTCCCGCTGGTGCTCTACCCGCTGCTTGGGATCATGTCGGGCCGCGAGACGGCGCCGATCTACTTCAACAGCACCATCGTCCTGTTCCTCGGCGGCTTCATGATCGCGCTCACGATGCAGCAGTGGGGACTGCACCGGCGCATCGCGCTCGGCATCATGCACGCCGTCGGGGGCGGGCCCGCGCGCATGGTGCTGGGGTTCATGCTCGCGGCGGCCTTCCTGTCGATGTGGATGTCGAACACGGCGACCGCGGTGATGATGGTCCCGATCGGGCTTGCTGTCGTGGTGCAGGCCGAGGACCGGGTCGGCGAGGAAGCAGCACGCCACTTCTCGGTCGGGCTGATGCTCGCCATCGCCTACGGGTGCACCGTCGGCGGGCTCACGACGCTGGTGGGCACGCCGCCCAACCTGTCGCTCGTCCGCATCTTCGAGATCCTCTTCCCGGAGGCGCCGCCGATCGCCTTCGGACAGTGGCTCATCATGGCGCTGCCAGTGGGCGCGATCATGCTGGTCACCGCCTGGTTGCTGATCACGCGCGTCTTCCACCGTGTGCCCGCGGGACTCGGGGTCGACCCGGGCGTGGTGGCCGCCGAGCGGGCGCGCCTCGGCGCCATCTCGTTCGAGGAGCGCGCCGTGCTGGGCGTCTTCGTCGCCACGGCGCTCCTGTGGATCTTCCGGGTCGACCTGGAGATCGGCTTCCTCACCGTGCCCGGCTGGTCGCGCCTGCTGCCTGACCCCGGTCTGATCGACGACGGCACCGTGGCGATCGCGCTCGCCGGGATCCTCTTCTTCATCCCCACCCGTAACCGGGAGGACGGGGCGACCCGGGTCATGGGGCCGGACGTTATCCCGCGCCTGCCATGGAACATCGTGCTCCTCTTCGGCGGCGGCTTCGCGCTGGCGGCCGGCTTCCAGGAGACGGGGCTCGCGCAGCTCATCGGCGATCGGTTCGAGGTGCTGGCGTCCCTGCCTCTCTTCGTGATGATCCTGCTGGTGTGCGCGGCTCTGACGTTCCTCACCGAGCTGACGAGCAACACCGCGACCACCGAAATGATCCTGCCGATCCTCGCATCGGTGGCGGTCGTGACCGGCGTCCACCCGCTGGCGCTCATGATCCCGGCCACGCTCGCGGCCTCGTGCGCCTTCATGATGCCGGTCGCCACCCCGCCCAACGCGATCGTCTTCGGCAGCAACCGCATCACGGTGGGCGAGATGGCGCGCACCGGAATCCTGCTGAACCTGATCGGTGTGGTCGTGATCGGCACCGTCGTGTCCACCGTGGGGTTTGCGGTCTTCGACATCGATCCATCAGTGGTCCCGCAATGGGCTCAACCGATCACAGGCGGCGCGCTGGACTGACCGGTAGCTGCACTGTCCGCCGCCTACTCCCGGGTCGCAGCGACCGCGCGTTGCACCCGCCCCGCAGACCCGGACTGCTCCCCACCTGCGGCCCCGGCTTGTAAGCCTCGATGCCGCCCGCGTAGGCTGGCGGCGCCGCTCCAGCGGCAGCAAGGCAGGCGCCGTGGCCGGCTCGTCAACGCTCTCCGACCTGCGTGTGATCGAGTGCGCCGACGGCGTCGTCGGGCCGTACTGCGCGAAGCTCTTCGCCGACCTCGGCGCCGACGTGGTCAAGGTCGAGCCGCCCGGTGGCGACCGCTCGCGTCGCTTCGGGCCCTTCCCCGGGGACCGCCCGCACCTCGAGCGCAGCGGCCAGTTCCTCTACCTGAACGCGAACAAGCGGGGCGTCACGCTCAACCTCGAGCACGCCACCGGCGTCGACGCGCTCATGCGGCTCGCCGCCGACGCCGACGTGCTCGTCCTCGACCGCCCGCGCGCGCAACTCGACGCGCTGGGGATCGACGTCGACGCGTTGCTGGCGGCGCACGAGCAGCTCGTTGTGACGATTGCGACGCCGTACGGGCTCACAGGGCCGTACCGGGACTGGGCCGGCAACGCACACACCGTCTACCAGATGAGCGGCATGGGCCGCGAGACACCATCGAGCTACGTGACGGAGCCGGAGCGAGAGCCGCCACTGAGCCCGGGGAACCCGCAGGCCGACTACCTCACGGGCGTCACCGCCGCCACGGACACGATGGTGGCCCTCACGTACCGCCGGGTGTACGGGCGCGGGCAACTCGTCGACGTGTCCGGGCTCGAGGCGAACACGAACCACGTGCGCATGAACTGGAACGTGTTCTCGTACAACCCGGACCTCCTCCCCGGACGCGAGAAGGCGAACTTCGGCCAGGTGCTCCAGTGCTCCGACGGGCACGTCTTCTTCAGCCCCTGGGGCCTCGACCACTGGTGGCTGTCGCTGCGGCGCATGATGGGGGACCCCGAGTGGGCCCACGACGAGGCGTACCTGACCGGGCCCGGACGCACCGAGCACGTCAACGAGATCGAGCCGCACGTGCGCGCGTGGGCACTGGGGCTCACACGCGACGAGCTCTACTGGATGTCGATCGAGGACAAGGTGCCGTGCTTCCCCGTCTACTCGGCGAGCGAGATGCGCGCCTCGCCGCAGTTGCAGGACCGGGGCTTCTTCATCGAGGTCGAGGACGCCGAGGGCAACCACTTCGTGCAGCCCGGCGCGCCCGTGCAGTACTCCGGGTCCCGCTGGGCGATCGACCGGCCGGCCCCACGGCTCGGCGAGCACAACGAGGAAGTCCTCGGCGCGCTCGGCTACACGGGCGAAGACCTGGTTGCGCTCTTCCAGGCCGGGACGATCTAGGCGGGGGCGGAAGGCGTCACATGCAGAACCGACCGCTCGAGGGCATCCGCATCACCGACTTCGGCTGGATCCTCTCGATCCCGCACGCCACCGCCTTCCTCGGCACGCTCGGGGCCGACGTGATCCGCATCGAGACCGAGGTGCGTCTCGACCTGATCCGTGTGCAGGGCATGAACCGTGGGACCGCGGGGGTGACGGGCATCAACCGCTCGGGCGCGTTCAACGGGCTCAACTACAGCAAGCGCGGCGTCACGCTGAACCTGCAGAAGCCCGAGGGCCGCGACCTTGCGCTGCGCCTCGTCGAGCAGAGCGACGTGGTCACCGAGAACTTCTCGACCGGCGTCATCGACCGCCTCGGCCTCGGCTACGAGGAGCTGTGCAAGGTGCGGCCGGACCTGATCATGCTCTCCGGGTCGCCGCTCGGGCTGACCGGCCCCGAGGCGGCGGCGACCGGCTGGGGCCCGACGACCCTCGCCTACACCGGCCTGCCGTGGATCACCGGCTACCAGGGCGGGCCGCCCGCGTCCTACGGCGGCGCCTACCCGGACTTCATGATCGGCGTGCAGATGGTCTTCTCTATCCTCGTCGCGCTGCACGAGCGCGCGCGTACCGGGAACGGACAGCACATCGACCTGTCGATGGCGGAGACGGTCGCGGCGATGACGCCGGAGCCGTTGCTCGACCACGAGTTCAACGGCCGCGACGGGGCACGCGACGGCAACCGCCACCCCGTCTTCGCACCCCAGGGCGTCTATCGCACGGCAGGCGACGACACGTGGCTCGCCATCTCCGTCGAGACGGACGAGCAGTGGGCCGCCCTGGTCGACGTCATGGGGAGCCCCGCATGGGCGCTCGACACTCGCCTCGCGACGGCTCGCGGACGCCGCGCGAGCCACGACCACGTTGACGAAGGCATCACTGCGTGGACGCGCGGCCACGACGCGCACGGGCTCGCCGGGCTCTTGCAGTCACGCGGCATCCCCGCCGCGCCTTCGTGGGGCCCTCGCGACCTCGCCGAGGACGGCGCGCTCCGCGAGCGTGGGTACCTCACGCCTGTGGGCCACGCCGAGGTGGGAGAGCACGAGGTCGCCGGCATCCCCGGCCGCTTCAGCGCGATGCCGGAGCTCGCCTACGGCCCGGCGCCCATGCTCGGCGAGCACAACCGCGACGTGTTCTGCGACCTCCTCGGCGTCCCGGAGGATGAGTACGAGCGCCTCTGCGCGGACGGCGTGATCGGGTAGGCGTCGCTACTGGCCCCGCGCCCAGCGCGCCAGAGCCTTGTCCGGCGCTGGGATCTCCTCGACCGAGCTGTAGAACGAGTCGCGCCACGTGTCTGCCGGGAGGCCGGTGAACAGCATCAGGTTGAGCGGGTACTCCTCGCTGTCGGTGGCGCGGCGAAGGTCGTCGCGGAACAGGAACGTCGGCTTGCCGAGGGCGATCGCCATGCCAAGCTCGACCATCACCCCCTCGTCGGGCGGCACGCCGTTGACCACGGCGAAGATCGCGTCGCACTCCACCACATCGCGGAAGTCGGCCTGGCCGACACGGTAGGCCCAGCCCGCTTCGAGGAAGTCGATCTGGTTGTTGCGCGCGAACGGCTCCCACACCTCGAGCCCCAGCGACTCGAGGGCCTCGACGAGGGGCGGGAGGAGCGTGGCCTTCTGCTGGGCGGAGAACCCGTACGGGTTGGCGAGGTAGATCGTGCGGCTCATCGGCGCGTGCTGCTCGCCAACCCGTCGACGCGCCCGGGGCTACCCGCCCGCGGCCGTGATCTGCGCGGCGTGGTCGCGCACGTGCCCGCTCCACGACTCGAAGACGTCCGGGAGGGGACCCATGCGCTCGTGTGAACGCTCGAGGTCGCCCGCGCTGACGTGCTGGATCTTCGAGTCGGCCGCGGCGGCGGCCTGCTCCAGCGCGGCGCTCGCCTCGGCGGGGCTGGCGAGCTCGAGGCCGCCCTCGAAGGGGCTGTCGGGACCGTCGTAGCCGCAGGCCTCGCAGATGGCGTTGGCGTAGTAGAGCTCGGCGCCGATCACGTGCTGCGCGGCCTCGCGGGCGGACCAGGCGTCCTCGCCCTCGCCGCTCTCGGGCTTGCGCTCCCACGTCTCGGCCGGGGCGGCGCTGAGGGCTGCGGACAGCTCACTGCGGGCGGCTGCGAGGTCGGCGCGGATTTCGTCGGGCGTGGGCATGGTGGCAATCTCCTCATCTGCGACGACGCCATTGCGGCGTCCGTCGGGGCAATCGTAGAAGGGCCTGCCCCCCGGCGCGAGTCTCACGACGTATCACGTTCGTTGCAATCCGCAAGGGGCGGTATCATCGCGCCGGTCGCGGTTGCGACGCAGGCTCGGCACAGGCGCTCTCGTGGAGGACCCCGTGCGCAAGACCATCGCACCGGCGCTCATCGTGGCCCTCCTCATCTCGCTCGCTGCCGCCTGCGACGACTCCCCGGAGGAGCAGTCACCCGCTGAGCCGGAGCGCGTGCTGACCATCCTCTACTGGCAGGCGCCGTCGCTGCCGAGCGCCTACCTCTCCGCCGGCTACAAGGATCGCGACGCCTCGGCCGTGACGCTCGAGCCGCTCGCCTCCTACAGCCCCGAGGGCCAGCTGGTACCGAGGCTCGCCGCCGACATCCCGACCGTGGCGAACGGCGGCGTGGCCGCCGACCTCACCTCGATCACGTGGACGCTGCGCGAGGGCCTGCTGTGGTCCGACGGCAGCGACGTGACGGCCGGCGACGTCGTCTTCACGTGGCAGTACTGCACCGACGAGGCGACGGGCTGTACCTCCGCCGACGCCTTCTCCGGCGTCACCTCCGTCGAGGCCGTCGACACGCTCACGGTGCGGGTCACCTTCGAGTCTCCGACGCCGTACCCGTACAACGCGTTCGTGACCGCCTCGACGCCCGTGATCAGCGCGGCGCAGTTCGCCGGCTGCGTCGGCGCGGCCGCCGCGACGTGCGAGGCGCAGAACATGGCGCCGCTGGGCACCGGCCCGTACCGCATCACGAGCTTCAGCCCCAACGAGGGCGCCTCCTACGAGCGCAACCCGCACTACCGCGGCGAGACGCCGTACTTCGACCGCGTCGTGATTGCCGGCGGCGGCACCGCCGAGCAAGCGGCAAGCGCCGTGCTCGAAGGTGGCGAGGCGGACTACGGCTGGAACCTGCAGGTCCCGCCGCTCGCGCTCGCGGCGATGGAGGCGGCGGGCTTCGGCACGGTGGTCACCGCCTTCTCGGGCGATACCGAGCGCATCGTCATCAACCACACGAACCCCGACCCGGCGCTCGGCGACGACCGCTCCGAGTACCTCGACGGCGCGAACCCGCACCCGTTCCTGACGTTCCCGCCGATCACGCAGGCGATGTCGATGGCCATAGACCGCTGGCACATCGCCTCCGCGCTCTACGGCTTCGCCGCCGCGCCGACGTGCAACCTGATCCCCGGCCCACCGCGCTTCGTCTCGACCTCGAACGACGGCTGTCTCGTGCAGGACATCGCGGGGGCGAAGGCGCTGCTCGACGAGCACGGGGTGGTCGACAGCGACGGCGACGGGGTGCGGGAGCACGACGGCGTCCCGCTGCGCATCGTCTACCAGACCTCGACGAACGCGGTCCGGCAGGCAACGCAGGAGCTCGTGCGCGAGTGGTGGGCGGAGATCGGCATCGAGGCGGAACTCATCGACCACGACGCGAGCGTGTTCTTCGGGGGCGACCCGGTCACCGACGCGGAGTCGACCTACCGCCGCTTCTTCGCCGACGTCCAGATGTACACCACGGGGCCCGGCATCGACCCGCAGGAGTACCTCGGGGGCCTGCGCTGCGACCACATCCCCTCGCGCGACGACAACTGGTCCGAGGGCAACATCCCGCGCTGGTGCAGCCCCGAGTACGACCGCGCCTTCGACGAGCTCACCCGGACGACCGACCCCGCAGCCCGCGAGACGCTGATCAAGCAGCTCAACGACCTGCTCGTGCAGGGCTACGCCGAGATTCCGCTGGTGCTGCGCGGCTTCGTCTCTGCCCACCTCAACACGCTGCGTGGCGTGCGCATCAACGCGTGGGACAGCGAGCTGTGGAACATCGCGGAGTGGCGCCGGTAGGCCGTTGCCGCCCGTCGGCCGCGCTCAGGCAGCCCTCGACGCATCCGGCTGCTCCGCCTCGGCGGCTTCGCCCGGCGCGGGCGGGAGGCGCAGCAGGAACGCCGAGGCGATCCCGAGCGTCGTGAGCACGGCGAGCAGCATCACCGCGGCGTAGTAGTCGCCGCGCCAGTCGTAGAACAGGCCGAGGAGCATCGGCGAGACGACCGAGAACGGGATCACGAGGAAGTTGAGCGTCCCCTGGATCGTGCCGTACTGGCGCAGCCCGAAGACGCGCGTGATCAGGATCGGCCGTGCCGGGATGCCTCCGCCGAACGAGATGCCGAAGAGCAGCGTGAACGGGATGATCTGCCAGTAGGCGTCGATGTGCGCCGCCATGAAGAGCGCGACGGCCTGGATCGCGAGCAATCCCGCGGGGATGAGCCGCAGGTCCATGCCCCGGCGGCCCATCCAGTCCATCACGAAGCCGGTGCCCACCCGCCCCACGACGCTGAGGATCGTGAAGTACGCGAGCGTGCTCGCCGCCGCGCCGCGGCTGAAACCGAGGCTCTCGAAGTACGGAATCTGGTGGAGCATGAACCCCGAGATGCCCATCGTGAGCAGCCCGAAGACGAGCCCGAGCAGCCACATGTTCGCGTTCCTGAGCGCCTCGCCGGCGCTCGACTGCGGGCCGGAGGCGGCGACTCGCTGCGCCTCGACGGCCGCGGGGTCGGACGGGTCGTCGCCGTCGGGCAGCACGCCGATGTCAGAGGGACGCGTGCGCACGATGAGCGAGAGCGGGAGGCCGAGCAGCAACATCCCGACGCCGGTCATGAAGGCCGTGTCGCGCCAGCCGTAGGTCGCCTCCATCCACACCACGACGCCGACGAAGGGCCCGCTCAGGATCGCGCCTGAGTAGCCGATGCCGAGCGCTCGCCCGCGGTTGCGAACGAACCACTGGACGATCGCCGAGTTGAAGCCGACGCCGAGCGTGGCGCTCATGCCGAGCGAGATGATCCCGAACGACATAAAGAGCATCCACAGCGACTGCATCCAGGCCAGCGACGAGAGCCCGAACGAGGTGATGAGCACGCCCGCGATCACCACGGGCCTCGCCCCGTAGCGGTCGACGAACATCCCGACGAGCGGCCCCATCGCGCCGCCGACCGGCTGCCGGAACGACGCCGCGAGCGAGCCCACGCCGCGGCTCCATCCGAAGGTCTCGAGGATCGGGACGAAGAGGACGCCGAAGCCGTAGACGAACGCCGCGCTCATGTACCAGTGGATGCCCATCATCGAGGCGAGCATGTAGTAGCCGTAGAAGAAGCGGGGGCGCTTGCGCGTGGGAGCCTCGGCCACCTCGGCGGGAGCGATACCGGCGAGGGCCGCCACGCCGGGCGCGACATCCTGCATGCCGTCGTGGGAGAGGACTGCGATCTCGATGGGGTCGCGGACACCCGCTACCACGTGGACGGCCTTCCAGCGCCCCGCCGACCGGCCGCGCGCAGGCACGAGCGGCGGAGCGGGATCGAGGTTTCATCGTAGCCGATGCATGCACGCCGGCCCGTGGCGAATCCCCGCCCGCACACGAAGGGGCTCGCGTCTGGCATAGTGCGCACGACGCCGGTGAGACGGAGCGGCGTCCGCAGCATCGAAGGAGCATCAACCATGGAGTGGGCCGACTCTCCGGAGCAGGCGGAATTCCGCGACGGCGTCCGGACGTTCATCCAGGGCAACCTGCCCGGGTACTACCAGGCGAAGGCGGACGACCCGCGCCCGGCAGGCCTCGAGGCCGACTGGCAGGAGGACATCGTCCACGGCTCGGACGAGGCCAAGGTGGCCGCCAAGGAGTGGGCGGACGCGCTGCTCGAGCAGGGCTGGTCCGCCCCGCACTGGCCGAAGGAGTACGGCGGCGGCGGCATGAGCACCATGGAGCAGTTCATCTTCAACCAGGAGATGGCCGAGCTCGAAGCGCCGAAGGTTGGCGGCTCGGGCCTCTCGCTGCTCGGGCCGACCGTGCTCGTGCACGGCACCGACGACCAGAAGGAGCGCCTGCTGGCGCCGACGCTGGCCGGCGACATCCTGTGGGCGCAGGGCTTCTCCGAGCCGGGCGCCGGTTCCGACCTCGCCTCGCTCCAGACGCGCGCGGTGCGCGACGGTGACGACTACGTCATCAACGGCCAGAAGATGTGGACCTCGACGGCGCACAAGTCGAACTGGATCTTCGGCATGTTCCGCACCGACCCCTCGGCGCCGAAGCACCGCGGCATCTCGTTCCTCGTCATGGACATGACCACGCCCGGCATCAACGTCCGCCCCATCATCTCGATGGGTTGGGAGCACGCCACCAACGAGACGTTCTACGAGGACGTGCGCGTGCCGGCTTCCAACCTCATCGGCGAGGAGAACCGCGGCTGGTACGTCGGCGTCACGCTGCTCGACTACGAGCGCTCGTTCGTGGACGGCGCGATCGCGATCCGCAAGCAACTCGACCGGCTGCGGGAGAACGTGCGGAGCGAGCACGGCAGGTCGCAGCTGGAGCACGGTGGGCTGGAGCGGCAGCGGCTGGACATCGCGCAGCACTACATCGACACGGAAGTGATGTTCAACTTCTCGTTCCGCGTCATCTCGCTGCAGTCGCGCGGCCTCATCCCGAACTACGAGGCTTCGACGACGAAGATGTTCAACACGGAGCTGCTGCAGCGAGTCTCGCGCACGGGCATCAAGACGTACGGGCTCTACTCGAACGTGTGGGACCCGGACAGCCCGCACTCGCCGCAGTTCTCGGAGTTCACGCAGACCAACGTGCACTCGGTGGTGATGACGATCGCGGGCGGCTCGTCCGAGATCCAGCGCAACATCATCGCGACGCGCGGACTGCAGCTGCCGCGCGGCTAGCGCTCAGCCACGGGCAACCGAAGCAGGCCGGGCCTGTCGTGCAAGCGGCGGGCCCGGTCTCTTGCGTGGTCCCGGATTGTGGGATCGACGCGACGCGCTCGCCTGGCGTCACACCTCGTGCACCGGGGTGGCGAAGGTGATCAGCTCGATGATCTCGTGGCTCGAGATGGAGCCGATGAACGCGCCGGTCTCGCGGTCGGCGACGGGGAACACGTTCAGGCCGCTCTCCGTCATGCGCTGCAGCACGTCCTCCACCAGCTCATGCGAGTACGCGTACGGGGTGTCGCGCCGGAGCACCCGCGAAAGCGGTGTGTGTTCCCACTCGTTGCGAGGCAGGTATCGGAGCATGGCCAGCGAGACGATCCCGGCCAACTCGCCGTCTCGCACCACCACGTAGTCGTACTGCTCCGGGACCAGCCAGGTAGCGGCGAAGGCCCGCACCGTCAGCGTCTGCTCCGGGTACGTGCGGGACTGGTCGAGGATCTCCCACACCCGGATCCCCTCGAGCGTGAAGCGATCGAGGTAGGGTGACAGCTCGTCGTCGTCGGTGACTTCAGTGGCCTCGCCCACCCGCCGGAACGCCGCGCTGATGCCCAGCGGCGTGAGCAGGAGGTACGCGAACATCACGAGGACGAGCAGGGAGAACACGCCCTTGTCGATCGCGCCGGAGTGGAAGAGCACGAGCAGCAGCGCGATCTCGGCCACGCCCTTCGCCATCAGGCCCGCCGCCGTCGCAACCGGCGCCCGCAGCCGCGTGATGTAGGCCGCGATGAACGCCCCCGCGAACTTCCCCAGCAGCGGCACGAGCGACAGCCCGATGATCGTCTCCGGCGCGAGCCGGGCGAAGTCCAGGCTGAGGTGCAGGCCGGCCGAGGCGAAGAACAGCGGGACGAAGAAGCCCTCGGCGGTCCCTCGCATGCCGGGCATGATGTCGCGCCGTACCTGGTAGGGAAGCGTGGACAGGGCAGCGCCGAACAGCAGCGCCCCCAGCGATCCGTGCAGTCCGACTTCCTCGGCGCCCACGACAACGAGGAACAACCCGCCCAGCAGCAGGCCGAACGAGAGCTGCGGCACCTGCAGCAGGTGGTGCAGAAGCTCGATCACCCGCGGCAGCACCCTCGTCGAGACCACCCACGTCGCCACCGCGAACCCGGTTATCTGGGCCAGCACGGTCGCGACGCGCTGCCATTCCAGCTGCCCATGGCCCTCCGACAGCTGCTCGCTGATCGCGAAGCCGACGACGAACAGCGCGATGAGTTCCGCGATGACGACCGCGGTGAACATCTGGACCCCGACGGGATGCTTCAGCCGCCCTTCGTCGACCAGCGCCTTCGCGACCACCCCGAGGCTGGACAGGGACAGCACGCCGGCCAGGGCCAACGCCTGCGTGGAGCTCAACCCCAGTTGCAGGTCGAAGAACACCTCGGTCGTCACCACCAGCGATACGGCGAGAGAGATCAGCACGGAGAGCACCGAGGCGACGAAGAGCCGCCCCCGGACCGCCGACACGAACCCGCGCACGTCGAGTTCGTCCAGGCCGATCAGGAAGAAGAAGAGGAAGATCCCGATACCGAGGATGATCTCGACCTCGGAGTCGGCCTCCACCAGCCCGGTGACGGGTCCGAGGATCACACCGCTGACCGCGTACGCGATGATCGAGTTCAGGCCGAAGCGCTTGAAGATGCCCTCGACGAGCTTGGCAACGACGATGAGCAGCCCGACCGACAGGAGGGCTTCGTGCATCTCCAACAGAACGGATCCCTTCGCGGACTCGCCGTGCGGGCAGCGGCTGACCTACGCCGAGGAGAACGCCGCCTGCATGTTCCGGGCGAAGTCGCGCACCATCGCGTCCGCCTTGCGGCGGATCAGCGGCTGACCCAGCTCGGCGAGGCGTCCCGAGAACTGGACGTCGGCCGTGACGCGCACCTCGGATTCGCCCGCTCCGAGCGGCTCGACGCGCGCCTCGATGGCTGCGTCCACGCCCGCGCCGATGCGCCGGTCGCGGCCGCCGCCGCGTGCACGCATCGTGCCGTCCTCGTCGCTCTGCACCTGCGCCTGGCCGGTCAGTGAGAACCCCACCGGGCCGAGGCGCACCCGCAGCCGCCCCTCGTACTCGTCGTCGCCCACGAGGCTGACGTCCTCGACGCCCGGCACGCAGGCCGCGACCTTCGGGACGTCGGCGAGGAAGGCCGCGACGTCATCGGACGGCGCGTCGACGGTGATCGTGTGCTCGAAGATCATGCGTCCTCCGCCAGCAGCGTGCGCTCGAGGGCGCGCCGCGTGAAGACGACGGCCATCTCTCGCTTGTAGTCGGCCGAGCCGCGGAAGTCGTCCAGCGGATCGACCTGGTCCCGCACGGTCTCGGCGGCGAGCCGGATCGACTCGGCGCTCACTGGCTGGCCGGTGAGGGCGCTCTCGACCTCGGTGGCGCGGACGGGCGTTGGGCCGGCCGCAATCAGTGCGACGCGCACGCTGGCGCACGTCCCGTCCTCGACCTCGCCCACGGCCGCGACGGCGACCGTCGCGTAGTCGTCCTCGGTGCGCGGCAGGAACTTGAGGTACACCGAGCGCGCGCCCGCGGCAGGCCGCGTGACGGTGACCGACTCGATGATCTCGCCCGGCTCCAGCGCGCTCTCGTAGTAGTCGAAGAACAGGTCCTCGACGGGGATCGTCCGGGCGCCCCCGCTCGACACGGCCCGGACGGACGCGCCGAGGGCGATGAGCGCGGCGGGCGGATCCTGCGCCGGATCGGCGTGCGCGTACGTCTCGGCCAGCAGCGGCGCGACCTCGCGCACCAGCGGCGAGGTCTCCACGTCGCGGTGGCGCACGAGCGCCCCGATGTGCAGCGCGTCGCCGTCCAGGCGGATATCCGACATGCCTTCGATGCGGTCGAGGCTGACCAGGTGGTCGGGCAGCGCGAGCGACTGCTTCATCAGCACCACGAGCGCCGTCCCCCCGGCGAACGGCTGCGCGTCGTAGCCGTGCTCGTCGAGGAGGGCGCACGCCTCCTGCAGCGTGGTGGGGCGGTGGAACGTGAAGTCGTGCAGCACGTTACGCCTCGGCCTCCGAGGCGGCGGCGATGGCCTCCAGGATCTGGTAGTAGCCGGTGCAGCGGCAGAGGTTGCCCGTCATCCAGCGCTTCGCCTCGTCCTCGGTCGGTGAGGGGTTCGCGTCGAGGAGTGCCCGCGCAGCGACGAGTTGCCCCGGCGTGCAGATGCCGCACTGCAGCCCGCCGCGCTCGAGGAAGCTCTCCTGGATCGGGTGCAGCCGCTCGTCGTCCGCCAGCCCCTCGACCGTGACGACCTCGGCGCCGTCGGCCTGGGCGGCGAGCGCGAGGCACGACGCGACCATGCGTCCGTCGAGGAGCACCGTGCATGCGCCGCACACACCCACGCTGCACGCTTCCTTCGTGCCGGTCAGGCCGAGGTCGGTGCGCAGCAACTCGATCAGGAGTTGCCCGGGCGGAGGGTCGACCTCGACGGGTTCGCCATTGACGGTCAGCTGCATCGTCACTCCGCCGATCCTGCGCGGCTGCTGCGAGCCGCCTCGTCGCGCAGGGCGCGGTAGACCTTCTCCGAGGTGAGCGGGAGGTCGGCGATGCGCACCCCGACCGCGTCGGCAACTGCGTTGGCGATCGCTGCGGCCACCGGCACGTTCGGCGTCTCGCCGATGCCCTTGATGGTGTACGGGCCGACCCCGGCGTCCGACTCGATGAGCACCGTGCGCAGCGGGGGGATGTCGAGGCTCGTCGGGATCTTGTAGTCGCCGAACGAGAGCGTGGCAACGCGCCCGTCCTCGAGGGTGAGTTCCTCCATGAGCGCGTAGCCGAGACCCTGCACGACCCCGCCGTTGATCTGGCCCTGGTGCCCGACGGGGTTGAGCACGCGCCCCACGTCGTGGGCGGTGGTGAGCTCGATCACCTCGATCTCGCCGGTCTCCGGGTCGACCTCGACCTCGGCGATCTGCGCGACGAAGCCCGTCACGCGCATCGGCTCCGTGTCCTCGATATAGGCGCGACCGATGGCGCGCTCCTCCCACTCGGCCAGCAGCTCGGGCCAGCGCAGCGGCCGGCCGTGGCCCTCGACGCGCAGCTCGTCGCCGTCGATGGTGATCGCCGCCTCCGGTTCACCGAGGCGCTCCGCGGCCAGTTCGACGAGCTTGCGCCGGGCGTCCTGCGCGGCCTCGTGCGCCACCTTCGTGTTCACGCGCGACGCGCGGCTGCCTCCGATGCCCGAGTCGTCGACGGTGCCGTCGGTGTCCCACACCTCGAGGCGGATGCGGTGCAGCGGCGCGCCGAGCTCCTCCGCGACCACCTGTTGAAGTGTCGTGTGCGTGCCGCTCCCCTGGTCGAAGATCGCCGTGCCCAGCACCACGCCGCCGCCGGGCTCGAGGGCGACCTCGGCGTTGCCGATGCCGCCCCCGGAGGCGTGATCGCCGACCGCGATGCCGCGGCCCACGAACGGGCGCTTCGGCTCCGTGTAGCCGGCCGCCTCCACGGCGGCCTCGAGCGTCTCTTTCACGCGCACATCGTCGAAGAGCTGGCCCCAGGCGGTCTCGTCCCCGTCTTCGACGAGGTTGCGCATCCGGAACTCGAACGGGTCGAGGCCGAGCCGCCCCGCGACCTCGTCGAGGTGGCTCTCCAGTGCGAAGACCGCCTGCGGGGAGCCGGGGGCGCGCATGTGCCCTCCCGGCACGGTGTTGGTGTAGACGTGTACGGCCTCGATGCGCGTGTTCGGGATGCGGTACGGCCCGGCCGCGCGCGGAGCACCGCCGATGACGCCTGCCGGCTTGTACCCGGCGTAGGCGCCGCTGTTCACGAAGAACTGCACGTGGTGCGCCGTGATCGTGCCGTCGTGCCGGACGCCCGTGCGCAGCCGCGTCCGCGTCGCGTGGCGCGGCATGCCCGCCATGAACTCCTCGATGTAGTCCGCCACCATCCGCACGGGGCGGCCGGCGGCTCGCGCGAGGAAGTAGCAGACCGGCAGGTCCATCGGTGTGCCCTTGCCGCCGAAGTCGCCGCCGATGTGCGAGTGGTGCAGCACGATCGCATCGCGCGAGATGCCGACGGTGGCCGCGAGGTCGTCGCGGATGTTCTGCGGCACCTTCGTGTTCGTCCAGACGTGCGCGCGCCCGTCCTCGATCGAGACGATGGAGGCGTGCGGCTCGAGGTAGGCCTGGTGGTGGCGCTGCGTCTCGTACTCGCCCTCGACGATGACGTCGGCGTCGGCGAACCCCGCGTCGAGGTCGCCGCGGTCGCTCACCGTCCACCGGTACGCATTCGCGGGCTCGTCGAGGGGGCGCATGCCGGGGTAGGCGTTGAGGTCCGGGTGCAGCACCGGCGCACCCGGATCCAGCGCGGCGTCGAGGTCGAGGACGGCCGGAAGCTCCTCGTAAGTGACATCGATGAGGTCCGCAGCGTGGCGCGCGATTTCCTCGGTCTCCGCCGCCACGGCGGCCACGCGCTCGCCCGAGTAGCGCACGACGTCGCGCGCGAGGACGGGGATGTCCTTGATCATCCGCCCGTACAGGTAGTGCCCGACGTCCTCGCCCGTGATCACCGCGTGCACGCCGGGGAGGGCGCGCGCCTCGGAGGTATCGATGCTGACGATGCGGGCGTGTGAGCGCGTGCTGTGCACGAGCCGGCCGGAGAGCGCGCCGGGAATCGCCTGGTCAGCTACATAACGCGCGGCGCCGGTGACCTTCGCCAGCCCATCGACGCGCGGCGTCGGTCTCCCGATCTCGACGTAGTCCGCCACGCGCCGATCCTCTCCCGCGCCGCAACCCGGATCAGCGGACGCCGGCGGGCTCCCCGCTGTGCAGCACGAACCCCTCGTAGCCGGCCTCCACGACCTCGTCGCACTTCTTGCGGTAGGTGCCGACGCCGCCCGGGTAGGGCATGAACACCCGCGGCTTACCGGGGATGTTGGCGCCGAGGTACCAGGAGTCCGCGAGCATGAAGAGGGTCTTGCTCGCCAGGTCGTTGACGTGGTCGACCCACTCCGCCTCTGCGTCCGCGTCTGCCTCGGCAAGCTCCACGCCCGCCTCGAGCATGTGCTCGACGAAGTCCGATATCCACTCGACGTGCTGCTCGATGGACACGGGCATGTTGCTCAGCACCGAGGGGCTGCCGGGGCCGGTGATCGTGAACATGTTCGGGAACCCAGCCGAGGCGAGCCCGAGATACGTCTTCGGCCCCTCGGCCCACTTGTCGCGGAGCGCAACGCCGTCACGGCCTCGGATGTCGATCCGGTTGAACGGTCCGGTCATCGCGTCGTAGCCGGTCGCGAAGACGATGATGTCGAGCTCGTACTCGGTATCGGTCGTGCGGATGCCGCGCGGCGTGATCGCCTCAATGGGGGCGTGCCGGATGTCGACGAGCTCGACGTTGTCGCGGTTGTAGGTCTCGTAGTAGTTCGTGTCGATGAGCGCGCGCTTCGACGCGAACGGGTGGTCGCGCGGGAGCAGCTTCTCGGCGACCTCGGGGTCGTGGACAGTCTCGCGGATCTTGGAGCGGATGAACTCCGAGGCAGTGTCGTTGGCCCGCCGGTCGAGCGCGATGTCCCTGAATGTCGCCTGGAGGAACTTGAACCCGCCCTGCGCCCACGCCGCCTCGTAGACCGCGCTCCGCTCCTCGTCGTCGACTTCCAGCGCGGAGCGCTCGGCGGGGTCGTAGGGGAAGCCGCCCTGCGACCAGCGCCGCGCCTCGAAGATCTCGTCGTAGCGGCCCTTGACGTCCTCGAGGAACTCGGGCGTCACCGTCCCGTGGCGGGCCGGGATCATGTACTGCGGCGTGCGCTGGAACACCGTCAGCTGCGCGGCCTGCTGCGCGATCACCGGGATCGACTGCACCCCGCTCGATCCCGTCCCGATCACGCCGACGCGCTTGCCGGCCAGGTCGACGCCCTCGTGCGGCCACGCGCCCGTGTGGTACCAGTCGCCCTCGAAACTCTCGAGGCCGTCGATGTTCGGGACCTGGCGGGCGGAGAGGCAGCCGATCGCGGTGATGAAGTAGCGCGCGAGGACGCGGTCGCCCCGGTCGGTCTCGACCTCCCAGCGGTTGAGGTCTTCGCGGAAGTGCGCCGACGTGACCCGCGTCTCGAACTGGATGTCGGGGCGCAACTCGAACCGGTCGGCGACGTGGTTGAGGTAGCGCAGGATCTCGGGCTGTTCGGGGTACTTGCCACTCCAGGTCCACTCCTGCGCCAGGTCCTTGTCGAACGAGAAGCAGTAGACGTACGACTCGGAGTCGCAGCGCGCGCCGGGGTAGCGGTTCCAGTACCAGGTCCCGCCGACGTTGTCGCCGGCCTCGAACACCTGCGCCGAGAGGCCAAGCTCCTCGCGCAGCCGGTACAGCATGTACATGCCGGAGAACCCGGCTCCGACGATGACGGCGTCGAGTTCCGTGTGGTTGGTCCCGGTCGTCATGCCTGTCCTCCCTCGTGGCGCGTCCCCGCGCCCGCCGCCTATCGTGTTGCCGCCGAGGCCTCGCGCGACCGCTCCGCGATCGCGGCCCGTACGGCCTTCACCACCTGCTGGAAGCCCCGCTCGCTGCCGGGCAGCATCAGGAGCGTGAAGAAGCCGTGCGTCTGCCCCTCGTAGCGCTGGAGGCTCACCTCCACGCCCGCTGCCTCGAGACGCTCGGCGTAGGCCTCGCCCTCGTCGCGCAGCACGTCGTACTCCGCGGTCAGCACGACGGCCGGCGGGAGGCCGGCGAGGTCCGCGGCGCGCATCGGCGAGGCGTCGGGCTCGACGCGGCGGGCGGGGTCGGGGACGTAGTGGTCCCAGAACCACTCCATCGCCTCGGTCGTCAGCAGCAGCTGGTTCGCTGCGGCGGTGTAGGACGGGCGCTCGAAGTCGGCGTCGGTGACCGGGTAGATCAGGATCTGCGCCGCGATCGAGGGCCCACCCCGGTCGCGCGCGCGCAGCGCCATGACGGCCGACAGGTTCCCGCCCGCACTGTCACCGGCGACGAAGAGCGGTGCGCCCGGCCTCGAGAGATCCTCGACGCGCTCGCCGACCCACTCCAGCGCCGCGTACGAGTCGTCGACGGCCACGGGGTAGCGGTGCTCGGGCGCGAGCCGGTAGTCGACGAGGACCACGGTGCACGACGTCCGTTCGGCGAGCTTGCGCCCGACCGTGTCGGCCTCGTCGATCGAGCCGATCACCCAGCCGCCGCCGTGGTACCAGACGATGACGCCCGCCGGCTGCTCCAGTGGCGCCAGCACGCGCAGCGGCACGACGCCGCCGGGCACGTCGAGGCTGTGCTCCTCGACGCGGAACATCGGCGGCGCGGGGCCGTTGAGGTCTGAGAGGCCCGCGCCCAGCGCGCGCGCTTCCTCGACGCTGCTCTCGTGCAGCGGTTTCCCGCCGCCGTCCGCCATCTGCTTCAGCAGCCCGGCAGTCGCGAAGTCGAGCGCCATAAGGTCCTCTCCCGCGTCCGCTGCGTCGTGTCCGGGCGCCAAGCATATAGGCGGGCCCGGCGAAACGCATGCGCCGGGCAAGGGGCTGCGTTGACCCGGCTGGTGCGTCTGCCTAGGCTCGCAGGTGCGGACACCGTCCGCCCCGGTGCACGGGGCGGGAAGGGATGGACCATGGACTACGAGATGCCCGCGGAGGTGCTCGACTTCCGCAAGCAGGTGCAGGACTTCATCGCCACGCACCGCACGCCCGAGCTCGACGCCGAGATCGCCGAGCACCACATCCATGGCTACGGCCCGGCCGCCCGCGACTTCATGCAGGCGATGGCGCGCGAGGGCCTCGCGGCCGTCGCGTGGCCCGAGGAGTACGGCGGCCAGGGCAAGGGCGCGCTCTTCCTCTGGGCGCTCGCCGAGGAGTGCTCGCGCGAGGGCGTCCCGTTCGACACCCTCACCTTCATCTCCGTCGGGCCGATGATCATGCGCAACGGCACCGAGGCGCAGAAGCAGGAGATCCTGCCGAAGGTGCTCAGCGGCGAGATCAACTTCGCCATCGGCTACACCGAGCCCAACGCCGGCACGGACCTCGCCGCGCTCCAGACACGCGCGACGCGCGACGGCGACGAGTACGTGATCAACGGGCAGAAGATCTACACCTCGTCCGCCCACCTCGCGACCCACGTCTGGCTGGCGGCGCGCACGGAGCCCGAGGCGCCGAAGCATCGCGGCATCTCGACGTTCGTCCTGCCGCTCAGCACCCCGGGCATCACCGTCCGGCCGCTGTGGGTGATGGGCGAGGGCCGGACCAACGAGACCTTCTACGAGGACGTACGTATTCCCGCCGACTCGCTCATCGGCGAGGAGAACCGGGGCTGGTACATCGTCAGCGGCGCGCTCGACCTCGAGCGCGTGGCGATCGGCACCTACCGCCCGCTGGAGCGGACCGTCGAGGACCTCCTGGCGCACATCAGGGAGGAGCGGCCGGAGCTGCAAGACGACGCCTTCACCCGCAACGCGGTCGCCGACGCGCTGATGCGCGTCGAGGTGGCCCGGGCGCTCGCGACGAACAACGCGGCGATGGTGCACAGCGGCCTCATCCCGACGATGGAGGCCTCGATGGGCAAGGTCTGGACGTCGGACTCCCGCGAGCGCATCAACGACGCCTTCATGGACCTGCTCGGCCGCAGCGGCGGCCTGCAGGTGGAGTCCGAGGGCGCCCCGCTCGACGGGGAGCTCGAGGCGGCGTGGCGGAGTGCTCCGCCGGGACGCTTCGGAGGCGGCACCAACGACATCCAGCGGCGCATCATCGCCAGCCGCGGCCTCGGCCTGCCGCGCTAGCCGACCCCGGCAGCGCTGCCGGGAGCACGCCGCTGAACCGGCTGCCGGCCAGCGCTAGCGCTAGCTCCTCGGCAGCCCCAGCCCGCGCGTCGCGATGATGTTGCGCTGGATCTCCGAGGTGCCGCCGGCGATGGTCATCGGGACCGAGAACACGTAGGAGCGCGCGCCCCGCGCCGACATCGGCGCGCGCGGGTCGTCCTCGTCCCACAGGTTCGAGTAGAGGCCGAACGAGTTCGCGGTCGTGCGGGCGATGCGCTGTGTGAGCTCCGTGCCGAAGACCTTGCCCATCGAGGCCTCGTAGTTCGGCACGCGCCCGGCGTCCTGCATGGAGGCGATGCGGAGACAGAGGTTGTAGTGCACTTCGGCGGCGATCGTCGCGTCGGCGACGTCGCGTCGCAGCGCCGCCGGGCTCTTCGGGCTCGAGTACGTCCGGCCCTCGGGCGTCACGAGGTACTCGGCGAGCTCGCGCACGTCGCGCCGGACGGTCGCCGATCCGGCGATGCCCGAGCGCTCGAAGTCGAGCGCGGTCGCGCCGACGTACCAGCCGCGGTTCTCCTCGCCGATGCGGTTCTTGACCGGCACGCGGACGTCCTCGAAGAAGCTCTCGTTGAAGCCGTGTTCGCGGCCCATGTTGATCAGCGGCCGAAACTCGACGCCGGGAAGGTCGGTGGGGATCAGTAGCGCGCTGATCCCACGGTGCTTGGGCGCGTCGGGATCCGTCCGCACAGGGACCCACAGGTAGTCCGCGAGGTGGCCGTTCGAGGTCCAGATCTTCTGGCCGTTGACCACGTACTCGTCGCCGTCGCGTACCGCGCGCGTCTGCAGCGAGGCGAGGTCGGAGCCCGCGCCGGGCTCGGAGAGCCCGGAGTGCATCAGCAGCTCGCCGCTGACCATGCGCGGCAGGAACTCGAGCTTCTGCTCCTCGTTGCCGACGAGGATGATCGTGGGGCCGTACTGGATGACGCCGGGTCCGCCGACCTGCGGCGCGTGGGCGATGGCCATCTCCTCGCGCAGGATCGTCTGCGCCCATACGGAGAGGCCGGCGCCGCCGTACTCCTCGGGCCAGTGCGGCGCGAACCAGCGCCGCTCGGAAAGTGCGTCGGCCCAGTCGTCCGCGGCCTGGCGCTCCTCGGGGTCCGTCGAGCGCCGATCCGCGGCCCAGTTGCCGCCGGGCGAGCGGTAGCGCTCGGGCAGCTTGTCCGCGAGCAGCGCGCGGACCTCGGCGCGGAAAGCAGCCTGTTCGGGGTTGTCGTTCCAGTCCATGATGCGAGCCCTAGCCTTCCTGCATCTCCTCGACGATCCCGCGCATGTACTCCGCCTCGTGGTAGCGCGGGGCACGCTTCTCCGCGAACGCCCGGATCGCCTCGCGGTGCTCCGGGGTCTGGAGCGCGGCGTTGAAGGTCCGCGATGAGCGCTGCTCCGTGGTCTCGAGGCTGGGCGAGAACAGCTCCGCGTACGCCAGCTCCTTGATGGTGCGCAGCGTCGAGGAAGGGTTCGAGGCGATTTCCTGCGCGAGCGCGACCGCCTCCGGCAGGAGCTGGTCCGGCTCCACGAGCTTGTTGACCAGGCCGAGTTCCAGCGCCTCCTCGGCGCTGTAGATCTTCCCCGTGAGCATCATCTCCTTGGCGTTGTGGTAGCCGATGATCCGCGGCAGCATCCATGCCGAACTCACCTCGGGCGTGAGGGCGATCGCGGCGAAGCGCATCGAGAAGCGAGCCTGCGTCGACGCGACGATCTGGTCGTACCACAGCAGCGACGTCAGGCCGACGCCGAGCGCGATCCCGTTCACCGCCGCGATCAGCGGCTTGCACTCCAGCGCGAGGAACTCGGGCGTCCACGGGCTCACGTTCGTGGGTCTGCGGGTGGTGCTCTCCCAGTCGCCGCTCACGCGTGCGCTCAGGTCCGCGCCGGAGCTGTAGGCGCGGCCGTTCCCTGTGGTGACGATGGCGCCGATGTCGGGGTCGGCGTTGAACTCCTCGAGCGCGTAGTAGACCTCGGAGCCCAGCTCGGGGCCGACCGCGTTCATCCGGTCCGGCCGGTTGAAGCGGATGATCCCGACTCGCCCTTCACGCTCTACCTCGATGAACTCCCAGTCGGACACGATGGGGCTCCCTTCGTCACTGCGGCGATCGTGCGCATCATGCCACGCCGCCGCACGAGTCAGGAGCACTCCGTCCCGGCCGGCGCGGTTCCCCGACGCGCCGGGCGCTACGGGCGAGCGCTGCTACAGTCCCCGCGGGAGGCACGCGCATGACGCTCCTCGATCTCGCCGACAGCCTCGAGCCACTGCAACAGTGGTTCGACGAGACCGCCGGGCACGCGCGCCTCGTGGCGATCAACTCGTCGACCTGAGAGGTCTGCGTCGAGGGCGCCCGTGAGGCGCTCGAACCGCTCGCCGGGGAGCCCGGCCTGGACTTCCGGATGGCGCGCGTCCTCATCGACATGCTGCCCGGCGACGACCGGGCGAGCGCGCTGGAGGAGGCCGCGCGGATCGCCGATCGGCGCGTGACGGCGTTCCACGACCCGGAACAGCGGCTCGGGCGCGCCATGGCGCGCCGGCTGGGCTGGGAGCGCCCGGTCGCCTGGGACGTCTTCCTCGTCTACGGCCCGGCGGCCTCGTGGACCGCCGAGGGCGCGCCGGCGCCGGACGAGTGGTTCCACCAGCTCAACGATGGCAAGCCGTCGGAGGACGCCACGGACGGTGCTGAGTCGGCCGAACCGGTCATGGAGACGTCGGAGCCGGACCCGGTCCGCTTCCGCACCGGCGACGACCTGCGAAGCGCGCTGGCGGAAGCGCTGCGCGCGGCCGCCCCGACGCCGTTGACGCGCTGAGGACGCCCGCGCGCCCAACCGGAACCGGTGGAGTGCTCCCGCGTCGGCGACCGCGCGGGGAGCTACACCGAGGAGGCATCAGGCTCCGACAGTCGCGCGCTCCCGTTCGTACAGGCCAAGAGCATGCAGCGGGAAGTACTGGCGATAGAGCACGTAGTCCAGGAGCGCCGTGCGGAAGAACACCCCGGCCATGTCTTGCCGGGGCCACGTCCCGTCGTCCCGTTGCGTGTCGACGAGGTACTGCGCCCCGCGCGTGATCGCGGTGCGGTCTGCATCGCCGGCCTCGAGGAGCGCGATCATGGCCCACGCGCTCTGGATGACCTGGCTCTCGTCGTGTGGGACGTACTCGCCGGTGTAGCAACCGCTGTAGTGCTCACCCCATCCTCCGTCCGCTCGCTGACGGTCGAGCAGCCACCGGCAGGCCGAGCGCAGCGCCGGATCGTCGGGACGCGCGCCCGCGGCGAGCAGCCCCCTGATGCCGAAGAGCGTGCCGTAGATGAAGTGGACGCCCCATGCACCGCGCCATGAGCCGTCGCGCTCCTGCGCGCCGCGCAGCCAGGCGCCGGCCCGTGAGATGGCCCTGGTCTCCGTCCCGCCGATGAGCTGTGGGAAGCGCTCCCGGCACGCCGCGAGGGCCGCAAGGCAGGAGGCGGTGCACTCCACATGGGAGTGCTCCGTCATCGAGTCGCCGAACATCTCGGCCGGGTTCAGCCACTCGAGACCGATCACGGAGCGCTGGGGCTCGTACGTACCGAAGCCGCCGTCCCGGTTCTGCCCCTGCAGCATGAACCGGACCGCATCACGCAGTGCCGCCGCGTCCGCCGCCTCGCCGTCGACGGCGAGCAGCCCGAGGATCGCCTCGGCGGTGCAGTCCGTGACCGGCCAGCCGTGCCATCCGGCGGCGAAACACCAGCCGCCCCGGGGGTCGACCCTGTAGGCGTCGCGATAGCCGTCGAAGCTGACGCGGATCTGTTGTGCCCGCAGGTAGTCTGCCCCGTGCTCCAGCCCGTCCTGGACCCCATCGACGTCGGACGCCGTCGCCAGTGCCTGCAGGGCGAAGCCGGTATCCCATGAGGCGCTCCTCGCGCCCGAGACCCGCAGTCCACCTTCGTCGTCCTCCCAGATCCAGCGGTCCAGCTGTTCGAGCGCACGGTGGGCGTCGGTGTCTTCGGGGTCGCGCAGCCACAGGGCGAGGACATTCAGCATGCCGCTGACCGGCGAGATGCTGGTGTGGTTGGTGGTCTGCAGCTCCCACCTGATGTTGCGGACGATCTGCTCGGCGTATCGGGCCCGCAGACGCTTGCTGTGCAACCGATCGAAGAGGCGTGCGACGCTGAATCCGACCCGAAGCCACACGCTCGGGCGGGCGTACAGGTCGGCGTCCCGCAGGCGGTTGCGGCTTGCGGCGAAGTCGGCGGAGGCGAAGCCCTCGGGGAACAGCTCCTCCCGTACCGACGCGATCACGGGTGTGACGGGCGCCTGGAACCGCTGCGCGTACAGGGCCGCCATCCCCATGTAGATGAGCCGTGTATGGCAGTACCAGTTCGAGGGATGCAACGGCAGCCAGCGCGGCAACCCCCAGATCTCCGGGAGGATGGCGTTCACGCCGCGCCAGTCGTACAGGTTGAGGAGCGCCAGCCAGAACTTCCCCCAGGTCGGTATCCCGAGGACGCCCTCCTCCTGCAGGAACCGTCGCGCCGGTTCGATCAGCGGGTCGCCGCGCTCGACGCCGAGCAGCCGGGCCGAGACATAGACCAGCGTGGTGACGAACAGGCTCGGCGGCTCGTGCTCGTGGAGACTCCACAGGCCCCCGTCCAGGCGGGTGCGTTCGAAGTAGCGCAACACGCGACGCCGGCGGTCGGACCCCAGCGGCCGCCCGATCATGTGGTGCAGCAGCACGTACTGCGCCGAGAGCATGGGGCACCAGACCACTTCGCCCTCGAAGCTGCCGTCCGCGCCTTGCAGGTGCAGCAGGCGCTCGGCTGCCCTCCTCAGGGCCGAGCGGGCATCGGGCCACATGACACGCCCCTAGTCGTGCTGCGCCCTCGAGCGCTCTCGCGAGGGCATCGTGGACGGCAGCGCGCGCGCCATGGCGTCGACAAACCCCTGCTTCGATGCCGCACCGGTGGCCCGTGCCCTGCGCAACCGCCAGACGCCGCGCACAAACCAGGCGATGCGACCAGCGAGGGAATACACCGTGCTGCCTGCCCGGCGCCAGTCGCGCAGGCTGATGGATCGCGGAATGGTCGCGGCAGCCGCCTGCATCACCGTCGTGGCGCCCACGAACCCCAGGCTGAACTCGGATGTATCTTCGCAGCCGATCAGCCGCATGCTCCGCTGGGCCTTCCCACTGTCCCGCCGCCACATCCGGTAGACGGACCGTCTGAGCGCCTCGGCCTCGGCTCGCTGATCGACCATGACCTCGTAGAACGCGAGGGCGAGCATCTCGGGTGCGCGGATCTGCCGGAAGCGGTCCGCGACGAATTCGCGGAAGTCACTGCTCTCGGCCACTGCTATCGCGTCGCCGATGCCGAGGGTGAGTCCCACAGCCGTCATGGGGTGGTAGTGCCCGACCGCATCGCCGATCAGCACGCGGCGCGGGCTTCCGTACGAGATGCGAGGACTCATCGTATTGGCGGTGGAGTGGAAGCCCCGCTCGTGCACCATCTTCGTGAATTCCGGCCTGATTGCTTCGGGAAGCAGGGGCGCGTACGACTCCAGCAGCAGGTCGGCCGTCTCACGGGGTGGGAATCTCAACGGGACATCGACGTTGACCCGGATGCCGTTCTCTCTCAGCCGGTAGATGAATATGGGGCCGGGTCCGCCGCATACGAGACTTCCATAGCCCTCCATGGGCAGCGGCACTCCGTCCAGCACGAAGCCCAGCATGCGCGAACAGGTCGTCGGTCGTTCGGTGAGACCCAGCGATCGCCGCACCACGGACGTCCGGCCGTCCGCGCCGACTATCAAATCGGCGATCACCGATTGCTCGACATCGGATCGCGTGAATGTGACACGGCGGTCGTCCACCGCGTGCACGCGGTCCGGCATCAGGTCGATATTGGACTCGTTCACAACCGCCTCGCGGAGACGCGAGACGAGGGTTCCATGCTCGCACGCAATGCCGCGTGACCCATCCGGGTAGGGGAGCTGTATCGGCTCCGAGCCATCCTCCGGGAAGACCAGGAACCCATCGGTCATGGACGCCTCGGCCGGGGTGTCGAAGTGAATCCCAACCTGTTGCAGCATCCGCAGCGCCGGCGGATGGAGCCACTCGCCCGCCAGCCTGCCGGGACGATCGAGGCTCGCCTCGAACAGCGCTACCCGGGCGCCCTTCTGTGCGTGGGCGAGCGCGCACACGCTGCCCGCCGGGCCGGCGCCGACGATGGCGACGTCGTAGCGTTGCGAATCGGTGTCGCGGGCGACGCCCGGCTCATCCCCTCGTTGCACGCAGAATCTTCCTCACTCCATATCCAAGCGTGGTCTGTTGCGGCCTCGGAGTGCGTAAGCGCCCTCCTGCTGGTCGCTTCAGGCCGGGATGTCGTGCCGCCTTTCCTTGATGATGAACTTGACCTTCCCGCTGAGCGATTGGGTCGGGAGCGGACTCATGCGCAGGGCCGCGTCCGGCTTCGACAGCTCGAACGTGAAGTGGTGCGCCAGCAAGAGGACGTTGAGGGCGACGTGCATCTGGGCCCACTGGAAGCCCAGGCACCGATGCGTGCCCAGGCCGAAGGGTGTATAGCCCGGACTGAGGTGCTCGTTGCGCGGCGGCAGGTAGCGGTCGATGTCGAACGTGAGGGGGTCCGGGAAGACCTCCTCCATGTAATGCGGGGCGGTCTGGGCAATGAGGAGGCGCGCACCCACCGGCAACTGGAAGCCCTCGACGACGCACGAGTTCATGACGGTGCGCATCGAGACGTTGACGTTGGGCGTCAGCCGGAGGGTCTCCATGAGCACGCGGTGCGTGACATCGATGTTGGCCGGAGTCAGGTCTTCGCCCGCGGGATCGCCATCGGCAAACAGCGCGTCGGCTTCGGCCTGCACGCGCCTGTAGATCTCCGGGTTCGACGCCAGGTGGTAGAGCGTGAAGCTGGTCAGGTCTCCGAGGTACTGGCCGGTCAGCAACAGCGTGTCGAGCGGGAAGCCGAGGTCGCTTTCGGGGAGGAACTGCTCGTCGTTGGCGTGGACGGCGAGGTAACCGTCGATGACGTCCGGGGGGCGTTCTGCTCGCTGGGCCGGCGTGTGGCTGGCCCTGATGCGATCGGCCAGCCTGGCCATGACCTTCCCGCGACGCCTCATCCGCGGCGTCTTCAGCAGGAGTCCGGGCAAGACGCCGCTGAGGTGGGTGACGAGCGCGGCTCGGTTGAATGTGATGACGTCCTCGAACACGTCCTGGGTGTCCAGGCTGATCAGGAGCGGCGACATCTGCGCGTTCAGGTGCTCGCGGAACGTCGGCCCGGCTCGCATCGTGTCACCGACCTCCCACGAGGCCATGTGCCGCCGCGCGATGCGGTACACCTCGTCGAGGCGGCGGGTGAAGGTCTCGGGTGAGTGCGAGGGTTGGAGGGCCTTGCGGAACCGGAAATGATCGGCGCCGTCCATGGTGTGGATGGTGCGGGCGGTGCCGTGAGCCTCCTCTGCGTCGGCCAGGTACTCCTTGGCGCGCAGGGACAGGCGGCCGTGCTTCTGGACCCAGCGGTTCACTTCGGTACCGGCGGCGATGATGTAGGACTGCTTCTGGAATGGTGGGCGCAGCTCGAACACCGGGCCGTACTGCTTCGCAAGGTCGGCGAAGAGGGCAGGGAGGTTGCCGGCGCGCAAGTGCCGGTTGAACAGCAGCTTGCGCAGCGGGAGGCGCGGGATCTCCTTGGTGAAGGCCGAATGCAGCTGGGGCCGGGCGATGTTGCTGCTCACCGCCTCGGCGATGGAGCGGCCGATGATGTCGATCCGGCAGATGATCTCGACGCGCTCCTCGGCCTCCTCGTCGTAGGGCATGATGAGCGGCAGCACGTTGCAGGCGTTGAGCAGCGCGATGGTGATGATGTCGCGCGGGTCGGGAATCGCATCGGAGAGGATGATCGTCGGGATGCGCGTCTTGACGAACGCGCCGGCAGCGTCATCGTCGAGGCCCGAGTCCGCCCGCCACACGGTGCGCGACAGGGTCCAGAAGTCGCCCTCGTGGTACTGCAGGAGCCCTCGCTCAACCAGCCGGTTGAGCACCTGGTCGATGATCGCCTCCGCGCGCGGCGCGAGCCTCTCGATCCAGTACTCCGTGCTGTGCTGTTCAGGCTCGTCGGCGATCTCCGCCAACAGGGGATCGAGGACGGGAATGCCGGTCGGGGTGCTGTCGATCAGGAACAGGGACTCGAGGTCTGAGTCGATGCGGTACCGGAAGGCGAGCTCCGTGATCACGGCGCCGATGACGGCGCAATTGAGGGTCCAGCCCGGCACCTGGTAGAAGTAACCGCTCTCTTCGTTGAGCAGCATCAGCAGCAGCTCTTCGGGGAGCGAGAGTGTGTGGTCGACGACAGTGGCTGGCTGCGTCATGTGAGGCACGTCCCTGTCAGGTTGCAGTCGACCCTCGACCAGTCACCCCGGCGCCACCAAGACAAGCATGACGCCATGCCCGGCGACCGGCCAGCCGCCGGGCGGAACGCGCGAGGCGGGCCTGGTGGGCGCCCGCGCCGGCCGGACACAATCCGGCGGTCCGCTGCGCCGGACAACCTGGCGCCGTGGCGTGCGTGGTGAGCCGTCGGTCTGCTCGGCGTCAGGGGCACGGGGGAAGACACCTCCTATTGCTCCGCGTGACGCCGATGCGTCGCCTCTATAGCCGCGTCGAGCTCATCCGACCAGCCCTGCACCGCGGAGCGGAGCCGCATGTTCTGGTACGCGCCCCAGAGCGTCATGGCGGGCGGCACCAGCACCACGGAGACGATCAGGGAGTATGCAATCGCAATCACCGCCGTGATCCCGAACTGCTGCAACGCCGGCACGGGGGAGAAGATCAACATGCCGATCCCGAGGCCTGTAGTCAAAGCAGAACCCAGCAGCGCCGAGCCGGTCGTCTGCAGGGTGTGGACCGCCGCCATCTCGGGGTTGCGGATGCGGGCATACTCCTCCCGGTATCGATGGATGATGTGGATCGTGTAATCCACGCCGATGCCGACGGAGAGCGCCGTGATGGTTGCGGTGACCAGGGTGTAGGGAATGTCGAACAGGGCCATCGTCCCGATGATCCAGAAGAGCACGAGGACGATCGGCCCGATGGCTATGAAGGCCAGGATGGGCTGGCGAAGCGTGATCCAGTAGAAGACGAACAGGATGGCCAGGGCCGCGGCAACCGCGGTCACGATGGCGTCTGTCTGACTGCTCGTCATCTCCTCCGTCAACGTGACGGACGTGACGCTCTCGGAAGTCACCGTGATGGCATCGTCACTGCCGTACCAGATCTGCTCCACTTCATCCTGCAGCGTCTTCGTCTTGTCCGGGTCGTTTGTGAAGGTCGGGAACTGGAGCAGGATCGCATCGCGGCCCTGCGGGTCGTTGACGAGCAGCCGCGAGACGGCAGGCTCCCGCGCGCCGAGCCTGTCGAGGAACTCCTGCATCAGCACCGGATCGAAGCTCACTCCGGCCGTCGCTTGCTCGAAGAGCACGGCGAGATCCGGGTCGAACTTGTCGCCCGGCTCACTGGAGTCATGTACCCAGTCCCGCGCGAGGAGTTCGTACGAGGCCACGATCGGGCCCGCCGCGGCCCGCGGTCGTTGCTGTTCGTCCTCGAAGGCGTCTGTCAGCCCCCGCAAGTTCACCAGCGTGCGGGTCTCGGTCGCCTCGGCGTGGAGGAGGACGTCGGCCACTTCCGGCGAACCGCCGACGGCGGCATTCAGCGTCTCGAGGTCCTTCGTGACGCTCCCATCGCGGGGCAGGATGTCCAGGATGCTGAACCGGGATTCGATCCCCGTGGAGGCAACCCCGAGGCCGACCGACACCACGAGTACGCAGACGAGATAGATCGCGGGCCTGCGAGCGACGCTGCTTCCCAGCAGCTGCGCGATCCGCTCGATGCCGGGCAACCCCTGGGAGACGGACCGGGGCGGAGCCAGCCTGCCGCGCGCCTCGTGCCGCCGGTCGATGATGAGCCGGCCCGCCGGCAGGAGCGTCAGCATCACGATCATGCTCATGCCCACGCCCAGTCCGGCCACGACGCCGAAGTCGCCGATCGCGGGGATGGGCGAGAAGAGTCCGACCATGAAGCTCGCGATCGTGGTCAGCGCCGCGAGGGCGACCGGGAGTCGCACGGTCCGCAGTCCGGACCGGGTGGCTGCCAGCACCGGCGACTGCTGGGTCCGGGCCTCGCGGTAGTGCAGCGCCACCTGGATCGCGTAGTCCACGGTGAGACTGATGATGACAATCGGGATGATCACCGAGATCCCGCTCGGCCGCCCCAGCAGGCCGAGTCCGTTTGGCCCCAGCCAGCCCTCGGAGCCGACGATCCACACGATCGCCATCAACAGGCCAGCCAGCGAGAGCACGAGGTCGGATGGCGACCGGAGCAGGATGAAGAGCAGGGCCGCAATCAGCAGGAAGGCCGCTCCGATCAGCGGGCCGATGTCTTCTCGATACGACCTCTGATACTCGTCCTCGATTACGGCCTTCGACACACTGCTCACTTGCAGCGGGCCCTGAGCGCCGGCGGCGATGTCGTAGATCCTGCGCTCAGCATCCGGTGTCTGGGTGTCACCAGTGTCCCGCAGCCGGAGCGTGGCGATCGCGATCGACGTGCCGTCGGTGTCGGTTCCGGTCATCGCGGCCAGAGCGCCCTGGATCTCCGGCACACTTCGAGCGACGTCGATCTGTTCCTGCGAGAGCGACGCGACGCTGTCCACGCCGAGGGCGGCCTCGACGATCAATGAGGGCGCGACGATCGGGTTGATGGGCGTGAGCAAGCCCGCCACCTGGGGGTCGCCCGCAATCTCGTCGATGAGATCGGACATCTGCGCGAGGCCCGCGGGGGTCAGGGCCTCTCCGGCGAAGAGCAGGGTGACCAGCCGCGTCTCGCCCGACTCCCCGAAGAGTTCGTCGATCTGATCCAGCGCCCTGGCTACGGCACTGTCACGGGGAAAGTACCCGTCCGTCTCGTCGAGTTCGGCGCGCAGCGCCACGCCCGCGCCGAGCACGATCGTGATCGCGACGAGGGCGCCGATGGTGACGTACGGCCGCGCTGTGACCAGCCTGATCATCGCGTGACGATCACTCCCCCTTGGCGGCGGCGGAGACCGCGGCGAACGCTGATCCCTCGCTCATGACGGTCAGCCGCGTGATGGTGGTGGTGGGGAGCGTCGTCGGGATACAGCCCGCCAGAGTGGCGGTTCAGGGCCTTCGGTGGATTGAGGATGTACGGCGCACCCACGCGTCCTCGATGAGGGCGGACGGCGCCACGACATTGCGGCTGCGTGCGTGGACGGCAAGAGCCTCGATGTTGGCGCCGGCGCGGGCCGTCAATGTCATCGCGCCTGTTGGTGTACACGAAGCGAAAATACCACAGGTGCTCATTGCGTCACTCATGGGCGTTCTCTTGTGACATATTGTTACTGTCGTCGAAGGTGCCTCGCTTGCGGCGCCGACGCCGGTTCGCCGGCGGGCCGATCAGCCCCCGCCGGTGCCGATCGGCAGGCCGATCATCCGACCGGACTCGGGCTCGGTGAAGATCTTCGCCGCTACCCCGAAAACCGTCCGCAGCAGCTCGACCGTGAGCACCACCGAGGGCTCACCGCCGGCGGCGACGCGGCCCTCGTCCACCACGACCACGCGGCCCGCATAGTTCGCCGCGTGCATGAAGTCGTCTCCTCCAGCTCCGTGAAGCTGACGCGCACCTTCACGGCGCTACCCCGGCCGTCCGGCTCGAGGGTGGTCACGGCGCAGCGACCTCAGCTGGCTCGTCGCCCCTGACGACCAGCGGCGTGAGGGGCGGTACGCCGTCCGCGAACAGCTCGGCGAACGGGCGGTTCACGAACGCCGGCGCGCCCACGATGTAGGGCGCGTACTCGCCCTCGGCCAGCGCGTAGACGGCCGTGACGCCGAGGCTCGACGCGCACGCGGCGAGGTTCTCGACGCTCCCGCCTTCGTAGAGCACGAGGCTGAAGCCCTCGCCGATCTCGCCGCGCAGGCAGACCGCGAACGGCTCGGCCAGCGGGGGCGCGGGCGGCGCGGGAGTCGCCGGGCCGTCGCTGCTCACGGTCAGCACCGTGAACGCCGGGACGCCGTCCGCGTAGAGCTCCAGGAAGCGGGCGTTCACGAACTCCGGCGCGCCGAGGATGTAGGACACGTACTCGCCTTCGACCAGCGCGTAGAGCGCCGTGACGTGACGGCCCTCCGCGCAGGCCACGAGGTCGTCGAGGCTCCCGCCCCCGGCGACGACGAGGCTGAAGCCGACGCTGACCGCGCCGCGCAGGCAGGGAGCGGGCTCCTCGGCGTCGGGTAGTACGACGCGGTAGACCCGCTCGCGGCTGCCGTCGGCCGAGGTCACGGTCACCGTGATCTCGTCGACCTCGGCCAGAGCGACCTGGTGGCCCTCCGCCTCCTCGTCGGCGTCGGCTGGCTCGATCACGACCGCGGCCCCGTCCTGCACCGCCTCGGCCTCGACGGTGGTCTCGGTGATGCCCTCGCCGGCAACCCCCTCGTAGTCGGGCTGGTCGGGGTCGAACTCGCCGATGTCGACGCCATCGAGACTGAGCGAGGCGAGGCGGGCGTCGATCGCGTCGGGCATGTTGTACGTGTAGACCCTGTCGTCGTTCGCGTCGGCGACGTACATCACGTCGCCGACGGACCAGATGCCTCGAGGGCTGTTGTTGCCCACTCGGCCGGGCTCGATGAAGTCCTCGGCCGGCAGGCGCTCGAGGGCGATCTCCTCCCCGCCCCTGTCTTCGGCGGGCACAGGCAGCCGGTAGGCGAGGACGCGCTTCGCGTTGTGGTCGGAGACCCACACGGTGTGGCCGTCGGACCAGATCCCGTGGGGCTGGCTGTTGTCCTCGTGCAGCTCGTACTCGGCGAGCAGCTCGCCGCTTGCGAGGTCGTAGGCGAAGAGGGCGTTCTTCCCGCCGTCGAGGACCCAGATCGTCTCACCGTCGGCCCAGATGCCGCGCGCGTCGCGGTTGCGCCTGGTCAGCTCGGACTCGCGCTCCTCGAGCCGCTCGCCGCCGCGAGGTCGTAGGCGAAGAGGCGCTCCTGGCCACTGTCGGAGACCCACATCGTCTCGCTGTCCGACCAGATGCCGCGCGGGGCGCGGTTCGTCTCGTGCAGCGCTAGATTCTGCTCCTCGAGGCGTTCGCCGCTGGCGAGGTCGTAGGCGTGGACGGCGTCGCCGGCGCCGTTGGGGTTGTCGGCAATCCAGAGCGTCGTGCCGTTGGACCACATCCCGGTCGCCGACGCGTTGCCGTCGTCGAGGGATTCGATGTCGCGGTCCACGGTCCACTCGAAGTCCTCGTCGCTCGGCTCCGGACCGCTCGGGCCGCCCCCGCCGCCGCCGAAGGCGACGGGGCCGAAACCACCGCCGGGCGGCGTTACGGGCGGTGTCACCGGGGGCGTCACGGGCGGTGTCACCGGCTGCGTTGTGGGCTCGCTCGCCCCCTCGCCGAAGACCCAGGGGCGGGCCTGCTTGATGGCGAGGATGTTCTCGCTCGTGATCTTGAACTCGATCTCCATCGCGAACGGCTCGCCCGGGGCGCGGTCGTACAGCCCCTCGAAGTGGTCGCGGATCACCTCGAGGTGGTCACGCAACTGCTCCCTCTGGTCGCGGCTCAGCATCAGATCGCCCGCCTCTACCCGGTTCGGGAATGCTCGAACGGAGATGCCACCTCCGGGCAGAAGCACGATCTCCTCGGGTATGGAGTCCGCTTCGGGATTCGTGACCAGGTCTTCACCGAGCTGCGTGTTTACGTAGTAGTGGTCCGTACGACCGCTGGCGGGGTCGAAGCTGACCGCCACGCCATTCGCCAGCTCATCGGAGAAGTTCGGGTGAACCAGCACACCCATCGCGGCCGCGAGGTGGTCGACGCGGTGGAACTCGCGCTCCGAGAATGCCCGGAAGGTCCACAGGCCGGCGAGCACCTGCTTGAACGACTTGTCGATCCCGTCCTCCTCGGTCTCCTCGGGGTGCTGCGTCTTCGAGTCGTACAGCCCCGCGCCGTTGAACCCGGGCAGGTCCTCGTTGTTCGTGCTCGAGCGGTAGCGCAACGACGTGTCAACGGGGAACGTTCCATGCATGGCCACGAGGGCGTCGATGATCCACTGGGGCGTCGCGGCGTCCTTGATGGCGTCCCGCAGGTCGTCAAGCATGTTGTCCTGGATATCCAGGTCGGTCTGGAAGCTGGTGTGGGCCAGCATCGCCTCGACGGCCTCGATGAGCATCGTGTCAGCGGGCAGCGTGAGCTTGTCCTCATCGGGGTCGCTCCCCCTGCCGAAGAGCGTCTCCTCTCCGAGGGGCTGCTTCATGAACTCGTCGTAGAAGTAGAACGGGATGGCGAATCCGTCGCGCACGGCGCCCTCGGGGAATCCGAGGGTCCGCAGGACCGCCAGATTGGCCGCCTTCACGCCGAACGCCCTCCAGTCGTCGAATCCGATCTGATCGAGGGGCGTGATCCCGGTGATCGAGAGGTCGCGCTCCGGCGTCTGGGTCTCCGCGGGGCGGGACGACTCGTAGTGGTCCAGGACCTCCTGGAGGGTCGCCGCGCGCAGCTGCCACCGGCGCTCCGTCACCTCGTAGCGGACGTAGCTCCCCTCGAGGGAGGTCACGTCGGGGTGGTCCAGGGCGTCCCTGACGTAGGCGTTGGGGATGCCGTCCTGCACCGCGCGCAGGTTCACGTGCGAGAGCGGTGTCTGGGGCGCGGCGGTGAGGATGCCCGCCACGCGAGGCAGCTCGTTGGGCAGCGTCGCCGCGACGATGATGTCTCGGGGATGGGGGCGCTCGTCCGCGCCCAGGATCCTGAGTCGCCCGTAGCCCGTCCCGGTGTTGAGCGCCAGGAACTCCACGTCGCCGTAGAGTTCGGAATCGAACACCAGCGGGATCCGGGATGCGCGAAGCAGGGGCACGCGCTCCTCCGCATGAAGCAGATAGCTCCCGACCTGGAAGGTCAGGTTGTCCTCGATGAACCCCAGGCTGGCAGCGAGCACGGTGTGCAGTTGCTCCACGTGAGCCAGGAACCCCTCGTCCAGCACCAGCGGCAGGTAGAAGTAGTGGAAGCCAGGAACACCACGGCGCGGCACCAGGAATGCCGGGTCGAACGTGATGGTTCCCGTAATCGCGCCCTCTTCGTCCAGATCCACCGCGCTGAAGAAGGACTGATGGCTCGGATACAGCTGCGTGTTCATGAAGTAGACCGCCGGGAGTGCGGTGTCCCAGTCCCGAACAACGAACTTCAGGAAGACGCCCGGGTGGCCCTCGCTTCCCTCGGCGCGGAACGCTGCCAGGTCGGGGATGGCGACAGCGCCGTCGTCTGGATCGGCAAAGGTGGCCGTGTTGACGGGGTTCATGTCGCCCAGGTTCGCGAGTTCGGTGATGTCGTCGATGCAGTCACCGTCGACATCGCCCGGGTCGGCGACCTGGTACTGCTCCACTCGGTAGCGGTCGGCGGGCAAGGCCGCCAGGTTCTCCGACAGTGTGGTCGTCCCCGCCTCCCCCAGGGTCACGGCGACCGGAACCTGCAGCTCCGTGCCGTCCTGATCGAATGTCACGTAGAGGACGAAGTAGTCGTCGGTCGTCGACGCGACGACGATCGGCACGGCGTCGACGGTGACGGCCGTGGGAGTCGGGTCGTAGCCGCCCCCGGGGCACGTCTCCTGGGCGAGTGCGGCGGGCGTCACGGCCAACCGCATGCACAGCAACACGGCGGCCGCGAGCACGGCTGCAGGTGCACCGATCGGTCGTAGGTCCGGGCGTTGTGGCCGATGCTTCCTGAAGGACCCACCGGGGCGAATCTGTTGCCGCACCAGCCGCTACAGGGTGTTGTTCGTTGCCACGAGGTTCTTGTCGCGCCACGCGCCGAGTCCGTACGTAGCGCCGGTCCTCGTGTACGAGATCCCGACGCCGTCCCCGGCCTGCACAGCATCGCTCAGCGCGAACTCCACCGCGCGACGGTGCATCGGGAGGCGGGTAACGGAAGTCTCCGTGCAGGTGACCGTCACCGTGAGCGCGCCGCTCCAGGTCCCGAGCTGATCTCGAGCGGCCGGTCGGACGTCAGCCTGACGATGGCGTCGATCGGGAACGAGTTGCGGTTGTTACCGATCAGGTCGATGACTTCCAGCTCGGTCGTCTCCTCCAGCTCGGTGAAGCTGACGCGCACCTTGACGGCGCTACGCTGGCCATTCGACGCGAGGGTGGTCACGGCGCAGCGACCTCTGGTGGCTCTTCGCTCCTGACGACCAGTGGGGTGAGGGCGGGCACGCCGTCCGCGTACAGCTCGAAGAACGGGCGGCTCACGAACGCCGGCGCGCCGACGATGTACGGCACGTACCCGCCGTCGACGAGCGCGTAGAGCGCCGTGATGCCGAGGCTCGACGCACAGGCGGCGAGGTCCCCGATGCTGCCGCCCTCGTACAGCACGAGGCTGAAGCCCTCGCCGATCGCGCCCTGCAGGCAGGTCGCGAACGGCTCGGTCACCGCGGGCGCGTCCGGGGCGGGGGTCGCCGGACCGGCGCTGCTCACGGTGAGCACGGTGAGTGGCGGGACGCCGTCCGCGTACAGCTCGAGGAACGGCCGGCTCACGAACTCAGGCGCGCCGACGATGTAGGCCAGGTACTCGCCCTCGTGCAGCGCGTAGAGCGCCGTGACGTTCCGGCTCTCCGCGCAGCGCACGAGGTCGTCGACGCTGCCGCCCTCGTAGGCCACGAGGCTGAATCCGAGGCTGACCGCGCCGCGCAGGCAGCTCGCCGACGGTCCGGCTTCGCCGAGCGCGACGCGGTAGACCCGCTCGCGGCTGCCGTCCTGCGAGGTCACCGTGACCGCGATCGCCTCGAGGCCGGGGAGCGCGACCTGGTGGCCGTCCGCGCGCTCGTCCGCGTCGGCCGGGTCGATGACGATCGTGGCGCCCTCGCGCCGCGTCTCCGCCTCGACGATCGTCTCCGTCACGCCTACGCCGGCGACGCCCGTGTAGTCGGTCTGGCCCGGATCGAACTCGCCGATCTCAACACCGCTGAGCGTGAGGGAGGCGAGCCGGGCGTCGGTGGCGTCGGGCATGTTGTAGGTGTAGATGCGGTCGTCGGTCGCGTCGGCGACGTACATCACGTCGCCGCCGGACCAGATGCCTCGAGGGCTGTTGTTGCCGACGCGGCCCGGCTCCGTGAAGTCCTCGTCCGGTGCGCGCTCGAGGGCGAGGTCTTCCGCGCCGGCATCGTCGGCAGGCACGGGCAGCACGTAGGCGTAGAGGCGCTTCGTGTTGTGGTCGGAGACCCACACGGTGTGGCCGTCGGACCAGATGCCGCGCGGGTCGCCGTTCGCGTCGGCAAGTGCGTACTCCGCGATGAACTCGCCGCTCGCCAGGTCGTAGGCGAAGAGCGAGTTCTTGCCGCCGTCCGCGACCCACAACGTCCCGCCGCCTGCCCAGATGCCACGCGCGTCGCGGTTGCGCGAGGCGAGCTGGAGGTCGCGGTCGGGGAGACGCTCGCCGCTCGCGAGGCCGTAGGCGAAGACGCGCTCCTGGCCGCTGTCCGAGATCCACACCGTCTCCCGGTCCGACCAGATCCCGCGCGGCGCCCGGTTGAGCTCGTCGATGCCGAACTCGAACGCCTCGACGCGCTCGCCGGTGGCGAGGTCATACGCGTAGACGCCGTCGTTGGCGCCGCCGCCGTTCTGGGCCACCCACAGCACGGCGCCGTTGCCCCACAGGCCGGTCGGCTCGCTGTTGGTCGCGGCGAGGGGCTCGATGTCGCGCGTCACGTTCCACTCGAACTCGACATCGCTCGGCGTCGGGCCCGCGGGGCCGCCGCCCCCGACGGCTCCGAAGAAGCCGCCGCCTCCGAAGGTGGACCTGCTGACCCGGGCGACGGTGATGATCACGTCGACGGAGTCGTCCGTCGCGTCGGACGGGTCGTAGCCGGAGGTGAACCCGTCGTGTACGTCGACGGTGACGTCGTGGGTCTCCTGCACGTCGGGGTCGAGGACCGCCTTCGTCCGGATCTGGCCGGTCTCCGGGTCGACCTCGAAGTTGTCGGCGTCGGGCCCGGTGAGCGTGTAGGTGAGGATATCGTCGGCGTCGGGGTCGGTCGCCTTCACGGGTGCGCCGACGGACCTGCCGGCTCCCGGCCCCTGGCCGACCGAGCGCGGCACCTCGGCCTCGTCGAAGGTGGGGGCGGCGTTCCCGGACGGCCGGAGCTCGCCGATCCGCCCGCCGGTCACCGCCGAGGCGGTCTTGTTGCTGCCCCGGCGGTCGCTGTACGCCACGGTCGCCCGCAGGTAGCTGCCGACGTCGTCGGCGCCCGCGGTATAGGAGCTCGACGTGGCGCCGGCGATGTCCTGCCAGCTCGAGCGGTTCGAGGAGCGCGCCCACTGCCAGGCTTCACCGCTGACGCTGCCGTCGTCATCGGTGAGCCGGGTGTCGAAGCGCGTCCCGTCCCAGCCGCGCGGCGGCGAGATGGTGAGTACGCCCGCCTCCTCCACGTCCGTCACGCTGACGGTCACGTCGAGGCCGCCCTCGAGGCCGTCCGGGTCGGTCGCGGTCACGCGGATCGAGAAGCTCGTGTTGCCGTCCTCGAAGTCCGGCGGTGTCGCGAAGTACAGCTGGCCGCGGCTGGAGACCCAGAAGTCAGTGCTGTTGACCGACCACTCGAGCGTGTCGCGCTCCGGGTCGGCGGCCGTGTAGGTCGCGATCGCGGCGCTGCTGTTCTCGGCGATGGATGGCGAGGTCTCGCCGCTCAGCACCGGCGCCTCGTTCACGTCCGTCACGGTCACGACGACGGTGATCGTGTCGTCGATCATGTCGTCGGCGTCGTCGTTCTGGTCGGCGCCGTCGCTGACGGAGACGGTCACGCGGTAGCTCTTCTTGCCCTCGAAGTCCAGCGAGACGCCCGACGCCAGCCGCAGCTGGCCGCTGCTCGCGTCGATCTCGAAGGAGGCCGCGTCCGTTCCGCCGAGCGAGTAGGTGAGGGCGTCGAAGTTCACGTCGTTGGCGGCCACCGGGTCGCCGATGATGTCGCCGCCCGAGAGGTTCTCGGGCGCCTCGCGCTTGCCGTCCTCGGTCGCCGGGAACGCCGGCGCCGAGTTGACCGGCGGCGGGTCGCCCACGCGCGTCGAGACCTTCGAGGCGGTCTTGTTGGAGCCGTGACCGTCGTTGTAGGCGGCCGTGGCGCGGATGTAGTTGCCCGCGTCCACCAGCGTCGGGGTGTAGGTGCTGCTGGTGGCGCCCAGCAGGTTCACCCAGTCCGTGCGGCCGTTGGGCGAGCGCGCCCAGGCCCACGTGACCGAGCTCGGGCCGTCGCCGTCCTCCAGTACCGCCGTCACCTCGACGCGCGCCTGGATGGTGGCCGTGAGGGTCGTCAGCGTGACCGTGCCCGGCTCGTCCTCGTTCGTGACCGTGATCGTGACGTCGATCGAGTCGTCGATGGTGGCGGAGGCGTTGCCGAGGCCGTCCCTGCCGTCGTGCACGTCGACCGTGACTTCGTAGCTCGCCTTCGTCTCGAAGTCGAGCGGCTCCTTCACGCGCAGCTGGGCGCTGCCCGCGACGATGGTGAAGCTCGCGGCGTCCGTCCCGCTGAGCGAGTAGGTGAGCCGGTCGCTCTCGGGGTCGTCCGCGGCCACGGGAGCGCCGATGCTCGTGCCGGCCCGGCTGTTCTCGGCCACGCTCCGCTCGCCGTCCTCGGAGGACGGGAAGACGGGCTGCTGGTTCTCGCCGAAGACGCGCAGTGAGGTGACGGCCTCAGCGCGCTTGCCGCCGCCGCGGTTGTCCGTGTACGTGACGACCGCGCGCAGGAAGAAGTTCGCGTCCGCCAGCACGGTCTGGTAGCTGCTGGACGTGGCCCCGGAGATGTTGGACCAGCCCGTGCGCCCGTCGGTGGAGCGCGCCCACCGCCAGCTGCGGCCCGTGATACTGCCGTCGCCGTCTGCGAGCGTGGCCTGAATCGTGGTCCCGACCCCCGGCTCCGGTTCGGAGAGCGTGACCACGCCCTCCTCCTCCACGTCGAGGACGGTGATGGAGATGGTCCCGGTGACGTCCACCACGGGCGTGCTCTCGACGTTGTCGTCGGCGTCGTGGCCGTCGCTCAGGGTGACGTGTACGAAGAGGAGCCCGCTGGTCGTCTCGAAGTCCAGGCCGTTCAGGGTGCGCAGCCGTCCCGTGGACGGGTGGATCTCGAAGAGCGCGCTGTCGGCTCCCGTCCCGATCCCCCACGTCACCGTGTCGTTGTCGCGGTCGGTCGCCGTCAGCGGCTCGCCGAACTCCTCGCCCGCGGCGGTCTCCGGGACGTTCTGGGTTGTGCCGGTGCGCAGCCGGGGCGGCGCGTTTGCGATCGGGAGGGCCGTGACGGCCGCGGTCGCCTCGCTCTCCGCCATCTTGCCGGAGCCGCGGCGGTCGGTGTACGAGGTGACGACCGCGCGGATCTCCCGGCCCGTGTCGTCCTCGTCCACGGTGTAGGGGTACTCGAGCGGCCTCGCGGCCAGGGCCGTGTTCTCGTTGCGCTGCTCCTGCCAGGAGCCGAGCGGCTCGCGCGTCTGGATGGACCAGGAGAAGCCCTCCGACCCGGGCCCGCCGATCTCGCTGACAATGCCGCCGTCCGGGTCGGAGATCGTGAACGTGACGACGTCGCCGACGCCGGGGTTGAGGTTGTCGACCGTGATCGCGCCCGGCTCCTCCACGTCCTGCACGGTGAGCATGACCTCGTGCTCGGCCGTGAGGCGGTTCATCTTGCTGTGGATGTCCCTCGCGACGACCGTGTACTTGTAGACGTTGTCCCCCTCCGTCTGCCCCGACTCAGGAGCATCGACGGGGTTCTCGAAGTCGGGCGTGCTGACGAAGGTGACGGTGCCGCCGTCGATGGTGAAGTCGGCTCTGTCCGGGCCGGTCAGCGTCCAGGTCACCCCACCCTCCTCGTCGTGCGCCGTGTACGACGCGACGCTCGACGTGGCGTTCTCGTCGTAGGAGACGGTGGCGGCGGGGCTGCCGGTGAAACTCGGCCGCTCGTTGACGTCGTTCACGAGCACGGTTAAGCCATGGCGCCTGACGTTCGCAGCGGTGTTGGGCGAGGCGGTGCCGTCCATCACCACGATGGTGACCTCGTAGCGGTTGCTGGTCTCGCCCGAGCCTTGCGATCGCTCGAAGTCGGGCAGGTCGGCGAATCGCAGGACGCCCTCACCGTCGGCGTTCTTGGAGATCGTGAAGTCGCTGGCGTCGAGGCCGGCCAGGCTCCAGGTGAGGTCCTCGCCCTCCTCGTCGCGGGCCCGGAAGTCCACGACATCGTCGATGTCGGCAAGGAGCACGCCCGCGTCGTACTCGATCTCGTCGTACCCGGCGTTGGCCGCCGGCGTTATGAACTCCGGTGTCTCGTCGACGTTGGTGACGGTGACCTCGACGGGGTAGTCCCGCGTCTTCCCAGTCGTGGTATCCCTGACACGTACGGTGACCTCATAGTCGTTCATGCCGTCCTGGTCGGTCGGCGCCTCATAGTTCGGACCCGGATCATCGAAGATCAGTCGCCCGACGTCTCCCACGCCATAGTCCGCCACAGAGAGGACGCTGGCATCGGGATCCAGGGCGCCGAAGTCGATATTGTCGCCTTCCTCGTCGTACCCGTTGTAGAAGAAGACATGGAGATCAGCGTTGGTCACGGGCATGTGGTCGAACTCGATCTCCGCAAAGTTGAACGTGAAGGTGTCCTCGAGGACGACCGGGATCTCGTTGAGGTTCGTCACCGTGACCGTGACGTCGAAGACGCCGACGCTGTTCGCCTCGCCCTGCTGGTCGACGGCGCGGACCTGCACCACGTACTCGTTGTTGCCGTCCATGTCGACGGGCCGCTCGAAGTCCGGACCCGCCACCATGTCGCCGGTCTCAGGGTGCGTGCTCGTGGCGACGTTGAAGGAGAGGGCGCCCGTCACCAGGTCCATGCTGAAGTGGGCGGCGTCGTCACCGGACACCGTCCACTCGATCGTGTCGCCGTCGTCGTCGTAGGCCGTGAACGTCGCGACCTCGAAGTCCCCGGCCATGATCTCCGTTGGAACCCGGTCGAAGGCGATCTCCCGGAAGCTCGGCGTGGCGTTGCCGCTCACGACCGGCCGCTCGTTCAGGTCGTTGACGGTGACGGCGACGCTCTGGGTGTCCTCGAGCCTCGGGCTCGCGTTGTCCCTCACCCGCACGGTCACGTCGTAGACGTTGTCGGTGCCGGTGTCGTCGGGCATCTCGTAGTCGGGCGGGTTCTTGAACGTCAGCTCGGCCGTCCCGTTGACCGTCGAGGTGATGTTGAAGTCCCCGGCGTCGTTGCCCAGCAGGTCCCACGACATCGTCCCCGTCGTCATGTCCGGGTCCGTCGCGATGTACGTCGCGACAACCCCCGTCCCGTTCTCATCGAAGGAGGCGGTGGCGGGGGCGGTGGTCAGCGTGGGCGTCTCATTGACGTCCGTGACCGTGACGGCGAGGGGCTTCGAGACGCTGAGGTGATTCGACGCGCCCCGGGCGCCGTCGATGCCGTTGTCCGTGACGGTGACCGTGACGTTGTAGACGTTGTCGCTGCCGGCATCCCGGCGGTCCTCGAAGTTCGGCGCGTTCTTGAACGTGAGCACGCCGCTCGACGGGTCGATGTCAAAGAAGCTCCCGTCGTCGGCGTTCTCCACCGACCACGTGAGCGTGTTGCTCGCGTCGTCGGCCTCGCCGTTGTTGTCGACGTCGGTTGCGGCGTACGTGAGGATCGAGGTCTGGTTCTCCGCGACGGAGATCGCGGTCTGGCTGGTCGTGATCGCGGGCGTCTCGTTCACGTCCGTGAGGCTGATGGTGACGGCGATGGTGTCGTCGGTGACGGTGTTGGCGTTGCCGGCGTTGTCCTTGCTGTCCCGCACGTTCACTGTGACGGAGTAGCTGTTCTTGCCCTCGAAGTTGTAGGTGACGCCTGTCTTCGTCCGGATCTGGCCGCTGCTCGACACGATCGTGAACGACGATGCGTCGGTGCCCGTGAGCGAGTAGGTCAGCTCGTCGTTGTCGTTATCGGTGGCAGACACGGCAGCCCCGACGTCCGTGCCCTCGGTGCTGTTCTCGGCTATTGCCCGCGTGGTGGCACTGCCGTCGTCGAAAGTCGGCTCGGCGTTGCCGGGGGCGATCTCGCCCGTCACGGCGTTGGCGGACTTGCCCGACCCCTGGCCGTCCGTATAGCTCGCCGTGGCCCGCACGTACTTGTTCACGTCGGCGGAGACGAGCGCGTAGGAGGCCGAGGTAGCCCCGCCGATGTTCGTGAAGGAACCTGAGGGCGAGTCCCCCCGTGCCCACCGCCACGTCACGCTGGTGACGCCACCGTCAAGGTCGGTCAGGGAGGCGGTCAGTTCCTCGCCGCCCAGCTCCGTGCCCGTGATCGTCACCGTGCCGGCCTCGTCCACGTTGGTGAGGTTGATGGTCACGTTGATGCTGTCATCGTTGCTGGTGTCGGGGTTGACATCGGCGTCATAGCCGTCATGCACGTTGACGACGAGCGAGTAGGTGTTCTTGGTTTCGTAGTCGTAGGTGATCCCCGACTTGGTCGTTATCACGCCGGTGTTCGCAATCATGATGAAGGAAGACGCGTCCGTGCCGCTCAGGGAGTAGAACAAGGGGTCGTCGTCGCCGTCCGTGGCCAACACCGCGGCCCCGACGTGCGCCCCCGACGAGCTGTTCTCGGCCACCTCCCGCGTGGTGGAACTGCCGTCTTCGAACTCCGGATCCACGTTGCCGCGCACCACCTGGCTCGACGCGGCGCTGGTTGCGGTCTTCCCCGCACCGAGGGGGTCCGTGTACCTCGCCGTGGCCTTCAGGTACTTGCCCACGTCCGCGGCCGTGGGCGTGTAGGTGGCTGACGTCGCCCCGCTGATGTCCGTGAACATCCCGCCCGGCGTGTCCGCGATCGACCATTGCCAGGTCCGGCTGCTGGTGGCTCCGTCGGGGTCGGACACCGTCGCGGTTGCCGCCACCCAGCTCGTGAACTCGGTGGGCAGCGTCACCGTGCCGGGATCGTCCGCGTTGGTGAGGTTGATGGTCACCGTGATGCTGGCGTCGATGGCGGTGTCGGGGAGGCCCGCGTCGTCCTTCTGGTCGCTCACGCTGACGACGACCGTGTAGCTGTTCTTGGAGCTCTCGTAGTCGTAGGTGACCCCGGTCTTGGTCGTGATGGTTCCGTCGTTGTTCGCAATGATGAGGAAGGAAGACGCGTCGGCGCCGCTCAGCGAGTACTCCAGTTCGTCGTCGTCGCCGCCTGTGGCCGTCACCGCAGCCCCGACGTGCGTCCCCGGCGGGCTGTTCTCCGGCACGGTGCGGGTGGTCATCGTGCTGCTGAATGACGGCTGAACGTTCCCGGACGCCACCGGGCCCGACGCGTCGCTGGTTGCGGTCTTGCCCGAGCCATGTCCGTCCGTGTAGTTTGCCGTGGCTTTCAGGTACTTGCCCACGTCCGCGGCCGTGGGCAAGTAGGGATTGGAGGTGGCCCCGCTGATGTCATCGAAGGTCCCGCTCTGCGTCTCCCCCCGCGACCATTGCCACGTCACGTTGCTGAGATTCTCATCCGGGTCGGTCAACGTTGCGGTGACCTCCTCCCCGCCCCGGATCGTGCCGGGCAGCGTCACCTCGCCGGCCTCGTCGACGTTGGTGACGGTGATCGTCACGTGGATGCTGTCGTCGAATACGCTGTCGCTCCCGCCTGAGGGGCTCTTGCTGTCGCGGACGAAGAGCACCGTCTCGAAGGTGGTTGTGCCCCCCTCGAAGTCCAGGGTCGCGCTGCCCACCTGTATCTGACCCGAGGCGTCGACGCTGAAGTCCGTGTAGCCAGAGAGGAAGCTGTAGGTCAGCGTGTCGCCCGAGTCGGCGTCCGTCGCGGCGACCTCGCTCCCGACGTTCGCCTCCATCGCCGAGTTCTCATCGACCGTGAGCGTGATCGACTCGGCCGAAAACGCCGCCGGTCTGTTCGTCGCGCTTGTGTGGTTTTTCACCGGCCAGTTGGTCTGCGACACCGCCTCGTTGCCCGCCCGGTCCTTGATCGGGTTTGTTCCTTTTGTGTAGGCCAGCGTCACCGTGTCGCTGCCGGCGGGAGCCGTCGATAGCGTGAGCGCCACCTCGGCGCCCCGTACCGTGACGCTCGATACGGTGGCCGTGGTGCCGGCCAGCGAGAAATCGCCTGTGGCCGGGATGGAGCTGCTGTCCAGCAGCTCGCTGTGGATGAGGACGAGGGACGTCCCGTTCAGGTTGGCCACCTGCAGCGTGGGGATGATGCTGTCCCGCGGCCCGACGGACCGCCCGCCCGGCGGGGACGGCGGCTCGGGCGCGGGCGCGGTGGCGGCGGCCTCCGGCAGCGTGACGTCGGTCCGGCCCGAGCGCGCGCCCAGGTCGTTCGAGCGGATGCGGTAGCGGTAGCGCTCCCCGGCGTTCACGCCGTCGTCGGTGTAGGTCGGGGTCGAGCCGTCGACGGTGGCGATCCTGACCATGCGCGCGCCTTCGACGTCCATGTCGCGGCGGTAGACGGCGTAGGTGTCGGGCGTGCAGTCGAGCGAGGCTTGCCACGTGAGCACGACCGCCGAGCCGTCCTCGCTGGCCGCGCTCGTGAGGTTGACCGGCGGGACGTCGCAGGTCGCGCTGGCGCTGACGCCGTCCGTGCGCACGAGCAGCGCGAGGAGGGCCGAGGCCGGGGCAACCAGGCGGCGCACGCGCGTGCGCTCAGGAGACAAGAGGTGCGCCCGGGGCCCGCAACGCCGTATCCAGGGACTCACGACGGGACCACTTTCAGGAGCGGCTTCGGCGGCGGCAGCCTTCGTCCACGGGGGCCGTCTCGCCGGCGGAGCCGGGCAGGGCGACGGCGGTCCGCCGTCCATCGCGGAGCATCAGCACGGTAGAACGGTAGCCGACTGAAGGCTGAGAGATATCAGGGTGCTATGAAATCAATCCGATAGAACATCAAATGTGTGTTAGTGTTCAGCGAAGACGCCGACCAGAGGTCGGATCACCCGGGAGACGCGCCGCAGGCTGCCTGCGGTCGGCGAGCCTGAACGCACCGTCAGTTCAGCCCGGCCCATGCCCCCTGCAAGACGGCCGGTCGGAGTCCGGAGCGGGCACTCACTCGGCCCTCGCAACCAGCGGCGTGAGGGCGGGCACGCCGCCCTCGAACAGCTCGAAGAACGGGCTGTTCACGAACTCCGGCGCGCCGGTCGTAGACGCCGATGACGATCGGGACGGCGTCGGCCGCGACGGCCGTGGGAGTCGGGTCGTAGCCGCCGTCGGGGCACGCCTCCTGGCGAGCGCTGCCGGTGCGAGGTGGGAATGGAGCAGGGCGGAGGTGAGCACCACGCTCCCGTCACTGCAGGCGAGTCAGCAGGCTCGGCACTGATCAGTTCCGCTGTTCGACCGTCACGGTGTACGCGCCAAGGTGCGTCTCAGCCGCTCCACCGATGTTGATGAAATGGTCGCCGGTCGCCGTCGGCGTGAAGACGACCCGTGCGCCGTACCGGCCGCGTCCGCTGTAACCGTCAGTGGTGCCCGCAATGAACTCACCATCGGAATCGTGGATGCCGTAGATGTACGGGTTGTACAGCCCGCGTTGGTCCTCCTTCTCGAACACGTCGATCCGATAGCGAACCCCGGCCGTCAACGAAACCTTGATCCAGTCACGATCGTTCGTGACTTCGATTTCGGCGTCGAGCGAGCCGTCGACGCTCACCGTCCCGGTCGTACTGGTGTCAGCCGGATGGTCGTCCGGCCAACCGGCAGTCACGTCCAACACCGAGATCTGATATTCGCCCTTGTAGCGGTAGTCATCCTCGGCGCGGATGAAGTGGTCGCCGCTCGTCGTGGCGGTGTAGATCAGCCGGGCTTCGTTGTTGACGCCTCCGTCGTCGGTCCGCGTGTTGGCGATAGCGGTACCGTCGGAGGAGTACAGGCCGCCGATCACCGGGTCCCACAGCCTGCCGCCCAGGGTGTCGGCGCCGTGCATGTCGATCATGTACTTCTTGCCGGCCGTGAGCGCGACCTTGAACCAGTCCTCATCGCCTCCGGTCTCAATCTCGCCGTCCACCGTGTGACTGCCGCTGATGGCGCCGCCGGCCGACACGACTCCCACCGAAACCGTGCCGGTAGTGCCGATGCCAGCGGCGAAATCGTCGTCGAAGTCGTCGGTGACATCGGCGACCGACAGCGTGTAACCGCCCATAGTGAAGTGGGGGTGCAGAGCGTGGTAACCGAAGTGCACGCCGCCGGCGGCGACGTAGTACGTACCGGCCGTGGTGATTGCGAAGTGGAAGTAGGCGCCCAGGTGGGGACCGTGATTGTCGTCCTGCGTGCCCGGGATCAGCGTGCCGGTCGAATCGTAGAGGCCGTGCAAGTAGGGATTGTGCAGTCTGCCGTGATCTCCGTAGTCGAGGCGGCTCAGTGTGAAGCTGTAGGTCTTGTTGGCCTCCAGTGTGACCTTCCACCAGTCCACATCCTTGTTGAACGTGCTTTCCCCGGTCGCGCTGCCGCCCACGGCGACCGTTCCGCTGGTGGAGGTGTCTGCCGGCAAATCGGCGTTCGACGGCTCGAACACATTATGCTGCCCCTGTAGCGCGACGAGCACCACGGCGGTGGCCCCGCTGACCAGGCGTTCGGCGTGACCGGCATCGTCAGTGAAGCTGACCCGGACCTTGAACGCCTTGCCGGTATCACCCTCGACCACGGTGTAGGTGGAGTCGGTGGCGCCGGAGATCTCCGTGTCAGTTCCGGAACCTGAGTGCAGCCACTGGTAGCTGAACTGCGCGTTGGTCATGCCGTCTGCATCAGAGATGGCTGAGGTGTCCACGCTCAACGTCTCACCGACCGCTGCCGTCCCCGAAATGCTGGGTAGGCCAGTGGCGATCTGATTCAGCCTCGGCGACACGTGCTGGGTCGCGGCGCTGGTCACGCGCTCGGTGTAGCCGTCGTCATCGCTGAAGCTGACGCGCACCTTGACGGTGTTCCCCTGGTCGTCCGAGGTGAGGGTGTAGGTCTGCCCGGTCGCCCCGCTGATGTCCGCGTCCGTCCCGCCGCTCGTCCGTACCCACTGGTAGCTGAACGAGGCGTTGGTGAGGCCGTTGCTGTCGCTGATTCCCGAGGTCGCCGCGCTCAGCGTCTCCCCCACCTGTGCCGTGCCCGTGATGGTCGGCGCGCCGGTGGCGGCTACGTTCGCGGGCCTGGCCACCGTGTCTGTGGCTGCGCTCGTCAGTGTCTCCTCGTAGCCGTCGTCATCGGTGAAGCTCACAGTTACCTTGACCGTGTTCCCCTGGTCGTCCGAGGTCAGCGTGTAGGTCTGCCCGGTCGCCCCAGGGATGTCCGCGTCGGTGCCCGCGCTGGTGCGTAGCCACTGGTAGCTGAACGAGGCAGTGGTGAGCCCGTTGGCGTCGCTGATCCCCGAGGTGTCTGCGCTCAACGTCTCCCCTACCTGTGCCGTGCCCGTGATGGTGGGGAGGCCGGTGGCGGCTGTGTTGACCGGGGTGGGATCCGCGGGGGTGGTCGTGGTCACGTAGCCCGAACGGCCGCTCAGCCCGTGCGCGTTCCGCGCCTGCACGCGGTAGACGTACCGCGTCTCCGCCTCCACGGTCGCGTCCTCGTAGCTCGTGTCCGTGCTGGCCGTGTCGTCCTCGATGACCTCGAACTGGCCCTGAGCGTGGACCGCGCGATTGCGCCTGAGCACCTGGTAGCCCGTGATGCTCGAGTCCTCGGGGTCCGCCCAGATGATCGAGACTGCGTCGTGCGTCACGGAGTCCACCGTGGGACGGGCGGGCGTCGCCGGCGTGAGGTCGGGCGCCGCCGGGGTGGTCGCGTTGACGTAGCTCGAGCGTTCGCTCAGCCCGTGCGCGTTGCGGGCCTTCACGCGGTAGACGTACCGCGTCTCCGGCTCCACGGTCGCGTCCTCGTAGCTCGTGTCCGTGCTGGCCGTGTCGTCGTCGATGACCTCGAAGTGGCCCTGGGCGTGGATCGCGGGGCTGCGCCTGAGGATCTGGTAGCCCGTGATGCTGGAGTCCCCGGGGTCGGTCCAGCTGATCGAGACCGCGTCGTGCGCGACGGAGTCCACGGTGGGAGTGGACGGCTTCGCCGGGGCACTGCCGCCCTGGGCCAGGGTCGGCTGCGACACGGCCAGCAGCAGGGCGGCCACGACCGCCACCCCAAGCGCGCTCTTCAGTCCATCGCTGAGCATCAGCACGGTAGAACGGTAGCCGACTACACCCGAAGAGATATCAGGGCACTGTGAAATCGATCCGCCAAGGCATCACATTCTTGTTAGTGTTGAGGGCGACCGCGACCCGACGCCGATCACCGGGCGACGCGCGCCCGGCTGCCTGCGGTCGACGAGTCTGGACGCAACCACCACTTCAGCCCGCCTCGTGCCGATCGCCCGTCGGGGCCCTGGGCGGGCACTCACTCGCCCTCGCAATCAGCGGCGTGAGGGGCGGTACGCCGTCCGCGAACAGCTCGAAGAACGGGCTGTTCACGAACTCCGGTGCGCCGGCGATGTAGGGCACGTACTCGCCGCCGGCCAGCGCGTAGACGGCCGTGACGCCGAGGCTCGAGGCGCAGGCGGCGAGGTCCTCGACGCTGCCGCCTTCGTAGAGCATGAGGCTGAAGCCCGCGCCGATCTCGCCGCGCAGGCAGACCGCGAGCGGCGCGGTCACCGCGTGCGCCGCCGGGGCGGGGGTCGCCGGACCGTCGCTGCTCGCGGTCAGCACCGTGAGCGCCGGCACGCCGTCCGCGTAGAGCTCGGCGAAGCGGGCGTTCACGAACGCGGGCGCGCCGACGATGTAGGGCACGTACTCGCCCGCGTGCAGCGCGTAGAGCGCCGTGACGTGGCGGCCCTCCGCGCAGGCCACGAGGTCGTCGAGGCTCCCGCCTCCGGCGACGACGAGGCTGAAGCCGACGCTGACCGCGCCGCGCAGGCAGGGAGCCGGCTCCTCGGCGTCGGGTAGTACGACGCGGTAGACCCGCTCGCGGCTGCCGTCGGCCGAGGTCACGGTCACCGTGATCGCCTCGAGGCCGGCGAGTGCGACCTGGTGCCCCGCAGCCTCCTCGTCGGCGTCCGCCGGCTCGATCGTGACCGTGGCGCCGTCTTGCACGGCCCGCGCCTCGACGGTCATCTCGCTCACCCCCTCCCCAGCGACCCCCTCGTAGTCCGGCTGGTCGGGGTCGAACTCGCCGATGTCGACGCCATTGAGACTGAGCGAGGCGAGGCGTGCGTCGATCGCGTCGGGCATGTTGTACGTGTAGACCTTGCCGTCGTTCGCGTCGGCGACGTACATCACGTCGCCGTCCGACCAGAGACCTCGCGGGCTGTTGTTGCCCACCCGGCCCGGCTCCGTGAAGTCCTCCTCGCTCACGCGATCGAGAGCGAGATCCTCGTCGGTCTCCTCTGACCCGGGCGCCTGCGGCAGGCGGTAGGCGAGGAGCCGCTTTGCGCCGTGGTCGGAGACCCAGAGCGTGACGTGGTCCGACCAGATGCCGTGCGGGTCGCCATTTGCGTCGGCGAGGGCGTACTCGGCCAGCAAGTCGCCGCTCTCCAGGTCGTAGGCGAAGACACTGTCGTTGCCGCCGTCCAGCACCCACATCGTCATGCCGTCCGACCAGATGCCGCGGGCGTCGCGGTTCCGCCCCGCGAGCGCGATCTCGCGCCCCTCGACGCGCTCACCGCTCTCCAGTTCGTAGGCGAAGAGGCGGTCCTGGCCGCTGTCGGAGACCCAGAGCGTCCCCTTCCCATCGGACCAGGCGCCGCGCGGTGCCCTGTTCGTCTCGTGCAGCGCGAACTCGCGCTCTTCGACGCGTCTGCCCCTTTCGATCTCGTAGGCGTAGACCGCGTCCCCGGCGCCCTCCGCGTTGTCGAGCACCCACAGCGTCGCGCCGTTCGACCACGCGCCGGTGGGTGCGTCGTTGGTCCCGGCGAGCGCCTCGATGTCGTGCTTGACCGTCCACTCGAAGTCCTGGTCGCTCGGCTCTGGACCGCTCGGGCCGCCGGCCCCGCCGAAGGCGCCGAAGCCGCCGCCACTACTACCTCCGGTGAAGATCGGTCCGACAGGCCCGGTCGTGACGGTGATCGTCACGTCGACGTTCGCGGACCGCGGCGGCGTCCCGTCGTCCGTGGCCGTGACGGTGACGTCGTAGGTGTCCTGCGTCGCTATGTCGAAGGTGACCCCGGCGGCGACGGTGATCTGGCCGTCGCCGTCGATGTCGAAGGCGAAGGCATCGGCGCCGGAGAGGCGGTAGCTGAGCGTGTCGCCCTCGTCGACGTCCCTCGCGACCACCGGCGCGCCGACGTTGCCGCCTTCCCCGGCGGTCTCGGCGACACTGCGCTCCGCCGTCGCCGAGGCGAACATGGGGGCGTCGTTGACCGGGTCGACGGTGATGGAGACGGTGGCGGTGCTCGAGAGTCGCGGGCTGCCGTCGTCCTGGACGCGGTAGCTGAAGGTGTCCGCGCCGTGGTAGTTCGCCCGCGGCGTGTATGTGATGCGGTTGGTGGTGGTGTCGACGGTCGCGGTCCCCCAGCGCGGCCTGCCCGGCAGCGCGGCCAGCAGGGACAGTGCGTCGCTCTCGGGGTCGCTGTCGTTCGCGAGGACGTCGATCGTGACCGGCGTGTCCTCGCTGATCCTGGGGGCGTCGCCGACCGCGACGGGCGCCTCGTTCACGTCCTCGATCCTGATGGTGACGCCGACGCTGTCGGCGCCGCCAAAGCCGTCGTCGGCGGTGACGGTGAGCGCATAGCTGCGCTGGCCCTGTTCGTAGTCGAACGTGACGCCGTCGGCGACCCGGATCTGGCCCGCGGTGCGGCCGATCACGAACTCGCTGGCGCCGCTCAGCGAGTAGACGGGCCGGTCGTTCTCAGCGTCGGATGCCACGATCGCGCTGCCGACGTTCCGCCCTGGCGGGGTGTCCTCAGGGATCATGATGTCATCGACGCTGTCGGGCAGCACGGGAGGCGTGTTCGAGGCTCGCTCGTTCGCTGTCGTGAACTCCGTGACGGCACTCGCGCTCTTGTTCGGGCCGTGGCCGTCCTCGTAACCGACGGCGGCGCGCAGGTAGTGGTCGCGGTCGTCGCCGGCCGGGGTGTAGCTGCTCGAGGTTGCGCCGGCGATGTCCGACCACCCGCTCGTGCGGCTCGCCGAGCGTGCCCACCGCCAGTTGGCGCTGACCACCGTGTCGGGATCCGTCAGCGTGGCCGTCAGCGGCACATTGATGACGCCCCGCTGCGCGCCGAGCTTCACCGGCTGCATGTCGCGCTCATCGACGTTGGCGACATCGACGGTGATCTCGAGACGGCTGTTGAGCACGCCATCGTTGGCGTTCAGGACGACCTCGTAGCTGGACCCCCTGACCTCATAGTCAGGCCGATCGGCGAAGGTGAGCCTGCCGCTTGTCTTGTCGAACTCAAACCTGTCCGCATCGGCGCCGGTGAGCGCCGCGGTCTGGCCGACCCTCGCCCAGTTGGAGGACGAGCCCTCGGGGTCGAGCTTCGTGTAGGCGCCGACGGTAACCACCTGGCCGGGAGTCGGGTTGACGACCTCGTCGAGGGTGACCTCGGTCGGCCCGCTGATGAGCGGACCCTCGGGAACATCCGTGAGCGTGACAGTGACGGCGAACATGCTGAAACGGCGACCCTCGTCCGCGGCCTGCAGCGTGATCCGATAGGTAGGGCCGTGGTTGCCGTTGGTCGCGCGGTCGTAGTCGGGCGTGTCGGCGAAGCTGAGCCGGCCGGTGAGGAGGTCAAAGTCGAAGTGCCGGCTGTCGGCCCCCGTGGCGGGCTCCCAGGTGGCGTCGCCCCCCTCAGGGTCGGTGGCGGTGTAGGCGCCGATGAAGGTCGGGCCGTTCTCCGCGATCGTGTAGCTGGCGTCGCCGATGATCTCCGGCGGCTCGTCGACGTCCTCGACGGTGACCTCGACCTCGAGCTCGCCGGTCATGGCGTCCGGCTCGGTCGCGCTGTCGTCGGTCGCCTGGACGGTGACCTCATACACGTCATCGCCGTCGAGGTCCGCGTGGGCCTCGAAGTCCGGCGCGGGGTCGAAGGTGAGCACGCCTGTCTGGCTGAGGGCAAACGCGCCCGCGTCGTCTCCCGCGAGCGTCCAGGTGAAGGTGCTGGCGGCGCCCTCCGGGTCGCGGGCGCTGTAGGTGGCAACGGCCGTGGTGTTCTCGGGGACCGTGCGCCTCTCGCTGCCGGTCACCACCGGCGGCTCGTCCACATCCTCGACGGCGATGGTGACGCGGATCGTGTCGTCGATGGCGGTGCTCGCCGTGCCGTCGCTGGCCTTGCCGTCGTGGACGGCGACGGTGACGGAGTAGCTGGAGGTGCGCTCGCGGTCGAGCGCTGCCCTGGTCCGGAGCTGGCCTGTCGCGCTGTCGATGTCGAAGTTGGCGGCGCCGCTCGTCAGCGAGTAGACGAGGGTGTCGCCCTCGTCGTCGCGGGCGGCGACCGGGTCGCCGACGTCGACGCCGGCAGGGGTGTTCTCGGGGATGCTGCGCTCTCCGTCCTCGGTGGCGGGGAACTCGGCCGGGCCGTTGACGTTGGCTGGGGTGCCTCTCGCAACGCCGGACCAAGCGCTCTGCTCGCGGTAGTTCTCCGCGGCGACCTGCACCTCGTAGGCCGTGCCGTTGGCCAGCCCGCGAATGACGTAGCGGCGTTCACCCCCGCCCGTGCTCCAGGCGTCGCTGACGACGGTCCACTCGTCGTTGGCCTTGTCGGTAGCGTCCTTCTCGATGTAGCGGATGTCGTAGGCCACGACGGGCCCGGCCCGGTGTACGAGTGCTCCTGCCAGGAGACGGCGAGGGCTTCGTTGCGGGCAACAGTCCGGACGGACTGAGGCGGATCCGGCGGCACTCGCCAGGGGGCTGCCGTGGTTGACTGCCACCAGGGTCCGGGGCCGGCGTCGTTGACCGCCCGGAGCTGGAATTCGTACCAGACGGAAACCCCTCCCACGGAGCCATCCAACTCGGTGACCGTGTGCGTCCGGTCTTCCAGGGTTCCGACGTTCGCGACCTCCGTCCAGACGGAGTCCGTACGCCGTTTGTAGCGAAGGTCGTACGAGGTGATGGCGGAGCCGCCGATGTCAGCGGGCTCCTTCCAGGCGAGGGTGACGGCGCCGGGACCGGCCCTCGCGTCGTCGATGTCCACGTAGCCGGGGTTCTGGCCGTGGCCGTACACCTTGATACGCCAGGAATTGACGGCGCCGCTCTTCGTCGACACCTCGTCGGTGAACCGGACGGTCCAGGTTCCCTCGGCGCTCTCGCCCAGGTGCTTCGCCGAGCCGAAGCGATGGGCGTTGTAATAGTGCCGGGTGATGGCCGACGCCGGGGCCGACAGTTCGGAGACCGTCCCGCTCGGTGACTCAAGCTCGATGCGGAGGTCGCGGAACCGGTCGTGGCGGAAGTCAATCTCCACCTCGACGAACTCGATGAACGACACGTACGCGTCCAGCGACAGCGCAAGCTCCACCGCCGTACCGCCGTCGGGGATGTGGATGCGGGGGTCGCCGGGGGTGCCGAGGGCGCCCGAACTCGCTCCCTGCGTGCGCAGGGCCGGAACATTGGTCCAGCCGTCGGCGAGCGCGACTGCGGCGGCGGCATCGACCATGCCGAAGCCGTACTCATGGTTGAACTCGTAGCGATCGCTCGTCGAGCCGTACTTGAGGGCGCCCTCGTCCCAGCCGGTGTTGGAAGCGTCGTTCTTGCGGGCGGAGGCCGCGAGGATCAGCTTGACGTCCCGCCACGTGAGGTCCGTGTTCGCGGCGCGCACGAGGGCGACCACACCCGTGACGATGGGGGTCGCGGCGGAGGCACCGCCGAAGTTGTCGCGGTAGCGGTCCGGGATGTCGGTCGTGGTGATCCCCTGTAGCCCCCTGCCGCTGCTGGAGGGAGCGCAGACCCACAGGTTGGCGCCCAGCTCGGAGTAGGCGCTGCGCTTGTCGTCGTAGCCGACGGCACAGGCGGCGATGACCGCGTAGTAGTTGGCGCGGCCGTCCAGGTTGGAGTCGTTGTGGACGGACTCGTGGCCGTTCCCGCCCGACCAGACGTAGACGATGCCCTTGCCGCCAAAGCCCTCGCTGACCCCACGGCTCACCGCTCGTTCCCAGGTCGAACTGGCGGGAATGGGGAGGCCGTTGGGTGGCGTTCCCCAGCTGTTGTTGGAGACGGCGGTGATGGCCGCGTCCTCGCTCTTGTACATGGCGCTGGCCTCGTTGGCCGAGGTGAGGCCGCCGCGGGCGATAAGGTTGTAGGCGAAGATGCTCGCCCGGGGCGCGACCCCGCGGACGCCGAGGTCGTTGTCGCGCGCGGCCACGAGGCCCGCTACCGCCGTTCCGTGCGTCTCGAAGGGGTCGTACACGCCCCCCTGGCCGGTGTAGTCGTGGTTGCGGGCCGCGATGACGTTATCGACCAGGTCGACGTGGTCGGCTTCGAGCCCGTCATCGACGATGGCCACATGGATCCCGGCGCCCATGTTGCCGCCGGCCCAGACGCTCTCGACGTTGATGTCCTCGCCGGCGCCGCCGTCGAACTGGTCCGTGTTGTCAAGGTGCCACTGGCAGCCATACCAGGGGTCGCTCAGGGACGTGGTGAGGGCCGTGCAATTCTCGAGCACGCGGTTGTACGACGAGACGAGGGGGTCGAGCAGGTAGCTCCCGGAGCTGCCGGCGATGCGGATGTGGTACGTGCCGGCCTCCAGCTTCCCCCAGACCGAGAAGCTCATCTTGCGAAACCCCTGCTCGTACCAGTCGGCACTGGGGATGACGTGCATGGGGACCTCCGCGCCCTCGTCGTCGAGGATCGTGGGGGTGAGGGGCAGGCGGCTTCCGAACGTAACGGCGTAGATGAAGACGTACAGGTCTTCGGCCAGGGTGAGCCTGAAGTAGTCACGGTCGCTGCTGGAGGTGATGCGCCCGGTCTCGGGGGTACGGAGGTTGAGGGGGGTGGCGGTGGCGGCGGTGCTGCCGGGTTCGGCGACTGTGCGGACGTGCAGGGTGTAAGGGCCGACATCCTTCGGGAAGAAGCCGGTGACCTGGATGAAGTACGTTCCCGCGGCCAGCGAGCGCCGCAACATGAACCCAAGTTCGTTGCCAATCAACTCGCTGTCGTCGGCGGCGTAGAGCTGGCTCTGGGTGCTGCTGTACAGGATCCCCACGGTGTCGAGGACCTGGCTGTCATCAGCGTCCAGCGTGCCGTAGGCCATGACCCAGACATCCGTGGTGGCCGTCAGGACGAGCTTGAAGTAGTCGGCATCGCCGGGGGGTTCAGCATCCGGGAGACCTCCCGTGGGGCCGATGCGGCCGGAGTGGCGGAGTCGAGGGTGACCGTGGTCGCCGTGTCGAAGGTGTCGCCGGGATCGGTGTAGGTCTGGGCGTGAATCCGGTATGAGCCCGCCCCCCGATCCTCGTAGCTGGAGACGCGGATGTAGTAGGTGCCGGCATCGAGGATCTCGCGGAACTCGAACCACAGCGGGCTGTCCAGGTGGGTCCCGTCGTCGGCTTCTTCAAGAACAGTGCCGCCCGAGTCGAGTAGCTCGCCGACCGTGTCGAGCAGGCCGGTCGTGTAGATCCAGACCTCGCCCGCGGCGGCGACAGTGATCTCGAACACGTCCTCGTCGGTGGCGGGTGTGAGGTGGCCGGCGACGGAGGAGCCCAGGGAGAGGTCCGTGGCCGTCCCGGTCGTGCCGCCGTGGTCGGTGGTCGTGCCGGCGGTGGTCGATGACCAGGGACCGATGTCAGTGGCGTTCTCGGCGCGGACCTGCACGTCGAACCCGAGGCCGTCCTCCAGGTCCGGCACCTGGTAGGAGAGGGCGCCGCCGCCGGTCACCCAGACGTCCTCCACGACGGTCCAGTTCGCGTCGTCGGTCTCGTCGTCGGCGGCGGGGATGTAGCGCAGGTCGTAGGCGACGATGGCCGAGCCGCCGTTGTCGGAGGGCGCATTCCAGAGGACGGTGAGGACCCCTGTTCCCGGCACAACCGTCGCGATAGAGGGCGCGCCGAGGGTGCTCTGCGCCTCCAGCCGGCCAGCGCTCGCGACTACGGCAAGGGCGGCCAGTGTTGCCAGGAGGGCTCCACGCTTCACCGCGGGGAGACCTCCGTCCGCCAGTTGGGACTGGAGATCTCCACGCCGTCGAGCACGGCGAGCCGGTTGGCCAGGTTGAGGGAGGACATGCCGGGCTTCGTCTTGATGAAGAAGGCGTTGATGGCCCAGTCCTGCCGCTGCAGGCTGCCCGTGGAGATGCCGTTCTCGGAGAAGAAGCCGTTGACGCGAACCTCGTCCCAGGCATCGTCGAGGGCGAGAAGGACGCCTCCGGGGAGCGTCATCAGCTGTCCCGACGGTGAGCGGAAGACGGGTTGCGTGTCCCTCGTCGCGTGCCAGGACTGGCGCTGGACGATGCTGCTCTCCCCGTCATCGCGGGTCACGATGTCGGCGGCCGTGTTCCAGGAGCTGGGCTGGAGGACGAGGTCGGACTCGAGGGTGATGCGCTCGACGCGGTCGCCGTCGTGCCAGGTGTAGTCCTGGCCGCCGGAGGACCGGGATGCGCCGGAGTCCCTCGAATCCTTGACGGTCGCGGCGGCGGCCGCGGGGGTCTGCTCCGGCTTCCCCGAACGGGACTCCGGCCGGCCGGTCTCGGGCCCCCGCGGGGCGTCAGCCGGTCGCTCAGGTCTGGACGTGCGCTCGGCGAGGGCAGGCTCCGCCGTCGCAACAACTTCCGTGGCCGCCGGGGTCGAAGAGGGGGCAGACGTGGCGGTGGTTGCGGACGGTGGCGCCGTAGTCGCCGAAGGTGTGGGCGGCGGCTCGGGCGTCGCGGGAGCGGCTGTCCCTGCCCCAACCGCTATCGGGGTGGCGGGCGCGGGGACCGGCATTCCCGGGGGCGTCCCTTCGCGGTCCGCCTCGGACTCGACACATCCCCCAGCGACTACAACAAGAACAGCGGCAGCCGGGAAACCCACTGCCCAGAGCAGCAAGGCACGCATTGCAGACTCCTGGCGCCCGCACTACGGGGCGAAGCGCGTTCGCCCGAGAGAGGTACCCGCAGAGCCGTGCAACTCGCAGGCGTTGGCGCCGATACCAGGCCAGGGCGCGCCGACTCCCCCCGGCGCGGCAAGAGCGGCGAGACACCCACAGCTACTTGACGGCCGCCTCGCCTTCGCTCGCCGAGATAACGATAATCGACTGGATCCGGCGAGATTATCAGGGTCCTGTGAGATCGGTTCTCTCAAGCATCAAATGCGTGTGAGTCCTCGGCGGCGGAACCAACCAACGGCCGATCACAGGGGTAGCTCTCGGGGACAGTCCGAACAACTCCACCCGAGCGGGCGGGCTCGTGCGGTCATGGCGTGCCAACTCGGAGAGGGTCGCGCCTCACTCGCCCCTGGCAACGAGCGGCGTGAGGGCCGGCACGCCGTCTGCGAACAGCTCGAAGAACGGGCGGTTCACAAACTCCGGCGCGCCGACGATGTAGGGCACGTACTCGCCACCCACCAGCGCGTAGGCGGCGGTGACGCCGAGGCTCGACGCACAGGCGGCGAGGTCGTCGACGCTGCCCCCCTCGTAGAGCACGCGGCTGAACCCGTCTCTGATCTCGCCGCGCAGGCACGCCTCGAACGGCTCGGTCACCGGGGGCGCGGGCGGCGCGGGCGTCGCCGGACCGTCGCTGCGCACGGTCAGCACCGTGAGCACCGGGACGCCGTCCGCGTGCAGCTCGCTGAAGCTGGAGTTCACGAACGCGGGCGCGCCGAGGATGTAGGGCACGTACTCGCCCTCGTGCAGCGCGTAGAGCGCCGTGACGTGGCGGCTCTCCGCGCAGCGCACGAGGTCGTCGACGCTCCCGCCCTCGTAGACCACGAGGCTGAAGCCGACGCTGACCGCGCCGCGCAGGCAAGGAACGGGTGACCCCGTCTCGGCGAGCACCACGCGGTAGACCCGCTCGCGGCTGCCGTCCGCCGAGGTCACCGTGACCGTGATCTCGCGGACACCGGCGAGGGCGACCTGGTGGCCCTTGGCCTCGTCGTCCGCGTCGGCTGGCTCGATGACGACCATTGCCCCGTCCTGGACGGCCCGCGCCTCGACGGTCGTCTCCGCGACGCCGTCGCCAGCGACCCCCTCGTAGTCCGGTTGGCCGGCGTCGAACTCGCCGATCTCGACGCCGCTGAGCGTCAGCGAGGCGAGCCTCGCGTCGAACGCGTCGGGTATGTTGTAGCTGTAGACCCTGCCGTCGTTCGCGTCGGCGACGTACATCACGTCGCCGTCGGACCAGATGCCCCGAGGGCTGTTGTTGCCCACGCGGCCGGGCTCCTCGAAATCCTCGCCGCTCACGCGCTGGAGGGCAAGGTCTTCCGCACCCGCGTCGTCGGCTGGTACGGGCCGCACGTAGCCGAAGAGGCGCTTCGCGCCGTGGTCGGAGACCCAGACGGTGTGGCCGTCCGACCAGACCCCATGGGGCTGGCTGTTCGATGCATCGAGGGCGTACTCGGCGATGAACTCGCCCGTCCCGAGGTCGTAGGCGAAGAGCGCGTTGCGGCGGTCGTCGAGCACCCACACCGTCTCGCCGTCCGACCAGATGCCGCGTGGGTCGTCGTTGCGAGCGGCGAGCGTGATCTCACGCTCCTCGAAACGCTCGCCGGTGGTCAGGTCGTACGCGAAGAGCCGGTCCTGGCCGCTGTCGGCGACCCACATGGTCTCCCGGTCCGACCAGGCGCCGCGCGGCGCGCGGTTGGTCTCGTGGAGCTCGAACTCCTGGCCCTCGAGGCGTTCGCCCGTGGCGAGGTCGTAGGCGTAGACGGCGTCGCCGGCGCCGTTGGGGTTGTCGAGGATCCACAGGGTCCGCCCGCCCGACCAGAGTCCGCTCGGCGAGCCGTTGCCTGCATCGAGTTCGTCGATGTCGTGCTTCACCGTCCACTCGAAGTCCGCCTCGCTCGGCGTCGGTCCGGACGGGCCACCGCCGCCGAGGGCGAGGCCGCCGAGGCCGCCAAGGCCTATGGGACTGGACGGCCGCGCATCGATCGTGACGGTCGTCTCGTTCACTGTTCCCAGCGTCACACGGTCCGGCAGCGGCGTGGCGATGCCGATCACGACGCTCTCCGCGTCCTCCTCCTCGTCGTCCGTCAGCGAGCTGAACGTGAAGGTCTGGCGCGTCACGCCTGCACCGAAGACGAGCACGCGCGGGTTGGCGATGTCGGGCCACTCGACGTCGAAGTCGGCCTGGACCGCATCGACGGGCCTCACCGAGAGCGTGATCTCGACGCGCCGCTCGGGATCCCGGTCCAGCACCACCTCGACGGCCCCATCAGTCCCTTCGGGAATCGTGTGGCTCGCACTCGCGAAGCCGACCGTGACCTGTGGATCGTCGTCGTCGACGATGCTGACCACCGTCTCGTGAGGCGTCCCCGCCGAGACGCCGGCGGGGAGATTGGTGAAGCCGAGCCTGACCGACTCGCCGTCGTCGTCGGCTGCGTCGTTCGTCGCGAGGAAGCTGACGGTCTTCATCGTCTCGCCGCTGTCGAAGGTGACGGTCGACGGCACGCTGTAGTCGCTGTTCGACGCCCCGCCCTGGTTGGTGCGGGCGAGGAGGATCGTGACCATTCGCTGCGGGTCGGCGCTCAGCTCGACGGTGATGCTGCGCGAGACGCCCTCGGCGACGCTGTATGTGGCGCTGTCGAAGCTGACCACGACCTGTGCGACATCGTCGTCGGAGATGTTGACCACGGTCTCGTCCGTCGAGCCGGCCGTGTACCCGGCGGGCAACGTGCCGAGGCCGATCCTGACCGACTCGCCCGGCTCGACGGCCGAGTCGTCGAGGGCGCTGAACGTGAACGACCCTTCGTCGGCGCCGCCGTTGATCGTCACGTTCGCCGGCAGGGCCGAGTAGTCGGCGCTGGTCGCGCCACCCAGGTTCGTCGCCGTCAACGGAATGGCGACCGGGGTGGAGGCGGCGGAGTCCAGCGTCACCCGGACCGCGACCGAGCCGCCCTCGGCGACGGTGTAGCTCGCCTGCTCAAAGTTCACGACCGTCGGGGCGACGTCGGTGATGTCCACCCGTGCGGTCGTCGGCGCGACCGAGGACACGGCGCCGGGCAGCGTGTCGAAGCCGAGGAGCACGCCTTCCCCGCTATCGGTCTCCGAGTCGATCGTCGCGGTGAACACGACCGACTGCTGCGTGTCCCCCGCCGTGAACTCGACGCTCGACGGGACGGAGTAGTCGGCGGCGCCGGCGCCGCCCTGGTTGGTGGCGGTGATGGGAATGGTCAGCGCGCTGGTGGCCGCCTGGTTGAGGAAGACGGGGATCGACACGCTCGAGCCCTCGCGGACGGTGAAGGGACCAGCGCCGAACTTGACCCTGGGGGGCACGGTCAGGGTGAAGGTGTAGGCCAGGGTGGTGCCATCCTCGGCGGTGAACTCGACGACAAGCGTGTTTGCCCCGCCGACGAGGTCAAATGTCTCATGGGCCGTTTCGTCGCCGAACACTGTGTCGTGCGAGACGATCTCCCGGCCATTCAACGTGATGCGGGGCTTCGCTCTCGCGTGGTTCGGGGTTGCCTCGATGTAGAAGGGCGCGGGACCGCCGACGGTCGCCGTGTACTCGGTGACCGAGGAGTTGAAGGCCGGCGACAGGGCGACGTCATTCAGGTCGTCGTCCTGGAAGAGGAAGTCCGAGATCGTCGCATCCGACGAGGCGGCTTTGGTCACGATGACCTGGTAGAGCGACTCCTGGCGGCGGTTGCTGGAGGTGATCAGGACCTTGAGCAGGTTGAGGCCGGGCGCGACGCGGGTGAACTCCGCGCTGCTGGCCCCTGCCTTCTTTCCTTCCCTGACCTTGCTCACCGCGTCGAAGTAGCGAAGGGTGTACGGATTGACGCCGCTGTCGAACGACAGGTTCAGGTTCAGCCCGTCCACGCTGGCCGGGGCATCCGCCGTATAGACGAACCGATAGCGATCGAACGTCTCGTTCAGCGCAATCGCGTTGCCGTCCTGGTCGGTCACGGTGATGCCCGCGAGCGTCGAGTCGCTCGACGTGGTCTGGTCGTTGTTGAGGATCACGCCGGCTGCCGTATCGAGCTCGCTCAGCACGATGTTGGAGGAAGGACTGCTGAGGCGGACGAGGAACCGCTCGTTCGTCTCGTCGGTCGAGTCGTCGCCCGTGGCGATCGAGATGGTCTTGCTGGTCTCGTTTGCCCCGAACGTGATCGTCCCGTTGGTGTCCGGGGTGTAGTCGCCGTCGGCGCTGGTCGCCGGCAGGGCGCCGCTGCCGTCCACGGTCGAGTACTGGATCGTCGCGGCGGCGCCGGGCGCGCTGGACAGCTCGACCGTGAACGTTATCGACTCGCCCTCGACGGCGGACCCACCGGTAATGCTGGCTCTCGGCAGCGTCGACTCGATCGGGCTGTTGAGCGACATCAGGAACGGGCCGTGTGTGACCTTGTTTCCGACTGAGCAGTAGAGCGGGTAGGGCCAGGAGTCGGTGGTGCTCGTCCAGCAGTCCCCGCCGAGCAGCCAGCCCGGCTGGCCGGTCGGGTCTTCGTCTCCGTGGCGGGCCACGAACGTATTGAGCTCCCCCTCGATGAGCACGAGTTTCAGCCAGTAGTCGGTTGAGGCCGAGAGCGCGAAGCCGTCACCCGGCGCGACAAACCTTGCGGGACCATCGACGTACTCGGGCGGCTGGACGAAGGTCCCGATCGGCGCGCCCGGCGCACCGGCGTCGTCTGCCAGCAGGTGCAGTTCGAGGACCGGGCTCCTGGGGTGACCGCCGACGGTCAGCGGTTGAAATCGGCGGAACGTGACGCTCCCCAGCGTGTCGGCCGCCGGCCCGGTCGTGAAGGGGACCACGCCGAACGTGGCCGTCGGGCCGGACCGGAACGAGAACGTGACCAGTGTCGGCCGGCCGGGGTTCTGGCTGACGTTGCTGACCAGTTCACGCACCCGTTCGGCCGGGGTCGCCGTCGCCTCGGTGGAGTGATGGACCGCCGGCCCGGCCGCATTGGCATGGGTCACCCTGACCGTGTACTCGGTGCCGTTGGTCAGCCCATCAACGATTGCCCGGTCGCTGCTGCGGCCCATCACCACCTTGACCCGGTCACCGTCCAGGCTGGTCTGGAACTCCTCGGCGCCCGACTTCCATGCGACCAGGTAGCGGTCGAAGTCGACCGAGTCCAGGCCGTCGACTCCCCACCAGAAGACGTTGAGCGCTCCATCCAGCGAGCCCGCGTCCGCTCTGATGACCTTCCGATCCGTCTCATCGCTGGGCGGGACGCGCATCGTGATGGTCAGCGTGCCGATCGGCGTATCGCTGAACTTGCCCGCGCCCTTGAGGATGGTGACGTTGCCCGCGGGACTGGTCGGCGAATCCGCCGAGTCGAAGTCCGCGCCGCTGTCCGTGCCCGCGTCCCAGGCGTAGAGGTCAACCGTCAGCTCCTCGATCCACATGCCGCCCCGCCTGAGGTCGATGTTGCGGGCGCCGACGAACCAGTCGGGCGACTCGCTGAAGCTGGCCACGAAGGTCAGTTGGGACTGGCCGGCGGAGGCCCGGCTCGCCGCGAACGTCTGCTCCTGCTCTGCGGTCTGGGGGAACGTCGCGCCCCCACCGTGGCCGGGATAGACGTTCGAGGCGGCTGTCTCCGCCTTGAACTCCTCCACCAGGACGGTGGTGGCGCCGGTCTCGGCGAGCGCTTTGAGTCCCGGGCTCGCCGTCTCGCCCGCGTTGAAGTAGCTCACGGAGCTCCCGTGCGTGGCGAAGACCACGCTGGCGAAGGTGGTGTCGTCGGGAAGGGTCTCGCCGGACGCGAGCGCGGCCTGGACGAAGTTCGCCTGGAAGGTGACATCGATGCTGACAGCGCGCTGGTTCTGTTGACCCTCGGCCGAATCGCCGAGCCCGCCGAGCGCCCCGAACATCAACCCGACGGCCAGGGAGACGAGCGTCAGCGCCGCCCGGCGGCCGCCGGAAGCACGCCCGGGGATAGGGGTGTCAGGCGCAGGTAGCCAGGGGCGGCGCCGCAGGCGAGTGCCCCGAAGGAGCGCGATCAGTACACGAACCAGATTGGAGGAGACGATCCGAGTCAGGAATGTGGGACCTGCGCGCATTGCAGCACGGGGTCCCGCCTCCGCAGGCGCGCACGGCCACGGCGCTCCGTTGTCCATCGGGAAGGATCGCCACGGGCCGAAACGATAGCCGACCGGACGCGCAAAGATGTGAGAGAGTTATCAGATGGAGCCTTCTGCGCGTAAATTATCTGTGAGTGTTCGGCAGCGGTTGCCCAACGATGACGATTGAGGCCGGGTTCGCCGCGCAGGCATCAAGGTCGGCGACGCTACCGCCCTCGTAGCTCGCGAGGCTGAAGCCCTCGGCCAGTCCCCGGCCATGAGCCGGCGAGACACGCCACCAGCGCTCGAGGCCCGACCTCGGCGGCAGCCGGCCCTGGGTCCGGACTCGGGCGTGCTTCACGCGTAGTACCAACTGCCCTAGCTTATAGATACAAATCGATCCATTACTACAGGTTCAAAACGCCAGGCTGATGCGTACCTGACCGAACGCCATGACTGGCCAGAAAACGGTGGGCTCCTTGCCTTCAGCCAACGACACCGCGCTTGACGTGAGAGCGTCCGGGTTGCCTCGTTCCCGGGCCGCCAGGGCGGCGAGGGAGGGAGCCGCCCCGCTCGCAATCGCAGCTGGCCCCTGCATGGCCGCCACGGTTGCGCCTTGCGCCGTCACGCCCGCGCCCCCACGTCGCGGCCACGCGGAATGCCACGCCACCGAACGTGCCTGACGGGCGCCGCGGTCGTAGCCGGGACCGGCGACCCGGCCGCCGGGTGGCCGCGAGCGCTGCGTGGTGGTCGACCTTCGTGCTGACCACGCTGTTCGCCGCCCTGGTGGGCAGTGAGGACGCCAGCGGCGAGGGGAGGCGGTACGTAGCGCTGAGCTCCGGCTACCTGCACACCTGCGCGCTGGCCGACGACGGGACGATCGCCTGCTGGGGCGACGGGGACGACGGGCGGGCGACGCCCCCGCCGGGCACGTACACGGCGATGGACTCCGGCAGCGCCAACACGTGCGCGATCCGCACGGATGGCGCCCTCGCCTGCTGGGGATGGGACTATCACGGCCACTCGACCCCTCCGGAGGGGACGTTCAAGGTCATCGCCACCGGCACCCGGCACACCTGCGCCATCCGGACCGACGACACCGCCGTCTGCTGGGGGTACGGCCCCTTTCAGCAGGATGTCGCCCCGGAGGGCCACTTCAAGGCGCTGGCCATCGGCTGGGAGCACAGCTGCGCGATTCGCCTCGACGACACCATCGCGTGCTGGGGGCTCTGGGACTACGGCCTCGACGAGGTTCCCGACGGCGCCTTCAAGGCCATCAGCGCCGGCCACGTCCACAACTGCGCCATCGCCTCGGACGACACCATCCGGTGCTGGGGACGCAACGCGACGGGTCAGACCGACCCGCCCGCGGGGACGTACACCGCGATCCGCTCCGGCGACCACTTCAGCTGCGCACTCGCGACCGACGGCACGCTCGCCTGCTGGGGCGACGACGGCCAGGGGCAGAGCAGCCCGCCATCCGGCACGTACAAGGCCCTCTTCGCGGAGGATGGCGCCCGCCGCGCCTGCGCCATCTCGACCGACGACGCCCTCGTCTGCTGGGGGCACAACGCGCAGACGCCGCAGGGGAGGTTCACATCCGCCGTCATGGGCAGCGAGTACACGTGCGCCATCACGGAGGCGGGCGCGGTGGCCTGCTGGGGCTTCGACAGGAACACCCAGTCCCACGCGCCGGCCGGCGCATACGAGACGCTGGGCTTCGGCGAATTCCACGCCTGCGCCCTCGCCATGGACGGCTCCATCGCCTGCTGGGGGGATGGCCCTCACGGCCAGACCGAGCCGCCGGCCGGCTCCTTCCAGGCGCTGGGCGTCGGCGGCTTTCACTCCTGTGCGCTTGCGACCGACGGCTCCATCGCCTGCTGGGGCTCCGGTACCGACCGCCAGACAGCCGCACCGGCTGGCGCCTTTCGGTCCCTCAGCGCGGGTTTCGACCACACCTGCGCGATCGCCGTGAATGGCTCCATCTCCTGCTGGGGAGCCAACTGGAGCGGACAGAGCAAGCCGCCCACAGGCTCGTACAGGTCCCTCAGTTCGGGAGAAGACCACACCTGCGCGATTGCCACCGACGACTCCATCGCCTGCTGGGGCGACGACGCCCGGGGGCAGAGCAGCCCACCCCCTGGATCGTTCCAGTCCCTCAGTTCGGGAGAAAACCACACCTGCGCCATCGCCGGGGATGGCTCGATCGCCTGCTGGGGCAGCAACAGTCACGGGCAGAGTGATGCGCCCGCGGGCTCCTACAAGCATGTCCGGGCGAGCGAGGACCACACGTGCGCGATTACCACAGGCGGCTCCCTCACCTGTTGGGGAGCCAACGAGCATGGCCAGAGCGATCCGCCCACGGGCGGCCACAAGCGCCTCGCCATTATCGAGAATCAGACGTGCGCCATCGCCACCGACGACACCATCGCCTGCTGGGGACTCAACTTCGGGGGCGGGTTCAGCCCGCCGGCAGGCGCCTACCGAGAGGTCGCCGTGGGGAGGGAGGGCGCATGCGCCATTCGAACCGATGGCGCAATCGTCTGCTGGCCGCGGGCGCCGGCGAGCGTCTACTGGGTGGAACCCGGCTCCACGGACGTATCGGACCTGGCGAGCATCTCGTTCGAGCTCAGCGAGACGACCCGAAGCGTGGACGAGAACGTCGCAGCGGGCACGGCCGTCGGCGGCCCCGTTGCGGCCGTGGACATCTTCGGACCGGCAACCTACAGCCTGGGAGGGGCGGACGCCGGGGCGTTCGACGTCCTTGCGAACGGCCAGCTGCTGACCAGGACCCCGCTCAACTTTGAGGTGAAGCAGGTCTACGAAGTCACCGTCACCGCGACCGATGACATTGGTTCCGACTCGATAGAGGTGACGATCACGGTGATCCACGTGAACGACCCACCGCTCGCTCCGGGGCGGGTTGAGCGGAGCGTCGACCCCGCGGCAGAGGCCGGCACGCCCCTGGGAAGTCCCGTGACTGCCAGCGACGAGGACGGCGACCCGCTCACGTATCGGCTGACCGGTGGGGGTGGGGCCTTCGCGATCGACCAGCAGGGGCAGGTGACGGTGACAGGCGCCGTCCCCGTGGGACCCGGCACCCAGCACACGATCACGATCACCGTCACCGATACGGAGGGCGCATTCACCACCATCACGATGTTGATCAGGGTGACAGGCGAACCAGTCATCACGCCTCCGCGCCTCCCCGTACCCAGTGGCGGCGGTGGCTTCCCGGCTGGACTCGGGGGCGGCGGCGGCCCGACCGGGCCGGAGCCCAGCGACGAGGACTTCGAGTGGACCGTGGACAGAGACATCGAGGCGCTCGATGGCGGTAACGGGTCGGCGACCGGGATCTGGTCCAACGGCGCGACGCTCTGGATTGCCGACAACCCCAACGGCGTCGGCGACGCCGTCTACGCCTACGACCTCGAGACGGGCGAGCGCGCCGAGGAGCGCGAGTTCGAGCTGCACGAGACGAACCGCGCCCCGCGCGGCGTCTGGTCGGACAGGGTGACCATCTGGGTCTCCGACAGCGGCCAGGACCGCCTCTTCGCCTACGACCTGGAGAGTGGCGAACGTCTCGAGGAGCGTGAGATCGCACTCTCGAGGCGCAACGACGACCCACGCGGCATCTGGTCGGACGGCACCACGATGTGGGTGCTCGACGACCGGCGCAACGCGCTCTTCGCTTACCACCTCGCGACGGGCGAGTTGCTCGGCGAGTACGCCCTCGATCCGTCGAACAGCCAGCCCCACGGCATCTGGTCGGACGGCGTCACGGTCTGGGTCTCCGACCATGGCGCCAAGCGCCTCTTCGCCTACGTGCCGCCCCTGCCCGCAGACGACTGGGGAAAGGAAGACCTCGTCCTCGAGCGCGTGCCCGACGAGGACTTCCTGGAGTCCGGCCGCGTGGGCAACAACAGCCCTCGCGGGATCTGGTCCGACGGCGGGCTGATGTACGTCGCCGACGCGAACGACGGCAAGGTCTACACCTACAACATGCCCGACGCGATCGACGCCCGCCTCGCCTCGCTGACGCTCGAGGGCGTCGAGATCGGTGAGTTCGCATCCCGCGAGACCGACTACGCGGGCCTCGTCACCGAGGGCCTCAGGCAGACGACCGTCGACGCCAGGGCGGTGCAGGACGGCGCCACGGTCGCCGTCGAGCCCGCGGACGCCGACGAGCAGGCCGATGGCCACCAGGCCGCGCTGGCCGGGATCGAGGCGATCACGGTCACCGTGACCTCCGAGGACGGGAGCCGCGCGAGGCTCTACCGCGTAGCGCTCGCGGGGGCCGAGCCGTCGGTCAGCTGCCTGCGCGGCGCGGTCGCCGTGGGCTTCAGCCTCGTGGTCTATGCGGGCGGCAGCCTCGACGACCTCGTGAGCTGCGCCCAGGGCCGGCGCGTCACGGCGCTCTATGCCCTGCACGCGGGCGAGTACCTGTCCCACATCCTCGGTGCGCCCGACTTCGTGAACGCCCGCTTCAACGCGCTGTACGCCGACGGCGTCCCGGCGTTGACGGTGCTGACCGTGAGCAGCGACGGTCCGGCGATCCCGGATCCCGCCGCGCCCGCCATGAGTGCTCCCCGCGACTGGCCGGCGTGCCTGCAGGGCGAGATCGTCGAGGCCTTCAGCCTCGTGCTCTACGAGGGCGGCACCGTCGGGGAGCTCGCCGATTGTGCGCGCAGCCTCGGGGTGGCGTCGCTCTACGCGCTGGCCGACGGCGAGTACGTGCCCTACATCGTGGGCGCGCCGGAGTTCGTCAACCGCCGATTCGCCGAGCTGTTCCCGGACGGCGTGCCCACCCTTACGCCGCTGGTTGCGAGGGGCGAGGCCACGCCCGCGAGCGGCTCCGACGGCGCGGCGGGCAACTGAGCCCTCGCCGCGAACACCGGATTGACGCTCCCCTCGCGCAACAGACGCGCCCGGTCCTCGTTCCTGCTCTCGGCGAATCATCACGCCCTCGCGCGCTTTTCCCGGCTAGTACTCACGGACTATTTCATAGATATATTCAGGTAGTCTTGTCCGACCTAGCATCAAGGTGCGGCGGTACGTTCGAGGATTGCCATGAGTGCCAGGGCCGCCGTTCCCGCCTGCACCGTCCTCGCCATGATCGCCGTCTGGCTCGTCAGCGCCGCGCTGTTGGTCGCGTGTGGCTCCCCGGCCGGCGATCCGGCGGTGGCGACGGCAACAGCAACGCACGCCGCACCGTCACCCGAGAGCGGGCACGACGCCTCGCCGCCCACCCCGACCCCACCTCTCCCCGGTGCCACGACCGCCGCCCCCGATCGAGGCAGCCCGGCGACCACTCCGGCTCTCAAGCCGACGGCCACGTCAATGCCCGGCACGCCGGCTGCCACGCCCATAGCCGCTGCAACGCCCGGAACGCCCGCAGCCACACCGACAGCCACCGCAACGCCCGACGTCGCGGCGCCGGCTCCCACCGCGGAGAGCGCCGCCCGGCCGAGTGGCGGCGTGCCAGACGTCACGCGCGGTCCCGACTCGGTGGGCGCCGGCGTACGCGCACCGGCGCCTGCGGAGGGGGAGCAGCTCTACACCTGGCAGGACGGCGAACACACGCGGCAGGTCTGGCTGCAGCCCCCCGACGACACCAGGGCCTCGGACGAGGACGGCGCTTCCGGGCGCTCGCCGTCGCGCGCCTCGACGTCCAGCTCCCCCGTCTTCCGCGACGACTCCGGGCGACTGATGACGCTGCCCGGCGGGGTGCTCGTGGTGCTCGATCCGGAGTGGGATCAGAGCCGGACTGCTGAGTTCTTCGCCGCCAACGGCATCGCCCCCGGCCGTGTCGACGAGGAGGACTTCGCCACCAACGCCTTCTTCATCTCGACGGATCCGGGTCTGCCCTCGCTCCAGCTCGCGAACGAGCTGGCCGACGAGGAGGGGGTGCTCATTTCGAGCCCGAACTGGCGCTCCCAGGTCGTCCTGAGATGAGGTGGGGCGCCCTGCTCGCGGCCTGCGCCGCGCTCGGCCTCCTGCTCCCGGGAGGCCGGGCACTCGCGCAGACCGTGACCGTCCCCGGCGTCCCCACCAGCATCTCGGTCACCGCGGGAGCGGACTCCCTCACCGTCGTCTGGAGCGCGCCCGACAACGACGGCGGCGCGACCGTCACGGCATACGACGTCCGCTACATCGAGACCGACGCCACCGACAAGGCGGACGGCAACTGGACCGTCACCGACGACGCCTGGACGAGCGGCGCGCTCTCCTACTCCATTGCGGACCTGCGAGACAGCACGAGCTACGACGTGCAGGTGCGCGCGGTGAACAGCGCGGGTGACGGCGACTGGTCGGCCTCGACCGCACAGGCCACGGACGACTACGGCAGCACGCGCGCGACGGCCGCGGCGATCCCGCTCGGCGATTCCACCACCTCCGTGGCGGGACGGATCGACTCGGACTCCGACGAGGACTTCTTCAGCTTCGTGGTGTCCGAGACGACGGAGCTGGTGCTCTACAGCACGGGCGACCTCGACACCTTCGGCGAGCTGCAGGAGAGCGACGGGACGGTCGTGAAGTCGAATGACGACGGCAGGTTCCCGGAGAGGCCGTGGAACTTCCTGGTGCGCGCCCGCCTTGACGCTGGGACCTACTACATCGCCGTGAAGGGAGGCGACGGCGCAACGGGGGAGTACGACCTTCACGGCGCGTTCGTGCCCGACGACGTGGGGAACAGTCTCCCCTCGGCCGCCGCCGCGCACCTCGGCATGGTGACGGCGGGGCGGATCGGGCGGCCCGGGGATACGAACAGCCACGACGCGGACTACTACAAGCTCGAGCTGGACACCGCGACCGACTTCTACGTCGTGGGCTTCAGTGACACGTACGCTGCCGCCGAGCTCCTCGACAGCAGCGGCAACGAGCTCCAGGCAAGCGTCCAGTTCTTCCTTGCCGGTGAGCTGTACCAGCATCACGCCGTCGGCAGCCTGTCGAATGCGCTCGGGTTCATGCTGCGCGGTAGCGGCGCCGCGGGCACGTACTACATCAAGGTCAGGGGCCTCTGGCCGTTCTGGGTTGGCCCCTACTGGATGAAGGTGGGTGAGGCGCCCAACCCCGGGACATCGCTGAGCACCGCCACGCCGATCGAGCTCGGCGCTGGCGCCCCCGGCCGCATCTCCTCCACGTCCGACGCCGACTACTTCAGCTTCACTGCCGCCGAGGATGGCTACATCTCGCTGGCGGCCGCGACGCTCGTCGACGACCCCATGGCCGCGCGTATCACGGTGTACGACGACGAGGGTTCCACGCTGGACGTCCTGACGATCCCGCACATGGAGTGGGACTACTTCGCGCGCAGGTACATTCGTCCTCCCGGAGGATGAGTACACCGCGTTCACGCAGCAGTGCATGGACCTGACCACGGACGACACCGTTGACGAGTTCTACGGCTGCCAGTGGCACCTCGACAACACGGGCCAGTTCGGCGGCGGAACAGGCGAGGACATCAACGTCGTGGAGGTGTGGGAGGACGGCAACACCGGCGAGGGCGTGAACATCGCGATCGTGGACGACGGCCTGTACTTCGACCACGAAGACCTGAAGGACAACGTCAACACCGGCCGCAACTACAACTACTGGTCCCAGGAAGGAATCGGCGGGTCGGGCGACGTCTTTGATCTCTTCTGGGTGAATCACGGAACGGCTGTTGCAGGGCTGATCGCCGCCGAGCACAACGAGATCGGTGTCCGGGGCGTTGCGCCCGGCGCCACGATCTACAGCTACAACTTCGTCGACTGGCTGTCGGACGGCGATGCGGAGCTCCGCGACCTGGTGGATGCGATGACCCGCCACCGCGCGAGCACTCATGTGTCGTCCAACAGCTGGGGCTTCGGCGACGATGGCCTGCCGCACGCCGCCCCGGCTCTCTGGATGGCGGCGATCGAGACAGGGCTGAGGCAGGGGGACGGTGGCCGGGGCACCTCATACGTCTGGGCGGCCGGCAACGGCGGAGACCGCCGGGACAACGCCAACCTCGACGGCTACACGAACTTCTACGGCGTCACGGCCGTCTGCGCCGTCGACCATGCCGGCGCGAAGAGCAGCTACTCCGAGCCGGGCGCCAACCTGTGGGTGTGCGCCCCGTCCCACGGAGATGGTGTGTTCATCACGACCACCAAGTCTCTCGCCCTCGTCGCGCCCTACGGCGACGGCTCCGACTTCATGCCCGGGCTGTACTGGGGCGAGTTCGGTGGCACCTCCGCGGCGGCGCCGATCGTGTCCGGCGTGGTGGCGCTGGTCCGGTCGGCCAACCCCCTGCTGACGTGGCGCGACGTGAAGCTGATCCTGGCCGGCTCGGCACGCAAGACCGATGCATCCGACAGCGACTGGGAGGACGGCGCCGGGCAGCATGGCTCCGTCTCGGAGGTCTACTCCTTCAACCACAAGTACGGCTTCGGCGTGGTCGACGCCGGCGCGGCGGTCGAGCTCGCCGCCGACTGGACCAACCTGCCGACGCTGCGCACACAAGAAGTGCAATGGACGGGCCCGATACTGGTCTCGACGGCTGTGGACACCCCGTACACGCGCTCCGTGACCGTCTCCCAGAGCGGCATCGACTTCATCGAGTTCGTGGAGATCACCGTGGACATCGATCACGCGAGCTTCCGCGACCTGAAGATCGAGCTCGAATCACCCACGGGCGCCACATCGCTGCTGACGCACTCCGCGAGAATACGCAACTCCCGTGGCAACCCCTACCGCTGGAACGGGGCGTTCCGCCTCGGCTCGGCGAAACACCTGGGTGAGAGCCCGGTCGGTACCTGGAAGCTGCACATCACCGATGAGATCAGCGGGCACGGGGGGACATTCAAGGACTTCAGCATCAAGTTCTACGGCCACGGCGTGAAGCCGGGGGCGCCCCCGGTGCCCTCGGGGACGTCGGATGCCGACTCAGTGGTGGTCACGTGGAGCGCTCCGAGTGAGGCCGGCACCTCCGCGATCACCTCCTACGACGTGCGCTACATCCGCAGCGACGCCGCGGACAAGGCCGACGCCAACTGGACGGTCGTCACGGACGCCCAGACCTCGGGCGCCCTCTCCCACGACCTGACAGCCTTGACCCTCGGCGTCCGCTACGACATCCAGGTCCGGGCCAACAACGACGGCGGCGCCGGTCCATGGTCGCCAACCTTCGTCGGCAGCGTGCCCGTGGTTCCCGGCGCGCCCACAAACCTTGCCGCCACCGCCCGGACCAGTGGACTCGTCATCACCTGGGATCCGCCGACCGCCGACGGCGGCTCAGACATCCTGCGCTACGACATCCGCCGCAGTGTCGCCGACGCGGATAGCTGGACCGCGTGGCAGACCGCGTGGCGCAGTGGCGGCGGCGACCGACGCTTCTCCATCAGCGGTCTCGCCAACAACACCCGCTACGACGTGCAGGTGCGAGCGGTCAACGGCGCGGGCGAGGGCGATCCGGCGACCGTCACCGCCGAGCCGGAGCCGGCGAACCTCAAGCCCGCGTTCCCCGCCAGCGAGACGGGCATGCGCGAGATAGGCGAGCACGCGTCGAGTCCCGCGGCGGTCGGAGCGCCCGTGCTCGCGGTGGACCCCGATGGTGACGCTCTCTACTACAGCGTGCCCTCGGGCGGCCTCTTCCGCATCGACGAACTGACCGCGCAGCTGCAGCTGCACGGCGCCCTCGACTACGAGACAACCGACACCTACACGGTCGAGGTCAGCGTCACCGACCGGAAGAACCTGCAAGGCGGTAGCAACGACGAGGTCGACGACAGCATCACCGTGACCATCAACGTCCTGGACGAGAACGACGCCCCGACCATCAGCGGCCCCGCCGAGGTCACCATCTTCGAGAACTTCGAGGGCGTGGTGGCGGAGTACCAGGGCACGGACGTCGAGGATGACCCCGTGGAGTACTCACTCGGGGGGGCCGACCGTGACGCCTTCACCCTTGGAGACGACGGTGACGGGCTGGGTGTTCGCATTGAAGACGGTGAACTCAGATTCAAGGCTCGGCCGGACTACGACGAGCCGGGGGACGCCAACGCCGACAACGTGTACGAGCTGACGGTCCAGGGATCCGACAGCAATCTCACCGGTCAGCGCAACGTACGGATCATCGTCCAGGACATCGACGAACCCCCGATCGTCACCGGCCCCACTGACATCGAGTTCCCCGAGGACGGCCAGGGCGCCGTCGCCACCTACCAGGCCAGCGACCCGGAAGAGCCGGTCCGTGCAATCACCTTCGGCATCGGTGGCGACGACGGCGGACTGTTCACCGTTGACGAGAACTCGGGCGAACTCCGCTTCAAGCAGCGACCCGACTACGAGGACAGCGGCGACGCCAACAGCGATGACGTCTACGAGGTCGAGATCCTCGCCAGCGACTCCTTCCTCGTCGGGAGACTCGATGTGGTCGTCCGGCCAACGGACGTCGACGAGGCGCCCGAGATCAGCGGTCCGGGCCACGTCACCATCGAGGAGAACGCCACGGACTTCGTCGGGACCTACACCATGGCCGACCCGGAGGGGCAGCCGGCGACCTGGGAGCCGCTCTCCGGGCCGGACGCCCTCGACTTCGCATTCGACGAGACCACGGGCGGGCTGACACTCGTTGACGTGCCGGACTACGACGACCCCGCCGATGCCAACCGCGACAACGTCTACAACGTCACCCTGAACGCGACAGACGGCAGCCATAACGGCGCCTTCGACGTGGTCGTCACGGTCACGAACGTGCCCGAACCACCGGTCATCACGGGGCCCGGCAGCGTCGAGATCGACGAGAACGCCACGGGGGCCCTCGGCACCTACAGCGCGACGGACCCCGACGGTGGGACGGTCGTCACGACGCTCACCGGCGCCCAGGCCGACGAGTTCACGTTCACCGGCGGGGTGCTCGCCTTCGCTGCGCCGCCCGACTTCGAGGACCAGGCGACGTACTCCCTGACGATCGAGGCCGCCGACGCGGACCACACCTCGCGCCACCCCGTGACCGTGCGCGTCCGGAACGTCGACGAGGAGGGCACGCTCACGCTCTCCTCCGGGCAGCCCCAGGCCGGCACGCAGCTCGAGGCGACCCTCACCGACCTTGACGGCGGCATCACCGGCGAGTCGTGGACGTGGGAGCGCCGCGACGGGGCGACGTGGACGCCGATCAGCGCCGCCACGAGCGCGTCCTACACGCCGGCCGATGACGACATCGGGCGCTCCCTGCGCGTGACCGTCGACTACACCGACGGCCACGACTCGGGTAAGCGCGCGCAGAGGGTCTCCGACCGCCCCGTGCAGGCAGCGCCGGTCGCCAACAGCGCTCCGGAGTTCGACAGCCCCACGATGGACCGCTCCGTCGACGAGAACGCGGCCGAGCGCGCCCCCGTCGGCGCGAGGGTCCAGGCCACGGACGACGACGGTGACGTGCTGACCTACACGCTGTCCGGACCAGACGCAGCCCGGTTCACCATCGAGGGCTCCACCGGACAGATCCGCGTCGGCCCGGGCGGCATGCTCGACCGGGAGGCGGACGACTCGCACACGGTCGTCGTCACGGCCACCGACCCTTCGGACGAGAGTGACAGCACGACCGTCACCATCGAGGTCAACGACGTCAACGAGCCTCCCGTGGCGAGCGACGACCGTCTCACCACCCCCGAGGACACCCCCGTCACCGTCGACGTGCTCCGCAACGACAGCGACCCCGAAGGCGCGCCCCTGACGGTCGCCCTGCGGCGGGCCGACCCGCGGCAGGGCGTCCCGACACTCGAGCCCGATAGCACCTTCACCTACACCCCGAACGCCAACGAGCACGGCCTGCACAGCTTCACCTACACGGTCTCGGACGGCGCGAACGCGCCCGTCGGCGCGACTGTGTACGTCACCGTGCAGTCCGTGAACGACCCGCCGCGGTTCGAGGATCAGCCGACCGGGCGTGAGATCGGCGAGACCGCACGGGAAGGCGACCCCGTCGGCGCGCCCTTCACCGCCGCCGATGTGGACCACGAGCCGCTGACCCTCTCCTACTCGCTCAGCGGAGCGGGCGCGGACGACTTCGAGATCGAAGAGCACACCGGCCAGATCCTCGTGGCGGCCGATGCCGTGTTCGACAGGGCCGCGCAGCCCGAGTACCTGCTCACGGTGACTGCCCGCGACCCGGCCGGCGGCTCCGACTCTATCGACATAACAATCACCGTCACGGAGGGCCCGACGACGCCCCCGCAGCCCATCTTCTTCGGCGGCGGCGCGCCGATTGGCATCCCCGGCGGTGGCCCCGCGCCCGGCCCGCAGCCCAGCAGCGTCGACTTCGAGTGGACCGTCGAGCACGACATCAACGAACTGGACGGGGACAATGCCGCGCCGACCGGCGCCTGGTCCAACGGCACGACCCTCTGGCTGCTCGACAATGCCGAGGGCGCCGGCGACGCCATCTACGTCTACGACCTCGCGACGGGGGAGCGCCTCGAGGGCCGTGAGTTCGAGCTGCACGAGACGAACCGCGCGCCGCGCGGCGCCTGGTCGGACACGACCACTATCTGGGTCTCGGACAGCGGCCAGGAGCGCCTCTTCGCCTACGACCTCGAGAGCGGCGAGCGCGTCGAGGAGCGCGAGATCGTGCTCGCGAACCGAAACGCGGACGCGCGCGGCATCTGGTCCGACGGGGCGACGATGTGGGTGCTCGACGACCGCCGTAACGCGCTCTTCGCCTACGACCTCGAGAGCGGCGAATTGCTCGCCGAGTACGCCCTCCACGCGTCGAACGGCCAGCCTCACGGCATCTGGTCGGACGGCGTCACGGTCTGGGTCGCCGACCACGGCGCGAAGCAGCTCCTCGCCTACCACCTGCCACAGGCCCCCGGGTCCGAAGAGACCGACGAGACCGACGAGGAACTCGCCCTCGAGCGGGTGAGCGGGGAGGACTTCGCGGAGCCGGGCCGCGTGGGCAACAACAGCCCTCGCGGCATCTGGTCGGACGGCGCGGTGATGTACGTCGCCGACGCGAACGACGAGCGGGTCTACAGCTACAACATGCCCGACGCGATCGACGCGCGCCTCGCCTCGCTGAGCATCGAG